>JBCDBD010000086.1:0-1829 GCA_039184335.1 Bacteroidota bacterium | reverse complement strand
GGAAAATCTTTCAACTATTAATGATCCTGCCAGCGTTGCAACCTTGATACAATCAGCTCTCGTGGATGAAATCTCCAATCTCTCGACAAGGAAAAAAAGGCGCCGAAACACACCTATTCAACCATGGATCTCATACAGTATTCTAAGATGTATAAAAAAAAAACAGATCTTTATCAAAAATTTATTCGCTCGAAATCTAAAAATGATGAAACATTATATAAAAACTACAAGAACGTGTTAATTAATGTCATACGAAATGCCAAAAAACTATATTACCAAAGAAAACTAGAAGAAGATAAATCAGATCCTAGAAAGCTTTGGAACACCCTTCTACAATTGACACGAAAAAACAAACACAAAAATGAACTTCCAGAACTATTCGAGATCGAGAACAAACTAGAAACAAATCCCCAAAAGATTGCGCATCATTTCAATAATTTCTTCTCAACAGTAGGTGCTTCTCTGGATGCCTCGCTTCCGCCGTCCACCTCAGATCCTCTTCAATACCTTGTAAGGGACCAGGCGTCCCCAACTTTTCATTTTCACCCAATAAACGAAGCAATGGTTCAGAAAACCATAACGTCCCTGGGTAATAAGGGAGCTGGGTATGACGGTATGAGTGCTAAGATACTAAAACGTATATCTCTTTCGATCTCTCCCCATCTAACCCATCTGTTTAATCTGTGCCTAGCTCATGGTGTCTTCCCTGATGAATTCAAAATTGCTTTAGTTGTTCCAATTTACATATCCGGTAGTAAATCATCTTTCACAAATTATAGACCCATCTCCATACTCCCTATATTAGCCAAGGTATTCGAAAAAATTGTCTACCAACAAATCATTGAATACTTGAATGAAAATAACACCATCTTTAAAAATCAATTTGGATTTCAAAAGAGCCACAGCACATTTATGCCAATTGCCCTACTATATGATGACATAACATCAGCGCTGACCCAAAAAAAAGTTTCTGCAGCCATCTATCTCGATTTTAGCAAAGCCTTCGATACTGTCAACCACCATATACTTCTTTCAAAATTACGTTTATACGGCATTCATGGAACTTCTCTAAAACTTTTTTCATCCTACTTAGAAAATCGTACCCAATATGTTAAGTTCAACAGAACCATTACAGACGAGCCGTGTCGAATTTCTACAGGCGTACCACAAGGAAGTGTTCTGGGCCCGCTTTTGTTCCTATTGTATGTAAATGACTTGCACAAATGCTCATTGATCCCAAAATTCTATCTTTTTGCAGATGACACGGCTCTCTTTTTCACTGCGAATAACAAAACTAGCCTTGAAAAGCATATTCAGGATAGCCTCAAAGATATAACGGCCTGGCTCTGTTGCAACCGCCTTTCATTAAACGTGAAGAAATCAAACTACCAAATTTTCTCAACCTCTCCTCAAAATGATCTAAATATCCAAATCAACAATGAAAACCTACAACGCAAGTTTTGCACCAAATACCTAGGAATCTCTATAGAGGAGGATCTGAGGTGGACACAGCATATAAAAAACGTTGGAAACACGATATCAAGAAATATTGGTATAATAAAAAGAGCTCCGCACATCCTTAACTCTGGTCATACTCTCCTGTTATACAATTATATGATATTACCAATTATCAATTATGGCCTTCCGATTTGGGGCAGCACATATGAACATAAATAAAACAAGCTGAAAGTGCTCCAAAAGAAAATAATTAGGATAATTGACAAAAATGACCGCCTGGCGCACACAAGTCCCCTGTTTAAAAAGTACAAAATTCTTAAGGTTTAAGACCTAATTGAAACATCAAAACTAAACATCATCCATACCTATCT
>JBCDBD010000085.1:0-2266 GCA_039184335.1 Bacteroidota bacterium | reverse complement strand
GTGGCTGATCACGGCCTGGCCTGGGACGGGCCGGCGCCCTTCGCCGACGCATCGCTTGGGGAAACGCTGCTAACCCCGACCCGTAGAAACGCCATTGCGGGTGCCATCAACATCGTAACCAATGAACCCACCAATACTTCAAGAAATAAGATTCAGTTTGGGTATGCCAATGGAAACCTATTTCAGGCGCAATTGTCATCCACTGGGCCTTTAATCAAGGATAAACTGTTCTATCGAATTTCAGGAGCCTACAAAAATGGCGATGGTCTCTTGGACAATGTTACCTTGGACACTGCTCCAGATTTTATAGAAGACCTATCAGTACGAGGGCAGTTAAAGGCCATTCTATCTTCCAATACGACGGCTACACTTACTGGTCAATTTATTGATGCTGAAGCAGGGGCCGTGTATTATGCCGCTCCAACGAATGGGAGCCCTACCATTGACCCTGATGATTTTGATAACCTTGCTATTCAAGCGGATCAGTTTGGGCGTTCGACACTTGACGCCATCTATGGTAATCTAAAGTTCGATTTTAACTTAGGCAACGTTAGGCTTACCTCATCATCTTCCTACAACAAAGGAGAGCGCAACCATGTGGGGGACCTGGATTTTACCGCAGCTGATGTTTTGAGACAGATTCAAGACAGTAATACAGAAACCATTAATCAAGAATTTCGTTTGAGCTCGACGGTGACCGATAGCAAAGTAAGCTGGGATTTGGGTGCTTTTTATCAAAAGTTGGATAAAGAGCTCATTACGGATGCCACTGCGGATTTTGGATTTTTTGCCCCACCTTTTGAACCGACGGGAACCCAATCGAGATTGGCCATTGGAAACTTCACCAATACCTATAATACTTTCGCTGCATTTGGATTTTTGGATTTTCAAGTTTCAGACAAGTTGACATTATCTGCTGGACTTCGGTTTGACAGTGACAATATTGAGCAAGACAACGTGACGGAAAACACCAATCCAGAAAAAACGGATACCCAGCTTCAGCCCAAATTTTCGCTGGCCCTAAAGGCTACAGAAAATACGTTGTTATATGCCAATTATGGCCGTGGGTATAGAACAGGTGGTTTTAACCAAGGAAATACGGTTAGGTACAATTCAGATTTTGATGCAGAGACCACGGACAACTATGAAATTGGAATGAAAAATACTTGGTGGAATGGCCGCTTTATATTGAACCTATCTGGGTATTATATTGATTTCAACAATCAGCAACTATACGCTCTGGTATTGGATGGGGGCAATGGAAATATTCTGATTGGCAACTTCAATGTTCCAGAAAGTGAATCTGTCGGGTTTGAGGCCGATTTAAAATTGAGGGCAACCAATTGGTTGGATATATTGGCAAGTTATGGGGTAAGTAAAGCCAGAATAACTGAAGGTACATCCACGGTGAGTACAGGTGCCAATGAGACCATTGATGTTTCAGGGAACAATACACCCCTGGTGCCCCAAGACAGCTACAGTTTCGGATTGGAATCGAGCTTTGCCATTGCAAATAATGTTGCCTTCACTGGCAATATCAACTTAGAAGGAACGGGAGAAATCTACTGGCATGAAGACAACGCTGCCGTATCGTCATCATACCATCTTTTGAACGCAAGACTTGGCGTTACTTTTGACAACTTTACCTTGAATCTTTGGGGAACCAACATCACTGATACGGACTACATTACCGAATTTTTTGCGCAAACCTTTTCCAATGGGGGCTCTGATTTGGCATGGCTAGGCCAACCAGCTGCCTACGGAGCAAGTGTAGCTTACAAGTTCTAACGGATGTAGCAAAACACTATTATTTGAGTTAGTTTTAAGTGACCCAATGCAATTGCAAAGCCACTAACCTCCATTAGTGGCTTTCTTTAAAACGTATGAATAAAAACTATGAGAGTCGCAACAGACATAGGTGGGACTTTTACCGACTTGGTATGCCTGGAACTTAACAAACAAACGGGTAAGCCAACAGGAGTACGCTTCACGAAATCAGATACCACACCTTCCAACTTTGAGCAAGGTATATTGGATACCATAGAAAAGGGAAATGTAAACTTAGGGGAAATTGACTTCTTTGCCCATGGTACTACAGTGGTCATCAATGCCCTGACCGAGCGTAAAGGTGCAAAAACAGCCTTGATCACTACCAAAGGGTTTCGAGATGTGTTGGAAATAGCACGTTGCAACAGACCGGACCTGTTCAACTTCAATTTTGTAAAACAACCGCCCTTTGTACCCAGATATTTGAGATTTGAGGTTG
>JBCDBD010000084.1:0-3289 GCA_039184335.1 Bacteroidota bacterium | reverse complement strand
GTTTTCTCAAAGCGATAATCTGTTCACACAAATCCAACCAGGACTGATTGAAGGGAATATCAAAGCAGCAGGAAACTCCGAAGATATTGTCATAGGTTATTTTGAAGTGGCAAGCGTAGCTGAACAACGTATATTTTTTAACTACTCTGATTTTTTTCCAGATGAACCATTGCCACCTTTTTTTGATAACTTTAACTGTAATGCGGTATTTTCCCCTCCACTTCCCAATCCTCTTAGGGACGGACCTTCATCTCTTGAGGAATGTGGTGCTCAACGTACCTTAATAGAATTATTAAACGATGAACAAGTAGAATTTTTCTTGTCCAATGCTGAACCACCGCCACTTTGTGAAGGACCATTTATTGTAACTCTCCGTCCCTGCGGAGACTGTACTGTTTTTGGGAGCAATATTGTACCTGATTTTTGGGTTGAATAAAGATTGTTCATCCCCCAAATTCCTTTAGATTAGCTTCCATATAAAACCAATATATAATGTTGAAAAGAGGGGGTCTGGGGGAGACTCACAACTTCCTTTTTTGTGGATAACTTTGGTTTTTAAAAAGAGAATGGGGTGAACTCACCCAAATCCTGGGTTAACGGCCCAAGGTAAGTATTAGTCCCCATTCTCTCTTAATCCGGTTACAAGGACCAAATAGAATTTTAGGAATTACCTGTTAAAGGTTTTAGTCAAAGTAACCATTTAAAACAATGTAAAGTTATGGAAACCAAAGAGACCATCGGCATCGATGTGAGCAAGGCGACCCTTGATGCCCACATCCATTCCAACAAGTGCAAAGGTACTTTCGAGAACTCAAAAAAGGGATTCTCCCTGCTTGTCAAATGGGCCTATGGCAAAAGCCCCGTACCCACTGAAAATATCCTGTTCATCTTCGAGCACACCGGGCTTTATTCGGAGAAGCTGTCCGAACATCTTTCCAAGGAAGGGATTCCCTATACCGTAGTGTCCGGGCTTGAGATCAAAAGGTCACTTGGCATTGTAAGGGGGAAGGACGATAAGATAGACGCGGCCAAGATTGCCCTTTATGCCTATAGGCTTAGGGACGAGATCACATTGTCAAAGGCCCCGTCCAAACGGATAAGGGCACTGAAGAAGATGCTCTCCCTCCGCGAGCGGCTGGTAAGGCAAAGGGCGGGTTACAAGGCCAGTCTCAAGGAACAGAAAAAAGTATTGGCAGAAAAAGACTTCGGGCTCTTGTTCAAGGTGCAGAAGAAAATGGTCGCAGAGCTTACCAAACAAATCGATACCATCGACGGGGAAATGGACTCCGTCATCAAGTCTGATACCGAACTTGACCGCATCTTAGGTCTTCTGTTGAGCATCAAGTGCATCGGAAAACAAGCGGCCAGGTTCCTGCTGGTCCATACCGAGGGCTTCACCAAGTTCGACAATGCCAGACAGTTTGCCGCCTATTGTGGGATAGCTCCGTACCCCTATCAATCCGGCACCAGTATAAAGGGAAGGTCGAGGGTCAGTCCCATGGCCAACAAGGGTATCAAGAGCCTTTTGAATATGTGCGCACTCTCATCGATAAGGCACAATTCGGAAATCAAGAGGTACTATGATCAAAGGATAGCCGCAGGCAAGAACAAGATGAGCACCGTCAATATTGTGCGAAACAAGCTCGTCTCGAGGGCCTTCGCGGTCGTAAATCGCGGCACACCGTACGTAAACGTATACAGACATGCTTCCTAACCCATTATTTTTTCCTTCAAAACGACCCCCACAAAAAGACGGGGCGGATTGAATGGGAAAAATAATGACAAAAAAGTTCGAATTTAATTTGGTAAGTCCATAGAATACTTACCCCAAAACTTTGCGCTTGGATCCTGTTGGGTTTTTATAGCGTTCCGATGGAAAAGCGTCAAGTAAAATCAAAATAGGGCGCACTCTTATAATCTCCACTGTTCTTTCGTTATAAGGTTTGATTGCTCTCCGCTCTACAATCCGCAACAAATCAGATCAAACGAAATTCGTGAAAAAGGGTAACACAAATTGCAACATCTAATAGCAAATAATATTTTTTGCGCCAAAAACTTTCATTGTTTATAGGGGTTCCCAGGGTTTTTGGCGTAAAAACTGTTTTTCACGAAATTTTTAATTCCATCAACTACATGAAAATCAATCAACTAGAAATTGTAACATCGCGTTAGCGTATTATACCCTCTTACTTTACATTCTTAGTCCTGCTAGCAGGACAAAAAATGTAAACGCTTTGTTCCCTTTTGAAACACCTATTTGTTTAATTTACCACGGAATGAAAAGGGGGAGTCTTCATCCTCTCCAAATTCTCCTTGAAACTTATTCAGTGATTTCTTGTTTATCAAATGATACCTCCTGGAATTACAGCAATTTGGATATTAGTCTGATAGATTTTTTCAAAAGACTAAATAAACTTTACATGCAGTGTAGATTAGTATTTGATTTTCACTTATGCCAACTAGGGATTTTCAATAGCCTCTTGAATTGTGTTAACAATATTAGAGCTAAGCTGATTGCACACCCTTCTGTGTCCTAAATAGCCATCCATAAAATTTTGTTTCTGGTCCAAGTAATTCAATATTACATCCACTTGATTTTCTGGAACAATTAATTCATCATGATTGTGATACACCATTTTCCCAAGAAGACCTTCTTTCATCCGATTCAGACTTTCATTATACTCTATGTCCAGAACCCTAACGAAATCGATATATTGGTAATATGCTATGATGTCATAGCGTAATTTTTTGTTCTCTATTAGGCTTATACGACCAGAATTATTAAGATCTTCAAATGCTGTATTGGAAATATAAATCCGATACCAATCAGTCAATTCTCTTATACTCTTTTGTCCATCTTTAGGCAGACTTAATTGGTCCTGCAGTAGATAATCCCTGGTTGTCTGAATATCCTTTCCAATTGAATTAAAATATTCCGATGCTCTTTTATAAAAAGCTTGATCAGTTTCTAGTCCTGCCTTAATATCAGTCAAATATTCATTTACCAACCTAGCTTCATCCTGATTTTCTTTCCAAGCATCCAATTGAAAGGCTACCAAAATACCAATAACAACGATAAAGAATTCGCCAATGGCATAACGCCAATTAATCTTGAATTTTGGGATTTTCATTTTTCATTTTTTGAATTAAGATTATTATCAAATTGCCCTTTCAGATTAAATAAGAATTTGTGAAGTTGAACGTAGAAATTGAATTTTTTCATGAAGTGTAAGGTTCCCTTAAAATCAACGATGTCAAATTTTAAAATCTGCTTATTGTTCAACTATAC
>JBCDBD010000083.1:0-3894 GCA_039184335.1 Bacteroidota bacterium | reverse complement strand
CAAAATTTTGGCAAAAAAATTGGGTCAAAGAAAAAATCCTGTGACCCAGATATCTTATCTTTTTCCCGTTTTTCCTTCGCACAAAGCTCCGGACATGTCTACCTTTTTTCTCAAAAGGCGTGCAAATTTACACTTTTATTTCGACTTCTACACCACTTGGGAGCTCTAATTTCATTAAAGCATCAATGGTTTTTGAAGAAGAACTGTAAATATCAAGCAATCTCTTGTATGAACTCAACTGAAATTGCTCTCTGGATTTCTTGTTCACATGAGGCGAACGCAAAACCGTAAATATCTTTTTGTGTGTCGGTAATGGAATAGGTCCCGTAACCACAGCACCCGTTGTCTTGACTGTTTTCACAATTTTCTCAGCAGATTTATCCACCAAATTGTGGTCGTAAGACTTTAATTTAATTCTAATTTTTTGACTCATCTTGCTGAAAAATTTAAGCGGTTACTCCTTTTACAGATTTAATTACTTCCTCTGCTATATTGGAAGGAGTTTCTGCATAATGTGAAAATTCCATTGTTGATGTGGCCCTACCAGAAGATAACGTTCTCAAAGCAGTAACATAACCAAACATTTCTGAAAGAGGGACTTCAGCCTTAATCACTTTAGAACCTGCCCTGTCATCCATATTGTTCACCTGCCCCCTTCTTCGGTTCAAATCACCAACGATATCACCCATGTTCTCTTCTGGGGTCAATACTTCCAACTTCATGATAGGCTCCATCAATACGGCACGGGCAGCTTTAGCAGCTTCCTTGTACCCCAGCTTGGCAGCCAACTCAAAAGACAACGAATCCGAATCCACGGGGTGGAAAGAACCATCTTTTAAAGTAATCTTCATGCTGTCCATCTCAAATCCGGCCAAAGGACCATTTTTCATGGCTTCCTTGAATCCTTTTTCTACTGATGGAACATATTCCTTAGGAATGTTACCTCCTTTGATTTCATTAATGAATTCCAATCCAGCCTTGGCATCTTCGCCTTCACTGGCCGGCTCCATGGTAAATACAATATCTGCAAACTTACCACGACCTCCTGTTTGTTTTTTATAGACTTCCCTATGGTTAGCCAAAGCGGTCAAAGCCTCTTTGTACTCAACCTGGGGCTGCCCCTGGTTGACCTCAACCTTGAATTCGCGCTTTAAACGATCTACGATAATATCTAAGTGTAACTCTCCCATACCTGAGATAATGGTCTGCCCAGAAGCTTCGTCAGTCTTGACCTGAAAGGTTGGGTCTTCTTCGGCCAACTTCGCCAAGGACATTCCCAATTTATCCACATCCGCTTTGGTTTTGGGCTCAACCGCAATACCAATAACTGGGTCGGGAAAATCCATACTCTCCAACACAATAGGGTGTTTCTCGGAAGACATGGTGTCACCGGTCTTGATATCCTTAAATCCTACTGCGGCACCAATATCACCAGCCTCAATGTATTCGATTGCATTCTGCTTATTGGAGTGCATTTGGTAAATACGGGAAATACGCTCCTTTTTACCTGAACGGTTATTCAAGATATAGGAGCCCGCATCCAAACGACCTGAATAGGCCCTAAAGAAGGCCAAACGACCCACAAAGGGATCTGTGGCTATTTTAAAGGCCAATGCTGAGAATGGCTCTTTTGGGTCTGGTTTTCTGGTAATTTCTTCTCCGGTATCCGGATCGGCACCCACAATATCATCTTTATCCAAAGGTGAAGGCAAGTAACGACAAACAGCATCCAATAAGAATTGAACCCCCTTGTTTTTGAAAGAAGATCCACAAACCATGGGAATAATGGCCCTATCCATAACGGCGGCTCTCAAGGCAGCATGCACTTCCTCTTCTGTGATGGAGTTTTCATCTTCAAAGAACTTTTCCATCAACTCCTCATCATATTCCGCAACCGCTTCAATCAAAGCAGCTCGGTATTCACTTACCTCTTCTTGCATTTCGGAAGGGATGTCGATGACATCGAATGTGGAACCGAAGTTCTCATCGTGCCACACAATGGCCCTATTCTTAGCAAGGTCAACGATACCTTTAAAGTCAGCTTCCTCACCAATTGGCAAAACAATTGGAACAGCATTGGAACCCAACATTTCCTTAACCTGTTTACAAACATTCAAGAAGTTGGAACCTTGACGGTCCATTTTGTTCACGAACCCAATTCGGGGTACTTTATAATTATCTGCCAATCTCCAGTTGGTCTCAGATTGGGGCTCGACCCCATCAACGGCACTGAACAAGAAAACCAATCCATCCAATACACGCAAAGATCGGTTTACCTCAACAGTAAAGTCAACGTGACCGGGAGTATCTATAATATTAAAGTGGTATCCTTTTGCATCAGCTGTAGGCTTTCCATTCTCAGTTGGAAACTCCCAAGTACAGGTTGTAGCAGCTGAAGTAATTGTAATGCCGCGCTCTTGCTCTTGTTCCATCCAGTCCATAGTTGCCGCGCCATCATGCACCTCGCCAATCTTGTGACTTACACCTGTGTAAAAAAGAATACGCTCAGTAGTCGTGGTCTTACCAGCATCAATGTGAGCAGCAATACCAATATTCCTTGTATATTTTAAATCTCTTGCCATTTTATGAACTAGAATCTAAAGTGTGAGAATGCTTTATTGGCTTCGGCCATCTTGTGCGTATCCACTCTCTTTTTGACCGCAGCACCTTCTTCTTTAGCTGCAGCCAAAATCTCAGCAGCCAGTTTTTGCGCCATTGATTTTTCATTACGCTTTCTTGCATAATTGATTAACCACTTCATGGCCGTGGAAATTTTTCTATCTGGACGAATTTGCATTGGAATCTGGAAAGTAGCGCCACCAACCCTTCTACTTCTGACCTCAACGTGTGGCATTACATTTGACAATGCATCTTTCCAAAGTTCGAGTGCGGTTTTTTCATCATCGGTCTTTTTCGATTCTACGATATCAATGGCATCGTAAAAAACTTTGAACGCAACGGATTTTTTTCCGTCCCACATCATCATGTTTACAAATCGTGTTACCAATTGGTCTCCAAACCTGGGATCTGGGAGCAATGGCCTTTTCTTTGCCTGTCTTTTTCTCATTGCTTCTTACTAAAGTTGAAATTACTTTTTAGGGCGTTTTGCACCGTACTTAGATCTTCGCTGTGTTCTGCCCGCAACACCTGCTGTGTCAAGCGCTCCACGAACGATATGATATCTAACCCCAGGCAAATCTTTCACCCTTCCACCTCTTACCAATACTATCGAGTGCTCTTGAAGGTTATGCCCCTCGCCAGGAATGTACGCGTTCACCTCTTTGCCGTTTGTTAACCGAACCCTAGCTACTTTTCGCATAGCAGAGTTAGGTTTTTTAGGCGTTGTGGTGTAGACACGTGTACAAACTCCCCTTCGTTGTGGGCAAGAATCCAAAGCAGCCGATTTACTCTTCTTGGTAATTGTGACCCTTCCTTTTCTTACTAATTGTGAAATTGTTGGCATTAAATTTTTTTCTTATAAAATCAAAAACCCTCTTTTTGAGGGCTGCAAATGTAGGCATATTTCAGAACATTTCAAATAGTTGGAAATTTATTTTTTAAATAGCTGAAAAATGACCCTCGTACCACTAAAAAAAAACATCACCAACTATTACCCAACAAAATACAGTACTTCACCACCGACATTTTCAACCTACTTTTGGAACACCACCATCAACACCCAAAATATTTTACAAAATCGACACCCACACCTTCCATGGCATTGTAGTCCAAAATCCTATGGTTATATTTGCTATCACTACTGTCCGGTTATAAGTCAAACATAATCAGTTGATTAGATTGATCAGTATTGTTGTTTTTGTAATTTTTGCTTTCAAATAGTTGATTTACAGGCACTTTTTCAAAAACACGGACACTTAAAATCTGTAGAATTGT
>JBCDBD010000082.1:0-4396 GCA_039184335.1 Bacteroidota bacterium | reverse complement strand
CAAAAATGATGGTAAGGTCGGTATGGGCACCACAGACCCAAACGCTTTTTTACACATTAACGAAAATGCCGGAAACTCGCTGTCATATGCCTTAGAACTGCAAAACCAAGATGGATCCGATTCAGGGGGGTCGGCCACTGGGGTACTCTTCTCCGTTGAAAGCCCAAACGATTATGGAAAAGGAGCTATTGTATACGAGAGAAACGCCAGCTTTGCACGTGGTGATTTCCATTTCCTCCAAAATACCTTTACCAATACTGATAACCCGTCACTGACCAACGCGGTGATGACCATTAAAAATAGTGGGGATGTTGGTATAGGCATTACTGACCCTATGGCCAATCTACATGTAGCAGGTGATGTTAGGGCCGATGGCGGCTTCTTTTCTAGCGATACCACCATAGACATTCCAGACTATGTTTTTGAAAATTACTATACTGGATATTCATCCTTGAACCCTACATACACTATAAAGGATTTGAAAGAGGTAGAAAAATTTGTCAAAGAAAAGCACCATCTACCGGGTATTAAATCTGCCAAAGAAATTAAAAAGCAGGGCTTTTGGAATCTTACCGAAGCGTCTTCTAAAAATCTCGAAAAAATCGAAGAACTCTTTTTGCATACCATTGCCCAAGAAAAAGAAATACAGCAATTAAAGGCAGAAAATGAATTATTGTCCAGCGCATTGAAAAATCTGCAAAATGATTTGGATGAAATCAAGGCCATGCTCAAAAAACAGTAACGAATGCCAAAACACCTATTTTCATTGCCGTTTTTTCTTTTTGGGCTGCTTTCCATGGCCCAAAGTGCACTATACAATACCGGTAACCTACGTATTCACAATAATGCCCAATTGGGCTTTCACACCGATTTGATCAACAATGGTGTATTCGATGGGAATGCTGGATTAGCCGGCTTTTATGGTGAAAACGGGTTGACCGTTTCTGGGGCCCTACCCCTACAGTTTTTTGACATGGAGCTTTTGCAGGAAAACGGTCTTTTTTTAGAAACTTCCGTCAGTGTGACCAACAATATGAATTTTGTTCTGGGCAATATCAATTCAGCTAAAGATAGCCCTGAAGTGTACTTGAATTTTATGCCCAATGCTTTTTTTACGGGAGAAAATGACTTGGCAAAAGTCAATGGTTTTGCAGCGATCACCAACAGGCAGTTTTTCTCATTTCCAGTTGGTGATACAGAGCAGCTACGCCCATTGATCCTTGATTCTGACGGAGTGAATGTATTGGCCAAATGTGCTTATTTTTTTGACAATCCGAACAATCCCATAGTTCTTGATGTGCAATTTGACACCGATCAAAAAGTACGTGATATTGGTGAAATCACCCAGAATGAGTTTTGGGTACTCGAAGGCGATGTCAGCTCAACAGTGACCTTGAGCTGGAATGAACGAAGTAATCTGGGGGCCATAGCCACAGTACCTGAAGATTTAATCATTGTTGGCTACAATATTGCTGCCAACCAATGGGTGGTATTGGGCAATACAGCCTTTGGTGGTAATCTGGAACAAGGCTTTATGACCTCTGGGAAATTCCTGCCCAGTAACTATGCAGCCATTACTTTTGGCACCATACCCCTACCGTTGGATACCTTTGCAGTAAACAATCCAACTCTAGGAAATTATTTTTTATCCCCTGACGGAGATGGAATAAATGATTTTCTTGTCATTGATGGGCTGGAAGAATCCCCAAATAATAACGTACAAATATTCAATCGTTTTGGGCAGAAAGTATTTGAAAAGGCAAATTATGTCAATGAGTTCAACGGT
The DNA here is from genome assembly GCA_039184335.1 of Bacteroidota bacterium. Classification (GTDB taxonomy): domain Bacteria; phylum Bacteroidota; class Bacteroidia; order Flavobacteriales; family Flavobacteriaceae; genus JBCDBD01. Next base: position 2,610 of record JBCDBD010000082.1, on the reverse strand, counting down.
ATTTCAAATACCAACAACTTTGTGCTGAACAAAGACGTCGGCCTTCCCGAAGGGGTCTATTTTTATATTGCCCGATTAGATGACCTCAACCTTGACTACCAGGGCTTCCTATTCTTGAACAGATAATCCATGAAAGCAAATTAAGGGTCAATTATTCTAGGTAACCAGTTATTCCATAAGTTTGTGATGGAAAAACCATGGCACCCATGCAAAGACGATCTTTTATCAAGAATACCGGAGCAGCCGGTTTGGCACTGACGCTATTGCCCTCGTATGCCTTATCCCAAGAATACACCATTGACGAATTGATGGGCAAGGCGGATATCGACCTTTTTGGAAAGGGAATCAATTTAAGACAAGAGGCCCATGACGCCTTTGTCACCATGAAAAAAGCGGCCTACAATGATGGCTTCGATATTCAAATGGTCTCCAGTTACCGCGATTTTTATCGACAACAATCCATTTGGGAACGAAAATACATTCGTTATACTGAAGATGAAGGGCTATCCCCACTTGACGCAATTGATAAAATCATTGCCTATTCGACCATACCCGGTACGAGCCGACACCATTGGGGCACTGATATCGATATCATAGACGGGTATCCCAAAACATCTGGTGATGTATTGGTCCCAGAAAAATTTGAAAAAGATGGTCCTTTTGAAGACTTTAAACTATGGTTGGATGGGCACTCCGAAAAATATGGTTTTTATCTGGTATATACCAATGACCCCAAAAGAAAAGGGTTCAAGTATGAACCATGGCATTACAGCTACGCCCCATTGTCCATTCCCATGTTGACGGCCTATCGAAAATTGAATATAGTGAAATTGCTGGGTGATGAAGATTTTTTGGGGTGTGAACATTTTACGGCCGCTTTTCTTAGATCTTATGTTCAAGACCATATTTTAGATATTAACCAAGAGCTGTTATAATCCGTTTTTTGTACCTTTTACATAGAATTGAAACTAACCCAAATGAGAAGTAGAGGCAGTTGGAAAATTCGTATCTTGATTGGCTTGGCAATCGTGGCCTTTGCCTTTGTGCAACGATGCAGCAACAAGGAAGAAAATCCATATACGGGAAGGGTACAGAATATAAATATGACGGCAGAGCAAGAAATTGCCATTGGGCTGCAAAGTACTCCTGAAATCGCACAACAGCATGGCGGGCTATACCATGATGAGCGTATGCAGGCAGTTGTTGATGCCGTGGGCCAAAAATTGGTGAAAAACAGTATCGCCCGTGAAACCCCTTATCAATATGACTTTCATTTATTGGCGGATCGCCGTAACCTCAATGCCTTTGCCTTACCTGGCGGACAGTGTTTTATCACTTATGCACTTTTTTCACAGTTGAACGAGGCCCAATTGGCCGGTGTCTTAGGACACGAAATTGGACATGTGATCGGCAGGCATTCTGCAGAGCGTATCGCAGAGAGCAATTTTTGGAAGACCGTGACCATGGGAGCCACTGTTGGTGCCGATGCCGGAAGTATTGTGGGCAGTATTGGACAAAACACCCTTCTCAAAAATGGAAGGGGTGATGAATTGGAAAGTGATGAGCTTGGCGTACTCTTGATGATCCAGTCAGGTTACGATCCCTATGAAATGATTAGGGTGATGGAAATATTAAAAGCTGCTGCAGGCCCAAATCGGGTGCCAGAGTTCCAAAGTACCCATCCTGATCCTGAAAATAGGATTGAAAAGATCAAAGAGGCTATCATAAAGTATCAAGGTCGATAAAAGTGGTTCGTTCAGCGATAAAATCGTTTTTTTGGCTCGTTTTGAGTATCTTTAACGCTCCCAAAGCTTTACAATACGATTTATCCCTTATAGTATGGTGCGTACAAATACGAAACTAGATGGGAATCCTTTTGCATTTTAAAAACCTATACGTCACTGCCTTTGATAATTGCAAACCGGAAATTATAGTGATTTTATTGAAAATTTACTCTGTTTTCTGTGCACTTATGTTATCGATGGCCTTTTATGCATTTTTATATAGGGCATTCACAGGTTTTGACTTTTAACATATTTATTTACTCTTTTACTTGAACACTATAAGGTAAATGAAAAAAACCCATTGCACTGCAATGGGTTTTTTGATTGGGTAACTAAATACCAGACCTATTTTTTCATAGCCGTTTCTATAACTTCCAGTGATGCTGTGGCATTGGATAATTCAGCATGTTTTTTTGCTGTATACCCTTTATCACAACGCTTCTTTAAATCCGCCCCATTTGCGATCAAAAGCTCCAGTATTTCAGGTTTGTTGTATCGGGCTGCAAAATGTACGGGAGCCATTCCCAACGATTTTTTATTGACGTCTTCGCCTAGATCAATCAATTTTTTGACTGTTTCAATGTCACCCTGCATGATTGCTTTACAAAAAGAGCTCAATTCAAGGTTGGATACCATCTCGTTACCTGTGTTTTCAACTGTTTTGGATGTTTCGACAGCAAATGTGGCTGTAGCCACAGAAAGACATAGCGTGGCTACAATTAGGACTTTTTTTCTCATGATGAATAATTTTTGATTATAGATTTAATTGATATACAAATAGACTCTATCAACCCTGCTTTGTTACAGCATTAACACTTAAATAACT
>JBCDBD010000081.1:0-4989 GCA_039184335.1 Bacteroidota bacterium | reverse complement strand
TTCCAGATAGAACATTCAAGGCACAGGAGCCCAAAGAACTTCTTGACCAACCTGTTCTCTGCTTTGATAGCCTACAATTTCACCGAAAGAAAACCTTCCCTTAAAAAGAAATTCACCGATACCAAACAGCTCTATTTAGCTTTGTAGTTACATCGAACTCACGTTAAATATATATTTTGCGCTGCAGCGATTTCGCTCGCTTCTTTGTACAATTCGTTTTCATCTTCTTTTAAGATTACACCATTGCCTTCTGCCCAAAAAACGATTTTTGCCCCAGCTTCTGCTTCTGTAATGCTTGTGTCAAATAAATTTTGATTTAATTTCGATGTGTTTTTTCTAGTTTCTATTTTAATATCATTCGCAGTTTCCTTATTGTTCAACCCTTGAATATCAACCCAAACCTTAAGGCTGTCCAAGGCAGAAATAGAAGCTATACGGATAGTTTCAGCATTGGATTTTTGAAATTGCACACGGTAACTACCATAAATGAATGTTAGGCCTAAAACCATTATAGATAAGTGCACCTTTTTTTATATTTCTCCACTCATTTCTTTGCTCATACACCCAATTACTGACAGCGGCAAACCAAGTAATCAAAAAAGTGATGTAACCCATCCCAAAAACAGAAATAGATTGTAATAGGGTATTTTGTGATTGCTGTGTATATGCAAAATGACCCCAGGTACCATATTGATTGAATTGGTGATACACATATGCAAGTAAAACAACGGAACATGGAAATACAGGGAAGCCTTCAAAAGGGGTAAGTCTTCAGTATAAACAAATTCTTTTTTTTATAGGTTTCCAGAATCAAAAAGGAACGAGAGAATTGCAGTAGCTCTGTATTTGGGGTAGGAAAACGTTTTAGGAAAAAATCAAAATAGAAATCTTCATTTTTGTTATTTTCGGTCATTTTAAATTTAGTTCGGCTGTTTGTTAAGCTTGTTGACAACGGGCCGCGTGTATGAGTAGTAGCGGATTTCTACTCACTAACTTTTCAGCATAGCACTGACCTTTGATTTATAGTTTATCTTTCGTTTTGGCATCTAAACCGCTATTACTTATAGCACACTGTTGGCGGTAGTTGTTATAAGTTTTTGAATTCATTTATGAACTTACTTAATTCATTATTTATAGGACCTACTGTTTTAGTCGCATAGAAACTTCTTAAATCATAGGCAGTTAATCCTTCTTGCCAACCACTATTCCAACAAACTATCTCAAATCCTGCATCTGAAAGCATTGAACTGCTTTGTGCCATAAAGTTTTCTTCATAATTAGATTCTTCTACAATAATTTTCCAAAAGTCTATGGTACTTGGATTGTCATATAAATGCTCTATCAATTCATTATTTGTTGCTAGACTGCTTGGAATAGAGTGATTTATACTGATAGCATACGATAACACCTGATTTGATATAGGTTGGGATATATAATCGTTTGCAGACCCTACTTCTGACCATTCAGTAGCAATCATAGGTCTATTAATTATTGAGTTTAAAAAAGTTAATGTAGTCGGATATTCTTCTAAAGTAAAGGTATTAAAATGTAAATCAATATAATCGCAGTATTTGTTTCCGAAGTCAATCGTTTCGTAAAAAAAATCAATATTAGCTTGAGGTAATCCACTATTGTCAAAAACTAATCTTTTTAATAAAACAGGAACTGGAGAACTAATACTTAAATGATTTAGGTCAGGGTTATTTTGTTTTTCAGTATTTATTGTTGATACAATATCTTGCCACCAAAGTACCGCAGGACTGCCGCTACCACTATTAACTATATCACTTTGGGAATATGTACCTGGGCCAAGTCCGCCAACTTCATTTTGAACTGAATATATATCTAATAAATGTCCAAAGTCATTTAAAAATCTTGATAGCAAATTCAAAGACTCTATTCTGTCTTGTAAAATTGGCACTCTGTCGTATAGGGCTGGGTCAGATGAATTTTGGTCAGGCCATCTTAGCGTTAAAATAATCTTTATACCATTATCATGAATTGTTTTAACTTCATTAAAATAAATATTGTTTTCTAAAGGTGCGCCATTATCAATTTCATCATAAATCGATTTTATATCAGTATCCCAAACTAAAATTCGGGTATATTCAGCGCCTATATCTGTTAATGTGAAACCATTTCTAAGTCCAAAAATCCCTTTTTTTAAACTAGAATCTGTATTTGTGTTGGGTATTATCGAGTTGTCATCTTTATTACAGGCGAAGAATGATAATAATATAAGAGGAAATGTAAATAATTTTTTCATTTTTTCTTTCTATGACTCTTTTATTTATCTTTGGTTTAATTACCGCCAACGGATCCGTCTATGATCTCGGCACGTTTGGTGGCGCAGTGGAGCATGCCTGCCTTTGGCAGGAGAAAAGTGCTGGCCATTACCTCTGGCCTTCGGAGCAAGCCACGTGCAGGAATCATTTAAGGGTTGTTAGTATTTTATTGAAGTTAAGGATTATTCTTTTTGGTAGGAAGCAAGGGCTGGATTATAGCCAACTTTGTTAGGCAACGTTTTTATTTTTATATTTTTCAATTCCGTCAAGTTCCGCTTTTTTTTCCTCCCGTTCTTCTTCGATATCAAAGTCATCTTGAAGTCCAAGCCAAAACTTGGCTGAATTCCCGAAATATTTACTAAGTCGAAGTGCTGTGTCCGCCGTTATTCTGCGCCTACCTTTTATGATTTCCGAAATCCTAGTCTGTGGAATTTTTAAGTCCTTTGAAAGTCGATAAGCCGAAATCTCAAAGGGTTCAAGAAATTCATAGAAGAGTACTTCTCCCGGATGTACATTTGCCAACTTCTCCATTTTCTTCTTTTTTTAATGATAGTCTATTATTTCCACTTCATTTGCATTCCCATTGTCCCATTTGAAAATTATTCTCCATTGTTTGTTGATTCGGATACTGTAAAACCCACTGAGATCCCCAGATAATTTTTCAAGTCGATTGGAAGGCGGTACTCTTAAGTCTTTTAAATCCTGGGAGTTGTTCAACATTCTCAATTTCCGACGTCCAATATTTTGGATATCAATTGGCATTTTTTTTACTCGGATACCTTTCCAGATTTGTTCGGTCTCTTTTGAACCAAACGAGACAATCATATCTCTGTTTTGCGTTACTAACGTCAAAAGTAAGTAAAATTATGTGTTTTTGCAAATGTTGCCTAACGTTCTCGGCTATGATTTATTCGTTTCTTTTATATTTGTTTTAGAGTTCATGAATCTCGTAAACTCGATTTTGTCACGCCAAGGCGTGATGAATTATAGTATCTATGAAAAAGCAGTAAGTTGAGTATCTTAAAGGTTCTCAAAACTTTAGATATGGAACCCGAATTACTGCCTTACCCAAGTTATACATTGGCATTGACATGCGCAAACGGAGTTGGAAGGTCCATTGTGACACCGATATCGGGATGGGGAAGACCTTTTCTATGGCCCCTGATGCCCATCAATTGGAAAACTACATAAACAAGTACTATATGGATTATCAAGTCAGTACGGTTTACAAGGCGGGCTGTTGTGGTTATTCGGTGTACCGTGATTTTGAGTCGTACGGTTGGCGTTCCTTGGTGGTGAACCCAGCGGATGTGTTCCGTCGTGGCGAGGAGCGCCATACCAAGACCGATGCCATAGATGCGCAGCTTTAGGCACGAGAGCTCAAGGACGGGCGTTTACATGGCATCCAGGTGCTTTTCCGCAGAAGGAACGACCTGGTCAAAGATATGAGCCAGATCAAGAGTTATATAAAGATGCAACTGCTCTATTATGGCATAGAGGTTCCCGAGGGGTATGACAACAATCATTGGAGCCATGGTTTCAGGGATGTCTCCACCCAACTGCGCAAATGGACCAAAAAGCATTACAAAGAAGACTATATGCTCCTGAGAAGTATTCCTGGAATCGGCCCCATAGTTGCCAGTGGCAGATTAAGTGAACTGGGAGACCTAAGACGCTTTAAGAACATCAAGCAATAGGCAGGCTATGTAGGGCTCTCCCCGGGCATATACCAAAGCGGCGATACCCTAAGGCATACCAGAATGACCATGCGTGCGCACCGTTTGATGCGCAGTTATTTCATAGAGGCATCGTGGCAGGCCATACCTCACACCATGTGATCACCGACATTGGTGCCCACCATGCCGATGGCAAGGACAATATGCACTTGCCCGACATCGTCAAGCGCGTCAACAAACGGTTATGGAAATCGGGACTGGTATGGGAGCACTGTGTTGCCGATACCGGCTATAGCAGTGGTGGGAACTACGCTTTTTTGGAGGCACGTGGCCTAAAAAGCTTCATACCGCCCCATGGCACCTACAAGGGCGGCCCCAATGGGTTCACCTATGTGGCCGAAAATGACCATTACCGATGTCCCAAGGGCAAGGTGATACCCTTTACCAAGGTGTTCAACGATTATCGTACGGGCACCAAGAAAAAAGAGTGCCGTGCCAGTAAAAAAGTCTGTACGGACTGTCCCTTGAAAAGGCAGTGTTTGGGCAAGAGCGCCCAGGAGAAGAAGTTCAGCGTCACCTACTACCGGGCGGAATACGAACGCAACAACCAACGTATCAAGTCCCCATTGGGCAGGTATCTGAAGGGCAAACGCCAGGGTACGGTAGAACCCGTTCTGGGCACACTGACCCAACACATGGGCCTGCGAAAGGTGAACACCATCGGTCTGAAACAGGCCAACAAGTGCATGCACATGGCGGCAACCGCCTATAACATAAAAAAGTACCTAAAATTCGAGCAAAAACGTACAAAAAGCGGTGCCGGTGCCCTTAATCTCATAAAAAAGGCCAAAAAGGCACTTAAAAAGGTGGTTTTGGGCCTTTTGGGACCAACGGAATTTCACATGGCCCAAAGTTCATAAAAGCAAAAAGCCCCATTAAAAGGGCTTAAACAGCATCAATTTTCTCGATTTTCAGGGCTTGTGCAACGGTGACTGTTGTTGGCAACTGGCTTTTGTGCTCTGCTTGGT
>JBCDBD010000080.1:0-5175 GCA_039184335.1 Bacteroidota bacterium | reverse complement strand
GTCATACGTAGTTGGATTTTATTGCATGTCACCAGTCGTATCAATATCAACCTCATTTCAGATTTTCTGATGAAACTTATGCGTTTGCCCATTGCTTTTTTTGACTCTAAAAACACTGGGGACATCATCCAACGGATTTATGATCATGAGCGGATACAGGAGTTTTTATCCAGTACAACACTGAACACCATTTTTTCAGCCTTTAATATCTTGGTTTTTGGGATTGTCTTGGCCTATTATAATCGTACTGTTTTCACCATTTTTTTTATCGGTTCCTTCATTTATATCGGATGGACGCTATTATTTTTAAAGAAACGGGGAGAACTTGATTACAAGCGGTTCGATCAAGCGGCAGACAACCAAAGCAGTATTTATCAATTGATTTCTGGCATGCAGGAAATTAAGCTGAATGGATCTGAAAGACGCCGAAGATGGGAGTGGGAGGCCATTCAGGTAAAACTGTTCAAGGTGTCCCTAAAAAGTTTGGCCTTGACCCAGACCCAAAATGTCGGAGGACGCTTTTTCAATGAGCTAAAGAATATTCTCATCACCTTCGTAGCGGCCAAAGCCGTTATTGATGGCAACCTTACCCTTGGTATGATGCTGTCTGTACAGTACATCATCGGTCAGTTAAACCTACCTATCAATAACTTTATCACCTTTATCCAAACAGGGCAAGATGCCAAGATAAGCTTGGAACGCCTCTCAGAAATCCATCAAAAAGAAGATGAAGAGAATAGGCGTTTGGAACTTGTCACAGCGCTTCCAGATGATTTGGGCATACATCTCGAAAAGCTAAGTTTTCGATATGGGGGCAAAAATTCCCCGAAGGTTTTAGATAACATTACATTAACCATACCAGAAGGCAAAATAACAGCAATTGTGGGTGCCAGTGGGAGTGGAAAAACCACCTTGATCAAACTATTGTTGAAATTTTATCAACCTACCAAGGGGAAGATAAAAGTAGGGGGAGTGAACCTAAAAAATATGGGTACTTCTTTCTGGAGAAGCGCCTGTGGTTCGGTCATGCAAGATGGATTTCTTTTTGGGGATACGATTGCCCGGAACATCACGGAATCGGATTCAGAAGGCATTATGGACAAAAAACGGTTGACCCATGCTGTTGATGTGGCCAACATTACAGATTTTATTGAACAACTGCCTTCTGGCTTCAACACAAAAATAGGAGATGCAGGAAGCAATGTGAGCGGAGGACAAAAACAGCGCATTCTAATAGCCAGGGCAGTATATAAGAATCCCAATTATCTGTTTTTTGATGAGGCCACCAGTGCCTTGGATGCCAATAATGAAAAAGAGATCATGGAAAAGCTGGATGGTTTTTATGAAGGTAAAACGGTAGTAGTGGTTGCCCATCGTTTGAGCACGGTAAAAAATGCAGATCAAATCATCGTGTTGGATAACGGGAAGATCATTGAAAGGGGAAACCATGAGCAATTGACCGCGAAAAGAGGAACGTATTATGCTTTGGTGAAAAACCAATTGGAATTGGGACAGTAAGATGAAAGAGGACGAAAACCATAAGGATAGCATCAATTTGTTGGATGAACGATCTGACCAAGTCAGGGAAATTTTGGGTAAAACACCCAACTGGATGATTCGTTCGGGTACTTCCTTGGTTTTTGTCATTGTTGGAATTTTATTGTTAGGGTCGGCCGTCATTAGCTATAATGACATCATCCCTGCGCAAATTGTGATTACCAGTAAAAATCCTCCGATCTATCTTAAGGCACGTTCTTCTGGACGGTTGACCAAGGTATTGGTACAGGCCAATGACCACGTTTCTAAAGACCAGATTTTAGCAGAAATTGAAAATACGGCAAAATTTGAAGATGCTATTTATTTAGCGAATGAATTGGACAGCCATAGGGCAGTGTTTTTATCATTGGATTCTTTGCATCAAATTTTTCCGTCTACATTGGATTTGGGTGAAATGCAGCTGGCCTATGGAAACTATTTGACCGCCTATCAAAATTTTATCCTGTACCATACACTTGCGCCGAACACCAAGGAATCTGCATTGATTCGAAAACAACTCTATGAGCAACAGCAGTTTTTACGAAATCAAGAACGGCAGTTGGCATTGTTTGAGCAAGATTTGGCACTTTCAAAAAACAACTTTGACCGCAATAAAGGACTATTTGATAAAAGGGTGATCTCTAAAGCGGAATATGAAGAGGCATCGAGGGCATACCTTGCCGATCAGCAACAGTATGAAGTTTTTTTGACCAATATTTCCAATACGCAGATTGCCATAGCCAATTTTAACAATTTACTCACCAAGACAGATATTCAGGGTACTGAATTTGAGAACACGTATAAACAAGAGTTGGCCAATGCAGAACAAAATCTCCACATTGCGCTGTACGCATGGGAACAACAATATTTGATAAAAAGCCCCATTAGTGGCAATGTAACGGTTTTTGATATTTGGAACCAGTACCAAAATGTTGATCTGGGGGAGATGTTGTTTACGGTTGTGCCCGAAAATATGGATGGGATCATCGGGCGGGTCACGTTGCCCATACGAAATTCAGGAAAAGTAAAGGTAGGGCAGGTGGTCATCATTAAATTGGACAACTACCCTTTTGAAGAGTGGGGCAGTCTAAAGGGAGAAATCAAGAGTGTCTCGGAGGTTCCCAAACAAGGGGAACAAACCTTTTATACCTTGTATATCAGCGTTGAAGGTTTAACTACTTCCTTCGACAAGAAAATTAAATTTAAACAAGAGATGCGAGGCTCTGCTGAAATTGTGATAGAGGAACTCAGTGTTTTGGAACGGGTGTTTTATGAAATACGAAAGCTCTTTAATCGAGCATGAAAAAAGCGGCCTTAACGGCAGCATTTAACATTCAATTTGAATACTGTTTATACACAGTTGCAATGAGATCCTGTAACACAAAAAGGATAAGTGTTTTTAAGATATTTGAACCTAGAGTCACCAACAATTTTTTCTATCTTCTTAGGGAATGCTTTAAAACTACACTAAAAAATTATTGTTTTTTGAAAAACCGTTATTATTTAATATAGCCATTAATTGCCTCTGCCTAGGATTTGGTTACGGAAACAATAATTTACGTTTTTTGAAAAGTGACGTTGATTTTTCACCCAATGAATGTTTTTTGCTACTCGGTTGATATGAAAATACCAGTTTTCATATTTAAGGGCAAGAAACCACATGAGTCTTGCCCTCTTACTATTCAGACTTTGATTTTAAAACCGAATCATGGTTTATAGATGATATTCACAACAATAGAAAGTGGCAGCATAGCGCCATTGTGTGTTATCTCCACCGGTAATTTTGGCCGCTTTAAGTTTTGAAACTACTTTTTTGTTCAAGGAAAGCCCAATTTTTTTGTTTTCTTTCATGGGATATATTTTAGAATTAGAGTAAGAATTTACGGTGGTAATATGAAAATAAGAACTGTCAATATATGAAAGTAGGTATTTATTATCTAAACCTAGCGATAGACTTTGTGGATATGGAAATGATATAACCTAAGTTTTTTGAAAATAGGCGTTGATGTTTCAACCATCATTGGTTCTCAACGTACTGTTGCTATCTAAAGTGTTGGTCTTTTAATTGTGTGATTATCTTCAGACTTGCCAGATTTAAAGGCAAGAAACCTGGGGTCTCTTGCCCTTATACCATTCAGGCTTTGACTTTAAACCAAGCAATAGGGTCTATAAGTGATTTTCACAACAATAGAAGGTACCGGCATAACGCCATTCGGTGTTAGCCCCGCCGGTAATTTTGGCCGCTTTAAATTTTGAAACTACTTTTTTGTTCAAGGAAAGCCCGATTTTTTTGTTTTTTTTCATGGGATATATTTTAGAATTAGTGTAAGAATTTACAATGATTTTATAAAAAAAAGAACTGTTAATATGTGAAGGCAGCTATTAATTATCTAAACCAAGGCATTATGGAAATGGAACTAATGATCTAAATTTCTTGAAAGGGAATGTTAATGCCCACACAGCTCATATTTTTACCCTTGGCATTGGGATGTTCAATGGTTACCATGGCATTTTTCTTGTTTTTGACATACATGTGTAACCGCTCTTGTAATATATTCAAAGAAAGTGATCGGTGTTGGTTTGAAGGTTTTCCTTGCATTGGGGAGAACCCTTTTCCATTATCACAAATGTTACAGTGTAACAGGGTTTTCGTTTTCTTTGAAAGCGATACTTTGATTTTGCCCTCTTCGGCTATTCCATTGATACCGTGCTTGATTGCGTTCTCCACAAGTGGTTGAATCAGCATGGGTGGTATCTTTGTTGCTGCTGGATCAATGTCTGGATCAACCGCTATGGTATGGAAGAATTTTTTGGTCAATGCCGATGAGAGCTCCAAGTACCCTTTTAGTGCTTTGAGTTCATCTTCCAAAAAAACAAAATCCTCCCTTGAATTCTCGAGGTTCAATCGTAGCAGTTGGCCAAAGTTTGCGATAAACCCTTTCGCTTCCTTAGGTTGTTTATCGATAAGCGAAATAGCGTTTTGTAGCACATTGTAGATGAAGTGAGGGTTCATCTGTGATCTTAACAACCGTTGTTCCAGTGAAATTTTCTCAAAACGGTTCTTGAAAATTCTTTGACGGAAGAATATAAGTGCTAACAGTAATATGGCAAGGGCGATAAGGGATCCAGCAACCAATTGGGTCTGCTTTTGTGTGACTTCTAGGTCTTTGGCCCTGTTTTTCAACTCTAGCTTTCGAATATGTTCTTCTTTTTCCTTGGTTTCAAAAGCGGTTTCTATTTTTGCGATTTCAATCTTAAGCTCTTCTTGATGAAATTGGACCATAAATTTTTCTTTTTCCTTTAAACAGGCATTGGCCTTTTTAAGTTGATCGGTTTTTTCATAGGCCAGTATCAAATATTCATAAGCTGCCACCAAAACATCTCTATCATTTTTGTCATTCGCTTTTAGTTTCAGTATGTCTATGCATGTTTTTAGGTTTTTTATTGCCTTAGTGTATTTTTTTTCATGTATGTCAACAAAGCTGTTAAATACCGATTGTTCAATATTAAAATGGTGCTTTGAAATGTTTTCTGGTAATTCGAAGCTTTCGAACTGTATTTTTGATTTTTTGAAATAGTGCAAGGTTGAATCTACATGTGTGCTTTTGAACAACAGACCTAAATTGCTATAGATTACTG
>JBCDBD010000079.1:0-5593 GCA_039184335.1 Bacteroidota bacterium | reverse complement strand
GGGATAGTGCTGAACAACGGGGTCCACATCGATGATGCCACCGATGACAATGCCTCGGTCACCATGCCCGATGTCAGGGCAAGCAACGGGGTGGTGCACATTATAGACAAGGTGCTCTTGCCACAGTCGGCACTCGATGCGTTGACCCCCCCATTACCAAATATTGTTGAATTGGCGCAATCGGTCAATCAACTAAGTATCTTGGTAGAAGCATTGGTTCAAGCAGATGCCGGACTGGTAGAGGCACTGGCAGGCGATGGGCCCTTCACCGTATTTGCACCCGATAATCATGCCTTTGAAGATCTTTTTCACGTGTTGGGAAGAAATTATCATGACATTTCAGATTTTGACACCCCTACTGAGAAAGAAATATTGGCCAAAATACTGACCTACCATGTGGTAGCAGGAGCTCAGGAAGCTTCTACTGATTTGTTTGATCACCAAGAACTTATGACACTACAGGGAGAATCAGTTTTTATCAATATCAATCACGGTATTGCTATTCGTGACAAGACCCATATCGATGCTAATGTAACTGATGCCGACAATTTGGCCAGTAATGGTATCGTGCATCTCATCGATAAGATACTGCTACCACAGGAGGTCATCGATATACTACATTGACCTCTTGCAATCAAATAGATGTAATTTTCCTACAAAAAGCCCGTAAAACCTAGGTTTTACGGGCTTTTCATCGATATTGCATACCACTCATCGATCACACATCAACAGGGTTCTTTTTACCATACAAAAACCACCGCTTTACAACTATTAATTTTTTTAGAGAGATTTATGGGGCATCTTTGAAGTCCCAAATCTTTCCAAACTATACCTAGTGATGGTAAGGGCTTCCCCCAAAAGGGGAAGCTTTTTACTTTTTGGGGATTGTTGTAACAGTAACTCAAAAACCATCTTTTGTTCCAATAACTTCATAACCCGTATCGGTTTCCCGATATAGCGTATCGTAGAGCTCATAAGCTGTTATATCCTCAATAAGTACTTCCTCTACCCCATCTGGCAATTCATCTACAACAGCACCAGTCGGAGGTGCTACAATTTCATATTCATTATCAACCTCTTTATAAAAAATACCCTCGACATAAGAATAGGACTGACCCCTAACAGAAAGCTGAATGACCCTACCGGTCAAGACCGCAACACGAAACCCCCTGGGTGGTAGGGTACGCACATAGATTCCTCCTCTCGAGATATAATAAACACCATTTACAGGATAGTAGTTGACTTTTCTAAAAGTAATATGCCTCGTACTAACTGGTAAACGACGTAGGGTTCTTCGAAATCTTCTTCGCTTTCTACGTACCTTACGGCGAACCTTGTGCTTATTTCCATTGTCAACCACCACGGTACTACGTTTACTTCGTACCACCTGGCTCTGTGCTTGGTTATTGGACAAAAAGAGAAAAGCCATTGCAAAAAGAACTGAGTTGATGTTTTTCATAATCTGTGTTTTCCACTTTGACCCTAAAAATGGAACAAGGTTTAAAACATCGTCTGATTATCTTCTGCCCGCTTTTTTTTGTGCTTCGGCCTCTTCCATCATTTCCCGCATCTTTTTCTGGAATCGGTTCTCTTTTTTGGGTTTCTTTTTGTTTTCTTGAATCTGGGCATGAATCTTATCCTCATCCAAAATATAGTTTTTGATAGCCAACATGATAAAAATGGTAATCAGATTGGAGACAAAATAATACAGACTCAATCCGCTAGCATAATTGTTGAAAAAGAACAGCATCATAATGGGTGATAGGTACATGATGAACTTCATATTGGGCATACCGGGTTGCTGTTGCATCTGCATGCTTTGCCCTGTAGTCATCATCATGTAAAAGAAAATAGCCACAGAAGCCAAAATGGGGAACAAACTCACATGATCACCATAAAAGGGAATAGTGAAGGGTAAATTGAAAATAGTATCATATGATGAAAGGTCTTCTGCCCACAAAAACGATTTTTGTCGTAAAGCAAATGAAGTGGGAAAAAACATGAACAAGGCATAAAATATGGGCAACTGTAATAAAGCAGGTATACAACCACTCATAGGGCTGACACCTGCTTTATTGTACAATTTCATGGTCTCTTGCTGCTTCTTCATGGCATTCTCCTTGTACTTCTCATTGATTTCGGTAATCTCTGGTTTCAAGACCTTCATCTTGGCTTGGGAAAGGTATGACTTGTAAGTAACGGGTGACAATCCCAAACGAACAATAATGGTCATAACCACAATGGCAAGACCATAGGGCAAAAAAGAACTTAAAAACGTATAAAATGGCGTAAAGACAAAACGGTTGATCCATCCAAAAATTCCCCAACCGAAGGGAATCGAGTCAACTAGGCCCAATTCTTTGTAATCATCTAAAATCTTGACGTCGGTGGGCCCATAATACCAATACATGTTCTGTGAAAGTTCACCTCCCTGTAACTGTAGTGATGCCTTGGTACTGTACGATTTGGTGTACAGTGTCTCTTTACTTTCCTCTTCCACCAAGTTTTTAGAAGAAAGCGCAGCTGTTTTCAAGTGGCTGTCCATTGCCAAAATGGAACTAAAAAAATGCTGGCGGTACGAAATCCATTTGACATCTTCTTCCGTTTCTTCATCAAGGTCACTACTTTCTGAAAGCTTGCTTATTTTTCCACCATCATGATTATAGGTCAGGCGCGTATACCGATTTTCATATTGAACACTCTTATTATGGCGTATGCCTTTCATATTCCATTCCAGGTCAATGGGTCGTGTGCTGTTGATGATTCCGTTCAAGCCTTGTGATCGCATGGTAAAGTCAACCAGATACTCTCCAGGCTTCATCTCGTACCTGTACTCTAAAAACTGGTTTTCAGATACCTTGGCCTTCATGGACAATACTTGGTTTTCACCACTTTTTGACATTGACGGTTCAAAATAGAGCTCGGTGGTCTTCAACACCCGGTTATCGGTTGTCGAGAATGTTAGCGAAAAATCGGTGTTTTGGTCTTTGATCAAGTATACTGGCAACGAATCGTGGGTCACAAAATTCTTCATCATGGCCTCTGAAATTTGCCCGCCCTTATTATCAATCTTTAGGAACAGTAAATCATTTTCCAGTACTGTTGCACCTTTTTTTGCTTCGGTGAAACCGAAGGCACCCACCTCCTTTTTATAACTGGCCACCGCTGTAGAATCTTTAGTATCAAAGGCAATTGGCTCAGCTACTTCTGGCTTATCTGCTTTCTTAGTCTTTTTTTCAGCTTCAACCTGTGCTTGCTTCGCTTTTTCTGCGGCTATCTCTTCTGGGGTGGGTTTGGTAAGGTAAAACCAAAATATCAAGATTCCGAAAATTAAGGCAAATCCTATGATGGAGTTGAGGTCAAGTTTCTTTTCTTCCATGAAAATAAATTAGTGCAATCGTTAGCTGCCTATGTTCGGCTCGCAAATATATGCCCAAAAGTACATTTTATGCCAAACTGGCATTAGTTTGTTGTTGTTT
This sequence comes from Bacteroidota bacterium, assembly GCA_039184335.1. Classification (GTDB taxonomy): domain Bacteria; phylum Bacteroidota; class Bacteroidia; order Flavobacteriales; family Flavobacteriaceae; genus JBCDBD01. The sequence goes on along the minus strand of JBCDBD010000079.1, from coordinate 2,114 downwards.
TTGGGTCAATACGGCCTTGACAAAACCTATAAATAGTGGGTGTGGATTGGCCACCGTACTTTTATATTCTGGATGGTACTGTACACCAATGAACCATGGATGTGAAGGAATTTCTATAATTTCGACAAGACCCGTCTCCTTGTTCAATCCAGACGCAATAAGTCCTGATTCCTCCAATGCTGCTTTATATGCATTGTTGAGCTCAAAACGATGACGGTGTCGTTCTGATATTTCAGTTTGTCCACCATACACTTCATGAACTAAGGTGTCTTTCTTGATATCGCACCCCCATGCACCCAGGCGCATGGTCCCTCCCATATTGGTCACTGATTTTTGTTCTTTCATGAGATTTATGACCGGATGTGGGGTTACTTGATCCATTTCTGTAGAATTGGCATTTTCCAATCCGAGTACATTTCGGGCGTATTCAATGACTGCCATTTGCATACCCAAACATATGCCTAGGAAGGGAATGTCATTTTCCCTTGCATAACGAACAGCCAACACCTTACCTTCAATGCCCCGTTCACCAAAGCCGGGAGCTACCAAAATACCATCAAGACCCGCTAATTCTTTATCGATGTTCGAAGCAGTTATCTTACCGGAATGAATGGTCCTTACCTTGACCTCGACCTCATTGGCCGCCCCAGCATGTATGAACGATTCCAGTATCGATTTATACGAATCTTGAAGTTCAACGTATTTTCCTATCAAGCCAATGGTAATGCGATTCTTAGGGTTTTTATGTCGGTCTAAAAACTGTTTCCATTGTGTCAGATCAGGAGCTGTACCATCAGACAACCCCAATTTCTTGAGGGTCACTGTATCCAGCCCTTCTACCTGCATCATCATCGGAACATCGTAAATGGTGGATGCATCAATGGACTGTATCACTGCTTCACGTTTTACGTTACAGAACAAAGCCAATTTTTTCTTAATCTCATCTGAGATTTCATGCTCGGTACGGCATACCAAAATATCAGCTTTGATTCCACTTTCCATCAGGGTTTTTACCGAATGTTGTGTAGGCTTGGTCTTCAATTCACCGGCAGCAGAAAGATAGGGCACCAAGGTCAAGTGAATAACAATACCATTGTTTTCGCCCAGTTCCCATAGCAGTTGGCGAACTGCCTCAATATAGGGCAATGATTCAATATCGCCTACGGTACCTCCAATCTCCGTAATCACAATATCATAATCGCCACTTTTGCCCAGATGTTGAATACGCTCTTTTATTTCATTGGTGATATGGGGTACCACCTGAACGGTTTTGCCCAAGAATTCACCTTTGCGCTCTTTTTCAATAACACTTTGATAAATTCTTCCTGTGGTTACGTTATTGGCCTGTGAGGTACGTACATTCAGAAACCGCTCGTAATGCCCCAAATCCAAATCGGTCTCCGCCCCGTCATCGGTGACATAGCACTCGCCGTGTTCATAGGGATTCAATGTGCCCGGATCGACATTGATATAGGGATCTAATTTTTGAATAGTCGTTCGATATCCCCTAGCTTGTAGCAATTTAGCAAGGGAAGCAGCGATAATTCCTTTACCTAAAGAAGAGCTAACTCCACCCGTAACGAAAATGTACTTGGTTTGAGACATAGTTCAGATGTACTGTTACGGGGTGTAAAGGTACAAATTGTAGTCCGAAAATCAGATCATTATCTAGGAAATTCTTTTTCGTAAGACCCATCGAGATATTATCGTATTCCTGAAAGTCTTTTTAAAAACTCTTCTTTTCTCCTTACGGCTATCTCTACATGGCTACCATCGCCCATCAAGGCATAGCCCCCCTTACCCTTAACATACTTTTCGACCAGTTTCAGATTCACCAAATGGGAATGGTGGGTTCGAAAAAAATGATAGTTCATCAAAAGATCTTCAAAGTACTTCAAGGTTTTGGCAACTGTTATTTTTTCCCCTGCCCTTAAAAAAAGATGAGTATAGTTTGCATCTGATTGACATCTGACAATGAAATGATTTAAACTTTTTCATTTTTCTTTTTCATAAACTTTTTTAGGGCAATGACCATGAATGCCAAGTAGTTGAATCCTTTCCAGCTTTCGGTGGTGGTATCGAACCTGTTGAGCAGGGAACGGAAGCTGTCCATC
>JBCDBD010000078.1:0-5603 GCA_039184335.1 Bacteroidota bacterium | reverse complement strand
GACGAGATGGTTCAGGAATACCTTGAACACCACAAGGGGTGTCCCAATTCTGAAAAGGGTAACTGGATTCTTGAGTGATATTAAAAAAGAATTTCATTCTTTTGAGAAAACTATGGATTTCAAATCCATAGTGGTTTATTTGGTTGTTGTAATCATATCATCAATCAAAATTTCCCCTATTTTATGGGTAAGACTATCATCAACATACAGTTCAATGGCTTGACTGTTCAATTGGTAAGCCACATTAAGGGTATTTGAATTGTTACGGTGCCTGCCTTTAATTGTCAACGAGATATCAAAAACTAGATAGATGTTCTTATATAGCCCAGAAAATTTCTCAGCTTCATCTGAGGGTATTTGGTACAGTATTTCAATACCTTGTGGATGGAGTAATTTTCGCTGGTTAGCGTTGACAGGTTCCAAATCACGGTACCTCACCAAAAAACCATTATCCCTAAAGGAGCGGGAACGTAGCCAATATCCTTTATTTTCAAAATCATAGGTGTCCAAGAAAACAGTTGTGACAAAATAACCCTGGACACTGTTACCTGGAAAAAAAGAACTGCTCCAATTTTGTAGTACTTCTAAATTTTCTGCGGCATAGCTTGTATAGCTTTTCAGTTTTTGAAATTCGTTTGCACCATGTCCGCCCCAGGGCTTTATATGGTATGAAGTTCGGTAGTTGTAATCATGGTCATGTACCTTGATTGTACAATCTTCAGATTTTGGATTGCAGAAATAGTGATACATTCCGTCAATACAAGTTACCGCATTGGCCAATCGCAGTAAGTGCTCTTGCGCTAAATAGGAGTTCTTCTCTTCTTTGTACATACTGCTGGCATATTTGGTAAAAAGGTTTTGATCGATGTCTTTGTAGGTATCTTTCATGAACTTCATTTTTAAAAGTTCCACAATGCCTTGCTGACCGTGTTTTACCATTTGGGTTCTCTTGTCCATTATCATAAAATCACTTGATTCTTGGTCTACAGCGGTTCCATCTGGTTTTATCCAGTAATTATCTTGATTTCCGAAACGTAATTTTTCTTTGTGGGTCTGTAATAGTAGTGATGTAAATGTTTTTGTTGGTGATTCATAGGTAATGGTGTTCTCCCATCTTTCTTGAGCAGATGCTGAGGCCCAACCAATGGTATATAAAATTGGGACTATGGCAATTTGAATGGCTCTATTTGTAAGAACAGGCATTTTTTAGTTTTGTTTTTTTATTTTCAGACGTTCAAGTGACAATGCCGTGACTTGTTTGGTAAGTGCCATATCTTGATAAAGTGTTACTGTCGGACTTTTATGATAATAGTTAAAATATACGATTGCCCTGTTTCCCATCAATTTTGTGCCATCGAATGCCAATACAATTTTTTTTACGGCGAATAGGGCTGTAATGTTGCCATCTAAAAGCGCTTCTGCCTTTGTCGGCTCCATGGGCAAAAAAACCTTTAAAGGTCTTTGCTGATTCGGTTTGGGGCTCATTAAGTTTAAAATATGCGTTTCATAACTGGTCCTCGGTAGTAACGTGGTTTTCATTTGAGCGGTTTTACCTTGTGGTATGCTGAAACTTAGATTCACCCAATATCCTTGATTGTCAAAATCATAATTGCTCAAGGCCAATCTTGAGACCAAGTATACGGTTTCGGTATCGTCCTCAAAAAAAGTTCTGGACCATTGCTGTAAATCGTGTAAATGTTTCTTGACAAAGGTTGCGTAGTTTCTGCGACGTTCAAATTCGTTGGAGCCCCCATATCCTTGCTGAAAATATTCCGTATCTACAAATATCGTTTGCGCCAAATTTCTTAAATGTTGTTGGGCTATGTAGGAATTTTTTTGTTTTTCATTTTTTTCTTGACCACTTACCAGCGCAGTAGGTTGCTCTTTGTCAATGTCAATATAAATTGATGACATATACTTTAAACATACTATTTTGCTATAGTTGACGTAGCCGCTGTTGACCTGCCTTACCTTTTCTCTAGTGTTTTCGTTGGTTCTTTGTAGCGAAGTAGATTTTTGTGTGCGTTTGGCACCGTTACCGGTCGGTCGGTAATTGTTGATAATGCCCATTCGCCGTAGACCATCATGTTTTTGCAGTACAATGGGTTTGAATTTGGACAAAGGAGGCTCATGGACCAGTAAATCAGACTGATCCATATTTTCTTGGGAAATTGTTTTTAACGAACAAACAAACAGTATAAGGGCCATATGGCATCCCCTCTTGAATGTGTCATTGGTCATTTAATGTGTTTAAGTTGTTAACTATCTGAAATTAAAAAAATAAGAATGTGTTGAAACCATTAGATACACAGATTTTACAAGAGCTACCAACAGTGGAACATTATTTTGCTGTACATGTCAATTTGCACCATAAAAAATATCGGTAAACCGCCCATCGGTAACAACATACTCCATGTTTGTATCTTCGTCAAGGGCTATAAAAGTAAATTCACCTGAAATTAACCTGTTTTCTTTGTCTATAGAAGTAATCCTAACAAATATATCAAGGGTTTCATCAGTATCTTGATCGTTTATGGTCTCCCCCTCGCCATAACTCCCTATGGCACTTTCAAAGTTAGTTTCATTTTCCACAACGGTCCACTCCTTACCAGCTTCCAAGGTGTCAAAATCAAATCCTGATACAGCCAACCCGATGGCTTTTACATTATTGTCGTCGATGATTTCACCTGCAACGATGGCAATAACGTAAAAACCTGATTCTTCTGTAAAGGCACCAGCAATGAGCCCTTCACCATTGTTAAAATCCACACCGTTCACCTTGGCAGTTAATGATTGCCCTTCCAATGCCTCATCATTGTCTTGGGAATCATCATCCATATCTTCCGCAATGTCCTCTATAATTGGGCTGTCATCTGTATCGTCAGAAGCGCATGATTGTAGACCTATACAAACGAATATCGATAATATGACTATGTAGTGACCTGTTCTCATAATTAAATTTTTGGGGTGTTCGAATGGAATTTACGGCATTGTGCTGTACCAAACCACCTTCATTTATTTTCTGTTGGTTTTTGAGCTGATATCGTAGTATTTTCTATGATAACTGTTTTGTTCAGTTGACGTTGTTGTTATGCTCAATGCTATGAAAATGGTTGATTTATTTTATATACTAACTTTTCCATGGTTAAATCCATTACATTTGGAGGAATACATTTTTTTATGCCCAACCAGATTAAAAACCGAATACTCTCGGTGATTTTCTTATTTTTTTTAGTCGGAGGGTTTGCCCAATCAAAAGTTGCAGATTCTTTGCTGCAACTGCTATCTCAACATCAAGAAAGGGATACCATTAAGGTTGGGCTTTTGGTCAACACTGCTTGGAACTTAACCCATACAGATCCCAATAATGCCTTTGCCTATGTTGAAGAGGCATTAAAGATCTCCGCCGACCTTGACTGGTCAAAAGGAACGATAAGTGCCCTAAGGCAAAAGGGCAATCTTTATTATGTGATGGGTGATAATTTAAATGCGTTGGATGCCTTTCAAGAGGGCTTGAAAATTGCCCAAGACGAAGACGAAAAAATTCTTGAGGCAAGTCTTTATGGAAACATTGGCAATATTTATGCTGATTTTAAAGAAAATGAAGAAGCCCTGGAAAATTATAATGCTTACCTACAAACCGCAATACAATTAGACCAAAAACCAGATCAGGTCAGGGCACTTTCAAATATTGGCCTAATCTATAATGATATGGATGCATATGCAGCGGCGATTTCTTATTTTGAAAAGGCATTGGCCTTGGCTAGGGAAGAAGGGAACAACTATTTTATTGCAGCTATTATCAATAATTTGGGGATAGCCTATAAAGACAAAAAAGACTATACCAGATCTTTGGAATATTACCAACAGGCAGCCCAAATATCCCATACCATACAGAATAGATATATTGAGGCCTCTGCATTAAATAGTATAGGTAAGGTCAATATATTATTGGAAGACTATGAAGCTGCCGGTTCAAAAGCTGAAGAGGCCCTTGGCATAGCTGAGCAGGTAAACGCGGTAGAATGGCAGGCAGATTCTTGGGATATTTTGAGTTTGGTATATGAAAAGCAATATCAGTATCAAATGGCCTTATATGCGTATAAAAAACATATTCAATTACGGGATAGTGTCATAAATGAAGAAAAGAAGGCCGAGCTGACCAAGAAAGAAATGCAGTTTCAGTTAAAGCGACAGGAAGCAGAAGCTAATGCAACGATCAAAAGACAGCGACTTGTTAAAAATGGAGCGCTTATTGGGGGTATTGTTCTCTTACTCGCTTCTATTATCGGTTACCTATTGTATAAAAGAAGACGTGATGCCATAGAGCAGAGAAAGATAGCGGAATTCAATACCAAGGTGGCAGAAACGGAATTAAAGGCCCTGCGTTCACAGATGAATCCACATTTCATTTTCAATGCCTTGAATTCCATTGGCGATTACATAGCCAAGAACGATATAGTTACTGCAAACACCTATCTCTTGAAGTTTGCCAAACTGACACGTGCCATATTGGAGAGTTCAGAAAAAAAATGGATCAGCCTTGAAGAAGATATTGAACTTATAGAGCTGTATATTCAGATTGAGGCCTTACGGCTCAAAAATAAATTGAATTATACATTGCACATTCCGGCTGATATCGATCTGGAGAACACTATGGTGCCGCCATTGCTATCACAGCCTTTTATCGAAAACAGTATTTGGCACGGTATTGCAAATAAGAAGGGTATGGGTAAAATAGAAATTACCTTAAAAAAGCATGATGGAATGATCATCTGTGTTATAGATGATGATGGTGTGGGCAGAAAAGTCTTAAATGTACAGTCACCTAAGAAATCTATGGGACTAAGAATTGCACAAAATCGGTTGGATATCATCAGTCAACTAAAAAAAGCCAAGGGCAGTATTGAAATATTTGACAAAGAACAGGGACTCCGGGTTGAATTAAAAATGCCATTGGAGCTTCGGTTTTAAAAACTGACCATGATAAAGACCATAATTGTTGATGACGAAGAGCATTGTACCGATAGTTTGATGCGGTTGATCAATGCCAGTGGTGATGCCCTTTTTGTTGTGGCCAAATGTACCTCGGTAAGGCAGGCCAAAGATGCGATCGTTACCTTGAACCCTGATGTTGTCTTTTTAGATGTACATCTTGAGAATGAGACAGGTTTTGAATTATTGGAACAACTGCCTAAAATTGATTTTGAACTTATTTTTACGACTGCTTTTGATACCTATGCAGTGGAGGCATTCCGATTTTCAGCGCTGGATTATCTCTTAAAACCAATCGCCGCATCTGATTTTGCTACTACAATTACCAAAATAAAACAGAAAATAGGCCTTAAGGATACCGCAAAAAAATTGGAAATACTCTTCCATAACTTTGAAGAGCGTACCGATGGTTTAAAAAAAATTGCAGTGCCAACAGTAGATGGTATTACATTTTTGTCCATTTTAGATATTGAGGTGATTTAAACTTTTTTTGGATCGAAAGTTAGGGTTGCAGAGATTTGTGTTGCGAAACATAAGTCAAACCCAAACAACCCTTTATGTACTTTGTACTTGATAAAGATATGATAGAAAAAGAGATTGTGGCCTAT
>JBCDBD010000077.1:0-8317 GCA_039184335.1 Bacteroidota bacterium | reverse complement strand
ACGACGCTGTGCTCAACAGGGTGGTCGCTGCCTGCCCCGAAGGACTGAAGGACTACATGTTCACCACTGCACTCTACTATTGTGCGTTACAGGGCAACGACGCTGTGCTCAACAGGGTGGTCGCTGCCTGCCCCGAAGGGCTGAAGGGCAGCGCGTTCACCACTGTACTGTACCGTTGTGCGGAGCAGGGCAACAGGGATGCGCTAGACAGGGTGGTCGCTGCCTGCCCCGAAGGACTGAAGGACTACATATTCGCCACTGCACTGTACTATTGTGGAATGAAGAGCAAGGGTGACGCGGTTGCCATGGTAACCGAGGCCTGCCCCGACGGGCTGAAGGACGACATGTTCGCCGTAGCACTGTACAACTGCGCACTGGCGGGTAATGTGCCCGCACTCGCCATGGTAACCGAGGCCTGCCCCGACGGGCTGAAGGACGACATGTTCGCCGTAGCACTGTACAACTGCGCACTGGCGGGTAATGTGCCCGCACTCGCCATGGTAACCGAGGCCTGCCCCGACGGGCAGAAAAGGGAAATGTTCGAACGGGCAAAGGGCCATTGCAAAAAAGACCCAAGATCTACCGAGGTATTGCAAAGGATTTCTAAAGCTGAAATGCACCAAGAACTCCTGGGTATGACGACAGTAGCGGGAAACATTGGCAAACGGGGGCAACGAAGTACTGAAAGTAGTAGTGGTACGGAGCCCCGCGCAAAGCGACGAAAGAGAGGGAGAAGCATTTAAGTCATGGTACTGCCTGATGGTTCCGGGCAAGGGTCGTCTTTTAGGTACCGTACCACTGGCAGGCACTATCAAAAAAATCTGTACAAATTAGACTCTAGACGGTTCAGAATTTTTTTACAAGTAATAAATATACCAAAGAAAAGATTGAGTATCATTCCCCAATTATCCATTGGCAACTTCCATTTCTTTTTGTATATCTCAAGTTACATGGTACGGATGACCGTATTGATTTCAAGTGGAAAATCATAAGGATATGTTCAACCCCTCATGTTATTCTGACAAGGATGGATGGCTTGGAAGTACTTGGCGTTCCAGTCCCAACATATCCGTTTCCCTATTGGGCATTATAAATAAGCTCCATATTGCATAGCCATGAAAATGATACTGGTCAGTTCCCAAAAGAATTTTAGGGTTTTTGGGAGCTGACCAATAGTTGTATTAATCATCCAAAAGTCCCTGACCCTCAATCCAAGGCGCTCCAGCGGCCTTTAATTCTGCAGCTATTGCTGGTAGGGTTATTGTGATGAGTCCCTTAAGCTCTGCTTTGATACCCTGTAACTGCTTATGGGCACGGTCTAGGGCACTCTTGTGGTTACCTGTTGGGCCATAGGTGTTGTTCAAGGCCACAAGACCGACAAAGGTTCCGTCTTGGGGGGAAGGCAGGTTACGTTCACCAATCTCATTTTTGCTTGAACTGCCATTGATTTGCCAATCAATGTTTTGTAATTGTTTTTTGGCATTGTGGATTTTTGAAAGCAAAGCCGGAGTGGGTGACGTGGCCTGGTCAAATGCCCGTTTCATAGCGGCAATCTCGGCCGTGCTCTTTTGTAAGATGGTAGTGGTTGCCGTAAGATCTTGTCTATAGGCTTGGTATGTATTTCTGAAGTCTTCGATTTCAGTAGTTGGTTTTGATGGTAAAGCCCCTTTTTGCAAGGCTTTTACCTCAAATGACCTTATTTCTGAAAGCTGGGTCAATTGACCATCACTGTGCTGGTACAATGTTGCGGTGTAGGTGCCTGGCGTGGCCCTGAATGGGGAGCCAAAAAAGTTAAAACCTCCTTTGGGCGCTTCCAGCTTTACCCCCGTTCTGTCAGCATAGGTCAAGTTCCATGCCACACGGTTGAATCCTTTTTCTCCGGTTCCAGAAACGGTATTTACCAAATTCCCCTGTGTGTCTTTGATATGGATGATAATCGCCGGCTTTTCTTGCTTTTTTTCCTTATCCAGGGCATCCCACCCAGGAAAAGTGACGTTTTGTTTCGCTTTGTTCTGGGCTTTTTCCTTTTCGGTCCTGACTTCTTTCAGGGACTTTAATTTTTCAGGAAGATAATAGGTAAATGTGGCTCCGTAAGACGGGTTTTTCGCAGCATATTGTGCGTTGCCCTGTCCGTATACCGCATCTTTTTCGATGTACCAATAAGCTGGTTTCGGCTTGAAGAACTGTGCTTCGTTGGCTTTGCTGGAGTCATAGTCCCTTAACGGTGAAATATCATCAAGCACATAAAAGCCGCGTCCGAAAGATGCTGCGACCAGGTCATTTTCCCTACGTTGAATGGTAATGTCACGGAATGAAATGGTGGGTAGGCCACCTTTCAGTGCTTTCCATGAGGCTCCGCCATCTTTGGTAAAATAAATTCCGAATTCCGTGGCCGCAAAAAGCAGGTCTTTGTCTTTGTGGTCTTGAACCACGCGCCATGTGAGCAAGCGTCTGGGCAAGTCTCCATTGATAAATCTCCAAGATTGTCCTTTGTCGGTACTCTTTAACAAATATGGGGTAAGGTCACCTTCTTTATGGTTGTCCAACACCAGATACACGGTGTTGGCATCGAATAGATCGGCCCGCACATCATTGACAAAAGCCCTATCGGGTACGCCTTTAATGTCACCCAGCATGATCTTGCGCCAGCTTGCCCCACCATTTTCGGTCACTTGCAGTATGCCATCATCGGTACCAGCGTACAGCAGTCCTTCCTGAACAGGTGATTCAGCCAAAGAGGTGATGGTGTTGTAGTTTGACATGGCATCGACATCCCAGGGGTTGTCCCAACTTTGTTGTCTTCCCATGATGGGCAATGTAATACGCTCCTCATTTCGAGTAAGATCTTCAGAAATGGCGGTCCATTCATCTCCCCTATTCTCAGATTTCCATACCCGGTATGAGGCAAAATAAAGCCGTGTGGACTGGTGCGGACTGACCAGAATGGGGGCATCCCAATTGAAGCGCTCATGGGGATCCCCTGCTTTAGGTTGTGGTTGTATGAATACCGTTTCTCCTGTGGTCTGGTCAATGCGCCATAACCATCCTTGCTGGAACTCACCATAGGTAATGTCAGGATTGCCGGGTTCCGTTGCCGATTGATGTCCGTCTGCCCCTAAAGTGATCCACCAATCTTGGTTCAAGATGCCAGCTTTGCTCCTTGTCCTTGAAGGGCCACCATGTGAACCGTTGTCCTGGGTGCCCCCATAGATGTTATAGAATGGAGCACTGTCATCAACAGCCACTTTATAATATTGGGTGACCGGGAGGTTATCAAAATACCGCCAGGTCTTGGTCAGGTCGTATGATTCATACAATCCGCCGTCTGTGCCGAACAATACATAATCGGGATCATTTTTCTTAAAGGCCATGGCATGGCTATCAACATGTTTTTTGTCTTCGTTCATCTGCTTGAACGTCTTGCCATGGTCATCGGAAACCTGTACATAATTGCTCATCAAGTACAATTTGCCCTCTTGGTGTGGTGAGGCATACAGTTCTTGGTAGTAATGTGGACCTGTGCCGCCTGAGACCGCATCTGATTGTTTTGACCAGGAAGCCCCTGCATTCTTCGATATAAAGACCCCTCCTTTTTTACGGTTCAATTCAATTGCAGCATAGAGGGTATTGTTGTCAAAGGGTGACATGGCCAAACCGATTTTCCCCAGATTGGATTTGGGAATACCTGAGACAAGGGGTGTCCATGTTTTACCACCATCTGTACTTTTGTGGATGCCTGAACCAGGACCTCCTCCCATGTAGGCTGCAACTGTTCTGTGCCTATCCCAGGTGGCCGCATACAGGATATCTGGGTCAATAGGGTCAATAACGATATCGGTCACCCCCGTCCATACCTCATCGCCCAAGGTCTTTGTCCAAGTAGTACCACCATCTTCAGAGCGGTATAGTCCGCGTTCTCCACCTTTGTTCCATAGCGGTCCCTGTACTGCTACCCAGATGATGTTGGGGTTTTCTGGATGTACGATGATCTTTGATATATGTTCTGAAGCCTTCAGCCCCTTATTTTTCCAACTCTTGCCTTCGTCATGGCTTACATAGATGCCATCTCCAAAACCCACATGTCGTCCCCCCACGTTTTCCCCGGTTCCGACCCAAATGGTATTGGTATTGTTAGGGTCAATGGCGACGCAGCCAATGGAATAGCTGGCTTGGCCATCAAAAATGGGAGCGAACGTAGTACCGGCATTGGTCGTCTTCCAAACGCCACCAGAACCTACGGCAATATACCAGGTATTCCCATTTTCAGGATGTATGGCGATGTCGGCGATTCGGCCCGAGGTCAAGGCTGGCCCCAAACTTCTAAATTCAAGCCCCTTATAGACGTCATCCTTTGGTCTTTCTTGGGAAAAAGACCACGAAAAAAATAGTGAAAACAAAATGCCAAAGTACATTTTTAGGCGGTATTTCATGATGTTGCGTGTTTTTGGTTATAGCTGGTAAGATAGCCAAAACATGATTAGGGATAAGGTATTTTAACAATACGTTTACCCTTATCGGTCTTTGGTGCGATACACAAATTTCAAACCACTCCAATTTTTATCAATGGCCGCAACTTTTACGTCGACCAAGCCTATATGGAGTAAGTGTTCCCGTATGGGCTCACGCTTTAGATCGGTGTTGATCTTTGAACTGCCCTTGGGCCAACTTACCCAAAGTAGCCCCGTTTTCTTTAAGTACGTTTTTAATTGGACTGCCCTTTCTTGAAGTTCATTGTGGGATAGACAAAAAAAGTGGATGAAATCAATGGTGCCTGCCTTTTCAGTGGTTACAAACTCCAGCCCATCGGGAAGGTCGTTGAACAGCCCCAAATAGTGGTTGGGTGCATTGACCAACAATATTTTATAGCCTTCTTTGATCCCCAATTTTTTTGCAAGTGGGGTACTTGAATAACCAGCGGTATGGATCGGTTTGCTCATGTTTCCATTTTTTGGGCAGTTGTACATTGGTAAAGTCCCTGTAGTGATTTCTCCAGACTTTTTTTAAACTGGTTTTTTGCAAAAAGTGTCAAGGCCATTTTTTTGAAGGGGGATTGGACTTTCCAGTAAACCTCCATTTGCAATAGGCATGTCTCTTGACGCTTTGGAGTGATTATAAAAAACTGGTACAACTCGTCAAAAATGGGCAAGCTTGTGGTAAGTTCCCCATATACCAATTGGTTTTTTTCAACCTCTTTTACCACGGTCACAAAATTCAAATGTTTTCCGTTGATCACACATGCATGTTCGGTGCCCATTCGGGTGACCTCATGCTTATTGAATTCAAAGGTATCGACACCTTGGGCCCAATATGGTCTAAGGGAATAATTTGTGATATATTCCATTACACGTGATGCGGTACTGTTGAATGTCTTTTCAACCAACAGATTAGGCGGTTTTGTAAAGGTATGTTTTTTAGCAGGTGTGAAAGTCCGAAGGTCTAGTTGGTCAGGGTCGATAATGGCATACAGGTATTCCATGGTTTTACCATCGTAACTGTCGGCTCCTTGTCTAAAGCGGAACACGTTGCTGAAATACGAATGTGACAGCTGTATTTCTAGGGCAAGTGGCCTACTGACCAAGGCATAGTTGTCACTGTCGACAGTGTTTTTTAGTAGGCGGTGCGCTTCAATCACTTGTTCACCAAAAGGCTTTCGGATACCCTGTACCTCAATATGTTGAAGTTCGCCTATATGTGCAATTACCTTTAGCTGTAGATTGGGTGCTGTCGCACATGCGTTGCATGGGCAAATACGGTTTTTTTCGAGCAGCTTTAAATGGCTATAAAAGGCCGTGAACATCGATTCGATTTGGGCCAATAACCTTTCTTGCGAAAGAATTTCATTCTCTTTATAGAAAAAGAGGGCATCACCTTCAATCTCAGCTAATTTTAAGTTTTCTTCATTGGCAGCCAATAGTACTTCGAGAAGCTCTGAAATGACATGTTGGCTGTGTTCAACTTCTGTAGTCTGTATAAATTTGGTATACCCTGAGATATCAGGAATGAATAATAGTGACTTGGGCATGGCTGTCGGTGAATGCTAAAGTTACGCTATTCACCCTCCATTTTATCCAAAATTTTCTTAAAACCCAATGCGACCCCATTTGTCCATCCAAAACCATCTTGTGTTTCATACTCACCCCCACCCGATAACAATGATACATCTTCAACATTGTACTTCTCCATCATTTTACCAGTGTTTTTATACACTTTTTCATTCAAGGCCAACCAACGCAACATAATTTCCTTGGCTTCATCATGGTAACCATAGATCAGTAATCCATTGACAGCGATCCATTGAAGTGGTGCCCAGCCGTTGGGTGCATCCCATTGTTGGCCTGAATGGTCCAAGGTAGTGACCAGTCCACCATCTTTCAAAAACTCTTGCATGAGCATTTCCTTGACCTTTGCGGCCTGTTCCCGAGTGGCCATCCCGAAAAAGAGTGGATATACGCCGGCCAACGTCAAATGTTTGGTGTGCTCTGCCCGTTTGAAGTCAAAGTCCATATAATACCCATGTTCTTTGTTCCAAAAGTGTTCTTGGATGAGAGCTCGGCGCTGGCTTGCCCTGTTTTTATAGTCTGTGGCCGCATCATTGTCACCTTTTAACCGGTTTGCTTTTTCCAATAGTGATTCTAGGTTGAACATCAGGCAATTCAAGTCAACAGGCAATATACTGGTCGTAGCTGTACTGCTAAAGTCACCTTCTTGCAAAAACCATCGTGAACTGAAATCCCATCCACTTTCTGCTGCTGAGCGCAAATCTTTGTACAGTTGTTTTTTTTCACCGGAATCTGTCTTTACACTGGCAAGGTGCATGTCTTCCTTATAGGCTTCTGGGCGTGGGGTATCCCCATTGTCCCAATACCGGTTCAAGAGCCCCCCTCCTATCATTTGCACCACATGTTTGCTTGCACCATACGGTCGGTCTATGGAATCGTGACCCATAAAGAATTCGTATTCCTTTGTTAAAGAGGGCAGGTATTGAAGCAGTATATTTTGATTTTTTCTTGCCAATGCCCTGACCATCATACTAAAGAATGGAGGCTGTGACCGTGTTAAAAAATAGTCTCTTGTACCATTTGGTATAAAACCAACGGAATCAATCAAGAACGCAAAGTTATCAGTCATATTTTTGGCGAGATCTTCCCTATCGCCAGCAAGTAGGCCTTCCATGGTGAAATAACTGTCCCAATAGTAGATTTCTTGGAACCGACCACCGGGCACTACGTATTTTTGTGGCAATGGAATTCGTGATGAGTACGGAACGGCCGTGTCTGCTTCCCGGGTCAATTTATCCCACATGGTGCCGATATGTTCGTACATGGTTTTGGTGGTATCGGTCTTGAATTCCAACGATTTCATCGAAAGGTCCATAAAATTTTCATGTACAAATTGCCCAAGATCAAAACCTGGATTCCCTTTTTCCCTTAGATATTTTAGCTCGAGAGCCGATGGAGATGCCTTGGGAACCAAATCCACAAAGGTTTTGGAATCCTTAAAAATTGCTGCAATCTGCACGTCTTTAAACAGCTGGGTCTCATAAAGGCTTTTTTGATCGGTGTCTTCTGGTGTTGTCTTGCAACTGTAAGTAACCAGAAATAAGACAATCAGAATTGAAGAAATATGTTTCATTTTGCAATTGCTATTAGAAATTGGCTAAATATACCCGTAATAAATGAAAAATAAGAATCAAAGGGTATCCCATAGTTTGCCATTGCGAATCACAAAAAAGGAGGGTACATGCCCTCCTCTATTTGTTGGATAATGTAAATGTTATGCGCCAATTTCATCTACGCACTGTCTGAGGTCTTCATCACACCCTTCTAGACAACGTTCACGTGCCAGGTATTCTGCTGCCGCACAGTTTACCAAACAGGTATTGTACGCCATCATGGCCTTAAAATCAGTGAGGTCATCTGGGGGTACGCAACGACTTTGGCATTTTTCAATGTCTTCTTGACTGACTTCTGGACAGTTTTCTTTACAATCACTCCATACAGAGACACATTGTTTGAATTCTTCCTTACATGAAACAAGGAAAAATAAGGCCATAAAAAGGGGGAAATAACCGACGGTTTTTTTTGCTTTCATCATTCTTTGAATATTGATTTTCAGTAATAATCTTACTGAAATGTATCTTTATTCATGTTAAATATTAAAGCATTATGAGCACACGGTGAGGTGATTTAAACTTTTTTTGGATCGAAAGTTAGGGTTGCAGAGATTTGTGTTGCGAAACATAAGTCAAACCCAAACAACCCTTTATGTACTTTGTACTTGATAAAGATATGATAGAAAAAGAGATTGTGGCCTATTT
>JBCDBD010000076.1:0-8574 GCA_039184335.1 Bacteroidota bacterium | reverse complement strand
GCGCACACGCCCCATTTTTTTGAACCCACCAAATCTGTATGGCCCTAACATTATTGAAATGACAATTTAAGGGAAACCAAATCTTAAATATGAATATTTTTTAACGTTTTATTTCAAACGTTACTTTTTTTGTGGTATTACATTAAAAATAATGAACAAAAGTCATTGATAATGCTATTTTTGAAGAAATACCTCAAAAATGAAGTTACAAAGACAAGGGCTCTATTTACCAGAGTTTGAGCATGACAATTGCGGTGCAGGTTTTATTTGCAGCCTTAAGGGAAAAAAGTCGAACGACATTATCCATAAGGCATTGGAAATTCTGGACAAACTGGAGCATAGGGGCGCTGTAAGCGCAGATGGAAAGACAGGTGATGGCGCGGGCATCCTCATTGACATACCCCACGACTTCTTTCAGGAAAGCTGCCATTTTGAGCTACCTGAACCAGGCAACTATGCCGTGGGCAATGTATTTCTTCCACAAAAAGAGAACCAACGAAATTTTTGCATTACTGTTTTTGAGGAGAACATCAAAAAACAGGGTCTTGAGCTTTTGGGTTGGCGCAATGTTCCCGTAAACCGTTCTGTTCCTGGAAGAATCGCCTCAGAGACCGAGCCGTTCATCAAACAGGTCTTTATTGCCAAGGGGCAAAGCACAGACCATTTTCAATTCAACCTTAAACTCTTTATCGCAAGAAAGGTAACCGAACATGCCATCACCAGTTCAAAACTTTCACAGAGTGGTTTCTTTTACCTGCCAAGCTTATCAACCAAGATCATCATATTCAAGGGGCTGTTGATGCCAAATGATATCAGTAAATACTATGAAGATCTGCTCGACCCGCGCGTAGTGACACGATTGGCATTGGTGCACCAGCGGTTTTCGACCAATACTTTTCCGACTTGGGATCTGGCACAGCCTTTTCGATACATGTGCCACAATGGTGAGATCAACACCCTTCGTGGCAATGTGGCCCGCATGCGCTCAAGGGAAGAACTGTTGAAAAGTGATTGGTTCGGTGAAGATATCAAGGCCATTTTACCCACGGTCTTGCCCCAAAAATCAGATTCTGCCAGTATGGACATGGTCGTCGAGCTCTTATTGATGACCGGGCGTTCATTGCCCGAGGTAATGATGATGTTGGTGCCGGAAGCATGGGAAAAAGACAAGGAAATGTCAGCCGCTAAGCGTGCATTTTACGAATATAACTCCTGTTTGATGGAACCCTGGGACGGGCCTGCCTCCATTCCCTTTACCGATGGAAATTACATCGGTGCCGTATTGGACAGAAACGGATTGCGACCGTCGCGGTATTCAGTAACCAAAAAGGGATATGTGATTATGTCTTCTGAAACCGGAGTGGTCGACCTTGACCCTGAAGACATTGCGTTCCATGGCCGATTGGAACCCGGTAAAATGTTCTTGGTCAATATGGAAGAAGGACGTATCGTCAACGATGAAGAGATCAAGGAAAATATTGCGAAACAACATCCTTACCAAAAATGGCTCAAAAGTAATTTGGTGCATTTAAAGGATATTCCCTACAACGACTGTCCTGTTTTTTTCGGTGGGTTCCCCCTGCACAAAAGAAGGGCTGCCTTTGGCTATACCCAAGAAGATATCAATACCATTATCATGCCGATGGCCAAAAATGGAAAGGAGCCCATCGGTTCCATGGGGTCAGATACCCCCATCGCCGTACTTTCAGAAAGGCCGCAACTCATCTACAATTATTTTAAGCAGCTTTTTGCACAGGTCACCAACCCCCCCTTGGATGGTATTCGGGAAGAACTCATAACGGACATCAGCCTGACCTTGGGCAGCGACCAGAATATTTTCGATATCAATGAACTGCATTGCCGTAAGTTAAAGATCCAAAATCCAGTAATCTCAAAAGAAGATTTGGATAAGATCAAAAATTACGATTCCAGTCCAGATTACAAAGTGGTTTCCATTTCTATACTCTACCAAATATCAAAAGGGCACAATGGCTTGGAAGAAGCTTTGGACAGTATCTTGCTACAAGCATCGCATGCCATTGATGAAGGTGCTAACATCATTATTTTATCTGACCGGATGGTCAGTAAGGAAATGGCCGCCATACCTGCACTTTTGGCATGTTCTTATGTCAATAGTGGCCTTAGGGGCATGGGCAAGCGCTCCCGTTTGAGTATTATCGTCGAATCTGCCGAACCTCGCGAGGTACACCATTTTGCATTGTTGTTCGGTTTTGGTGCAAGTGCCATCAATCCGTATATGGTCAATGAGATCATCGGTGAACAGATTAAGGAAAACAACATCGCTGAATTTACTTTTGAAGAAGCCGTACAGCGCTACAACAAGGCCATCGGGAAGGGCATTCTGAAAGTAATGAACAAAATTGGTATTTCAACCCTGAACTCGTACCGGGGATCCCAGCTCTTCGAATGTATTGGCATCAACACCAAGGTTGTGGACAAGTACTTTCCAAACACACCTACCCGAATAGAAGGCATAGGACTTTATGAAATAGAGAAGGAGATAGCAAAACGGCACCACAAAGCCTTCTCTTCAGAAGAGGTGGCAGCCAATTTGGATCTAGAAATTGGGGGGGAATACCGTTGGAGGCGTGATGGGGAGAAACACATGTTCAACCCGATGAGTATCGCCAAATTGCAAAAGGCGGTGCGAAACAACGAGCCCAATACCTATAGCGAATATGCCCAATTGGTCAACGGACAGTCAAAAAACCTGATGACCATTCGCGGATTGTTTGAATTTTCAAATTATGACCCGATTCCCATTGAAGAGGTAGAACCTTGGACAGAAATCGTAAAACGTTTCAAGACCGGTGCCATGTCATATGGTAGCATCAGTAAAGAAGCCCATGAGAACCTAGCCATCGCCATGAACCGTATTGGTGGCAAAAGCAATTCGGGCGAAGGGGGGGAAGATGCCAAGCGATTTTACAGGAACCAATCAGGTGATTGGAAGAACAGTGCCATCAAACAGGTCGCTTCCGGTCGATTTGGGGTCACCTCAAACTATTTGACCAACGCGAAAGAAATACAGATAAAGATGGCCCAGGGTGCCAAACCTGGCGAAGGTGGTCAATTGCCCGGTCCCAAGGTGAACCCTGCCATTGCCAAAACACGAAATTCGACCCCCTATGTCGGTTTGATATCACCGCCACCGCACCACGACATCTATTCGATTGAAGACCTGTCGCAATTGATCTTTGACCTTAAATCTGCCAATCGTGACGCTAGGGTCAATGTGAAACTGGTTTCTGAAGTAGGTGTTGGTACCGTTGCTGCAGGGGTTGCCAAAGCCAAGGCTGATGTCATCTTAATTTCAGGTTATGATGGGGGTACCGGTGCATCACCACTAACCTCGCTTAAGCATGCAGGGCTCCCTTGGGAACTGGGCATAGCCGAAGCCCAACAGACCTTGATGTTGAACGACTTGAGAAGTCGGATCGTATTGGAATGTGACGGTCAATTGAAGACAGGTCGAGACGTGGCCATTGCCTGTCTTTTAGGGGCTGAGGAATTTGGCTTTGCCACTGCACCGCTCGTTGCCTCTGGGTGTATCATGATGCGCGTTTGCCATTTGAATACCTGCCCTGTAGGCATTGCCACACAGAACCCAGAGTTGCGCAAAAAGTTTAAGGGCAAGCCAGAACACGTAGTCAATTATATGTACTTCGTTGCCCAAGAGCTCAGGGAAATTATGGCAAAACTCGGTTTCAGGACGGTCAACGAAATGGTGGGGCAGGTACAAAAATTAGATCGAAAAAAAGCTATAGCGCACTATAAGGCAGCTGGTGTTGACCTGACACCTATTCTCTATCAAGTCGAGGTGCCTGACGAGACACGGCGCTACAATACCCAGAAGCAGGTACACCACATTGAAAAATCGATTGAATTTGAAATCATTGGCAAAGCCCATCCTGCACTGTTCAGAAAAGAAAAGACCAGCTTGCATTTTCCTATCCACAATACCGATAGGGCTGTCGGTGCCATTATCAGCAATGAAATTTCAAAGATATACGGCGCAGAAGGGTTACCCCACAATACGCTCAAACTGAACTTTACAGGTTCGGCTGGGCAAAGTTTTGGCGCTTTTGCCACCAAGGGCCTCACCATGGTGGTCAACGGCAATACCAATGACTATCTGGGCAAAGGGTTATCAGGGGCAAAACTGGTCATCAAAGTTCCCTATAAATCTACACTGGTACCTGAAGAAAATATCATCACGGGCAATGTGACCCTCTACGGTGCCACTTCTGGCGAGGCCTACATCAATGGTAAGGCCGGCGAACGCTTTTGTGTTAGAAATTCTGGAGCAAAGGCCGTGGTAGAGGGTATCGGTGACCACGGTTGCGAATACATGACCGGTGGTATCGCAGTCATATTGGGTGAGGTAGGAAGAAATTTCGGTGCTGGGATGAGTGGGGGCATTGCTTATGTCTTTGACGAAAAAGCATCCTTTAAACAACGCTGCAATGGGGAAACCCTGAACCTTCTTGATGTAGAGGAAGACAATGATGTGAAGCAGTTGCGGCAATTGATCGAAAACCACTACAACGCAACCTTAAGCCCTAAAGCACAGTACCTTTTGGAAAACTGGGAGGCTTGCCTACCAAAGTTCATCAAAGTGTTCCCTGAAGAATACAAACAGGCACTGATACGATTGGAACAGGAAAAACTGGAAACGCTATAACTGGAAACAACATGGGAAAGATCACCGGATTTATGGAATTTGACAGGAAGGATGAGGTATATGCCCCTGTAGCAAAGCGAATCAAGCATTACAGGGAGTTCACCCAACCCCTTAAGGAAAAAGAGCTCAAAAACCAAGGCGCGCGATGTATGGACTGTGGCATTCCCTTTTGCCATAGTGGTTGCCCCTTGGGCAATCTGATACCCGATTTTAACGATGCTGTTTATCAGGGCAAATGGCAAAAAGCAACCGAAATATTGCATGCTACCAACAACTTTCCAGAGTTTACGGGCAGACTATGCCCTGCCCCTTGTGAGGAAGCCTGTGTGTTGGGCATCAACGAGGATCCAGTATCCATTGAGAACATTGAAAAGAACATCGCCGAAAGGGCCTTTGAAAATGGATGGATAGAGGCCATGCCCCCAAAAAAGAGAACCGGCAAAAAGGTGGCCGTTGTTGGATCAGGCCCTGCAGGATTGGCAACTGCCCAACAATTGAACCGTGCCGGACACCATGTCACGGTATTTGAACGCGATGAAAAAGTCGGTGGATTGTTGCGTTATGGCATTCCTGATTTCAAAATGGAAAAACAGGTAATCGATAGAAGGTTGGCCATATTGGAAGAAGAGGGTATAATCTTTAAGACTGGAATACACGTCGGCATCGACATCAAGGCCGTTGACCTGAAAGCAACATACGACGCCATTGTACTATGCGGGGGTGCTACGGTAAAACGGGGCTTGCCCATACCTGGTGCAGATTTAAAAGGTGTCGTTCAGGCCATGGACTTTCTACCACAAAACAATAGAAGGGTGGCCGGGGCAAAAAACCTAGAAAACGAAATACTGGCCAAAAACAAGAGCGTTATCGTCATCGGTGGCGGTGACACAGGATCAGATTGCATTGGCACATCGATTCGCCAAGGTGCTACCTCTGTTTCAAACTTTGAAATCATGCCCATGGGTACCAAAGAACGCCCTTCAAATCAACCCTGGCCATTTTGGCCCATGCGCTTGCGAACCAGTTCATCACATAAAGAAGGAGCCGAACGATTTTTCCGCATCTCCACCAAAAGATTTGTCGGTGATGAAAAAGGAAACCTAAAAGGGTTGGTCACCGTAGAAGTGGAATGGGAACAAATTCCCGGAAAGCGCCCAAAACTGAAAGAAATTGCCGGTACCGAAAAAGAATGGAAATGTGAATTGGCCCTATTGGCACTTGGCTTTACGGGGTCTGAAACCACTTTGGCAGACCAGTTAGGACTTGAAATGGATACGCGAACCAATGTCAAGGCCTCAGTCAAAGACTATGCAACCAACATTCCCGGAGTCTTTGCGGCAGGTGATCAGCGACGTGGCCAGTCTTTGATTGTCTGGGCCATTTCAGAAGGAAGGCAAGCTGCCCACCACGTAGACACCTATTTGATGGGCAAATCACAATTGCCCCTTAAAGGGGAGGGCGACTTGCCCAGAATATGATGCTTCAACGAATCACCAGCCTATGGGTCTCTAATTTTCCGGCCGCTATGATTCGCAAAAAATAGAGCCCTGAACTATATTCTTCAACGTTAAAAGGCTCACCCATGGTATAGGAACCTTGATAGACAACCTTACCATCCATGGTCATCAGTTGAAGTAGCACATTTTTGTTGAAACCCCGATTTTCCAAGCGAAACGAATAACGTGCAGGATTGGGATAAAAAAGGGTAGTCGTTTTTTCGTCCCTTTGCCCCAATACATCATTCAGCTCCAAATCATCTGCAATGACTGCCTGAAAGCTGGTTCCCCCCACAATTTGAAATTCATGGGCCCCAATATCAAAAGCGGTACCCGAGGGTCTGGCTCCATTGTCGAAATCAAAAGTTATTCCCCAACCGGACAGATCAGAGCCCAATTCCACCAAATCTGAGGATATCGACAACGGACTATAATCATCATTGGCTATATCGGTCAACCCCAAAGTGTCCATCTGCCGTGTCATGATATTTGTATAGATATTGGCCAACATACTGTCACGTTCTATTTTTTTGTTAAAATCAAAATAGCTTTCTTGATCTCCTTTCCAAGTATTGCCAGAGGCATGATCATTACCGGGATCGACCACTAAATTATTGACCATAAAAGTGGGAACCGACTCTTGGGTATCATATAGTTTGCTGGGATCTTCGGTCTGGGTGATGACTGTATTGTAGAACACCCCTGAATCACCCGGTTCAATAATGGTATTGTTTGCTACATAATAGCCTTCAGATGAATCATCGAATTCATGTCTGTTGTGCATAAAGATACCGTGGAAATCAGGACGTACCAAAACGTTATTATATACTTTCGTACCGCTTTCGGCACTAATAAACTGTATTCCCTGGGCAAGCCCGCTAGCACCATTCTCCATGTAATTGTTGTAAACTGCATAGATGCCACCACCAATGCTCATGGCAAAATCTTGGGCGTATTTGTTCTCGGTGCCATAGTTGGTAATATGGTTATCCCTGATTACCCCGTTTTCCCTCACCAAATTGAGTTGGATGCCATCCCAGGCAATATTTTCGAGTATGTTATGGTGTATGTCCACATCTTCAAGCCAATGGCCAAAAATATATTCACCATCACATTTTCTGTTTGATTTTACCTTGTATCCACCCGTATACCCAATATAAATACCTTCAGCACCTATATCATGAATATAATTATGGTGTATGTTCAGGTCTTCCAACACAAAACCGTTGACACGCCAAGTATCTGGATCGCTGCATTTTGGATCTGTCTTGGCCATGATTCCCGCAAAGCCCGTATCTGCTATTTCAATATGATCGATTTCAAAATTGGTGCTGAACTCTTCCAAACCAACCCCGACGGAACCCCCAGAAGTAGTTTCCTTCACATAAATACCATATTGATGCGAGGTAGCTCCGGTACCTGTTAAATGAATGTATTTACTTCGTTTAAATGCAATACCGGAATATTGGTTTTCAGTGATTTCAACCTTTCCTCCGCAGTTAATGATAGTAACAGGTTGGTGAACCGTGCCTTCAAAATCATAAAATCGAAAGCCTGCATAGCTCCCCGCTGGTATGCAAATAGTATCGCCAGGAGAATATGAAATGTTAGAGGCCCAAATCAGGTTCAGTGAGGTCGATTTTAATCCGGTCAATGTGACATCACAGTTGCAATTTTGTGAGTATCCAAAGATACCTACCGCTACAGCCAATAAGAATAAGAGTATTCGTTTCTCCATGATATATGTGTTTAGTTATCACGCTTTTATTGGGCGCCACAAATATCATAGGTATATTTTAGGTCACGTAAAAAATGGGTGGGGAACATAAATTAAATACATGTCAAATATAAATAAAATGTAATATTTTTCTTACTTTTTATGAAATTTAAAAAAATTATTCCCTTTTTTAAATCCTAATAATGCTAAAGACAACATCTACGAAATGGTAGCCTAGTTAACGTGGGTTCGATTTAAAAAGAGATGTGCTTTAGGGCAAATGCCTGAAAACATGGCAATTGTCATTTCTAGTACAATCGAAAAACTTTAAAATGACAACTGTTGATTAGGTCTCGACTTTGCTTGACCTGACACTGAAACATAGATTACTGAAAACCAGCATTAAAATTATATTCTTATATCGAACTTACGTTGATTAAGTGCCCGATTGGTTGAAAGAAGGCCGGTTACCCCATTCTTGCAGGTAAAGGAAGTGCTGTTTCATGCTTAGAGGGTACCAAAAACAAGGACGCCCCGTGCTGATGCACGGGGCGTCCCAAGGAAGGCGGCGACCTACTCTCCCACCTGGTGTGGCAGTACCATCGGCGCTGACGGGCTTAACTTCCCTGTTCGGAATGGAAAGGGGTGGGCCCCGT
>JBCDBD010000075.1:0-10312 GCA_039184335.1 Bacteroidota bacterium | reverse complement strand
TTCTGCCTGTGTTCATTCGGCAAAACTGAATCAACTTTTACAAAACCGATTTCAAATCGAAAAATATTTCAATGAACGCTAGACCACTGTTTACGCTATCTCTGCCATTTTCCAAGTATCTTTACCGGACAATAGTGACATCAGATAATAATTGATTTACTTGTCTTTCTCCCCAAACATATTCTCTTTGATAATCTGGAACTACGTAAAAATTTTTAAAGCACTTTTCTAAATTTAGATAGTCAAATTGAATTTGAATTTTATTGTTTTCGTTCATATTTTATTGTTAGTTCCGCATTTTGTTTAGCTTGTTGCTAATGGTCTAGGTTATGATTTCGTTGCGGACATTTCCGCAGGAAATTGTCGGATTGGAATCCAGCCGATTTAATGGTTAATAGTTTTAAAGTTAGTAAGAAAGCAGCAATGAATTATAGCCATCCTACACCGTTTTTATTCTTTCAACAGTTTTTTCATTTCTGCAATGGAGTCAGTATAAGCAGACATTTTATATCCTTTTCCGATTTTGATTGGGGCATCGTTCATTCTATTGGCTAAATCTCTCATAGGCATATTCTCCAGACTGTCAAACTCATATTTCCACCAGTCCAATTCTTGTAATCTGTGATTTTGAAATCCTGTGGTTTTTCGGTCATCATCGGTTGGCAAAAACTCTAATTTTCCGATTGTATGGTCCAGCCTTCCAAAGTCCGTCAATATTCCGTCATATACAAGTTGTCCATAGAACGATTCTTTGAATATCGAATCGATGTCCGTTAAGTCCGATGTCTTGATATCCGTTAGAATTACATTGTATTTGGTAGGTCCGTTTGTGAGCAGCCAACATTTTTTTCGGTGCACATAGAAAACAGTTGCATTCCATTTTCCCAGTTTTCCAGAATCACCTTTTATGTCGGTCGAGATTAGTTTCTTGACCAATTTTTGAAGCTTTTTCGTGGTATGTATTTTTGTTCGATTCAAATGGTGTAGAAGGTAGTAATATAGACTATATAATCGATATCTCTTTTATGTGTAGAACGAAGATACTTGAAATCATGGGAATTATCTGACAGTTGGCAATTTTGGAATAGTGCCCCCATGATACCCCTAATCTTTCAGGGCAAGGTACAGCTGTTTTGGGGAAAGGTATTCAAAATACCGTGCGGTCACCTCAAATTTTTCATTTAAGATCACCATGGCGGGGAGCGAAAAAGGATGTTCTTTTCGAGAAGCCAAAAGCAAGGGTATCTCGTGGGTGGGATTTCGGCTTTTCCCTATTTGTTTGTTTATAAAGGATTCTCCACCAAAAAAGATGGTGTCCGTATTTTCTGCTTTCATTTTTACGGCATAGTAGTCAGCATTCAGTTTTTCGACTATCTTAAGATCTTTAAAAGCTGCTTCATCCATCTTTTTACAGTACACACACCAGTCGGCATAGAAATTGATAAAAACCCGCTTCGGTTTTCGGGAAAGGGAATCCTCCAATTGGTCAAAACGAAGCCACTGTATATGGTTTTCCTGGGCACTGCAGTATACAGAAAACAGTAAGATATTCCATGTCAAGTGAATCATGTGATGCCGTTTTGTTCGTTTCATGACATTGTTAATGAAATTTACCAAATTTTACACCTAAAAAGAAGGCCCTGGGCGCATCTGGCCCATAGATATAATCAGAGTCTCTGGTAGGACCCGTATCAAAATCGTCTTGATAGCTGTTAAAGAGGTTGGTCACTCCTCCCGACAAGGTCACCATAAACGAATCATTGAAATCGAAATGCGATTCCAGCTTCAGGTTAAGGTCAAAAAAAGAACGGGTGTCATTCAATTCCAAAAATCCGGTATCACTGATCACCCGGGGTACGGTCATGCTTCCGGTGTAGGTTCCCGTAACATCTATGGTAAAGGTATCATTGGGGATCCAAGTGGTATTTACATAACCATAAAGGTCGGGGACACGTACAAATTCATCGATAACCACATCACCCTCGCCAGGGGTTCCGTCACTTTCAAACAGCAATTGGGGTTCGTCGTATTCCGTTTGTTGCAAAGTGCCCCCCAGTTGAAAGCGCCATTTGGGGTTGGGAGAAATGCCAAACTCGATGTTTGTACCATAAACCTGCGCCCCCGCGCCATTTCGTACTTCCTCCAGAATGGATCCGTTTTCCAAAACAGCCCCCGTGCTTACTGGGGTAAAAGGGTCTTGCAAGGTGGTGTAAAAACCTTCGACCAATACGTCCAATTGTAGCAGGTCCACGGTTTTGGCATAGTTTAAAGAACCCGTAAAAGCATTGGAGAATTCCGTATCCAAGTCTTCAGACAAAATGACGAACTGGGGTTCACCACCCACGCTGGAAATATGCAAGTCTTCGTCAAATGCCTGTGGTGCCCGAAATCCCCGGGCATACCCCCCTCGCAGCCGAAGCTCGTCCGTAAGTTGGTACGATAACGTCAGTCGGGGAGAAAGTGCGGTCTGGCTCAAGTCGACGTTCCTGAAAATAGTACCTATGGTGTAGTCTCCCTCTACGCTAACATTGTCCAATCGTGCCCCAATCAAAGCGGTAAAGCGATCAGCTGGTTTCCATTCGTACTGGGCGTACCCACCAAGGGTATGTACATCTTGGTCGATCAGCCGGTTATACCCCGGAATTTGGTCTTCGGTAGTATTAAAATTATACTCGACACCTGTGGTAAATACGTCGTTGTTCTTCAGGGTTTTAGTCAACTGTAGCCCGTTCACCCATGTGAGGTCTTCGGTGGTTCCGAAGGCATTGTTGGCGGTGATGCTGTCCTGTCTTGTCCGTGCGCCGCCCAAACCACCATAATAACTGTCCCTATTGGTGTAGGAAGCAGAAGTATACAATTGTATTTTTTGGCTGTTATCGGTACTATTTATCTCATAATCAGCACCGCCAAGAAAAGTATCATGATCCAGTTCTTCGGTAATATCGGTGAACTGCGGTGCCAAATCGAGACGGTCGCCACCACGGCGGTATTCCCTTATGGCGTTCAGGTTTACAGAAATTCGACTTCTATCGTTGGGCCGTATAAACGCCTTGGCCCCAACGGTGGTATTCCGCAGCTCTACCAATTCGGTAAAATCGTCGTCGTTGGCATCATAGGAACCCCGATTTCGGTAGGTGCCAAAAAGGGTGACACCACTGTTCAGGTCATCGGCCACGATAGAGCTGTTGAAATTGACCACACGGTCTATAGCATCCCCATCTATCAGTGCTAGGGTGCTGCCCACTTCCCAAGTATTCAAAATGGGGTCTTTGGTAATGATATTCACTGTGCCGGCAATGGCATTGGAGCCATAAAGGGCAGAACCCCCGCTACGCACAACCTCTACACGTTCAATGCTGTTGGTGGGTATTTGTTCCAAACCATATACCCCTAAGAGCGATGAAAAGATGGGCCGACTATTAAGTAATATCTGGGTGTATGCCCCATCGAGGCCATTTAAGCGCACTTGGGTGAACCCGCAGTTCTGGCAATTGGTCTCTACCCGTACCCCTGGTGCAAAACTAAGTCCCTCCGCCAATGAAATGGATTGTGTTGCGGTTAAAAGCCTTGGCTTTAAGGTAGACACCACAACAGGTGCACTTTTCCGCTCTACCCGGTTACGGGTAGCACTGACCACCACCTCTTCAAGCCCCAAGGCATCTTCAATGACAGAAAAATCAACGGTTGGCTTTGTGTTTTCCACTAGGGTCAATATCTTATTTTGGGTACGATAACCCTGTGCCTGTACAACCAAGGTTATCGTACCTGTTGCCACCTGTAGTTCATAATGGCCATTTTTATCGGCTGTAGTGCCCGTTGTTCCATTTTTCACATAAATGTTGGCAAAGGGCACCGATTCGCCCTTAGCAGTAACGGTTCCAGAAACAAAAACGGTCTGTGCCAACAGCGTATTGCTGAAAATGATGGTAAGGAAAAACAGTGATTTTTTAATCATCAAAATTAAAATTTAGACAAAACTAAAAATTGATTTTGATAAATAAAAACGTATTTTTGGAAAAATTTTTGTCCATAAGCTACTTCGATCGGAATCGAGGGGTTTTGGGCCTTGTTGTCGATTTTTTGTCGACTGCGTCTAATATGACATTTAAGACTGAGTGAAATGACCCGTTCCGAAGAAAACTATTTAAAGACGATTTTTCATTTGGGAGGGCATGAGGGAGTGCCCATTGCCACCAATGCCATTGCCGAACAGATGGATACCAAACCTTCATCAGTGACCGATATGGCGAAGAAGCTGGCCGATAAGGGATGGTTATACTACAAACGGTACCAAGGGGTATTCTTGACCGATTTGGGGGTGAAGCTTGCGTTGTCCATTATCAGAAAGCACCGGTTATGGGAAGTGTTCTTGGTCAAGAAGTTGGACTTTACCTGGGATGAGGTACATGAAGTCGCCGAACAACTGGAACATATCAAAAGTGAGAAACTAATCGATAAGATCGATGCACTGCTCCAGTTTCCGAAATACGATCCCCATGGGGATCCCATACCCACAAAAGATGGCCAGTTTCAACAACGCGATAGGCAATTGCTCAGTGAAGTACCCCTACGGCAAAAAGGCATTTGTGTGGGGGTGAAAGACACCTCGACGTCGTTCCTGAAATTTTTGGACAAGAACCATATTGCCTTGGGCAATACCATTGAAGTATTGGAACGGGAAGAATTCGATGACTCACTGCGGATCAAGATTGATGATCGGGAACTGCATATTTCCAATCAAATTGCTACGAACCTTTATGTAAAAACAACAACCTGATGGAACAGTTGATAGCTTATTTTGAATCTATAAATCCAATCTTGGCGGCCTTGTATGCCACCTTGTTCACCTGGGGACTGACCGCAGCGGGGGCGGGATTGGTCTTTTTGTTCAAAAACCCCAACAGGGCCCTATTGGATGGGATGTTGGGTTTCACGGGTGGGGTGATGGTGGCAGCCAGTTTTTGGAGTTTATTGGCACCTGGTATTGAGATGAGCGGAGGAGAGGGCTTTGTAAAGGTGATTCCCGCAGCCGTAGGGTTTTTATTGGGAGCCCTTTTTATTTTTGGATTGGATAAAATTCTGCCCCATGTTCATATCAATTTTAAGACCAGCGAAGCGGAAGGGGTGAAGACCCCTTGGCACCGAACCACCCTACTGGTACTGGCGATTACCCTTCACAACATTCCAGAGGGATTGGCCGTAGGGGTACTTTTTGGGGGCGTTGCCTCTGGTTTTGAAGGAGCCACTATAGGCGGGGCAGTAGCCTTGGCCTTGGGTATCGGATTACAGAACTTTCCTGAAGGTTTTGCGGTTGCAGTACCCATGCGAAGACAAGGATTGAGCCGACTTAAGAGCTGGTCCTATGGACAAGCTTCAGCCATTGTGGAACCTATCGCCGGGGTTTTGGGGGCATGGGCAGTATTGACCTTTGAGCCTATTTTACCCTACGCACTGGCCTTTGCCGCTGGGGCCATGATCTTTGTAGTGGTCGAAGAAGTGATACCAGAGACCCAACGGGACAAATACACCGATATCGCCACTATGGGCTTTATCGGTGGGTTTATCATTATGATGGTCTTGGATGTGGGGTTGGGGTAGGATACGAGAAATATGAAACGTATGCACCCACTTGGCCAAGGCCGTTACCGTCATCATTTTCGATACTGAAGCGGCACGGAATTGGGTTTTTGTGGTGACCGGCCTTTTGTTCAATAGATCCTTGTAGCCAAACCCTTCTGCAAATACAATTTTTCCGTCCTGCATCACGGCAATGGAAATTCCGGGGGCATCCCTTTTTTGTCGAACAATGCTTCGACCATTGTTCGTGCTAAACGCTTTGCAGATGTTGCCTTTTGCTGGGCAATGCCCAAGAACATGGCCAATAGCAGCAATGTCAGTTGGTAGCACCCTTGGATTTTAGATACGCGATAACCGCATCATGGCCGTTCTTTTCGGCCATTTTTAGGGCTGTGCGCACCCTGATTTTTCCATCGTAACGTTCTTCCCTGCAGATTTTGTTGACGTCTGCCCCTTTGTTGACAAGGTATTTTACGACCCTCAAGTGGCCCTGCTCACTGGCACTGATCAAAGGGGTTTCATCTCCCAAGACTTCTTGGTTGATGTTGGCGCCCAATTCTACCAGGTATTCGACGATTTCTAAATAGTTTCCCTTGGAAGCCATGATCAACGGGTTGCCATCACCCCTGACCGGCATATTGATATCGGCTTTAAGTTCCACAAGCGCCTTGACCATGTTTAGGTTTCCCATTTTACAGGCTTGAATCAGTGCACTACCATCCCCAGGAAATTTTGTGTTGACATCGGCACCTTTTTTGACCAAAAGCCGAACCAGTTCAATATTTCCATTTTTTGCAGCCAACCAAAGGGGATGACCGTCACTATCTGAGCCAAGATTAGGATCTGCTCCCTCTTGCAATAAGAATTTGGCGATTCCAAATTCGCGTCTTTCAATGGCCACCATCAGAGCGGTACCTTCACCTTCTTGTAGGTAGTTGATATCAGCGCCTTCGGCCACCAACTTTTTGACCAATTCAAAGTCCCCTCTCCAAGCAGCTTGTAACAAGGGGGTAAGATCATTGTCAAAATCATCGTCGTCATATTCGTCCACAGCATCGCTGCTATAGACCGATACGACCTGTTCCTGGCCATTGACCGCAAAAGGGCGATTGAGGACCAATAGGGTCACCAATAGTGTGGGTGTGATAAATGCATAATTCCAATAACTGTGTCCGTT
The DNA here is from genome assembly GCA_039184335.1 of Bacteroidota bacterium. GTDB lineage: Bacteria > Bacteroidota > Bacteroidia > Flavobacteriales > Flavobacteriaceae > JBCDBD01. The sequence goes on along the minus strand of JBCDBD010000075.1, from coordinate 3,558 downwards.
TGATTTCTTTTTGTTCATCATGAGTATTCGTTTTTTGATTAATGACTGATTATAATTCGAGACGATGGTGAGCGGTTTTCGCTCTACACCGATTTCCAATAGGTTCAATTGATAGTTTTCCGGTTCTACCACAGGTGATTTCAAGAGCATGGCATCGGTTTGGTATTCCATATTTTTTTCGACCTCTTTCTTGAACCACCAAACAAATGGATTGAACCATAACACAATGATGGCGGTTTCGGCAAACAGCAGATCGATGGAGTGTTTCTGTTTTGCATGGGTCTTCTCATGCTCCAAAATCTGCTCATAGGTTTCGGCATCGTATTTTTCCGGATTTATGAATATATAGTTGAAAAATGACCGTGGACCACTATCATCTATGACATTGATTAGGGTGAAGTCAATATCTTCGACTCGGTCCTTCGCCCGAAGGATGGTTTTAAAAATACTGAGCAATTGAAAGAACAAATGGCCAGAAAATACAGCTACGCCAAAAATATAGATGGCCAACAACCAAAACCCAATGCCTCTATTCCCAGCAGTTGGGGGAGTTACAGAAACATTCTCCTTATCAGCGATGTCACTTTTGCTTGTATAGTCGATCGGTTGGGCTTCGATAGGTTTATCGATATGCCGGGATGGTTCTTGAAAAGATGTTTCCTCTAGCCAAGTGCCCACCACTCCTTGGTGATCGACCCATTTTGGAAGTGCAATGAATGGAAGTATAAACGTGAGTAGCAAACAGGCCAATAGGTAAAAGCGATTTGCCGTGAAAAAACTCTCCCCCTCTAAGAATAGCTTATAGAAGGCCAGCAAAACCAAAATGACGATGGAAGCTTTGCACAAAAATACCATGGGTTGTTATTTTTTTGATTTGATGATGGCAATCAGTTCTTCGATTTCCTTATCAGATAATTTCTCTTGCTTGGCGAAATGGGCCATCATCTTGGTCAAGGAGTTTCCGAAATATTTTTCTTTGATATCTTCAATATGATCTGTCCTATAATCTTCCATCGGAATCAATGCGCTATAACGGTCCGTGTTTCCAAATTTTTCGGACTTAAGAAAACCCTTTTTGACCAAAATCTTAACTAGGGTGGCCACAGTATTGTAATGGGGTTTTGGGTCAGGTAATGCAGCTACGATGTCACGTATAAAAACACCTTCCGTTTGCCAGATGACCTGCATGATTTGATCTTCTCTTGCTGTCAGTTTTTTCATTGGAAATTCAATTACAAAACAAAACTACTAACAAATTAGTATAAATACTAATTTGTTAGTATAAAAATTGTTTTTTGATAGTTCGCAGCTAGAAGAACTCGCCAAAATCAAGATGTATTTTTATATTTCGGGTAACCGAATCAAAGCCGTTCGATACGAATCTCTTTCTTATTGAAGGTGTAGATGATATGTTCAATTTGATCGATTACAAATTTCTTTTCCTCTTCCCCTAATTGCTTCAACAGTTCTTCTTTACCTGTTGGAATGTGCAATTGAATGACGTCTTTGGTCTCGTCTTCCTTAGGGGATACGATTAAGATATAAGCTTCACTTTCCTTACCTTTTTGTATGCGCTTGAAGACCGTTTCCAACCCAGAACTGAACCCCAGTTCCTCTAAATTGGAAACAATTTTTTTGGGATCCTGGTACAATTGGTAGGATCCATATATACTGGATCCCAAATTGGTCAAAAAACCGAGGTTGCCCGAAGCTACTGCACCACTGAAACTTTCAATGGCCTGATTGTAAATAAAGGAAGTTGCTGCTTTATAGGTGCCCAGTCCCCTTTTTAGATAATAGAGAGATTCCCTAAAAATAGAGGACTCTTCATTGGAAGGGTATTTTTTTTCATAAACCAAATCCCCGGTACCATTAAATAAATAGTATTGGTTGTCATTGTCCAGAAAATAGCCATATTCCCCCATATGCAGATTGGGCAGTGATTTCCCGAAGTCAAAGGTGTATATAGGTTGGGGCGTTTGCTTTGCCCTACCGTTCAAAAGGTACAGCCCGTTTTCACTGTACACCGGATATTGCTTTGCAATGCTGTCATACCAAATACGGTAGGTAGGTAGTTTGAGCTTTAGGTTTCGTGAAATGAAATCGGCATCATTTAAGATAACATCATCCCAGAATTTTTCACCACTGGTAATGGCTATTTTATTGGCTCTTGAAGGGGTAATGTAAATGGCGGTGGTATCGGTCTCAAAGAGATATACGGGTTGTTCATCATTGGAAAGGGAGATTTTCAAGGGGTCTTTCCATACCTTCTTGCCATCGTTACCGATACGCGACAAAAACTTTTCCTGCACTACCAAAAAGCCCTGTTCGATCGGAACGATCTTTTTGATCAAGGGAAGCGATTCCATCTCTGCCCATTGTTTGTTGCCGTTTTTATCAAGGATGTTAAATCCCGTTGAGGTGATGGCAATCATTTTGTCCCCATCAAAGGCAACTTCCCGTATAACGCCCCTGACTTTTGCAGATTCCTTCCATAAGGGTTTCATTCCTCGAACAGCATAGGCCATTATTTCGGTTTGGCGCTTGAGTTTTTCCTCTTGGTTGGCATTAGAAAATAAGTACACTACATCTTTTGTGGAATTGATTGCTATAGACTCCACTTTTTCTTGCTCATAACTTATTTTTCCTGAAGTTGCATTGATGTGCAACAGGTAGTTGTTTCGTAGCCAAAAGACATTTCGATTGTTGTCTAAAACTATTTTTTCCTGTTCAAAAAGAGTTCCCTTGAGGTTTTTAAAAAAGGAGGAGTTGGTGAGGTTATTCTGCCATACCATTTCTTGATCTTCATAACGGTACATGGCCACCGCCAGTTCCTTATCTTTGACCCCATCTACAAGAACGGCCTTGTGCTCTGGAATCAGCAGGGTTCGGTTAACAGATTTAAATCCTACTTCCTCAGAATCGAAGAGGACCTTGCCATTGGTCACGTTTACCATTGTTCGTGAAATGCCTTTGGCATTCACCGTGTTGGAGAGGAGCTTGGAGTTGACCACTGGTTTGCTTTCAAAAATGACCAAAGGCGTAAACGAAATTTCATAATAAGACCCAAAGTCAACTTTGCCCAAGGCTTCATTTTTCCATATGATCGATTGACTTTCAGGACTTATTCCATAGAGTTCCTTACCCGTTCTTGCCAATAGTACACCAGTATTGGAATTGATGACCTTGTCTTTAACAGTATTCGACAATGTAATTTGTTGTTGGGCACGAACAAACAGTAGTGTGAAAAAGAATAGGACAATTAGAACCTTGGGTTTCATCGACTCCAAATTTTAGGCCATTGTAAAAAACAGTGGTCATTCAATACAACAAAATTAATGAAACAGAAGCACCACAAACCTAGATAAATTTAAGATGGGACAGAACGAAAAAAATAAATGTTCCAAGAATTTATCAAAATGAGGTGATTTAAACTTTTTTTGGATCGAAAGTTAGGGTTGCAGAGATTTGTGTTGCGAAACATAAGTCAAACCCAAACAACCCTTTATGTACTTTGTACTTGATAAAGATATGATAGAAAAAGAGATTGTGGCCTAT
>JBCDBD010000074.1:0-10525 GCA_039184335.1 Bacteroidota bacterium | reverse complement strand
TATTTTAATTTAAATTTTGCAATACATCAAACGATTGACACTTTCAATTTTCCTTAAAAGTAGAAAACTAGAGAACCAGCAAATGAAAAATCACATCCTATTAACCATAGCATTTTGCTTTACGGTACTATTGACCGCCCAGAAGAAGAATTACAATGTTGGTATTTTAACGGATCGCTATACAGAAAAAGTAGTTTCACTAAGAACGCAGTTACAAGAACAAATAGTTGCTGTAGTAGGTGAGGACGCTACGATTACCTTTCCGCCAGAGAGTGTTTTGGCAAATGACTTCAATCTTCAAAAAGCCCAAGAGAACTATAACACCTTGCTCAGTAACGACACCGATATCATCATCGCTTTTGGTGTGGTCAACAATGCTGTGATCACAAAACAGACCGTGCATAAAAAACCGACCATACTGTTTGGGGCACTGAATAAAGATTTGAATGGCATCGATTTGGAAAAGACGACATCAGGTATCGACAATTTTACGTATTTGATACAATCCAACTCGTTCAAAGAAGACTTAACACTCTTTAAGGAACTTACCAATTTTACGAAGGTAGGTATTATCGTTGAACGCCCCATTGCCAATATCCTTCCTTTACAGGAAACATTTGACAATACATTTTCAGAATTGGATGCGGAATATAAACTCATTCCTTACAACACTATCGGCGATATTACCAACAATCTCGATGATATCGATGCGGTATATATCGCAGGAGGTTTTTATCTGACGGAAAATGAGGTCAAAACAATTTCCGATACCCTTGTTGGGAAAAAGCTACCGTCATTTACTACCACCAATAAAGGTGATGTTTCCCTAGGCCTTATGGCCACCAATCAATCAGAGGATAACATCAACCAATTTTTTCGCCGTGTCGCCCTAAGCGTGGAATCTTATGTCAACGGAGCTGATTTGTCAGAACTGCCCATTTACATTTATTACGAGCCCCGATTGACCATTAATTTCAACACTGCACAAGCAGTGGGCATCCCTATAAAATACAGCCTTATCGATGTAACGGATTTTGTTGGTGACTTCAGACGTTCTGACTTTACCGTAGAATACAACGTGCTTAGTGTCATTGATCAGGTATTGGAGAACAATCTTTCGCTTCAATCTGACCAAAAAGATGTGGAATTGAGCGAACAGGACGTTAAAACTGCCAATAGCAATTACCTACCTTCGTTAACTTCTTCAGCATCAGCGGTATACATCGATGAAGATTCTGCAGAGAACAGCATTCTTGGCCAAACCCCTGAATTTTCCACCTCGGGTAATGTAAGTCTTTCGCAGACCCTATATTCTGAATCTGCAGGCGCTAACATTACCGTTCAAAAAAATCTGCAAAAGGCACAGCAAGAAGACTTCAATGCGGCACAACTGGACCTTGTTTTTGATGCCACAAATGCCTACTTTACGACATTGATACTAAAGGCCAATGCCGAAGTACAACTACGCAATTTAGAACTGACCAAAGAGAATTTGGTCATAGCCCAAGAAAATTTTGAAGCCGGTGAAGAAGGCAAATCAGATGTACTTCGTTTTCAAAGTGAACTGGCCCAAGATACCCAGAGTATGGTAGAAGCCATCAATAGTTTGGAACAGGGCTTTGTAGATTTGAACCAACTGCTCAACAACGATGTCAATACTTTAATTGAGATTGAGGATGTCAGTCTTGACGATAGCATCTTTGAATCGTACAACTATGATGAGTTTGTAGAAGTATTGGATACCCCTACACTCAGGGAACCCTTTATTGCCTTTCTCACAGAAGAGGCTAAGATCAATGCCCCTGAATTGAAATCCTTAAAATATAATTTACTTGCCACAGAAAGAAACATTAGGCTGTACAGTGCAGGGAGGTTTGTACCGACCTTGTCACTGCAAGGCGAATACAACAGGACATTTAATAGAAGTGGTGCCGGAAGTGATGAGCCAGAAGGCACAACCTTTCTCGATGACGATTATAATATCTCTCTTAATCTTTCACTGCCCATCTTTAACCAGAACCTGAACAACATCAACAAGCAGACCTCCATCATACAAAAAGACCAACTTGACATCAACAAGCAAGACACAGAATTGGCCATAGCTGCCAATATAAGAAACAGTGTGTTGAGTCTTGTCAATGAAGTTTCAAACATCAGACTATCGAAAGTGGCCGAAAAGGCCGCTGAGGAATCCTTAGAGTTGACCCAGATATCCTATGAAAGTGGGGCGGTGGCCATAATTGAGCTCATTGACTCACAGAACAACTTTATCAGCGCACAGTTATCGAGCATCAGCGCGGTCTATAATTTTCTGATCATAGCCCAACAACTGGAACGCAACCTGGGCTATTATTTTTTACTGAACTCAGCCCAGGATAATGCGGAATTCCGGCAACGTTTTTTTGAGTTTTTGGAAACCAACAATTAAAATATAAAGAACAACATTACTATGAAACCTGTTAATATTATGAAAGTTATTGCCAAACTGTTTGCCATCACCCCTTTATTATTAATTTTTTCATGTGCAGAAGAAGTCACGGTAAAAGAATACCTAAGACCCATAAAATATCATGAAGTGGGATATCTGGGCGGTGAAAATATAAGAACATTCAGTGGAACATCTGAAATAGACATAAGTATCAACCTAAGTTTTCGGAATGGTGGTATCATAACCCTATTTGATATCCGGCTTGGACAACAGGTCAAAAAAGGCCAATTATTGGCCAAGTTGGATAATGTGGAGTCTCGACTAAACTACGAAAGTGCCATTGCCTCCAAAAACAGCGCAGAATCTGAAATGAACACTGCGAAGCTCAATTTAGATAGAATACGAAAGCTTTATGAATCAGGAAGCTCATCCCTCAGCGATTACGAGTCAGCCAAGAATTCTTACAAAACGGCTTCTGAAAGCTTTGAATCGTCAAAACGTTCCGTAGATATTCAACAAGAATACATTCTCTACGGATATCTATATGCCCCTGAAGATGGAACCATTTCAGAAGTCAATGCCGAAATAGATGAAAATGTCACAGCTTCGCAACGAATTGCAACACTAAGTGCGGGTACCGATATGGAAATTGCTTTGGGCCTCCCTGAAAGCGTCATTAATGGGGTAGCAGAAAATATGGAAGTTGGGGTAACCTTGACTGCACTGCCCGGTCAACAGTTCAAGGGAATTGTGACTGAGGTCTCGCCTACTGTAGATTCCAATTTGGCTACCTATCCGGTAACGGTAGCGGTTACAAACCCGACCGATGCCATTCGAAGTGGAATGGCAGCAGATGTCACTTTCGATTTCAGCGATAAGAACAAAGGTCAAGACACGAAGAAAGCTTTGGTCGTGCCCACCCATGCCGTAGGTGAAGATAGCAATGGACGTTTTGTGTTTTTAATCGAAGAAGAAGGTAAAAACGTAAAGGTCAAAAAACATCCCATAACCATAGGTACACTTTCAGGAGAGGGCTTTGAAGTGAAATCAGGCTTATCGTTTGGCCAGAAAATCGCAACTGCCGGATTACAGACCTTATTGGATGGACAGGTAGTGAAACTATAATAAATCAACTTTAAGAACCTATGTTTTAATGTGTACTCCGATTGCTATAATGCCTATTTCCCGTAGCGTATCAGTTGTCCAGAAATTCAAATGCTCAAGCATCACAGAGTCGATAAAATCTAATACACCAACTATATGAACTTAGCAAAATTCGCTATTGATAAGAACAGGATCACCTTTATGGTGCTCATCACCATAATTCTGGTAGGAATCTCAATGTATTTTGGACTACCCAGAGACAGTATGCCCCCATATACCGTGCGATCGGCAACTATTGTTTCCGATTTTCCAGGAGCCAGCCCTGAACGGGTAGAATTGCTAGTTACCGATAAGGTGGAGAAAAAAGCCCAAGAACTGCCAGAACTGGACGAGGTTACTAGTACTTCAAGAACAGGGCTTTCCGTAGTTACAGTGGAATTAAAGGATGAGGTTCGAGAAGAGGACATGCAAGCAGTTTGGGATCGCTTACGAAGAAAACTGGACGTAATCGAGGGACTGCCCGACGGTGTCGATCCTTATCTTGATGATGATGGCATTGGTGATGTATACGGCATAGTGGTAGGGCTCACCTCGGATGGGTACAGTTATGCAGAAATGAAGGAGTATGCAGATGATATCAAAGACGATCTTATTAAACTGCCCGATGCTGCGAAAGTAGAATTAGGTGGCGTTCAAGATGAACGGGTCTTTATCGAATTTGATAATGCCCGCTTAAAGGAATACGGGCTTTCGGCTTCAATACTACAAGAATATATTTCATCGACCAATATCTTGGATTCTGGTGGCAAAATCAATTTGGGTGATGAACGTATTATTTTGGAACCTACTGGAAACTTTGATTCGGTAGAAGATATTCGACAAATGCTCCTTCCCGTGGGCGATGGTCTCCAATTGGTCAAGTTAAGCGATATCACGACCATCAAAAAGGGATATATAGACCCTCCTGAGCAAATCGTAAAAGTAAACAACAAAGATGCCATTACCCTACATGTCAATCTTAAGGATAATAGCAATATTGTAGATTTGGGTATTCAGGTCGATGGGGTAGTCGAAAATTGGAAGGAACGTCTCCCCGTGGGGCTTGAAATGAGTCGCGTATCATCGTTGGACGATTATATTGATTTTAAGATCAATGATTTTGTGGTCAACCTTATACAATCAGTGACCATCGTGTTATTGGTCATGCTTGTTTTTTTAGGAGTCCGTACCGGATTTATCATTGCAAGCTTGATTCCCATGGTCATCATTACCACCATCTTGGTAATGGGAACAATGAACATCGGCTTAAACCAAGTGACCTTGGCCGCCTTGATCATGGCATTGGGTATGTTGGTAGATAACGCCATCGTGGTTGCAGAGACCATACTCGTAAAACTGGATCAGGGCATTGATAAGAAGAGGGCATCGATAGAAGCTTTTTCAGAACTGTGGATGCCATTGTTTATTTCAACCCTGACCACTTCAGCGGCATTCATGGCCTTCTATCTGTCACCGACTACTATGGGTGATATCGTAGGACCTATCTTTGTGGTAATCAGTATTGCATTGTTGTCATCTTGGCTTCTTGCATTGACCGCAATCATCCTTTTCTGTTACCTATTCCTAAAAATGCCTGGTGCAGATGCAAAACCAACATTCATTGATAAGGTCATCAACACTGCAAAAGAATATTACAAGACTTTGATCCTTGGAGCCTTGGCCAATAAATACAAAGTGGTCATCGCCATGTTTGCCGCTTTTTTCCTTGCACTCTTTGGTTTTACAAAAGTTCCGTTCCTGTTCTTTCCCGATAGTGACCGGAACCTCATTACCCTTGATGTAAACATGCAAGAAGGCACAAGAATAGAGACTACAGAAGCTGTGGTAAGAGCATTGGAAAAATATTTTGAAGATTCGCTAAAAGTCAATGAAAAAAGAACCAAAGGGCTTTTAGAGTGGTCGTCTTTCGTAGGTGAGGGTCCAGAATCCTATGATTTGGGGTATGATCCCGACGAGGCAAATGCCAACTATGCACATATGCTCATCAACACCTCCTCTTTTAACGAAAACAATCCGATGATTGCAAAAATTGATGCGTTTGCATTTGAAAACTTTCCCAATGCAGATATCAAGGTATATGCATTAGCAGCCGGTGAATCAGGTGAACCCATTGAGGTTAAGGTCTCAGGATCCGATCCGGATGAACTGGCCAAAATCTCTGAAACCATAAAGTTGAAACTGTCCAGTATTCCAGGTACCAAAAACGTTCAGGATGATTGGGGGCCTAAAAGTAAAAAATTCGTTGTCAAAATCGATCAAGATAGGGCGCAAAATGCTGGAGTCACCAGTTCAGATATTGCCTCTTCCCTTTTGACGGTATTGGATGGTTACGAAACAGGTAGCTATCGCGAAGATGACAAATCCATTCCAATCATGATGCGAAACAATGAAGACCAACAACAGACCTTGGCTTCTTTGGAAACCTTGAACGTTTACGCCCAACAAACTGGAGAAAGTGTGCCTTTGCTACAGGTAGCATCCATAGTTCCTGAATGGCAATATGCCAAGATCAAACGATTGGATATTATTCGTAGCATCAACGTAAATTGTGAGTTGAGAGAAGGGGCAAACGCTTCTGCAATCACCGCAGAGCTGACCCCTTGGATGGAAGAACTATCAGCTTCATGGCCAGATCGATATGTTTATGAGTTCGGTGGAGATGCCGATAGAACTGCAACATCTATGGGCTCTGTAATTGGGTATTTGCCCGTATCTGGATTTCTTATCGTGCTGCTATTAATCATTCAATTCAACTCTGTACGTAAAATGACCATGGTGGTATTGACCATTCCCCTGGCCATTATAGGTGTGGTTATCGGCTTGTTGACGTTTGGCCAAAATTTTGGTTTTATGCCCTTTTTAGGCATAATCTCTTTGGCAGGTATTGTCATCAATAATGCCATCGTATTGGTCGACCGTATCGAAATGGAACAGAATGACCTTGGGCGAACGGAAAAAGATGCCGTAATCGTCGCCTGCCTGCAACGTTTTAGGCCAATTCTATTGGCCACGTTTACCACAGTTCTTGGTTTGATTCCCTTATATGTCAGTGGGGGTGACCTTTGGGAAGGTATGGCCGTCACCATTATGATAGGCCTGTTGTTTGGAACAATCATTACACTTTTATTTATACCCTCTTTTTATAGCATCCTCTTTAAGGTGCATTACAAAGATTATACTTTCGATGAAAAATTGATGGACAGCTGATAACAACAGGCATGAATAGAGCAATATCCCTTCTAAGCTTTCTTTTCTTCAATATAGCCATGGTTACAGGACAGGATATTGCCTCTATTTATGCTAAGGTAAACCCAGCTGTGGTCACAATTACCACCAAACAGAAAGCAATTTCCCAAAACAATCAAGTAGCCTATCAAGGAAGCATAGGCTCTGGGGTAATGATTTCAGATAATGGTGACATTCTCACGGCATCGCATGTAGTGAACAATGCCGAAAGCATCAAGGTCAAATTCATCCACGGGGAGGAAATACCTGCAAAAGTGATTCGTTCGGCTCCCATAGCCGATTTGGCCCTAATTCATTTGTCTTGGCTTCCCAAAAAAAGTGTGGTGGCAACAATAGGGGATTCTGACCAAGTTGCCATCGGCGATCAAATAATGGTCATTGGGGCACCTTTTGGCATAGAACACTCCCTTTCGGTAGGCTACATCGCTGGTAAAAAAGGACGCAAAAACCAATCTTTGGCGTTCGACATCAATGAATTCTTTCAAACAGATGCTGCTATCAACCAAGGCAATTCGGGAGGGCCGATGTTCAATTTGAAAGGTGAAGTAATAGGTATCTCAAGCTACATCGTCTCCCAATCAGGCGGATTTCAAGGTGTAGGTTATGCAGCTACTTCAAACTTGGCAAAAAAAACAGTAATCGATGGAAACACAAGATGGTCTGGCATCAAAGGATTCCTTTTAAGTGAAACACTGGCCTGGCTATTGAACAGCCCTATTACGGGAGGACTATTGGTAGAGTCGGTGGTCAACCTTTCGCCAGCCGACTTTGCAGGACTAAAAGGCGGATTTAAAAAGCTGACCATAGAAGACCAAGAAATCATTCTTGGTGGCGATATCATATTGTCAATAAACGAAATACCGCTTACCAACGAAGGTTTTGAGAAAATAGTACGGCTTTTGAATGAAGATAGTGCAAATACCAAAAACCCACTTGAACTACAAGTTTTAAGAGGAGGTAAAATAGAGCACCTGACATTTCAATTTAAGCATTAGAGCCTAAGGTACTTTTTGGAAAAATGATATTTAGATTATTGAACTAATTTAATAAAAAGAAGAAAAATGGTTTATAATTTAGTGTATACTATAAAGCGTATCCTGGGTTACATCGCATGCTGCCTTTTGGACCTTTTGTTAACCATCGTTTTTCGATCGATCAAAAGATAAGCCAAGCTTTTTCAAAAAACGAGATACAACCTTGAACCCAATGAACACTTCTTTGTTATGAAAGCGAAAAAAACAGAAAATCTCATTGTTGAGATTGAAAATATCATCGATGCCATCAAGCATGAAGAACATGCTTTTGAAGAAGTTCTCGAACAAGTGCATCCCAACTACGCTAAAAGTGCACGAAACTTTATCCGTTATAACACCTTTCGAGCCCATGACCTGACAGCAATCCAAAAAAACCTCGGTTATCTGGGCTTGACCAGGCTCTCAAATGCCGAAGGACACATTCTGGCAAGTTTGATAAAAATAAGGCAAGTGCTCCATAAGCTTATTGATGTTCAGCCACCACCCTCACTAAAATCTGGGCCATCGATGAAAAATGGCAAACGATTGCAGTCTAAAAACTCAAAAGCCCTGATTGGTTACCGTTCTAAAGGAAGAAGGGTCAGAATTATGGCGACCATGCCCACACAAGCTGCCCATGATTACCATATGGTACACCATATGGTGAAAAACGGCATGAACTGCGTACGTATCAACTGTGCCCATGATAATGCGGAAATTTGGGAAAACATCGTCGAAAAGGTAAGGATTGCCTCCAAAAAACTAAAAAGAAAAATTAAGATCACGATGGATCTGGCCGGCCCCAAAATCAGGACTGGAGCAATAGCCCCCGGCCCAAAGACCATCAAGTTTTCTCCTGAAAGGGACGATAAAGGTATCATTTTAAACCCAGCAGTGGTAGTCTTATTACCTAAAAACGAAAATGTCAGAGCAATAAACCATGTGCCCGTAGATGCAGCATGGTTGAATAAATTGGCTGTAGGCGATACCATCCTTTTTCAAGATGCAAGAAATAAATCGAGAAAATTAAAAGTCTTGAGCGTTTCTGAAAACCGGGCAATTGCCAGTTGCCAAAAAACATGTTACTTGGCTACAGGCACGCTATTGAGAATAGAAAGGCTTGAATTGGAAGATGTCAGGGTTGGGGAGTTACCCGCCGTAGCCCAATCAATCCTGTTACAGGTAAACGATTCCATAACCATAACCAAAGACAGTATTCCCGGTAATCCAGCAGAACGCGATGATGCTGGCAATATTATTAGAAAAGCCAATATTTCATGCCAATTACCAGAGATTTTCAGTCGTGTGAAAGCTGGGGAGCCCGTTCTCTTTGATGACGGTAAAATTGAGGGGGTCATTACGCAGGTATATCCCGAATTTTTTGATGTCAAAATCACAAAAGCCAAACAAAAGGGCTCCAAACTTAAAGCGGAAAAAGGTATAAATTTTCCTTTTAGCGATCTCAGGCTTAGCGGCCTAACGGAGAAAGACATTACCGATCTAGAGTTTATCACCCAACATGCAGATGTCGTCAACTTTTCTTTTGTTAACTCCAAGAAAGACGTGAACCAATTGCTCGATGTATTGAAAAAGTTGGCCCCAAAAAAATCATTCGGAATCATTTTAAAAATAGAAACCAGATTGGCATTTGAGAACCTTAAAGAAATATTGCTGACCGCAATGAAATTCCAAAATATTGGTGTCATGATTGCCCGAGGTGATCTGGCTGTTGAAATAGGTTGGGATAAAATCGCAAGGGTACAATCTGAGATTATTGCATTATGCAGTGCCGCCCATATTCCGGTAGTCTGGGCAACACAGGTTTTAGAAAGTCTGGTAAAGGGTGGGTTACCCTCAAGATCCGAAATCACTGATGTGCAAAATTCTTTAAAGGCAGAATGTGTGATGTTGAACAAGGGGCCCTACATCAATGAGGCCATACAATTACTGAACACCATTTTGTCTGATATGGAGCAGTTTCACAACAAAAACCAGCTTATGCTGCCAAAACTGCAGAAAGTATGACTCATGCTATAATGTTTCCATTAACAAAGACTAAAATCCCGTAAGAAACCGATTATCAGATTATGGAAAAAGAAAAAATAAAAGACAATAAAACAGGAACCCTATTCTGGACCAGTAAAGAGCCACGAAAGTCAATGGCTACGTATCAAAGAAACCAAAATAAGTTTTTAGTAAACACCTTGAATCAAATAGACCGAAAGGCAGCAATAATGATTCGGATCAATACTACACTTATTTCAGGTTTGGTTCTGTTCTTTAACTACGTTTCTGAAATTAAGGGAGGTACAATCATTGGGACAGTACTTATCGTTTGCTGTTTTGTTTCATTGATTTTGGCGGTAATGGCTGCTAAGCCTACCATTACCAAATTCATGAATGAACACAAAAGAAAGATTATTTCCAAATACCCCAACCCTACCCATAACCTTTTCATCGTTGGCATAATGTCACACATGTCTTTAGAAGATTATGAAAAGTCTTATGACGAGCTTGTACAAAATCAGGAGCTACAGATTGGAAATCAAATACGTACCCATTATATTTTTGAAACGGCTGTTTATAAAGGGTTTAGAATGTTGGAGATTTCATACAATGCTTTTATCATTGGTTTTGTTTTTACAGTTCTCGTGTTTATGCTGGCCAATTTAAC
>JBCDBD010000073.1:0-10842 GCA_039184335.1 Bacteroidota bacterium | reverse complement strand
TTCGCAACGGGATTTTGCAACTCAAGCGCCAAGCTATCCAGTTTGGTGTCGGTTTGTGCGGTTGAGGAAATCATAGCACCTAAAAAAAATAAAACCGCAGATAAACTTTTTCTTGTTTTCATACCCAGAGTTTTTTTAAGTTCACAGTTTTTTTATTGCGCTTTTATCGATATCTGGAACTCAACCCCCCATCCATAATGAAGGTATGGCCAGAGATGAATTTATTTTCACCTGTACAAAGCCACAGTACGGTTTTTGCAAATTCTTCGGGTTGCCCCAATCGCCCCACGGGAATGCTTTCTAAAATTTTACTTTTTAGTAGTTCCGTGCCATGGGAATCAATGGTCGACCCATTTTTTATTGCACTCATTACCATGGGTGTGTCATGCGGTCCAGGGACAATTACATTGGTACTGATATTGGATCGGGCAAACTCCCGTGCCACAGATTTGGTCAATGCAATGACAGCAGCTTTTGCCGCACTGTATAGGGATTGAAATTCTGCACCGCCCAGTGCGGTAGAAGAAGCTACATTGACGATATACTTTTGTGATAGTACATCTCTTTGCATCATCTTAATTTGATATTGCATGCATAGCCAAACACTTTTGAAGTTGACATTGATGGCATCATCAAAGTCTTTTTCTTTAAATTCCGTAAAAGACGCCTTGGTCATAAAACCTACATTGTTAATTCCAATGTCAATCGTCTTGTAATTATCAGCGATAACCTCATATAAACTTTTTACCGACTTCATACTATTGAAATCAGTTTCAATAAATGTCAAATGTGCACTAGGTTCGCCAAGATTTGCGATGAACCGTTCTTTGCTTCTTGCGGCTACAATCACGATTGCTCCAGCTTCAAGAAATAATTTTGCGGTTGCCAGGCCAAGACCGGAAGTTCCTCCTGAAATCACGACAACTTTATTTTGGAATAGCTTATCCATTATTTTTAATGTTAAAAGGTATGCGTATTATTACACCTTCTTTCTTGAGGTTCAATTCCCCTATTTTATGGTCGAACAAGCCGTTTAAATTGTTTCCTTCGGGATCTTCCAAACGGGAATTCACATCAAGTACATAGGTCCCTTGTTTCCACGGCATACTGGGTCGAAACGTCCATTCCGTCTCTTGTTTTTCAATGATAATCGTACCCTTCAAGGGGTTATTGTCTGAATCGGTAACGACCAATCGTTGTTGCAACGAATTGTAATCCAACATTTGCCGAAATGCAACCGTCAAAGCCGCTCTACTATCTGGCTTAGGTATGCTTAGCTTCCATTTTTTGGTATCGGGCATCTGTAGGTCTGCTTCTGTGACCGTTAGCCTCTTTTTAAAGGGTACGGCCATTTCTTGGTGATGCACATCCCCTAGGCCTGCAACAACCAGCGTATATCTTTTGTTTGGGCGAATTGCACGACCCATTTCACTATTGATCTTTAAGCCTGTTTTACCCTCGCAGGATCTACGATGAGCGTCAGTTGTGTCTGTTCTTGTTCCATAGCTCATAAACATTATTAAAAAACACATGCGGTACCTCATACCCCTCCTCATCAAAAAGTTTGATCTTTTCTAAATTACCCATAGTTTTCATGGATCCTGAAAACTGCACATAAATGCGCAATAAATTTTCGGGAACAAATTATGAAGAGGGATAAACAGCCATAACAACAGGTTTTTTGACCTGTTGTTATGGCTGTCACCAACATCATCAAAACCAATAGCGAATAATAGCCTTTGTCAATCATGTACCCTTACAATAACGTTATCGCTCCATTGCCTTGGAAGTCAAATCAGGATAACCCTCCATCTGTTTGACCATATCGTGGTATTGTTTTGTGCCTGCTTGAGATTCAGGATAGCGATAATCAGGAAAATCATACTCTGAAATATAATCGCTCAACCTCAAAAAAGTGCCTGTCAATTCTGAAATCAGGTCGATATCACCTGTTTCAATATTTCGACGTACCACTCCGAGCATTTGCGGATTTTGAACATCTATTTGCATAACACTGGCCGTAGGTATTTCTTGAATACCTTCCAGCCCTGTGGCAAACATGGCACGTTGCCCTGCCATTCCCTCTCCTTTTGCCCCTGCAACGACCGATTCAAAGGGAATCATCGTCCCCCCCCTGTTCTTGTTGGTCATTATTACGTTTTTGCTCATGCTGCCATCAAACCCCTGTGTCGTGACCACCAACATATCAATGGGCGTATTGCCATAGCCCAGTTCAGCAATGGTCTTTCCTGTAATCGTGGCACCTTCACTAATTTGGGATTGCGGAATCGTAACCAGAGGTGTACAGGTATAACTGGCCAACAAGGTGGGTTCCCCTCCAAGATTATCGAACAGCATGGTACGTATCGGCGCGCGGGTCTCGTTTTGGGTATGTACAGCATGATAGATCTCTATACTGTTCACCATTTCTTGGGAATCGGTAAAAGGATAGGCAATCTTTCGAAGCGTAGAAGCAAATTCACTGTTGGTCAAGCCAGCTACATAAATATGCCCATCGTGGTAGTCCATATCGGTGATGTTCAACACACTGGCTGGGGTTTCCTTCCAAAAGGACAGCTCTTTAGAAGCTGGATTTTTAATGGAAACACTGGTACTGTTGCTATCGGTCACCTCTAAAAATCGGATGGCGGCCGTCATTGGATTGACCATGGCTATGACAGATTTTGCCTCGGGTTGATGGCCCATTTTTATGGAAACATACGCTTCTTGGCTCACTGGATGTATTTTCATATCATTGATGACCACATCCCTAGGTGCAATACCCAATTTTTCTGCCACCATTACATCAAAACCTTCCATATTGAACGGAATGGCATCTTTTAGTGCCTTGGCCTGTGTTGAAACGGCATAGATTTTCGCACCCTTACTATCACCAATGAACAGTACATTTTCTGGACCAAAGGCCAAAACATTGGCACCGGACAACTTAGCCCCCCCCGCCAATTCGGTCATTGTTTTCAAATCTACTTCCGAAGAAGCCATTTCTTCGCTGTTGCCTTCTTGTGAACCATTCGGCTTGCAGCATAGGCATAGGATTATGACAAAAAATCCAATACAATAATTCTTCATATCATTGAGTAGTTAAAAAAAGTTAATAAAACCAGTATTCCGTTTTTCTTGACTCAGAAGAAAAACCGACCCACAAACTCGAATCGCAGTCCTTCACCATCAGAACCATCTGCTGTTTCAATAGTATTATAATTCATTTCCCAACCGAACGAGGCAGATGCTATCGGATTCCAAAAAAGATTTACGGTGTAGCGTTCACCACCTGAGTAAGAAAGTGGATCAGCCATGTTAGGTGAATCTAATTCAAAAAAACTGAACATAAAAGTTGAACGTAGGTTCTTTGACCACCAATGCTGGTAATCTAAATGGGCACCCAGAATTCCTGTTGCATCAACCGTACCATCATCTGAGATGACACCATCTAGCCCACCAACAAATGAGGAATAATAATGTACGAAGCCCTCACCAAACTGTGCCCCGAACTTAAGGTTGTCCTTTTCCGTTATGAAAGGGGTATCCAGCCGCCCAGAAAGGTGAATACCCCCGGTATAGATATCTTCAGTTTTGGATCGAAGCTGCAAAAAGAGTCCTGCGAGCCGTAAATAACCCCAATCACGTTCAAGTCTGCCGAACGCCACAAAGTTGGGCATGGCTTCTGAACGAACTAGATCGGTATTGCCACCCACATCAAATGCTGGATTCTCAATGCCAAAACCATAGTTTGTTCCTTCATGGCCATCACCACCACGTACATAATAGATGCCTGGTTGTCTAAGGACCATACCGGCGAGAGGACTTTCAGGATCGGCACTCTCAGGTAGCGAGAAAAGATCGATAAATCCTGAATGGTATTGCCCAAAACGCCAGTTTCCCAATTCCACCCCAGCGTGACGTAACCTTACATCATAGTCATTGGTAAACTCATCGCCATTACCAAACATGTCAAATTCTATGAATATACGCATATCCCCAACTTTTGTAGGCGTACGGTAGTCAAAATTGAATGTGGTGAGCCTGGCATGGATAGCGAACTGGTCTTCCCCATCCTCTGAGTTACCGTCAAGCGGTATGGTCGGTGGCGTTCCAATCTGTTGAAATCCCTGGTTATCCGTATCATAGTTGACGTTCAAAGATACAAATCCACCTATTTTAAAAGAGCCAGGAATTCCTGGAATACTTATCGCACCATCAAAGTCACCTGCCCTTACAAAAGCATAGTCTGGAAAACCACCTATATACTTATCAGTATCTGTGGAATCAGCAGCAACCTGCGCCCTGATTGGTGTGGTCACTACTGAGGCAATGACCAAAAAGAAAATTCCCAATGAGCAAAAGAACCATTTGCCCATCGCTATAAAAGTGCCATATATCTGCCAACCCCTTGAGTGGTATTTTTGATAGAACTGTTTCATCACCTAGAAACTGTTGGGATCTACTGGATCTGTTCTATTTCTAATTTCAGTAGGGTCATCGAGACCGTCCCCATCTGAATCTGCCTTATAGGGAAAAGTACCACGAGCTACTTCTTCGGTATTGGGAATACCATCCCCGTCGATGTCATCGTCAAATTTATCTTCTATACCATCACGATCGGTATCTTCCCAACGTTTGGGATCATTTGGAAATCCGTCGAACCCATCTTCCACTCCATCATTGTCAGCATCGACACCCAATGGTACATCAACGCCAATCCATTCCGCTATTCCGTCAAACACTTCACCAGAATTGGATTTGCCCATGGCCCAAGCCATCATTTCGGTCATATGAAACCTACGCTGTTCATTTGGTCTGCCAAGGTGGGAACCTGGCCCCCAGCCGAATTGGGTAAGGTTTCGTAAAGCCCAAGCTATGGAAAGGCGATCGGTGACTGTCAGTTGTGACTGCATGTCAGATGCCAACCAAGAGGCCGCAACAATGGTTTGAACAATTTCCTGTATTTCACGATCTGAGAAATACCGTCTCAAATCCTCGATATGCGCAGCTGTCGATCGCCCTGGCCAAGAAGCAGCATCCCTTGCAAGTCGATAGGCCGCTTTTTCTGCATCGGTAAACAGATCGGAACGTTCGAAATCAAATAAGCCACCTATCCTTTCCATCAAAGGAGGAAGGTCTTTTTTTGGAATCTTATCATAAGGATAATCATCTTCCACGGCATTAAAAAGTCCGAATGAACCGTGAACTTGACAATGTACACACCCACTGGATAGTTGGAAAACCAAAAAAATCGGCCATTTAAACTCCATGGTAAAAGCCCTGTCCTTATAAGAGAAATGACTTTCAATCTTGGCCGTTCCAACAGATGCCAAACGGGTCCACTCTGTATCAAACCGATGTCGTTCACTAAATGGGTATTTTGTTTTAGGAACAATTGGCTTTTTGTAATATTTATAATCGTACGCAGCTACATTAAAAGGTTTGGTCTTGGGATCAGGTAGATTCGCTTTATCCCAATCCGGGTTTTCCCATTTGGCATAATTTTCAGGATAAAAGTCAAACGGTTCCTCGACTCCATCTTGATCACCGTCAAATGTTATTGGTGAGACATTATAACCGGTAACATAATTGTTCCAATCGGTCTCGAATTCAGGGGCAATGGCAGCCAAATCTTCCGGTTTCCAGTTTGAGATAATTTCATTATAGGCATCTTCCAGTGCTTTTCCGGTAAATGAGTTGGCCCGTTGTTCTTCAGTACTGCTACTGGCATTGTGCCCTGGTTTCCAACCCACACTGTTCAGGTTTTTGGTCGCCCATTGGAGTAACTTTTCATCTGTGGGAATAGGAAGAATGAGATCGTGCCGTGCCATGGGCGCATTGATTCCCGCCAGTTCGATAAGCTCTGCGATTTGCCTATCGACAAAATGCATACGCAATGCTGCATGGGTGTCTGCGTTCACTTGTGATGGCCAACTCGAAATAGCCT
This sequence comes from Bacteroidota bacterium, assembly GCA_039184335.1. Taxonomy (GTDB): domain Bacteria; phylum Bacteroidota; class Bacteroidia; order Flavobacteriales; family Flavobacteriaceae; genus JBCDBD01. The sequence continues at coordinate 4,892 of JBCDBD010000073.1, read as the reverse complement.
TTAAATAGCCATAGGCAGCCTTTATTCTGGGATCTGCTATGGTCTCCACATAATTGGGAGACCAGATAGCACGTATTTCTTCCATGGGAACCCCCATATATGCCAACTGATATGCGCTACGTGCGGTATAGTGGTTACTACCAAGTTGGATCATTTGAAAAAGGGTCATTTTCCATTTTGTCTTGGCATCAAACATGGCATCGGCATGAATCAAGACATCTCCCATTAAAATGCCGTCATAGAAATCACGTAGATTACTGATATCGATTTTATGCCGATCATAGTACGGCATCTCTTGGTCTTCGGCAGGAGGTGTGGGAGGCACTTCATTTCCAACCCTTTGTGCCATGACAGTAAATGTCATGAGGCTTGCACAAAAGAGCATTACATGTATGTTTTTCATAATTTCTTGTTTTTTTGAATTGATTAGTCTTTTCTAACGCGTAAGAACATTCCATGGGAGTTTGTAGAATACGCTGGAACCCCCTGTACCGCATCCCAATGCTCTGCTAATTTTCCATCAGGTCCGAACAAATAAATATCCACGGCCGACATACCGAGATCATCAGGTGCAGCGTTTAGCATATTTCGAAAGTTGACATGGCACATGGCCCAATCTCCCAACACCATCACTCGATGTACATCAATGGCAAAGGGGTAATCGGTACAGATGCCATGAAAAAACATGGCCAATCCTTGCGGACCGTCAGGTAACATAGGGCTGTGTTGAATATAATCGTCACGTAAATACTTTCTTACGCCCTCAATGGTTGGGTTATTGGTAAGGGACTGGTACATCGCTATCAGCCATTCTGCCTTTTTACGGTCTTCTTCGTTTGAAACAATGATTTCGGTAGTGAAGTTTTTGGGTACAGTGTTCCTTTGGTTCATCTCTTGTTCTTGGGATGTAGTTGGTGGTTTTGGTTCCTGTGCCGGGGAAACTATTGGAAGCAAAAGCATTCCAACGATCACCATTGTCAAAAAATGTGTGGTCTTTTTGTTCATAATCCTTTGTTTATAGATTTAAAAAATATCGTATGAATTGCTTCTTAATCAATTTCATTTAAAATCAAGTAGTTATGACAATACATGCCGTACTGAAACTTAAATTTCCAGATTCCTTAGAAAGATATGTGGCTGCCAACCTCATCGCCAAAACCCGAAGCAGTGGGCCCTAAATAAACCTGCTTATCAACTCAATGATTCCATGGATTCGCTATAACACTTTCGTATCAATCCAGCCTTGGACAAACATTTAGAATCACTTTACACCTTAATTCTTGGGAATCAAATCGGGATATTCCTCCACTGATGTTACCATTCTGAAAAATAGGACGTGATTCCTTTGAATGGAATAGCTTCTAAAACAGTAAAGGTCTATACTACAGTCCATCGCCAATGAAGGATGTACTATTTACCACAATAACTTAAGTCTTGCCCAAGTAGTTATCACCTTTAGAGCTATCAATACCCTTCTGCCCAATAAAATAACTTTTGCTTATTTTTCAACGAACTGATTTCAAACAGCAAAAACAGCCTGAGTGATGTTCCAATTTCTTTATTGGGCAATTGAACTAGTTCAATCATATACAAATATGATCATGCCATATTGCCTGTGCATTAATCCAGATTAAGAAGTAGCATTTTTTACATTTTATTAATGCCTGTGCTTTGCCTTACTCAAGGCTTCGGGCGTTACCCCCAAATAAGAAGCGATCATTTTTTGGGGTATACGTTCGGTGATATCCGGATATGTTTCTACAAAATACTGGTAACGTTCAATAACGGAAGAACTCATCAGCATGATCATTCGTTTCTGCAATAAAATCATGCGAAAAATAATCTTAAGTGCTTCCTTTTCTGCTAGTTCTGTTGTTTTTTCCCAGACAATTACAGTCGAATCTTCCAATGCATCGATAAAAAGGTCTGCAGGCTGTTCAGGTGGCATATGATCAACGGCCACACTACCTTCAGGAGCAAACAAAAAAATATGCTCTTTTCCCTTTTCATCGATGGCGTAAGTGCGAAGCAGCCCAGATTTCACAAAAAAAGCCTTAGTGCCAACATCACCCTGTCGTTGTAATATTTGTCCTTTTTTAACCGTAATTTCTTTCAATCGAACCGCTATGATTTAAGCCAAGGAGCCATTCTTTGCATAATGTTACCTGCATATTGGAGGGTTCTCCACTTTTCATGGCTTTAATTTTCATTGAAAAAAATAAGTGTGAAAATAGCTTACCGAAATACCTTGTGCATTAATCCAAATTAAGATATTGGAATTGCGCAATGTATTTTTCAATCTATCTTGAAAATGCCTTTAAGGGTAGTAAAAATATTCTTTTTCTTACCCGACAATACTACCAGGACACGTAAAAAAATTAGCAAGAATCAAAAAATTAGGCCTATTTGGCCAGCAGGTAGCCTCGCTTTGCTTTGCTCAAAGCCTCGGGTGTTACGCCTAAATAGGAGGCAATCATTTTTTGGGGTACACGTTCAGTGATGTTCGGATATGTCTTTACAAAATACCGATAACGCTCAATAACGGAAGAACTCATGAGCATGATCACACGCTTCTGTAACAAAGTGATGCGACCGACAATTTTGAGTGCATCCCTTTTTGCAAAATCACGGCTTTTCTCTTTTGCAACCACAGTTGAGTTCTCTAAAGCATCAATAAAAAGATCCGCCGGCTGTTCAGGTGGCATATGATCCACTACCACAGTGCCTTCTGAGGCAAATAAGAAAACATGTTCTTTTCCCTTTTCATCGATGGAGTAGCTGCGAAGTAACCCAGATTTCACCAAAAAAGCCTTGGTACCGACATCGCCCTGTCGCTGTAATATTTGCCCTTTTTTAACCGTAATCTCTCTCAATCGAACCGATATAATTTAAGCAAAGGATGCTGTTACTGAATCCCTAATAACAAAACAACACCCAATAATACGATTTTTAAGGAAACTTTTTTGTAGGCGAATTCTTTGTACGTACCTCACAAAGAGATGAAGCTTTTTCTATTCATATGTTAAAGTACACGCTTGCTATACCCCACTGATCATTGAGATGACACGGGCAACATACGCTTTTTTAAAATTTCAATATAATCTGATATAAAAAAGTATACGTCTTTGAAAGTATGGGGGTTGGGCATCTCAAATCCATTAATAAAAAATGAAGGGGTCTGATGTATGCCCATGCTATTGGCCCATTTCAGGGATTCAGAAATCAAAATCCCAATTTTTTCGGTATTTTGATGCTGTACGGTATACTTGCCCGTCCATTTCTCGGTGTCCATAACCTCATACCAGTCTTTGATAATGCTTCCCATGAGCTTATCCCCAGGGCTAACGTTCCTTTTCCATACCAATTCTTCATAAACATTCAATATATGGAACACCGCACTATATGCTTTGGTATAGACGTCATCTGACGCTAAGGTAAAACGTATTCGCACGCCAATGTCCCCTGGATGTTTTTCCAGTATTTGATCCAGTTCAAAATGCGCTTTTGCACAATATTTGCAAAATGGACTGCTCACGATCAATATCTGTAGCACCCCATGGGGATTGCCATAAAATATCTCATTGCCCCAAACTGTATCATCAATGCGTCTTTGAAGCGGCAACAACGCATCAAACCACTGGGGATTCTCTCTCCATTTTCTGATGCGTATTTTATGAAGCAACTGATGTCTTCTTGAAACCAAAAATGGTTTAAAAACCAACCAAGATGCAGCCAATGCCATACTCATTACAAATATGGTCAGGTTCGAAATACTAGGTATATAATGTAGCGATATGCCATTGGGCAATTGAACAAAATGGAAAATCAAATTGGCTGTCTGTAACCAAATGATGGAGGTAAGCAATAAACAAAGTTTACACCATGACTCTAAATAAGTTTGGTACACAATGGCGACTAGGGTAAACAAAGATGCCAATAGATTAAGGAAAGTCAAGAGTACCAAATTGGTACCTTTAAGAGTGAAGGATGTGTAGACCAAGACACCAAAAAAAAACACCAAGGCGATATCAGCCAACCCAATATCACCTCCCAATCTTCCTAATTTTGATGATAATACGGCATGGCAATCCGAAGAGGTATCCACGTTACAAAACAGGTTCGATATATCTGTTCGAACGCCCATACTGTAAGAAACTATGGTGCCTGATACCAAAAGTGCGCCAAGGGAAAGTATATAATGTACGAAGAACACCCAATTGAACGATGCCAACTGATGAAGTAACGATGCCAACAACAGAATACCCATAACGGCCCATATGATCACGCGTTCCCTTTTTTCCTTGCGATAGTGTTTCTTATGCTCCTCGTGGCTAATTTCTTGTTTTTCTTTTATCGAAAGTGTGATTCCGGTCCATTGATGTATAAACTCCTTTTCTGATTTGATCTGCCTTTCATCCTTTATGACACGAAAAACCAGTTCTCCATTGTCTGAATGCATATGGACCAAAACAGGAAAATCCAACTCACGCCACCGGTGTTTCTCACGGACATGGAAAGCAAAGTTTGCTATACAAAGCTCATCTAGGGTATCTGTCAATGATCTTAGGGATGGATAATCTTGATGGGATTCAAGTCTTTCTTGCAAATAGTTTTTACTCACAGAAACCTTGGCAATTTTCAAGAATTTATAGGCTATGTCATGAAGTTTCATTGTAGGTAATTTATAGAAAACCCATCTTAGGGAGAAGGGATTATCTTTTAAAGATTTAACTCTATCAAAATAGTATATTTCTTAAATTTATTAATGAAAAAACTTTCAATTTTAAGTTAAAAAATAAAAATGAAAATAGTACAGACCTTTTGGAGTGGCATTATGGATAGTGATAAGTTGTTTCATATTAAAGGAGGCTGGGGATTTCCAGAATACCACT
>JBCDBD010000072.1:0-10896 GCA_039184335.1 Bacteroidota bacterium | reverse complement strand
ATAGGCCACAATCTCTTTTTCTATCATATCTTTATCAAGTACAAAGTACATAAAGGGTTGTTTGGGTTTGACTTATGTTTCGCAACACAAATCTCTGCAACCCTAACTTTCGATCCAAAAAAAGTTTAAATCACCTCAATGTTAAGAAACACAATCTGCACATTTTCCTACCAACAAGAAAGAAACAGATTCAATGCTATGTTCTGCAACTTCTGGAATGGGAATACTAACAGATAGACATTCCGTCTTGCCACAATCTCGACATTGAAAATGGGGATGGGTATTTAAGTGATGCGGCTGCGAACAACCATTGTTATGGTTCAATGCATACCAAGTGAGACCATCCTGTCCCGTGAACGAATGCAAGATACTGTTATCCTCCAACCGTTCAAGAATACGGTAAACCGTAGATTTGTTCATTTGGTGATGAAGCCGTTCCACCAGTTCCAATGTGGAGAGGGCTGTTTTTTGCTGCCCAAATTCGTTGAGCAACGCCTTAACAGACTTGGTTTTTCTGATTATGCCCATGCCGTAAATTTATTGCAACTAAGTTGCAATAACAAATTGTTTGTTTATTTTTGCGACTCAGTTGCATTTAAGACGGTAAAAGTACATGATACACGGTTTGCGCCCAATGGAAAAATTAAGCTATTCAGACTTGCTTGGAGCGGCCACTAGCGGCCTTTGCGCTTTCCATTGTGCCCTCACTCCCTTGTTTTTTGCCGCTAGACCAGTTTTGGAAAGTACCGTTGGTCAACAAAGTCATGAAACCGGATTTTGGGCGTTGTTGGATTACCTTTTTTTGATCTTCAGTCTGGCCGCGGTTTGGTACTCTGCACGACATACGGTTCATAAAGGAATCAAGTGGGTGTTGTGGGCGGCATGGGGCAGTTTTGCAATCGGACTTTTATCCGAGGCCTTTCAATTTATCCATGGTAAGTGGTTCATGTATATCGGTTCCATTACCCTAGTTGTGGCCCATGTGTACAACCACCGCTATTGTAAAAGATCAAAGATGGATGTGGCAGCTAAAACGTAGATAGATGATACCCACAGACATTTTGGATGATAATGCTGCAATTGACAACGATACAAGAATATTGGAAGACATTCATCTGAACACCAAAAATATTGCCATCTACCAACGTGGGACGGCACCAATGAAGAAGGGATTGGCTAAAGCCGCCCAAAGGGCTATGGAGTTTCGGGCAATTGGTACAGTGGAAGAAATCACCCTTTCTTTAGGCAACCATTTTGCCAAAGTACTTCCTGGGCATGTAGACCTAATGGAGGATATTTTACATCTTTTGGGACTATTTGAACAAGTGGCCAAAGTATACACTTTTCGGGTTGTATTGGCCAGGGTGGGCACCACCATGTGCCCCAGGTTCCACGCAGATAACAACCAACTCAGAATGCTCTGTACCTATTACGGTCCAGGTACGCTATGGCTGCCCGAACATGCTGTGGACAGAAAGGCCTACCAGAACGGAAAAGGCAATCAGAACATTTTACTTGACGAAAGTTTTGTTCAACAAGTTGATACCGGTGATGTAGTTATTTTAAAGGGCGCATTATATCCAGATGCTACTCCCATTTTGCACCGAAGCCCCAATATTCAAAAAAATAGTGGGGAGCGCCTCTTGCTTACCATCGATACCAATGAACCCTTACATCTTTCTACTAGACCCCAAAAGAAGAGGAACGGTATTCGTATGACCGTAAAATCAACCTAATGAATCAACTTGAACCAACATATTCAGAGGTTACCCTAAATGGTAAGTGCCAATTGTCACCAAACTTGTACCGCGAATATGTGTAGCATTCGAACCGTATTTTTTCAAATAATCTAGAACGTATGAAAATGGAAAAAAAACTTCCCGTAACGGTTTTAAGCGGGTTTCTCGGTGCAGGCAAGACCACCCTGCTCAACCATGTGCTGCACAACAAAGCGGGTTTGAAAGTAGCTGTGATCGTGAACGATATGAGCGAGGTCAATGTGGACGCGGAATTGGTAAAGAACGAAAATACCCTTTCCAGAACAGAGGAAAAACTGGTAGAAATGAGCAATGGCTGTATCTGCTGCACCCTTAGAGAAGACCTGATGGTAGAGGTTGAGCGTTTGGCCAATGAAAACCGGTTTGACTATCTGCTCATTGAAAGTACGGGCATCAGCGAGCCTGTACCGGTCGCCCAGACCTTTTCCTTTGTCGATGAGGAGAACAAGATCGACCTTTCTCGCTTTAGTTATGTGGATACCATGGTCACTGTGGTAGATGCCTTCAATTTTTTCAAGGATTTTGGTAGCCCGGAGACTTTAATGGATAGAGACCTTACAGATATAGAGGGTGACTATCGTACCATAGTAAATTTACTCACGGATCAGATTGAGTTCGCCAATGTCATCGTTCTTAACAAAACAGACCTGGTCTCAGAAGACCATTTAGGGGTGTTGCAGGCTACCATTGCCAAACTGAATCCTTCTGCCCGTATTATAACATCCCATTTTGGTAAAGTCAATACTGAAGAAGTACTCAATACGGGGCTTTTCGATTTTGAAGAGGCGGAACAAAATGCAAGTTGGATCGAAGAACTCAACAAAGATGGGCATACGCCCGAAACCGAGGAATATGGTATAGGTTCTTTTGTGTATCGAAGCAGAAAACCCTTTGACCCTGAACGTTTTTTAGACTATATACAGCATAGGTTCCCCAGTTCCATCATAAGGAGCAAGGGATTGTTTTGGATTGCTTCACGCCCTGAACAGGCTTTGATTTGGGGTCAAGCCGGGAAAGCATTGCGAACGGAAGGAGCAGGGGTTTGGTGGAGCAGTATGCCATATCAAAAACGTACACAATATTTGGCGTTTTTGGAGTATCAAGAACAGATTGAATCTGTATGGGACAAGACATTTGGGGACCGAAAAAATGAAATCGTCTTTATTGGCCAAGATATGGACGAAGCAGTTATACGTGCTGATCTCGATATTTGTTTGGCCACGGACCAAGAACTTGCATCGCAAGAGTGGTTAGAGGGCTATCTTGATGAATGGCCAGTGCATAGGGCATATGGCCTAGAGTGAAGGTCAACACCCACTTGTATCGAGAACCTCATTCGAAAGAAATCTTTTGTGTATGGAAGGCTTGGTTGAAAAATACCATAATTTCATATTTCCATTATTTTAGAGGACTTAAACATTAGTGCGTATCGCACGCTAAAGTTACCGATACATGCAAAAAATAAGAATTGGTATTATCAATGTATCAGACCGGGCAAGTCGCGGCGAATATGAAGATTTGCCCGGCCAAGAGGTCAAACGGCTGCTGGGGTTATGGCTGTCCAGTCCTTGGGAAGGCGAGTATACCATTATTCCCGATGAACAGGATCAGCTAGAAAAAGAACTGATTGCCATGGCTGACGATAGGGCCTGTAGTCTAATCGTGACAACAGGTGGAACGGGACCTGCCGTGCGTGATGTAACCCCTGAGGCTACCATAGCCGTTTGTGAAAAACTGCTTCCCGGATTTGGCGAGCAGATGAGACAGGTGAGCCTACAATACGTACCCACTGCCATTCTTTCACGTCAAACCGCAGGGATTCGAGGCAGTACATTGATTGTCAATCTACCGGGCAAACCAAAATCGATTCGTGAATGTCTGGAGGCTGTATTTCCAGCCATCCCATACTGTATTGATCTCATTGGAGGGCCTTATCTGGAATCAAATCCAGAGGTGATGAAAGTATTTCGACCCGGTCAGCGTTAAGGGATTCATTGGCCTTTCAAGGTAATCTTGCACGGGAAAGCCGAATGCCTGAAAATAGTTGTTCGCGCGATTGGGTAAATATGTATGCCTATACCACTTTTAGTGGTGGTGTTTCTTCAAATGCTGTCTTAAATAGTCTTTGCCATAATCATTTCCGTTTGGTGTCCTGACTGTAGTGTGTATATGGTTCCTTGTTGGCTGTCTTCCATTTCCTCTAAGCCCGACAGGCGATTGATGGTCAAACTCGATAAGAACAACTGGGCTATGAATTCTATAGTAGAACACGGCATTTTCCTCTGTTTTTCCAATCCAGGCAAAATATGTTTTATCAATATGTTTCGCTATGTCAGTCATTTTCACTTTGGCGTGTCCCTCCCTCATATTTGAGATGTATTGATAGGCCAGGTTTATCAATTGCTTTTGTTGGCTTTGTGACATCTTACTTACCGCTAAGCCCTCAAAGTCAACTGTATTATTGTCTGAAAATGCCTCTGCTTGAATGTTGTTTCTTTTTTTTTCGTTGTATATGGTCGCTTCCTGTTGTTGTTCGAGAGAAAGTGACTGCATAAACTTCAGTCCAATATTTTGCTCATCTTGAAAAATAGTATTGCCTTTATATTTTCCAGAAGTTGTAATAACGGGCTCTCCTCCCATAAATGTTGGTGTCATGACCACTTGGTCGCCAAGTATGAAATAATTTATCACCAAATGGTGTCCATCGATTTGCCAACCCCAAGGCTCAGTAACAGAAGGCGTTCCCATGATGGAAAAGAAATATAAATCTTCGTCAAATATAGGATTGTCATTGTTTAATTCACGAAGCGTTTGGTCGGTTTTCATAATATTCTTGCTCAGCTGTAATCCTTTGGCACTTAATGAATGTTGCATTAACCCAAAGGCCGATTTTCGCTGTTCGAAATTCATTTCTTTAAGATTTATTCCTTGACGTGTATAAATCCCATTGTCAACATTGCACCATTTTCGCCACTCCTCGTCTTGAATATCAAATTGGGCTTTTGCGAATTGTTCTTTGGTCAGGGTTTTCAGGAAATTTTCACCAGCTAATTTTATTGGTAGTGTCGAAATTCCAGTTGAAGTGATGGGAAATAGGTCTTTTTCAATACCTTCTGAAGTTTTGATCCCAACAAATACTTCTTTTAAATGTGCTCTTTCCCTTCGGTCAAATGGTTTGTCTGCCTGTACCTTGATGTTTTCTTTTTCTGGGAATTACAAGCCAATACAGTCAATCCAACGAGTGATAGCGCTAAAATTTTTTTCAGTATCATGTTATTAGTTTACAGCCAATGCCCAGTTGAACGTAGCTCTGGGATTTTTTATGGAAATATAACGAAATCAAGCAACAATGTTACAGTAAAGGTAATACAGCTCTCTTGCGGCATTGTTTGTCAAAAAAGGGCGTGGCGGCTGTACCTTCTCAATGTTGCGTCTGCCTACCAGTAAGGTAGGGTATTGCGAATAAAAATTATAGGATTACATTATTGGTACCGCTAGGGTTCTTTTATTTGTCTTACGCTTGGTGTTCCTCTGACAGGCTGTTCAAGCTGTAATTTGGTTTATCGAACTGTTAAGATTCCCATAATGGAGTGTATTGGGTTGAATTGCTGTTGAATTTTGTAGTACTTTAGTTTGTGTTTACTGTGTTATCGCCCATCTGAAAACCTTTGTGTACTAAGCTATGATAGCAGGGATCAACTTATCGGACTACAGGATATTGATCGTTACTTTTCTGATTGTGTTTTTGGTAGTTTTTTTGCGCTACCTGCTCTTTTCTGGAGCTTATCACTGGCTGTTCTTTGTGCTCTTTCGAAAGAAGTTTAAAAAAAAGATGTTATTTGCGCAGCGGCTTGAAGCAAAGCAAACCAAGCGAGAGCTTCTGCTTTCTTTATATAGTGCACTTATATTTAGTGCTATCGGCCTAGGACTTTTGCTACTTTGGCAAAATGGATTAACGCAAATCTACACCGATATTAAGGAGTATCCATTATGGTACTTCCCCTTGAGCATTGTACTCTTTTTGATTCTTCATGACACCTACTACTACTGGTTGCACAAATGGATGCACGCCTCATCATTTATGCGCCCATTTCATATGGAACATCATAAAAGTGTGGACACTTCGGTCTTTACCTCATTTTCTTTTCATCCTGTAGAATCCTTTTTACAAGCCATTGTTGTTCCCATGCTACTGATCATTGTCCCAATGCATTCTATTGCACTTTTGATTACCCTTACTTTAATGACGATTTCGGCAATTATCAATCATGGTGGGGTAGAAATCTACCCTACGACCAAAAACACCAAGGGATTAGACCACTTTATTATAGGGGCAACCCACCACGATATCCATCACAGAAATGCCAAAAAGAATTTCGGACTGTATTTTACCTTCTGGGATAGGATAATGAAGACTGAAAAATAGTGGGTATGTCAATCTCCCTAGAATAAATGGCTTTTACAAGGCCTTAAAAGGATATCCGATAATAGTCTAGTGACGAGATTTCCAATACTTCGCCGTGGGTCCCAGAAAGGTTCCGATATAAAGAAAAACTGTGTTACATAGCAAAATTTTACCTCCTTAGCGAATCTTAAGCAAGCTTGTTCTCCCTTGAAAATAAAAAAGTTTCACGATTGTGAAGCTTTTCTTTGCGGAGGAGGAGGGTCTTTTTCGAATTGCAAGAATCCACTGTTTTTAGGACTTTTCAAGGGGTCAAATTTTTACTGACACCACTTTATTTCATTTTAACAAATGAATGGCCGAAAACTATGTTTTGAGCCAAATTATAATTCCCCCCAATATTAGGACAGTAAATTAAGTTAGATTATTAACCTAAATTTATTGTCACATGAGCAGAAGAAAGTTTACATCACAGTTCAAGTTCAAGGTCGTGGTCGAGGCCTTGTCGGAACGTTACAGCATCCAAGAACTTGGGCGGAAGTATGAGATCCACCCGACCCAGATAACCACATGGAAGGGTCAATTTCTAAAGAACGGCCAAGCCGTTTTCGACAAACCTGCCAAAGATGCCAAGAGCGAGGCCGAGGAGAAAGAGGAGCGTTTGTTGCGCACCATTGGACAACTCAAAGTGGAGAACGATTTTTTAAAGAGGGCCTCGTCATGAGTAAGTCCAGGAAAGAGCGCAAGTCCCTTGTGGAGAGGGGAGGCAAGCTGAGCATTGTCCGCCAGTGCCAGCTTTTGGATATCCACCGTAGTGGGCTTTATTATGCCCCCAAGGGCGAATCGGAACTGAATTTGGAACTGATGCGGATGGTGGACGAAAAGCATATGTTGCACCCATGGCTGGGTGTTCCCCGTATGACCGAATGGCTCCGGGAAGACAAGGGTATCAAGGTGAACAAGAAGCGCATCGAGCGGCTTTTTAGGTTGATGGGCATATCTGCCGTGGGCCCCAAGCCCAATACTTCCAAAAAGGGAAAGGGTGCACTACACAAGGTCTTCAAGTACCTCTTGCGAAATCTCAAGGCCAAATGTGCCAACCATGTATGGGCCATGGACATCACCTATATACCGGTCAGGGGCGGCTACCTCTATCTTGTGGCCATCATAGATCTGTACAGCCGCTATGTGGTGGGCTGGTCCCTGTCCAATACCATGACGGCCGAATGGTGCAGACGCACCTTGGAGACCGCCATTATGGAGCATGGTGCCCCGGAAATCCTCAATACCGACCAAGGGAGCCAGTTCACGGCCAATGGGTTCCACATTTGGGTGACGGCCCCCGAACAGGGCATACGGCTCAGCATGGACGGTAAAGGAAGGGCCATCGACAATATATTCATCGAACGCCTATGGAGAAGCGTCAAATACGAACATGTGTACCTGTTCCCGGCCGATGACGGTCTGGAATGTTACCGTGGCCTACGGGAGTACTTTGGATATTACAACAACGAGAGAAGGCACCAGAGCCTCGATGGGCAAGTGCCATTTAACTATTATCAACACAAAAAAAGGAAAGCGGCGTAATGGGAATGGGAAGAAACGGGGTTTTCAACAAAAACGGGGAGTTATCAGTCTCCCCCGGACCCCCTCTTTTCAACATCATAACCATTGGTTTTTATTTAAAAGCTAATCTAAAGGGATTTGGGACAAATATTTTGTCAAACCTATGCCTTTAGTTTTGCGACTGGGTTGCCCTTCAGCCCTTGTTCCACTAAAGTTCCCAACAGTTTAGCGAATGGCTCAATGTTTTGTCTTACACTTGCTTCTTCGAGAGCTTCCATATATTCAGTTCGTTGCTCTACCGGTATCACAGTCCATGGATAGCCTCCAGATGCTAGCATAGAATTCATGAGGAATCGTCCCATTCTTCCGTTTCCATCGGGATAAGGATGAATAAAAACAAATATAAAGTGTCCTAATACTGCCCTGACTGAAGCTTCACTCTCTTCTGCAAGAAGTTCAAAAAGTAACGGCATTACGTCTCTTACTGCATCCTTATTTGGAGGAGTGTGCATGCTGTTACCGATGTATACTTGATTAGTTCTGTATCCTGCAAGATCAGATGCTTTTAATATGCCCGCGACTACACTCGGTCCGAACAATTCGCCATACCATGTTCCGTGATCTTCGTCAACTACTAAACCAGAATTTTCGCCATCCAATATTCTTTTTATACTTAGTTCAACAGCATTGAATGCATCCCAATAGCCTTTAGCAGCCATAGCGTCTTTCTCGGCTTGATTTTCTTTTGTTTTGTTAGCATCCCAATTTCCAGTTCTTACTTTCTCTATCAATTCTGGGGTCACCAAATATTTTTCAATAGATAAAGAGTGATATGCATCAGTAACATAGACCTCTTCGACAGATTTTAAATAGGCTTGTTTGTCTTCAGGTATACCTGGTTCTTTAGGGAAATTTTCAATAACTACTTTCCGCATCGTAAGCCACATTAGTCTTATCCTACTTTCATAAGGCGAAGGAGTCCTCTGTGAAAAAGAAATCATCAATTTCTTATCAAATGGATCAACCTCTCTTATCGCGTACCCTGCCTTTTCCATCGTCATGGAAATTCTATTTGCTATTTTCACCATCCCAACATTTTTAAAAGCTGCTGATAACCTTCCTGCCACTACACTATGCCCACCATCTAGTAAAATTGCTAATATTTCAGATGGGTCTCGTATTAAGGATAGTGCTGTTCTAACGTCCAAGGCATTTTGTACATACGTATTAGCCGAGCATCGTACCAAAGAAGACGCTAGAGTATAAATTCTTAAACCATCGATTTTGTCCCTTTCATTATCACTTGGCAAATCTGCTTTTAGTAAAAAAAGTGATGTATTAAAAGGTAAATCTGTTTTAGAGTTATTGGCTTCCGGCGAACGCACAATTATTTGTTTCGGAATTGTTTTATTCCCTGTATGAATTAACAATGATTGTTCAGGGGAAATACACCATGATTCATTAAATCGATCTTCGAGATATTGTGAGCAAAAGTCCCAGTAATTGCTATACCACGAAGTGCTATCCCCTTTTGTAATATCGGATGGTGTGGCAATATACCATCCCTTATATACTTCTGAAATGAAATTATTGCTTAAAAGTCGTTCTCGATTGGTTCGACTCAACATATCAGATTTGATCGCAACTATTCCTTTATCCTGCAACTTTTTAAGTTCTTTTAACGATTTTGCCAAGTTTTCGGATGGAGTTGCCATTTCGAGTTATCAATTTTTAATTTTAATCTGCTGAAGTTATATTCTAATTAATTGAGGACAATTACAATAATTTAGTGATGTGTCAATTCAATAAAATAATGTAGTATTAATTCAATAATTTAATGTTGTACTAATTCAATAAAACAATGTTGTTTCAAAACTATAAAATAATGTCATTACTATTTGAATTAATCGATTTATTCGTGAATTGTAATCTAGTTTTAAGCAATTTCATGTCCTCACTAACTTTTCGATTTAAAATTTTAGCATAGTGCTGCGTAGTCCTGAGTGATTTATGTCCAAGCATCTTACTTACTGATTCGATTGAGACACCATTTGAAAGTGTCACTGTTGTTGCAAAAGTATGCCTAGCCAAATGAGTGGTTAAGTTCTTTTTAATTCCGCTTATATCTGCAATTTCTTTTAAATAGGCATTCATTTTTTGGTTAGTCAGCACCGGAAGTACTTTGTCTTTGACCAAATGTGGGCTGTCTTCATATTTTTCTAAAATCATCAACGCAGTTGGTAGTACCGGAATATTGCTTTTGGTCTTAGTTTTGGTACGTATGGTATTTATCCATAGTTCCCCATCTATGCCAGTCACAAAATCGTCATGCGTTAGCTTTTTTACGTCAGCGTAAGCCAATCCGGTAAAGCAACAGAAAACAAAACAATCCTTTACATGTTCTAAACGTTGGTTGTTAAAATCTGTGTCCATCAATTGCTGTATTTCCTCAGCGGTCAAAAACTCCCGATCAACGTTTCTTAAACGTACTTTATAATTCGCAAATGGGTCTTTGGTAATCCAACCATTTGCATAGGCAATCCGAATAATCTTTTTAAAGTTGACCACGTATTTAATAGCCGTATTATGACTACAATTCCTTTTGGTTTTAAGATAATATTCAAAACCAGTAATAAAAGCATGATTAACTTGTTTGACCGGGATATCTTTCTTTATGTAATCATGCTGAATATATTCTGCTAGATGACTTTTGGCTGTCCGATAACGTTCTGCTGTCCCAGCTGCAAAGTCCTGACCGATTAGATTATCAACCTGGTCATTATGTTCCTGGAAAATCTCCAAAAGCATTTTATACTTCCGGTCTTTCCCTAAATATGCGTCTCTTAGAGAAACCGCAGTTAATGGTACGTCCTCCTCTTTTAGTTTTTCCACCAGTTTATATAAATCGGTACGAATCTTAGCGAGGTAGGAATTTAATTGTCTTACTTCGGGAGAAAATCCCTGTACCATACTATGAGCAGGATTCCATTTATTAGGTTTTGTCTTGCGACCACTACTGTCCGGTTATAAGTCAAACATAATCAGTTGATTAGATTGATCAGTATTGTTGTTTTTGTAATTTTTGCTTTCAAATAGTTGATTTACAGGCACTTTTTCAAAAACACGGACACTTAAAATCTGTAGAATTGT
>JBCDBD010000071.1:0-10982 GCA_039184335.1 Bacteroidota bacterium | reverse complement strand
CGAGATGGTTCAGGAATACCTTGAACACCACAAGGGGTGTCCCAATTCTGAAAAGGGTAACTGGATTCTTGAGTGATATTAAAAAAGAATTTCATTCTTTTGAGAAAACTATGGATTTCAAATCCATAGTGGTTTATTTTTAGTGACCTACTGTAACTAATGTAAACTACTGCTACACAGTAATTTTAATGGTTTTCTCCAGCTTTTTAAACAATTGCGCTTTCCCAATTGCGCATAGGACAAATATGATCAAAAAGAACTCTTAATTTTTAATATTTTGATAATGTGAGGCTTAAGGTGTAAAAACACCGAAGTAGAAAATACGAAGAATATCCAGATTATACTTTTTTCAATGCGTAGTTAGGTTTTATTGGTCGATAAGGGACCATTAATTGAGCCTGTAGACAATGATGGAATTTTCTTGGTCTTTAGTGACCAATTCCAATTTTTGGTCACCATCCATATCGATCATGTCAATCGTTGAACTGCCAAATACAGGAAAGTTGGCAATATATTTTGCCTGACTGTCAAAAAGGTGGATTTTTTTGTTTTGAATATCAGTTACGCTTACATATATTTTGTCATTGATATAAAAAATTTGCGGTGCCGTGTAAACGCCAAGTTCCAATTCTACTTGTTTCCCCTTAATGCTCAATAGATTGTCGTTCATGAGTGCCAGGGTCTTGCTAGTGGCGAACATGCCATGGTCTTTGTTCAGGTTAAAGTTGGTTTTTGATAGTTTTCCCCCGGTATCAATCTGATAGAGTATGCCCTTTTTATCAGTTACCGAAAACTTGTTTTTGTATAAAAAAACCGTATTGTTTGAAAAGGCTATTTTTTCAGTAACGTTTACCCGGTCTTGCCCGGCCCGATGCCGTATTTTCATGGTATTGTTTTCCAATAAGAAAACCAAATAGTCTTTTTTCAATAGTTTAAAATGCTTGGGTGGGGCAATTATGGGGCTTTCTGCACGGGTATAGGTAAAACCTTTGACAATCTCACCCTGACTATTGTACATAAATACCTTCTCGTTTTGCGTTACGACGAAGCGGTAGTTTTTTGAACCTTCGTAGTCAAAAACGGCCAATCCGTTCAGATTGCCACCATCAAACGATTTAGTGAAGGGGGGCACTTCATCGCCATTTCGGTCTAAGATCAAAAATTGGTTGTCGGTGCAAAAAGCCAGTTGAAGTTTGCCATTTTTATAGATATCGACCTGACTGATCTTTCCCTGTATTTTACCTTGCAAAGGTTTTTTCCACAATACCTTTCCGTCGGTTGAGATCAAATACAGAAAATTGTCACGGTCCTGTACGACAATCTCCTGCTTTGATGTTCGGTGGTTTTGCACAAATTGGGGTTCGGTGGCTAGGTCGGTATCCAGTTCCAAGGTGAATATGGGGGATACGGTATTCGCTTTGGACACTTTTTTAATGGTAGAAACCAAAAAATTGGCATGGTAAAAATCGGTATCTGCCACAATTTGACCAGAAAAGACGGTATTGGTAAAATTTGCTTTTTTGAATTCTGTTAAGAGTTCAGGCACAAAGTCCTTCTCCAAAAAAAAATCAATTCCAGACGCATTGGCCATAAATAGCACACTTGATTCATTGGCCATAGCTGCCTTTGCGGTTGTGTAAAGAGCAGTAGTGCTGAAAGTGGAACTGTTCTTGTAATTGCTGATTATCGTTTGCAATGTGCTATTGGTTGAGGCAAAGACAAATGTGTTTTCCAAGATGGTACAGAAGGTGGCGTCAAAATCGGTGATCAAGGGATCGAATGATTCGTTTAGAAATTCTTCTTTGGCCAGTCGTACGATCTCACTGCCTTGATAGGTAGCACTAGCAATGGTATTTTCATTAATATATTGTGCAAGGGCATTGGTGCCATAGGTGTGCAACAATACCGCCTTTTCTTTATTCAGGTAAACAAGGCCTACTTCTTCTACAGTACTAAAAATGGTATCGTTGACAGCGATTTTGTTTAGGTACTGATCTTGGTTGTTGGCAAAGGTAGTATGGGCATCAAAAGTATATGAAAGTATGGCAGAAGTGTTTCTTGGTGCCATCAGAGGTGTCTTGTTGACCAATGGGGATGTGTTCTTAAAAAGCGATACAAAGTTTTGTAACGAATCGTTGGCCACGGTTATGCCTGTCATGTTGAACATCCCTTGGCTTGCGTTCAGGTCTAGTGAAATCCAATCGGAAAAAGACCTGAGGTGTTCTTTTTCTTTTGATTTGGCATATGGTGTTAAAAATGATGCGCCATTATTGAGGTCAATAAAAATAGTGGCCGATTTATGGGTATCTGTCGTTTGGTAAAGCTTTTGTAGTGCTGAAGGTATGGCAACACGGTCCTTTGCCCTGATCAGATTTTCTATAAGCAATGGTGATGAGGCGACAAAAATTTTGTTCCTGAGTTGCACGCTGTAGAATACCCCATCTTCTGTCTCATATCTTGTGTATGCTTTGTTGTCATACGTCAATGCCTCCACTTTCTTTTGCTTCACGTTTTCTAGGTTGAAGAAGGTAGAGGTGTCATCAGCTATCAAAACATATTCGAATTTCCCTTTGCCAATTTCATAGAAAGCCAGGAGGCATTTGGCATCAGGGTTCAAATAATCAAGGCTGCGTATTTTATGCAAGAATGCGGTATAAGGTGAAATTTGCGCTGATCTTGAGAGAAACAGGCTGTTTTTTAGTTCTAATTGAAAGTTGGCCATGTTGTTGATGCGTATGAGGGCAGCCGTGTTTGGGAGAAGGTGGTCCAATAAAGATTCAGGGGTATCTTTCTTTGGGGTACAAGATGCAAGAAGAACAGCTATGGAAAGAAATAAGATCTTGAATTTCATTTCACGGGTTTCGAACAAATTTAGGATTTTTATATATCAAGTTTTAGTTGTTCAGGGAGCTGTCTGAAACTTTTTCTATGATATTTGGTCAATCCATATGTACGTATGGCCTGTCGGTGTTCAATAGTGGGGTACCCCTTGTTTTTTGACCAATTATACATCGGATATTCCTCGTGTATTTGTTGCATGTAGGCATCACGATAGGTTTTTGCCAAAATGGATGCCGCCGCGATGGATAGAAATTTCGAATCCCCTTTAATAATGCATCTATGTGAAATGTTCTTGTAGGGCTTGAACCGGTTTCCATCAACAATGATATACCCAGGTCTTGATTCAAGTAGATCTAACGCTCGGTGCATTGCCAAAATGGATGCATTTAGAATGTTGATTTGGTCAATCGTATCAGAAAAGACATGTGCAACACCAAAAGAAACCGCATTGACCTCAATAATGGGACGTAACGATTCCCTTTTCTGTTCAGTCAGCTGTTTCGAATCCGTAAGGGTTTGATGCTTAAAGTCTGTGGGCAAAATGACCGCAGCAGCCGTAACAGGGCCTGCCAAGCAGCCCCGGCCCGCTTCATCGGTGCCCGCTTCATCGCTAGATGTCAGATAAGGCTGTAATATGTTCAAAAAATTAGTTCACCCTGAACGAAAACACTTCAGACATCGAAGTGTTGGCCTGGCTGTCTGTTGTCGATACTTTCCAGTAATAAACCGTACCTGAGCTTACTGTGATGTCGGCCAAGGTATTTTCGGTGGTTGTTCCCAAAGAGGTGGTTGGGTCATCATTGGTGTCTAAAAACACCTCATACCCCACAATATCGCCATCGATGTCAGAGGCATCCCACTGTAAGAAAACCACAGTTGTTGAAGCAGCAAAATTTTGACCCCGTTGCGGATTTACCGCTTCAGCTGGAAAAGGTGCATAGTTTTCTATGCCAGGACCTTCATTGTAAAAGCGCCATGTAGGACTATTGGCAGTTTCTGTGGTGCCCTGGGCCCTTGAGATGACAAACCATTCGTAGGGCGTTCCACGATCTATGATAATGGCGGCTTCGTTTGTACTTGAATTTGAGTTTATCGTAGTGTTCGTATTAAGGTTTCGTAAGGAAACCGTATAACTATCTGCATTTGTAGCAGCATTCCATTCAAATGTAACCGTGCTTTTGGTATTGTCATTCGGGTTTACGACACCTTCATTGCATTCGGTATCGTCTTCAGGAAAAACAAGGGTCGCAGCGTTGGGCGCCATAATGACCGGGTCATCATCATCGCCCCCACCCATTGGTTCTAGATCACCGCCATCGTCTGAACTGCTACAGGCAAAAACAAATAGGGCAATCGTTAAGATTAAATATGGAAATCTAGTCATTTTCATCGTTTGATAATTTTATAGTTCAATAGCGATTTTTCAGTTTTGATGTTCAAAAGATAAATACCTTCCGAAAGGCCAGATACATTCATTCGTACATAACCGTTATCAGGTTGTTGGGATTTGCCCAGAATTTGAATGCCTGCGAGATTGAAAATGGATGTCTCGACTTCGTTGAATTCATCAGACCCCAGGTATATGTTCAAATCGCCACTCGTGACAGGGTTGGGGTAAATGAAGATTTCTGAGGTCAAGACTATGGTCTCTTCATAAATACCTTGACAATCCTTATCCGTTTTTACAGAAATGGTGTTCTCAATTTTGTTAAGAGGCAATTCAATTTGGGTTTCGGTAGTGGTGAATCTTTCGCCGTTCAACTCAATGGTATATAGGGTGCCCCCTGAGAGGTCTAAAACCACTTTGCTTTCGAGCGAATTTACCTTCGAGTCAACACCCAATGGTTCAGGTTCGACAATGTCGATATCGAAACATCTTTCATAATCTGCCTGGCCTTCAACCGTGATGCAGACCATATAGGTGCCAGCGGCCAAATCAGAAAAAGTAAGTGAGTCCGTAAACGCTTCAACGGTTTCATTGGCACTGCTATCTGTAAGGGTAGCAGTATAGTTTAAGGTATTGATGGTATTGATTTGAATACTTCCGTTGTCATTCGAAATACACGACTCTCCTGTAGCCAATAGGGCGAAATTATCGGCGGGCAATGAAAATACCTCACAACCATCAACATCAACCGTACTGCCCAGCGGTGTATTGGAACATAGATCCACCGCATTGGGTACACCATCGTTGTCAACGTCATCATCACAAGCATCCCCTATGCCATCACCATCAAAATCTGATTGATCGCTATTGGCCGTCAATGGACAGTTGTCTTCAAAATCCAAAATGTTGTCATTATCATCATCGCTGTCACAGATGTCACCAATGCCATCATTTTCATTATCTTCTTGATCGATATTGGCGATGAGCGGACAATTGTCATTAATATCTAGGATGCTATCGTCATCATCGTCATCATCGTCGGTTACCCCTACAACAACAAAATCATCTACAATAGCACCTTCTTGGTTGACAAAAGGATCGGATTCGAACACGATTCGAAAGAGAACATTGGACTCACCGGTGAGGTCAGTCTCACCTTGGGCGGCGTTCAAAACAAAATCATACGAATATTCGGTCATGGTCGCATCGGTTCCCGTCCATTGTGCCCCGGGACAGTTTTGGCAATCATCATCAGCTCCCGATGAAGCATTGGTACGGTCACTGTTGTACCAGTTGGGCTGACTGCCCAATTTGCCCAGAACGTTCCAATTGGTACCCTCATCCACCGAATATTCCACATAGACAATGTCAAAATTGATTTCTAGGTCATAGGCCATGTCAAATTTAAGTACGGGGGCCAAAATTTCAGTGAAGTCGTAACAACGGCTTAAGATAAAGCTCTTGACCCCATCAGGATGGTTGCCACTTAAATTGGTGCCCAACACTTGGGTACCAGAGCTAACAGTATTTAAGAGTGTTCCAGAAGGTATGCCCCTTTCCCAAACGCTTTCACCACCAGATTCATTGAAGGTGACCAAAGACCCGTCTTCGTTTTCAAAATCAGCGATAGCCCCGTCTGCCCCAGGTGAGTTGGCCACAAAGATCGCAGATTGGGTATTGTTCTCTTCGAAAGCATCGTCAATAATGGTTGTGGTGACACTGAGTTCATTGGACCCTAGCGCTGTAATAGCCAGGGCAGGTAAAGGAATAACGGTGGTTTCACCACTGGCAATATCGCCATTGAACACAAAATTTTCATCAATGTCGCCATTTAAGCTATAGGTAATATCTATTTGGGTAATGGCATTTTGACCTTTGTTTTCAATATTGATTTCCGGAATGATTTCCCCGCAGACAATCAGGTTGGCATTAGGGGTGATATCGATTAACCGGACATCATTTGCAGGCAGTTCAACCGGTATCGGTGACTGCCAAGCTCCCCTGCCGTAGGTGCTCGCAACGATAAGTTCGTCATCAGGGCTGATTTCCAAATCAGAGACCGCTGTGCTAGGAAAGCCAGTTGAATATTGCTCCCATTCGGTCAAGGTGTCATCCAATCGGTAAACACCCAGACTGGTACCTACAAAAATGGGGTTGTTGCTATTTCTCCCTTGATGGACGATAGCGAAATAAGCTTGGTCGGTAGGCAGATCGAAAGTGATATTTTCACTACTGACCAAGATGTTTCCATTGACGGTGACTTTATATACACCCCTATCATTGGGTTGAAAAACCTGTGCAATGCCGACTCGACTTGAAGTCGTGAGATAGACAATATTACTGTCGTTGCTGTTGATGGCAATATCTGAAATTTGGGCATCAAAAGGGATGGTGTTTCCTTCACTGTCCGTATCATTGATCAACACAAAGGTTGCACCACCGTCTTCACTGCGATAGAGGTTGCCTTCATCGGCGGCATACATAATTTGCGTGTTGTTGGGGTCAATTTCCAGGTCATCAATGTTGTTTCCATCAGCAAAGGTATCTGAAACTTGTTCCCATTCATTCCCAACTAACTTGAAAATGGCGTCGTAGGCTGCATATACAGTACCCTCACTATCGAGTGCCAAAGGGGTAATCCAATTGCCTTCAAGAGGGCCGTCACCAACATCGGGTGAGGATACCGTGCCAACGGATTGTCCCAAATTATTGGTAATGAACAGGGGGTCACCGAATTGTACAAAACCGTAAGCAATATTACTGTTTGTAGGATCTATTTCATAATCCATACCATCACCTCCCGTGTATACGTTCCAGGCATTGTTGTTGAATACAAAACCAGAATTGTCCTGTGTTCCACCGACAATCTTGCTGGCATTGTTTTTGGCAATGCCGATGCGATAAAATTGGGTCACTGCAAGTCCATCAGAATAATCGGTGAAGGTCGTTCCGCCATCATCTGTGACGAAAAGTCCACCATCACTGCCACAGAACAACTTATCACCAAAAAATTTTAATGTATGGATATCGGCATGGGTATATGAAGGGGTGTCTTGAAACCATTGATTGAGCTGTGTGAACGAATCGCCCCCATCAGAACTTTTCCAGATGTTCAAGACACCGGTATACAATTCATCGGCATTGGTGGGGGAAACTTCCAATGCCAAATCAAACCAGGCCTGGCTTGATTCAAATATATTTTCTGTATTTGCGGTTTCCTCAAAAGTTTCCCCGCTATCCATCGATTTGAATAGGCCAAGATAACTCGCTCCCGCAAAAGCGGTGTCCGCCGCCAATATATAGAGCACATCAGGATTTGCGGGAGATACCCCCAATACCTTTCGACCTCCATCAGTTGGCAGAGTATCGGTGATCTCGGTAAAGATTGCTCCCCCATCAATGGATTTATAGTATACCGAACGTGCATTGGGGTCTAGGGTAGCCCCGGTATCCCCTCCGACGGCATAAATGGTTTGGGGGTCGTTGGGCTTAAGCTTAAAATCAGTGATATGGGTACCCAAGACCATTTCCCAAGAATCACCAGCATTAATGGATTTTCGAAGGCCACCAGAACCACCCACCCAAAGGACATTGGAATCTGTGGGATCGATGACGATTTCATTCAAGACCTCAAAAGTATCAAGACTGTCTATGTCAAGCCCAGTGGCATTCCATGTAGTTCCGCCGTTCAATGATTTGAAGACCCCGGCACTGAAGGAGTCAGAAGCATCGTCATCGCCAGTGGCAATATAGACAATGTTAGAGTCGTTGGGATCTATCGCAATGCCCGATACCCCGATTTGTGGGAAGTCGTCAAAAAGATTGGCCCAAGTACTTCCCCCATCTGTCGATTTCCAGATGCCCCCTGCGGGAGCACCGGCATACCAGACATCTGCATTGTTGGGATCAACGGCTATCGCATTGATTCGGCCAATACCGGGTAGGGCAGTGTTGAGCTCTCCACTGACTACAGGGCCCAAGGCTGTCCAATTACTGGTAGGATTGACAGGGCCCGCACTGGCCTGCTTTGCTTCCCAAGCTTCCCAAAGTTCTTTGGCAGTAGGAAGCGACCCATCGCTTTTGACAAAATGTTTCCAGTAGTTTTCCCACCTCATAAAAGGTTTATAACCACTTCCCTTGATGCGCGTATCCTTACCTTCCCAATAAGTGTGGAAGGCATTGGTGATCTGCTCAAAGGTATAAGTGGCATTGGAGGTTTTGGTGACCGTACTTGACTTGCTTTTCTGCAATTCCAACATCCAAGGTGCGTTTTTATTGTATTGTGCATGGGAGAATGTGCCCACAATAAGGCATAAGAGGAGTAATTTTTTATTCATTTGAATTTTTTTGCTATCGACCCACAAAATATACATTATTTTTGGTTTTTATTTTATAGATTCTAATTTTTGACAGAAAAAATCAGTTTTGCCCCTACGAAAACTTTCACATTTCATTACGAACAAAAATAAATACCTTTGACGACCAAGTCACTTGAATGGGAAAATTCGTTGCGATTCTCTTTTTGACCTGTTTAGCTAATCCGGCTTTTTCTCAGGTAGAAGCATTGTCCATAAAGGCAGATTCACTGCCCCCAGCACAGGAACTTGATTCCACTAAGGTTTTTGGGGATAAGGTGAAAAAGGGCCAACCCTCCAAAACCATATCGATCCAAGACTATAAGATCATATCCCATTCACGTGACACCACCTTTATAGATACCACACTGACCATTCATAAAGAATACAAGTACAACTATCTGAGAAGGGACGATTTCGAATTGATGCCATTCTCAAATATGGGTCAACCCTACAATAGCTTGGGCAAAGAATGGAAGAGCGCGGGCTTCTACCCAAGAATAGGGGCAAAAGCAAAACATTTTGGATATAAAGAGACTGAAGATATACAATACTACCATGTTCCCACACCCATGACCGAACTGATGTTCAAGACCACGCTTGAACAAGGGCAGTTTTTAGATGCCCTGCTTACCTTGAATACTTCCGAAAGGTTTAATATATCCATTGCACATATTGGGTTTCGGTCTTTGGGAAAGTATGATTTTGACCAAGCCGAATCTGCCAATTTCAGAACTACGTTCAATTATACCACAAAGAATGGAAGATACCACGCCCGGGGTCATTTTGTGTCACATAATATCGAGACTGAGGAAAATGGGGGCATACTGAATCGGGAACAATTCGAATCGGGAGAAGAAGAGTTTATCGACAGGGCAAGGGTGAATGTGGTGTTCGACAGTTCCAATGAAACGGATAACCGGGTGTTGGGCAAACGGTATTTTTTAGATCACCGGTATACGTTTTTTAAAACCCCACAAGATTCTACCACGAGAAGGCGTACTGC
The DNA here is from genome assembly GCA_039184335.1 of Bacteroidota bacterium. GTDB lineage: Bacteria > Bacteroidota > Bacteroidia > Flavobacteriales > Flavobacteriaceae > JBCDBD01. Next base: position 1,393 of record JBCDBD010000071.1, on the reverse strand, counting down.
CGTGGCATTGGGCCACCAATTCAATTATGAAACCCGTTACTATCAATTTAGACAAGAAAACCAAGCTGCTTTTTTTGGGGAAGACCCCTTCATTGACCCAATAGACGATAAGGCGAACCTAAAAACCATGTTCAACGAGGTTTCGCTACAGTTTTCAAATAGTACTTTGGGATCATTGACAGGCAGTTTGGCCCATTACAATTACCAGTATTTTTTCAATAGCCTGCTCATTGATGGTGTAGAAGAGATCCAAAACAAATTGGAAGGTGACGAAGTGACGTTGGGGGGGCAATACGCCAACAACATAGGGGCTATTGATATTAGGGGAGATGTTCGCTATACGGTTTCTGGCGATCTGACCGACAACCTGATTGATGTGTCGGTAGATTATAAGCTGAGCGATGCCAACAGCATCTCGGCAGGGGTCTCTTTCGCCTCACGAATGCCAAACTTTAACTTTTTGCTGTATCAGAGTGATTATCGAAACTTTAATTGGCAAAACACCGAAACCTTTGAAAAACAAAATTTTAAGGGAATTACCTTGGGCCTAAGATCCAATTTTATGGGTTCTATTTCTGCCGGTTACACTGCCATTGACAATTACACATACTTTCAGTCGATTGCCACTGCGGAGCAAATTGGGAATAGACAGGAAAATGCATTTGTCCGCCCCTTTCAAGAGGAAAGTACTATTAACCACTTGAAAATTAAGTACACTAAAGAACTGAAGTGGAAAAATTGGGCATTGAACAACACATTGATGTATCAAGACGTATCGCAAGACAATACGGTTTTGAATATGCCCCAATTTGTCACACGTAATACGCTGTACTTTGCAAAGGATATCTTCAAAAAAGCAATGTTCTTGCAGACAGGGATCACCTTTAAATATTTTACCGCGTATAACGTAGATGCCTATAGTCCCCTTCTCGGTGAATTCTACATACAGAATAGGGAAGAATTTGGGGGTTTCCCGATGTTTGACTTCTTCATCAACGCTAAGGTGAGGCAAACACGTATCTTTTTAAAAGCAGAACACTTCAATTCCTCTTTCACTGGCTATGACTTTTATGCCGCACCGAATTATCCATATAGGGACTTTGTGATACGTTTTGGATTGGTATGGAATTTCTTCTCATAATCTTATCATAAATCTTTTACATAAAAACCTTAATTTCAGTAGTTTACTAAAATACAGAAAAACAAATGTATTTTTATTTCAAAACTATTTGTTGGATAAAAATAAGCTCAGTATATTTGCACCCGCTTTGGAATTGATCGGTGTTGTTTTCGCCTGTCTTTCCGGGCAATTTTCGGGTGTTTCGGCGCCCGTTGGAATAAGTTCATTGGACATATTGTTAATGACAGCGTAAAATAGAGAAGAACCTTTTTG
>JBCDBD010000070.1:0-11181 GCA_039184335.1 Bacteroidota bacterium | reverse complement strand
CTTGAATTGAAAGAAGATACTTGAAGACTATATAGCATCAACCATTCAAAATTAAGAACCACACTATTACAGTTTTACCTGTCATTTTGTACCTGTGGCATAGATTCAGGCGTTTACCATTTTAAAACCACACCTAAAGATCATTGTTTTAAGCCGGGCCATATGCATAGTTTTTTGTTGCACCGCGCTATACATTGCTCTTACCGCAGACCCAGTCACAAAAGAAACATGCAAAAACTCTAGGATGCATCCTGTATCCACAGCAGATTTCGGATTTTGACTATCTTTAAGTCAATACCCGTATACACATGAGAAAACTGATTCCAACCCTTGTTTTTTTCGTTGTTCTTCTTTCTTGTATTGAAAAAAAGGAATATGACCTTGTACTGCGTAATGGTGCCATTTATGATGGTAGCGGAAAAGCATCTTATTCAGGTGATATTGCCATTCAAGCAGATACCATTGCCCGTATTGGTGACTTATCCAATGCAAGTGGGAAAATTGAAAAAGACCTCAACGGACTTGCGGTAGCACCAGGCTTTATCAATATGTTGAGTTGGGCCTCAATATCACTTTTGCAAGATGGCCGTTCGCAAAGTGATATACGACAAGGAGTTACTTTGGAAATCATGGGAGAGGGCACGTCTATGGGGCCTTTGAACGAAGAGATGAAAAAAGACCTCTTGAATAGCCAAGGAGACATTACTTTTGATGTTCCATGGACCACTCTAGGTGAATACCTACAGTATTTAGAAGATAAAGGGGTTTCGACAAACGTTGCCTCTTTTGTGGGCAATGGCACACTTAGACGGCATGTGGTCGGTTTTGATAATCGTGAAGCTACACCTGAAGAAATTGAAGAGATGAGGCTGCTTACCCAACAAGCCATGAAAGAAGGTGCTGTGGGCATTTCTTCTGCCCTACTCTATGCCCCCAGTGGCTATGCCAGTACAAAAGAACTTATTGCGCTGGCAAAAGTTGCAGGTGAACATGGAGGAATCTATATTTCACACATTCGCAATGAGGGTGATGCGCTATTGGAATCCATCGACGAATTGCTGACCATCAGCAGGGAAGCCAACACGCCTGCAGAAGTCTATCATTTGAAAGCCTCTGGTCACAAAAACTGGGGCAAACTGGACAGTGCCATTACCAAAATAGATTCGGCAAGAGCTGCCGGATTGTCCATTACCGCAGATATGTACACCTATAATGCCAGTTCGACAGGACTACACGTACAATTGCCAGACTGGGTTCGTGAGGGAGGTATTGAACGCATGTTAAAACGCTTGAAAGACCCTAAAAATAGAGCAAAGGCCATTAAGGAAATGGTATTCAGAAACCGACCTGAAACGATACTTTTCGTTGGATTTCGAAACCCGAAAATACGTAAATATATTGGTCGCTATCTTCCCGAAGTTGCTGAAGAATTGGGAAAAACGGTAGAGGAAACCGTAGTGGATTTAATAGTAGCGGACGGTAGCCGTATTCAGGTGGTCTACTTCTCTATGTCTGAAGACAATATCAAAAAGAAAATGGCCATTCCTTGGGTCAGTTTTTGTTCCGATGCAGGTTCGTATACCAATGAGGGGGTCTTTTTAAAGCAGAGTACCCATCCCAGAGCCTATGGATCCTTTATTCGGGTATTGGGTAAATTTTCTAGGGATGAAGGGGTAATATCCTTGGAAGAAGGTATTCGAAAACTCACCTCACTTCCGGCAAAAAATCTAAACCTCAAAAAAAGGGGGGAGTTAAAAGAAGGCTATTTTGCCGATGTTGTGGTTTTTGACCCCGAAAAGGTGACGGACAAAGCAACCTTTCAACAACCCCATCAATATGCAGAAGGTGTGGTTCATGTCTTTGTCAATGGTGTTCAGGTATTGCATGATGGGGATCATACCGGGGCTACCCCAGGTCGTTTTATCAAAGGGCCGGGATGGAAGGAATAAACCCCAAAAGGTTATTTTCATGGAATCTTTATTCGCAATAAGGGAAAGTTTTATCTTTAGCCACAAACCGTCGATCATGAAAAAAATACCATTACTGCTGGCATTGTTTCTTACCTTGGCCACCCTTGGCCAAGAAGTTATAGCCCTGCCCTATGACACACCAGAAAACCTAGTCTGGCAAAATGGTGAAAAAACATATTATTCCAATATTTGGGAAACCGAAGTAGTGACCAATGTTTCAAGACCTACCATGCAAGTTTTTCGCCCTTCAGAAAATCAGAACACTGGTGTCGCTGTGATCATTGCCCCCGGGGGCGGACTTTATGCATTGAGCATCAACAGTGAAGGCAATCAAGTAGCAGAATGGCTTAATGAAAAGGGGATAACGGCATTTGTGCTCCGGTATCGATTGTTCCCTACCGGCGATGATGGCGTACAAGAAATCACGGCCTTAGGCAATACCAACCCTGAAAAAATTGGTGAAAATGTGATACCCTTACTTCCTTATGCATTTCAAGATGGTTTGAATGCCATTCAGTATGTACGTGAAAATGCGGGGGATTATGGTATAAATCCCGATAAAATTGGTTTCATGGGATTTTCTGCAGGTGGCGCGGTCACCATGGGTGTCACCTATGAATATACAGAAGTCAATCGACCCAATTTTGTTGTCCCGGTCTATCCTTGGACTTCGGTTTATCCACCACGATCTCCGAAGATAGACGCCCCGCCCCTGTTGGTCATTTGTGCCACCAACGACCCATTGGACCTCGCCACAGGCAGTGTAGCCCTTTATACAGAATGGCTAAAAGCCAAAAAATCAACAGCATTGCACATGTATTCCAAAGGAGGGCATGGTTTTGGTATGCGCAAAAATGGGCTCCCAACAGATACTTGGATCGAGCGCTTTTACGATTGGTCCATTGCTGAAGGTATTGTTACATCAAAAACCAAATAGCGCGATGCAGATAAAATTTCTTTTTTCGTTTTTTTTTGCTGCCTTTTTCATGGTTCAGGCCCAACAGTCCAACGGTTTTTATGAAGAGGTACTGGCCATTCAACGAAAGAATGATGTTTTATGGGATTCAGAAAAAGAGACCATTGTCTTTACCGGTAGTTCAAGTATCCGATTGTGGAACGATCTTGAAGAACGATTTCCTGATCAACACATCTTGAATTCAGGGTTTGGGGGCTCGCAAGCTGATGACCTACTTATCTACCTTAACGAGTTGGTTTTACGGCATCATCCTAAAAAAGTGGTCATCTATGAAGGTGACAATGATATCTTCAGAAAGAAGCGACCTCAACAAATTATCCGTGTTTTTGAAGAAATCATCCAAAAAATATGGGCAAAAAACAAGGATACGCAAATTATCTTAATTTCCGTAAAGCCAAGTATTTCACGTTGGAGGCTGCGTGGCAAATACAAACGTTTGAACAAAAGATTAAAAAAGTTGGCCAATACAGATACTGCAATCCAATTCGTCAATGTTTGGGATATTATGCTCAATGGCAATAGACTCAACAAGACCTTATTTATAGAAGATGGTCTGCACATGAACGCCTTGGGCTATGACCTTTGGTACAAAGCCTTAAAGGGTCACATCAATTGATTCTTTTTTTCATTGCCAGACCCATAAAATACTATTACAAATTGATGGGATAATACTTGATACTCTTAAAGACACTGACCTATCTTTACAGGTGCGTCAAAAATTTAACATTATGGGAAAATCTATTTTGCTCCGAAGCTTGGTGACGTTGTGTGGTATCGTATTGACATTCAGTTGTACGCCTACAAAGAAAGAAATCAACTTTCCGAAAACCGACTTGGCCAAAACGGCCTTGATTCCAAAACCACTTCAAGTCACAGCAACACACACCGCCTTTGGGTTGGATGCAAACACTTTGATCTATACCTCGCTGAACTCCGCTGGGTTTGAAGATGTAGGGCGGTTTCTTTCAGAAACCATACTGGCCAAGGTCAACCTGAAAATTCCTGTAAACCGCAGTGATACCAACACTGTTGAACGTATCATCTTTATCAATCAAACTGATAGCTTAGAGGCTGGTTCAACTGAGGCCTATCAGCTCTATATCAAGAAAGATTCCATCGTATTGAATGCAAAAACTTCGGCCGGTGCTTTTCGGGGTATCCAAACCTTGCGACAATTGATTCCCGAAATCAGTAATGATACTTTGACGGATCAACCTATGTGGCTGATTCCAACCGGAAAAATAACAGATGCCCCCGTTTTGGAATACAGGGGTGCCATGTTGGATGTTTCAAGACACTTTTTCTCAGTAGATGAAGTGAAAAAATACCTCGATATTTTGGCGTATTACAAGTACAATGCACTGCATCTGCATTTATCTGATGACCAGGGGTGGCGTATTGAGATCAAATCGTGGCCCAAATTGACCGAAGTAGGCGGGTTGACCGAGGTCGGGGGTGGGAAAGGGGGGTTCTACACCCAAGAGGATTATAAAGATCTGGTAGAATATGCAGCAGAACGGCATATGCTGATCGTACCGGAAATCGATATGCCCGGTCACACCAATGCTGCATCAGTAAGTTATCCTTTTTTAAATGGCAATGGCAAAGAAGTCAAACCTTATTCGGGCACTAGGGTCGGTTTTAGCACTTTTGATGCAAGAAAAGATACCGTCTATGCCTTTTTGGATGATGTCATCGGTGAAATAGCCTCGTTATCACCCGGTCCCTATTTTCATATCGGTGGTGATGAGAGCCATGTCACCAAAAAGAACGATTATATCCATTTTGTGGAAAAGGTCGAAAAGCTAGTACAGAAACATGGCAAACGTATGGTGGGCTGGAATGAAATTGCGCAGGCGAAAATCGATTCGACCACCATTGCCCAGCTATGGAACGAACCCCACAATGCCATAAAAGCGGCCCATAATGGTTCAAAAATTATTCTATCACCGGCCAAAAGAGCTTATTTGGACATGCAGTACGATTCGCTCTCTAAACACGGGCTGCACTGGGCAGCCTATATTCCTGTTGACGATGCCTATAATTGGGATCCCCTTACCCATATTGAAGGGCTGTCAAGGGATGCCATTTTAGGGATCGAAGCTCCTTTATGGTCAGAAACCATTAGCAATAGTGCTGAATTGGAATATTTGGCTTTTCCACGTGCGATTGGTTACGCCGAATTGGGCTGGACCCCTGCAGCTTTGCGCGATTGGGATGACTACCAAAATCGATTGGCAAAACAGGTGCCCTATTTGAAAAGGATGAACATCAATTATTACCCTTCAAAATTGATAGCTTGGGATAATTGAACATTTTAGAATGAAATATAATCTCGTTCTTCGACACCTACTGGTCATAATAAGAATTATTCATGAATACCACAGATGCACCCATTATTGTCGAACAGGACTATCAGGTTTCACAAGCAACGGTATGGAATGCCCTTACCCGATTGGATGAGTTGAAGCTTTGGTTTTTTGAAAACATCCCTGCATTTGAGCCCAAAGAAGGTTTTGAAACCCGGTTTCCCGTCACAACGGAGAACGGTATATTCACACATATTTGGAAGGTAACCGAAGTGATAGAGGAAAAAAAGTTGAGCAAAAAATGGATGTATGCCGAATATCCCGGCAGTGCCATGGTACATTTTCTCCTGATTCCCAATAACGGGAAAACAACAATAAGGCTGACATTGGAAGTCTTGGAGGATTTTCCCCAAAATATTCCTGAGTTTAAAAGGGAGAGCGGAGTTGCCGGATGGAACTACTTTTTATGCGAACGTTTAAAAGACTATTTGGAAAAGTGCTAAAAAATCACTCTTCCCCGTCTTGCCCATTTTCTTCATCTACCACAAAATCGGTAAGGCCGTTATCGTGTAAGATGTTATACCACTGAATAATCTTTTTGATATCACTGGCATACACCCGATCTTCATCATAATTGGGCAGAACTTCAAAAAAATACTCTTCCAATCGGATCTTGTCTTCTTTATGGCCAATAGCGGTCTTACCGCCTTTTTCCTTCTCTTTTATTTTTTGGAAGACGTCACTGAGCGGCACTTCTTCCTCTAGGGTATAGATGGCAATTTCTGACAAAAGACTTACATTGTTTCGAAGCCCAACTGAAACTTTTTTTCCATCTAGCAAAGATTCCCCCACAAAACCAGTTCGAGTTTGGGTCAATAATCGGTAAAGACCCGGTTTGCCCCCAATTGATAAAATCTTATCCAAAGCCATAACTCCATATTTATGGCCGCAAAATTATACTTTTCGGCCAATTGGCATTTTTTTTAACGCGCTTTTTTGATATTCGGAAAACGCATCTTGTAGTCCACATTGATTTTCCCTTTGCTAATCTTGTCCAAACGGCTTTTCAACAAACGTTTTTTAAGTGAAGACAGTTTATCGGTAAAAAGAATACCTTCAATATGATCATACTCATGTTGTATTACCCTAGCCAGCAAACCATCATAACTTTCGCTTTGGGGTTTGAAGTCTTCATCCAGATATGTAATTTCTATGGTTTTCTTTCTATTGACATCCTCACGGATATCGGGTATGCTCAAGCATCCCTCATTGAAGGGCCATTCCTTTCCTTTTTCTACCTCAATTTTGGCGTTGATGAATACTTTCTTGAATCCATTTAGGCTTTTCTGTTCGTCATCGGTCAGATCTTCATCATCGGCAAAGGGGGTGGTATCCACAACAAACAAACGTATGGGCAATCCTATTTGTGGTGCAGCCAGACCCACGCCATTGGCATTGTACATAGTCTCCCACATATTGGCTATCAATGTTTTCAGATCTGGGTAGTTCTTGTCGAGCTCCGTTCCCTTTTTTCTCAGTACGGCATCGCCATAGGCTACAATGGGTAATATCATAGGTGTTATTATTAATAGACTTCTTATTTCATTTTTAGGGTACTGGCCTATTTACAAAAGTTATGGAAAAACACAAGCTTCTGGTGTCTATTTTAACCAATGGCCATTGTACCTGGATTTATTTTTTACGCTCTAAATAAGATTGTAAGATCAAGGTGGCACTTATTTCATCGACCAATGCCTTGTTCTTCCGCTGTTTCTTTTTCAATCCAATTTCAACCATACTCTGAACTGCAATTTTTGATGTAAATCGCTCATCGTAACGCTCTATGGGTACATGAGGAAACTTTTTTGCGAGTTGTACAAGAAAGGGCTGAATGAGTTTTTCTGACATCGAAGGCGTACCATCCATTTGCTTGGGTTCACCCACAACAATGCATTCCACCTGTTCTTTGGCTAGATAATCAGATAAAAAATCAATCAGGTTTTCGGTATTGACTGTAGTGAGGGCAGAAGCAATCAATTGCAGCACATCTGTGACTGCCACTCCTGTTCTCACTTTTCCAAAGTCCAATGCTAAAATCCTTGCCACCATGAAATTTTGGCAAAAATAACCTTAAAAATGTTATGCCCTTAAATTAAGATACAATATTACGCTTCTGGGGTTATCTTTGCCCAAATTTTGAAACATGACCGATTTAAGAGTACTGATAGAGCAAGCTTGGCAAGATAGGGGTTTGCTCAAGAAAATGGAGATACAGACTGCCATCAAAAAAGTAATTGATTTCATAGATGAAGGTAAGCTTCGATGCGCCGAACCCACGGCCGATGGCTGGCAAATCAATGAATGGGTAAAAAAGGCGGTGGTATTGTTTTTCCCCATTCAGAAAATGGAAGTTCTAGAGGCAGGCATATTTGAGTACCATGATAAGATTCCCTTAAAAAGAGGATACCAAGCCAAGGGCATACGTGTGGTTCCCCATGCCGTGGCACGCCATGGGGCCTATATTTCATCAGGCACCATCTTAATGCCCAGTTATGTAAACATAGGGGCCTATGTAGATGAAGGCACCATGGTCGATACTTGGGCAACAGTGGGAAGCTGTGCACAAATCGGAAAAAATGTACATTTAAGTGGCGGAGTAGGCATTGGCGGAGTATTGGAACCACTTCAAGCGGCACCTGTAATTATAGAGGACAATGCTTTTATCGGCTCAAGATGCATTGTGGTCGAAGGCGTTCGCGTGGAGCAAGAGGCTGTACTTGGTGCCAATGTAGTACTGACCGCATCGACCAAAATAATTGACGTAACCGGAAACGAACCCTTGGAACGCAAAGGCAGGGTGCCCTCACGATCGGTTGTCATACCGGGGAGCTATAACAAAAAATTCCCAGCGGGTGAATTTCAAGTGCCCTGTGCCCTGATCATAGGAAAACGAAAAGAAAGTACCAATAAGAAGACCTCTCTCAACAATGCACTTCGTGAATATGATGTGGCCGTCTAATTTTATCTATTGACATTTTTTTGACAAGAAAATTATGTGTCATCCTTTTTGTTAAGACAATTATTGCTCTTTTCATAATTCTACGTGTGAGACGCCACTCTTTTCACTTTTTTTCATCATACTTATGTGAATAATTTAAGATTGTAAGTGGCAGTAGATGTAAGAATTTTATGTAATATGGCAATTTTTTCTTATTTATTTTGTTATAGCTTTGTAGTTTTTAAACCTTCATTAACCAAAAAACCAAATTGAGTTGAACACCCCAAAACAAAAAATATCAGCTCTGATCATAACCTATAATGAGATGGGATACATCGAAAAGTGTATTGATTCCATATCATTTGCTGATGAAATCATTGTGGTGGATTCCTATAGCACTGATGGTACTTATGAGTACCTTAAAAATCATCCCCAGGTCCAGGTTATCCAAAACCCATTTGAAAATTTTACGGCCCAAAAATCCTTTACCTTAAAACAAGCCTCCCACGATTGGGTACTGTTTGTCGATGCCGACGAAGTTGTCACCAAAAAATTGCAGGATGAGATCATCGAGACCATAAATAACCCCAATGCATGTGAAGCTTACTGGTTCTATAGAAAATTCATGTTCCAAAATAGCCCCTTACACTTCAGTGGTTGGCAAACCGATAAAAATCATAGATTGTTCAGAAAAAGTAAAGCCAAATTTACTGATAGAAAAATTGTACATGAAACTTTAGAGGTAAACGGCACTTCTTGTATTTTGAAAGAAAGACTGATCCATTATTGCTATAAGAGCTACGAGGATTACAAAGGTAAAATGCTTCGTTATGGACAACTTAAGGCAAAAGAGGCCTTTTACAAAGAAAAACAGTTCAACTACCTCTTTATGATCGTTAAGCCCACTTGGAAGTTTTTTAACCACTACATTATCAGACTGGGCTTTTTAGATGGAAAAAAAGGAATCATCATCAGCTATTTGAATGCGCTTGGCGTACTTGAGCGGTATCGGGAGCTCAAAAGATTGGAAAAGAAAAACGAATTGGCCTATTATTTGGTAATGCCATAATGGGTCCAAACATGTTTATTTCTTTTGGTATCTTTTCGAATGGCCATATTTTTGGCGATGGATTCGGGTGTCTTATACCCTCTCTTATGGTCTAAATGCACACAGACCGCGCTATAACGTAATTGTTTTGATTTAATTCCAAAATTAAAAAGCCGTTCTCCCAGTTCGCGGTCTTGCCCCCCATACTGCATGCGTTCATCAAAACCATTGATATTTAAGATATCTTTTTTCCACCCAGATGAATTGTGACCGTTCCAGCTTGCGTTGGTTGGGGTAATGGTGTTGAGTACCTTAGAAATGAGACCCGTTGCGGTAAGTTTGTTGTTTTTGAACGTTTTCGGAATTCCCTTTTCCTTCAACCAATGGATATTAAAGCAATTTTGCTGCTCGATATCGCTTAAGGTAATCATTTTAGAGATATTCATCGGCAACATATAGTAGCCCCCTGAAATAAAATAGCCCTCTTCTTTGTTGATGTAATGGACTTCAACAAAATCTTCCCTGGGAATACAATCTCCATCGGTCATAATGATATAAGGGGCGTTGCAGGCATCTACTGCCTTATTCAGTATTCGTGATTTTTGGAAACCGTCATCTTCTTGCCAAATGTGTATGATTTCATAAAATACCTCTTTGGCCATTTTTTCAATGATTGCCTTTGTTTTTGGCCCTGAACCGTCATCGGCAACCACCAATTCAAAATCTTTGAAAACTTGACAGTTAAACCCCCAAAGCACCTTTCGTAACCATTCTTCAGAATTATAGGTACTCACGATGACCGAAATTTTAGGATGCTCCATATATCATAAATCTATCCCACAAAAATATAAAAGTACGCTTGCTTACTTTCAATCAAATGTAAACTTAAAATAGGCCGCTATATCCTCCCACTGCTTCCGCTTATGATCTTTGGTGTTATTGGTATGCTTCAAAGCAACCCGCTGGGTGCCAAAAATTGGGATGGGTTCAGGCGGAGGGCTATCAGAACTGATTGACAGTTTATTGTTGAGCAATGTACAGGTCTTGAACCACAAATCATCACTTTTTGGGGAAATTTTCGTGAACAATGCGACATCTGTGGCCATCTCACTGAGGATGTTGGGTGGATACAGCACCAGAAAAGCTCCTACGGGCATCAACAAACGTTCATTTTTTAATGCCTTGGTGACAAAGGGCCATTTCAAATAGGGAAGCACCCTTCCTTCCCCATCATAAGAGATTTCACGGCACCGGTTTCCGATGACCACATCTGGGTGTTTCAAATGTTGTTCATAGGTCAATCGCAATGCAGACGGATGGTATATCAAATCATCATCGCAGGTAACCAAAATCTTATCTGGAAACATGGTGAGACTATGCATCAATTTTCTATGGGAAAATTGATACGGCGAAAATCGTATTTCGAAAACATTGCCCTGAAGTTTCGCCAGTGCCCTTGGAAGCTTATCCCGAAATTCCTCATTCAACCATAACACAATCTTTTCGGGGGCTCTATCTTGGGCCAACAAACTTCGTATGGTAATGGGCAGTGTACCTATACGTGAAGGAATTGTGGTCAGCGTCACAATAATTGGCAAAGTACCATTGGCTTTTTTTTGTAACCTTTCTGGGGATTGTGCCAATAACTTTACACTTTGAAAAAAAGAACGGGGTATTTCCGCAAGTTTCATATGAACTGAAAAATAATATTAAATCACAAGGTATGTGATATTTTTGTCAATGAGGTGATTTAAACTTTTTTTGGATCGAAAGTTAGGGTTGCAGAGATTTGTGTTGCGAAACATAAGTCAAACCCAAACAACCCTTTATGTACTTTGTACTTGATAAAGATATGATAGAAAAAGAGATTGTGGCCTATT
>JBCDBD010000069.1:0-11315 GCA_039184335.1 Bacteroidota bacterium | reverse complement strand
TTTTGGCAGCGCTGGATGCTGTGGTACGGGCCACTTTGGAGAAATTCCACGAAGAAAACACTTTGAACGAAGGAGACGTGGTCATCGCCAATACCCCTTATGCGGGTGGGGGTACCCATCTTTCAGATGTATCGGTGATATACCCTGTTTTTTATACCAATGAATTGGTTGCGTTTACAGTCAACAAAGCGCATTGGACGGAGTTGGGAGGGACCTTTCCGGGTTCAGTGTCCACCGTGGCCACGGAAATCTTTCAGGAAGGATTGCATTTCCCATTCATTAAAGTGAGGGAAAAAGGCAAGATCAATGAAGCAGTGGTCGATCTGATCAAATCCAATGTCCGATTACCGGATAGTACCCTTGGAGATCTTTATGCGGGAATAGCCGCTGCAGAAATAGGGGCTCGTAGGGTAATCTCAATTATTGAAAAATATGGATTGGACACATTTATTAAAGCTAAGGAAGATTTTCTCGATTATGGAGAACGCATATGTATTGAGGCCCTAAAGAAAATTCCGAATGGAGTGTATGTAGGGACGTCTGAAATTGAGGACAATGGTTTTGGGGAGGGGCCTTTTCCCATCAAAGCAGAAATTACCATAACCGATAATGAATTTACAGCTGATTTTAATGGTTCGCACCCCCAGGTGAAAGGGGCTACCAATTTGGCCTTTAGTGGTTTGGTCACAGGCTGTAGAAGCCTCTTCAAGGCCATAACCACCCCACGTATGGCTGCCAATGGCGGAGCATTTAGACCAATGAAAGTGATTTGTGGGCCGGGAACCATTGTCAGTGCAGAGGCACCTTCGGCGGTGTCGGTCTACTATGAGGTTTTGATTACGGCCATAGATTTGGTCTGGAAGATTTTGGCACCTGTGATTCCCGATAAACTACCTGCCGGACATTTGCGCTCGGTCTGTGCCACTTTCATCTCGGGCATACATCAAGATACCGGACAATTCTATATTCAAGCCGAACCCTTGGCCGGAGGCTGGGGAGCTTCCTCATCCCATGATGGAAACCGGGGACAGCTTTCCTGTGGTAGTGGTGAATCCTACAACATTCCCATTGAGATCCGTGAGATGCGGTATGGCATACAAGTAGAGCAATATGCATTTCATAATGAAGGAGGGGGTTATGGTGAGTTTCAGGGCGGTAATGGACAGTATGTCGACTATAAAGTAGTATCTGATGGCGCGTATGTCACTGCTGCTTTTTTAGGTGAAAAAACCAAAACCTGGGGAATGAACGGTGGGCACGATGGATCGTATAATTATTTCTTGATCCTCCGAAAAGATGGTACAGAAGAAAGGCATAGTCTAGGCACCAATATTGCCTTGGAGAAAGGTGACATGATCAGGTGTGTTACCGCCACGGGTGGCGGTTACGGAAATCCCAAAGATCGCCCAAAAGCTAAAGTGCTGCTTGACGTAAAAAACGGTTATATCAGCAAAAAAGAAGCACAAAAATTTTACGATATCGCTTAGATGGAAGTGAAAAAAATTACTTATCCCAACTTGGGAGAACATTATAACAAGGAACTTATTTCAAAAGTCAATCATACTATTTTGACTACTTGCGGAACTGTCTACCTGAAAAAAGGTACCCGTATCCCCGAAAGTGGTTTTTCAAGACATCCCTTCAACGAAATTTCCATTATAACCAAGGGATGTATAGAAATGATCGATGGGAATAACAAGCCCATGGGTAGATTGGAAAAAGATACTGTAGTCTATATTAATGCAGGTGAGCCCCAAGCTGGAAACGTTTTGGAAGATACCGAACTCATTTATGTGATAAATCAGGTCAAGCAGTGAGAATAATTAGGTTTCATAAAATAGGGGGGCCAGAAGTACTGCAATTTGATAATGTAGACCCTGTTTCACCAAAAGGAAATGAAGTGCTTTTTAAAGTGCAGGCCTTTGCCTTGAACCAAGCAGACATTCTATTCATTAATGGCATGCATTATACAGTTCCAATTTTTCCTTCCCGTATAGGGTCTGAAGCAGTAGGCGAGGTTATGGAAATAGGGGAAAACGTAAGGAATTTCAAAAAGGGAGATATTGTCACGTCAATTCCGTTCTACACTCAAGAATACGGAGTGCAAGGTGAATATGCAACGGTACCCGAAATATATTTGTCAAAGGTTCCATCAGGTTATTCCATGGAAGAGGCTACTTCATTCTGGATGCAATTTCTGACCGCTTATTATGCCTTGTTCAAATTGGGAAAAGTTGAAAAAGACGATTTTGTATTTATTGTGGCAGCATCAGGGACTGCGGGCCAGGGAGCCTTAAAACTTGCCAAAAACAGGGGAGCCGCTGTAATTGCATCTACCAGAACAAGCGCAAAAAAACAGTTTTTGTTCGATTTAGGCGCCGATTACGTTATTGTAACCCAAGAAGAGAACACTCTGGAAAAATTAAAACAAATTTCTGGCAAAAAAGGAATAAAGTTTGTTTTTGATCCAATTGCCACTACTGAATTCACCCAACAGTACATGTCTACACTTTCATTCGGAGGTTCTGCTGCAATATATGGATTGTTAGGGGGCGAACTTCCTATTTTCCCTATACTTGACCTCGTAAGAAACAATACCCGACTTTATGCATACTCCTTATTCAACCACGTTATGGACTCCGATGAATTACAAGAGGGAAAAGACTATGTTTTTGAACGTATAAAAGATAGAAAGCTAAAACCAATAGTGGACAAAGTATTTGACTTTGAAGACACGATTGAAGCCTATGAATATATGCTTTCCAACAAGCAGCGAGGTAAAATAGTGATTAAAGTAGGTGATTGGTTATGAAATGGATTTCAGAAGACTTTTTGGAAAAAAATGTCACCTATGGCACCCTAATGGAACAGTTGAAATCAGCATTTAAAAAAAATAGGATACAGTGTCCTTCAAAACTTACGTATACCTACAAGGGTATGCCTGAGGCCGGAGACAACACTTTTCTTTTCATGCCTGCATGGGATAACGAAGGGTTTTTTGGCACAAAATTGATTACAACGACGACTGCCAACAAAAAGACCGATGCGCCCTATATTCAAGGTATATATATCCTTTTTGATGCTAAAACCGGTGTTCCTCTGGTAGCGATGGATGCCAAACTAATGACCAATTTAAGAACAGCTGTAACCTCGGCATTGGCAGCCTCATTTCTCGCTAAAAAAGAGTCCAGAACTTTATTGGTCTTGGGAAACGGTAATCTTTCTATCTATTTTATTAGAGCACATACAAGTATCAGAAAATATCAAAAGATTCTTTTGTGGGGCAGGCGTAAGAGCATCTCAATAGGTATTGCACAACAATTAAAAGCAGAAGGTATAGATGTTACGGTTCTAACAGATTACAAGCCTGTGACGCATGAAGCAGACATTATCAGTTGTATAACCTCATCCCATGAACCGTTGTTGATGGAAAAGGATTTGCAAAAAGGACAGCATTTAGACCTAGTGGGATCTTTTACACCAGAAATGTTGGAAGTTACCACTGATATTATAGCCAATGCCTCTGTATATGTAGATAATCTCGATACTACACCACATCACTGCGGTGAGCTTGTTCAGGCTATTAAGGAGAAAAAGATAAGCGAGGACCACATTAAAGGTGATTTAACATATTTATGTAGCGATAATGACACCAAACGCCGTTCACCATCAGAAATTACGGTTTTCAAATCTACCGGAATGGCTCTAGAAGACTTTATAACTGCACAATTGGTATATCAAAAATTAAATGAAACAAGAGAGTAGAATAGGTATCGATATTGGAGGAACATTTACCGACCTGATCTACCAAGATGAAAATGGTATTACTAAGGCGGTAAAAGTCCCGACCACACCTCAAAATCCGGATGAAGGATGTCTTCATGCAATCCAGGAGGCTGAAATTCCTAAAATTGAGGGTGTATCGTATTTTTTACATGCGACTACAGTTGGCCTGAATGCCCTATTGGAAAGAAGAGGGGCAATAGTGGGTCTACTCACAACAGAAGGTTTTAGAGATACGCTTGCCATTGGTCGTGGAGATCGAAAAGAGATGTACAATATTAAGTGGAACCCCCCAAAACCTTTGGTGCCCCGAAAATTAAGAGTAGGCATTGAAGAAAGGATTCTCTCAAATGGTAGTATTCGCAAACCCCTTGATAAATCAGATGTTAGAGGGGCTTTAGCAAAATTCAAACAGCACAAGGTAAATGCTATAGCAGTAGTATATCTACATGCCTATGCCAATCCGGAACATGAACTCGAAACCAGGCAAATTCTCAGGGAAGAAGGTTTTGAAGGCAGTATATCGCTTTCACATTTGATAACAGGTGAATATCGTGAATTTGAGCGCACAAGCACTACGGTTATAGATGCATTTGTCAGTGGTCGCATGGGCAATTACCTCAATCAAATACAGGACAACCTTAGAAAAACCCAATTTAAAGGCTTGTCTTTGATAACAAAATCCGGCGGTGGTGCCATGACCTTTGAAGATGCCCAAGATGGTCTTTGCCAAACTATAATGTCAGGCCCGGTAGCTGGTGCGGAAGGGGCGGCCGAATTATCAAATGCTTTGGATTTGGGAGATTTAATAACGGCCGACGTAGGCGGAACCAGTTTTGATACCTGTATTGTGAGAAATGGTAGGCCCAAACTAAAGTATGAGGGCGAAATAATAGATATGCCAGTACAAATGCCCTGGGTCGATGTGCGTTCCATTGGAGCCGGTGGGGGATCAATAGCCTATGTTGATGCGGGTGGACTTTTGAAGGTTGGCCCCCAAAGTGCAGGTGCTGACCCTGGGCCTGCTTGCTACGGTCGCGGTGGAACCAAGCCTACAATTACAGATGCTGCTTTCGCTTTGGGAATGTTGGGGGAAGGAAAACTAGCCTCAGGGCTAATCTTGGATAAGGAAAAATCGATGAAATCTTTAAAAAGTATTGCCGATACCTTGAACACCTCTGTGGAAACTGTGGCGCAGGGTATTTTAAGAATAGCCACTTCAAGTATGGCCAATACAATTCGTGAAATTACAGTCGAAAATGGTATCGATCCCAGAGAAATGAAATTGTTGGCATACGGTGGCGCAGGACCGCTGTTTGCGGACCTTATCCTTGAGGAGTTACAGATGACCGATATGGTTTTACCTCCTTTTGCAGGTAATTTTTCCGCTTGGGGGCTTTTGGGAACAGATATTTTATATACCAAATCATTGACCAAAAAATTTGACCTGGATAATACTTATGGCGTTCTTTTAAATCAACTTTTAGAAAAAATGTTTTCCGAATTGAGCGTTAAACTAGTGAATCAGCAGAATATAGTACATGAAGTATTCTTGGACCTAAGGTATAAAGGCCAAGAGCATACGTTGACCCTAAAAGTATCAAATACCGAGGGTGAAGTAACACTACCCCATACTGCCCTATTAAATCAATTTGAGGAGGCCTATCATGATATTTACAACACCAATCTAGATAATGATCTGGAAATTGTATCGGTGCGAGTGGCACTAAGAAAATCATTATCGAAAAGAGCTATTCACAATCCCTACCAACAAAAGACAGATAAAACCCCAAAAAAGTTCATAAAGGTATTCTCATTTTGTGAGGGACAAATTATGGACTTTGAGTTATTGGACAGAACACAAATGGTAGAAGGCAAGACCCTAAATGGGCCAATAATTTTAACAGAGGGTACCACAACATCATATATAGACATAAATACGAGGTTGTTTTTGGATAGGTCAGGATGTGTTTTCGTCAAAAAAAAAGGGTATGAGTAAAGACTTGATACATGAATTCAACGCGGTAACGAGAAAAAGTAATTTTCAACTGAATGAAGTTGACCCCATTACTACTGAAATCATTAGAAATGCCCTAAATTCTGCTGCTAATCAAATGAAACAGGCACTGTGTAGAACTGCATTTTCACCTATTATCTACGAAGTACTTGATTTTGCATCGGCCATTTATGATAAAGATGTCAGGCTGTTGGCACAAGCACCCAGTCTACCGCTATTTATGGGAACCTTGAACTTTTGTATAGAAGAAGCGGTAAAAGCAGTGGGTGGAGAAGAAGAACTCTATGAAGGGGATATTATCATATACAATAATCCATATGGTACCGGTGCCCACCAACCAGATGTAGCATTGGTCATGCCCGTTTTTACGGCCAAAAACAAACTAATTGGGTATACAGCGATTAAAGCACATTGGTTGGATATTGGGGCCAAAGACCCCTATTGCTCTGACACCATTGACTATTTTCAAGAGGGGGTGGTCTTCCCCGGGGTCAAATTGTTTGAAAAAGGTATTTTGGTAGATAGTGTACATCGCATGATTCTGGCAAACTCAAGACTGCCCAAGGCAATTGATGGTGATATGCGTGCCCAATGCAACGGTTTGCAAGCAGGCGCAAAGGCATTTATAGGGATTGTTGAAAAATATGGGGAAGAGATTTTTTTCAATTGTGTTGAAATAATCTTCAATCATGGGGAGTCCATCGTAAAAAACTATTTCAAAAAAATTCCCAATGGTCGTTATGTGGGTGAAGGCCTCATGGACAATGATGGTCTATCAAATGATAAAATCCCATTCAAGGTTGCGGTTGACATCCATGATGATGGGGTGATACTGGATTATACCGATGCTGAGGAACAACAGCGCGGACCGGTAAACTGCCCTATGCCCTCAACGGTTTCTGCGGCGCGAATAGCTATCAGTATGCTTGCAGGAGGTGGAGAATCCCCTACCGAGGGGCATTTTAGGCCCATCAAGGTCATTACAAAAAAGGGAACACTATTTCACCCAAACCCGCCAGCACCCTGTTTTTTATATGGTTGGCCAGCAATGCAATCTATCGAAGTAATCTACAGGGCCATCGGAAGTATGTTTCCTGAATTGGTGCCATCAGATTCAGCGGGCGATATTTGCTCGATGGTTTTCTGGGGTTTCAACAGTAGTACTGGGGAGCCTTGGGCTGACGGTGCTCCTTATCCCACAGGCCAAGGAGCCTCAGATGTAGGAGATGGCTCATCTGTACTGCACATCGCAGAATCGGCAACCCGCTTTTCTTCGACTGAAGTAAGGGAAAGTCTATACCCCTATGTGTTGAACAAAGTGGAATTTGCCCAAGACTCTTGTGGGGCCGGCACTCACAATGGGGGAATGGGTATCGATTTCGATTTTGAATTTTTGGATGATACTTATCTAACGGCAACCTTGGAAAAGACCCTGACCAAACCCCAAGGATTATTAGGGGGTAAAGAAGCTAGACCTAACGATTGCACAATCGTATTGCCGGATGGCAAAAAGAAACAAATAGGTAAAATAACCCGTTTTTACTTACCAAAAGGCTCACACTTATTTTTGAAAACCGGTGGTGGTGCCGGATATGGAAAACCTGAAAATAGGGATTCTGAATCAATTAAGAGGGGTGTTGAAGATGAACTGCTCTCTAACAACTATTTAAAAGAACACTACCCGCAAATGGTATGAAAAAGCAAGACGAGGCCAAAAGCATATCAATAGAAGAGGTAACGATTATCGATGGCACGGGCAATGCTCCTTTTGTTTCAAATGTGTTTATCGAAAAAGCGCGCATTGCTAAAATAACGAACGATGAAATGCCAAAACAAACTCATGTTGATAAGCGAATCAATGGCAAAGGAATGTATCTTTTACCTGGAATGATAGATTGCCACGTTCATGTAATGATTAACGAGCATAACCTGTTCAAGCATCTTCAAACCCCATTTTCCTATAACTTTTATGCTGCCTTGAAACATTTGAAATCTCTTCTGTTTGCCGGTATTACCAGTGCCAGAGATGCAGGGGGAGCAGATTTTGGGGTTAAAAAAGCACTGCAAGATGGTTTGATCGAAGGGCCGAACCTAAAGATCAGTATAAGCCCCTTGACGACTACTGGTGGTCATTTTGATGCATTCTTGCCATCAAGCATGCAATCCTACATTTTGGCACCGCCATATCCTGGGTACCCCGATGGCGTTTGCGATGGAGAAATGGAGGTCAGAAAAAAGGTGCGCGAAGTATTGCGTGCCGGTGCCGATGTCATTAAAATATGTAGTACAGGTGGTGTTTCGGGCTGGAACGATGACCCTAATTTTGAGGAATTCAGCATGAATGAACTAAAAATCGTGGTTGAGGAAGCAGCAATGCGAAAAAAACGGAGGGTGATGGTACATGCCCAAGGTACCGCGGGCATTAAGAATGCGATAAGAGCCGGGGTGCATTCCATTGAGCATGGCGTCGATTTAGATGATGAAGCCGTTGAATTAATGCTCAAGAATGATGTTTTTCTTGTTCCAACGCTTTTGGCTGTCAATTCCGTAATACATGGTGATTATCCTAAAAATACTATTGAGATTGCCAAAAGAATGGAAGAAACCCATTTTAAAAGTATAGAGAAAGCCCACAAAGCAGGGGTTAAAATTGCAATGGGGACAGATTCGGGCGTTATGGCCCATGGTAGAAATTTGGAAGAACTAAAATTGATGTGTGATGCGGGCATGTCCGCTATGGAGGCCATAACAGCTTCTACAAAAACCGCCGCCCAATGTTTGGAAATTGATGATCTCACCGGCACTATTGAAGAAGGTAAGATGGCTGATTTTATACTGGTTCAAGAAAACCCCGTTCAAAAAATAGGGAGCCTATATAATGATAAAAACTTAAAAGTACTTTGCAAAGAAGGAATGTTAATCAAACATATATAATATGGAAAATGTACAAGAAACTAAATGGTTCAGCCTGGCGGGGATCTGGTTCGGAGGTATTGTAAGCGTACCCGCCCTACTCATCGGAAGTTCTTTGATCAGTGGCCTAAGCTTCAACTCGTCCGTTTGGGCAGGTCTAATAGGGTTTAGTTTTGTGGTACTTTTTATGTCGTTGTTGAGTATGGCGGCGGTAGAAAGAAGAAAAGCCACGGTTGCATTGGCCTCCAGTAGTTTTGGGGAAAATGGGGCCAAAGTAATCGTAGCACTGGTCATTGGCCTATCTACTTTGGGTTGGTTCGGGATTCAGAGCAATATTGCTGGGGCATCCTTTTCAAAAATACTGATAACGATGGGCGGGCCAGATATTCCCATTTGGGCAACATCGGTATTTTGGGGGATCGTTATGGTACTCACGGCCGTGTTCGGGTTCAAATACCTGAAGTGGCTCAATTATATCGCAGTACCTGCTATCATTTTACTATTGGTTTATGGTCTTGTCATCACCTTTAAGAGCCATAGTTTCCAAGAAGTGTTGGCTTTTAAACCGAAAAACAACATGCCTTTTTTACAGGCCGTAGGGCTCGCTATTGGGTTCATTTCTGTTGGAGGTGTGATTTCACCCGATTACAATCGTTTTGCAGCCAGCAAAAGAGATGCTGTTTTGGGTTCCATCTTTGGCATTGTCCCTTCAGCATTATGTCTACTGGCCATCGGGGCAATTTTGGCCATTACCCAGGGAACCTATGATATTGTTGAGATCTTTTCAAGCTTGGGATTCCCGTTTTTTGCCATGTCGATCCTTATCCTGGCCACCTGGACCTCCAATGTCATGAATAGCTATTCTGCGGGACTGGCGTTCAATGATCTTTTTAAGTTGGAGGAGGCCTCTCGTTCAAAAACCACTTTGATTGTAGGAATCGTGGGAATACTGCTTGCAGCTCTTGGAATTCTGTCCCATTTTATGAGTTTTATCACACTATTGACCATTACCATTACTCCGATAGCAGGGGTTATGATATCTGATTACTACATCGCCAAGTCGTATCAAGAGGAAGCAAGCAAAGTCAACTGGAAAGGAATAAGTTCATGGGGAGCCGGGGTGGCCATCATGTTGATGATGGATTCCCAGGTAAAAAATATACTGGGAATTGCCGTTGCTGCATTGGTGTATTATTTACTCAAAAAAATGGTGAAATAAGTATGCGAAAAATTGATTCAAACGCCATTGAATATATAGCTATGGGGTCTACGGTCCTGGGCACTGGAGGCGGTGGTGACCCGTACATAGGAAAGCTAATGGCAAAACAGGCGATAAAGACCTATGGGGAGGTTTCACTTATAGTTGCCGAAGAACTCGACGATAAGGCATTGGTCGTACCCATTGCGGCCTTTGGGGCGCCTATGATTTTAGTTGAAAAACTTTTTTCTGGAGGTGAATTCATCAGGGCCTTTGAAATGATGGAAGAATATTTGGGAAGAAAAATTGATGCGGTCATACCTGCCGAGGCTGGGGGGCTTAATGGGGTAATTCCGTTTGCGGTTGCCGCTCAAAAAAATATCCCTATCATAGATGCAGATGGTATGGGAAGGGCATTTCCCCGCTTAGAGATGGTCACGTTCACTTTGCACGGCATTTCTGTTTCACCCATTGCACAGGCCGATGAAAAAGGGAACAGAAATATCTACCAGACCATTAATAATGTTTGGGGGGAAACCTTGGTAGGGGCTACAACCATTCAAATGGGTGGAAGCTGTGTCCTTGGATGCTATCCCATGAGCGGAGAGCAAGTAAAAAAGGCCGCTGTACATGGTATTATATCCTATGCGCAAAAGTTGGGGGAATGTATCCTGAATGCAAAAAATAAAAACTTAAATCCATTGGCAGCTTTAATCAAGGAAGCGAATGCCATTAAACTCTTTGTAGGGAAAATCAGTAAGGTGACCATTAAAACCGAGGGAAGGTGGAATAAAGGTGTTTGTGAGATCATGGGTTTTGGGGAAGATAAGGGCACATCGATGAAACTTGATTTTCAAAATGAGTTTTTGATGGCAAAAAAAGATGGTCGACCCGTAGCTATCACTCCAGATTTGATTGTACTTATCGATGCAGAAAACGCCCAGCCCATTACTGCGGAAAGCATACAATACGGAACCCGTGTGGTGGTCTTGGGCATGAAAGCTGATAAACAATGGCGAACACCACAAGGAATTACTTTGGGAGGTCCCCAAAAATTCGGTTATAAAGAAAAATTTGTTCCCGTTGAGGAATTGAATAAAAATTAAGCGTATGTATTATAAAATAGGGGTTGATGTGGGAGGCACCAATACAGATGCAGTGCTGGTGTCGCAAACCAATGAAATCTTGGCCAAAACCAAACAGACCACCTCTTTGGATGTAAGTACCGGAATCAAAAATGCAATTGAAGCAGTTATTTCCAAAGTGGATGTTTCTAAAAGGGACATTAAATACATCATGTTGGGCACAACGCACTGCACCAATGCTTTGGTGGAACGTAAAGAACTGAACAAAATTGGTGCCATAAGAATTGGTCTTCCGGCAAGTAGTTCCATCCCCACCATG
>JBCDBD010000068.1:0-11761 GCA_039184335.1 Bacteroidota bacterium | reverse complement strand
TTCTGCCTGTGTTCATTCGGCAAAACTGAATCAACTTTTACAAAACCGATTTCAAATCGAAAAATATTTCAATGAACGCTAGACCACTGTTTACGCTATCTCTGCCATTTTCCAAGTATCTTTACCGGACAATAGTGACATAAAATATATGTTAAGTGACTATTCCACCACACGAATCATGAATGCCCTAACCGTGGAATCGGAGCATGTCGGACTTGAATCGTAACCATTATAGTCATACGATGATACGGATAGTTCTACATTGAACCGATACGTTCCTGCCTCTTCAGGGAATCCATAAAATGTTACGGACCTACGGTTGATGTCATAAAAAATTCCAGGGGGTAATTCCCCGACTATGTAAAAATCGTAGTCATAGTCATTATCATTCACCTCATTTCTTATTTCGGCGGTCACCAAATCAGAATACCGTTCTCCCAAAGTAGCGGTAGCCAAACTTTTGTTGTGTATCTCTGGTTCAATGTTAAAGAGGCATTCGTAGATCTCATCACAGCTTTGAAGCACTAGGGCCACTGTCACGAAGCTAAGTCGCAATACGCGTATCGTTTTTTCCATGTTTAATGGGTAATCAAAAAACATGCCATCACTTTACAGCTTGTAGTGGTTTAAGAGCAACCGTTCATAGACCTTATCGGGTAAAATTCGCTTGAGTACCAATGAAAGCCTTTGCATGAACACCCCCACTGGGTAATGGACCGCTGGATGTGTTTTTTGAATGATTCGATACACTTTGTGGGCAACCAATACTGGATTTTCCCCCGAATCTACATGGGCATCCATCAAGTCGAGTGATTTTTTATAAGAGGATTCATAGGGCGAGCCTTGTTTAATAGGGGCATGGTAGCGTCCTGAAGCAATATTGGTCGCAAAATCACCAGGTGCCAGGTTGGTGATTGAAATTCCAAAATTTCGGGCTTCCATCCGCAAGGCTTCCGTAATCAGTGCCAATGCACCCTTACTTGCCGAGTAATAGGCCCGAAATGGCAATCCCATGAATCCAGCGATTGACGTAATATTGATGATAAGCCCTCCCCCTTGTTTCCGCATTTGGGGCAAAACGGCCTTTATCATGTGTACCGGGCCATGTACATTGGTATCAAAAACATTCAGGATCTCGGCATGGGGGGTTTCCTCTACTGGACCGGTGATTCCAACTCCGGCATTATTGATCAGTATGTCGATACGCCCTGCCTTGGCGATGACTGTTGCAACTGCTTTTTCCACACTTTCAGGCAAACGTACGTCTAAGGCCAAGAGTTGAAAGGCATCGAACCCATCATATTTTTCAGGATTTCGGGTCGTGCCGAAAACCTTATATCCTTTTTTGGTCAAATAGGTACCGATACTTTTGCCTATACCTGAAGAACCACCAGTGACCAAAACCACTTTTTTGTCCATTTTCCCTTTTTGATTTTGAAAAAGAAAGTCTCCCGCTCTTGGTTTTAGGGAACAAAAAAAGGCAAGCTACCTACATCGCACCGCTACGACCACATACCCTTGCTGCGTTCCCGCCCTGGGGGATTTTGCAGGAGCTGGTCGTGTAGGACTTGCCATTTGCAAATATACATCCCTTTTTAGATTTGCCATAATCCTATGACATTCTTAATTTCGAAAATTAATAACATTTACCCAAAATGTAAACCAAGTATCATGTCAAGAACACTACTTTACCTTGGGCTAGGTCTTTTCTTTTTAGGCTGTGGCAGCACTTCGGCACCATCAGCATTGTTTGAGATCCAACTGGAAGGAAAAAAAAGAAAGTTTCAAAAAAACCAAAATGTCGGCATCAGCTTAAAAAACAAAAAGAATATTGAGATCGATAAGGTCGTATATTCTATAGATGGCACAACCATTCCTTTAAAGGACAACAAAATCACGCTGACAGTCAATCGATTGGGAAAGAAAAAGTTGATTGCCCAAATATACTATGACAATGATTCGGTCGAAATCACCAAAGATATCAGGGTGCTTGCAGAACAACCCCCACAAATATATACCTACGAAGTGGTCAACACCTACAAGCATGACCCATCGGCATACACCCAAGGGCTCGAATTTGACCAAGATGTACTCTATGAAAGTACTGGTAAGCGAGGAGAATCAACATTACGCAAAATAGACTACGAATCAGGTAACATCATCGAGAAAATAGATTTGGACAGTTCCGTTTTCGGAGAGGGCCTGACCATTTTGAACAATAAAATCTACCAGTTGACATGGCAGAGTGGTATCGGTTATGTTTACGACAATCAAAACCTTGAAAAACTGGACACCTTTAGCTATGGAAAAAGTAAGGAGGGCTGGGGGCTTTGCAATGATGGCAAACAGCTGTATAAAAGTGACGGTACCGAACGGATATGGATGCTCGATCCCAAAACGCTGATCGAAAAGGGATATATAGAAACCGTGACAAACAGATCTATTTTCAATATGGCCAATGAAATGGAATATGTAGACGGTAAAATATATGCCAACGTCTACCAAAAAGAAAGCATGATGATCATTGACGCCCATTCTGGGGCCATAGAAGGTGTAGTCAACTTTGGAGGACTCAAAAAAAGAGTTGCAAAAGGGAAAGATTGGGACGATACAAACTCAGTATTGAATGGGGTAGCCTATCACAAAGAGCGGGGCACTTTTTTTGTGACCGGAAAAAATTGGGACAAACTATTCGAGGTCCACATTCTCAAAAAGGAGTGATGTACAGGTTTGAAAGTACCATAACGGTCGGCAAGGATGACTTGGACGAACTCGACCATGTCAACAACGTCACTTATGTGAAATGGATACAAGAAGTCTCTAGGGAGCATTGGCACAGTGTTACTGATACTGCGATAAGTGAAGTGATGGTATGGGTGGTTCGCGAACATCACATCACCTATGTAAGCCCCGCAAGAATCGATGAAATTCTAACGGCGGTGACCTATATACAAAAGACCAAAGGTCCTATTTCTACCCGAATCGTTGAAATACGCAACAATAAAACCAACAAATTGGTAGTTACATCTTCTACCGACTGGTGTTTGTTAGATGCCAAGACCTTTAGACCCAAAAGGGTGCCCGAATTCATAAAAAAACGATTTGACCCGTGAACCGTACCCCTATGCCCTACCTATTCTCCATCGTTTTGATCGGATTGCTCATGGTGGCGGGATCCTGTAGGGAAGATTTTGAATACCGCATCAGTTCAGGTCATCTCGAATTTTCGAAAGACACGGTGTTCTTAGATACCGTGTTCACCAATATCGGCAGCAGTACATACACACTGAAAGTATACAACCGATCCAACGATGATATAGCGATACCTTTTATCGGCCTCGAAAACGGACAGCAAAGTGCATACCGGCTTAATGTAGATGGTCTTGCAGGAAAGGAGTTCGCTGATATTGCATTATTGGCGAAAGACAGTCTGTACATTTTTATAGAAACCACCATCGATATCGAACCTTTGGGAGAAAATGAGTTTTTGTACACCGATGCCATACAATTTGGCAACGATGGCCCACAACAAAAAGTACCCCTGGTCACCTTGGTTCGCGATGCCATTTTTTTATATCCGAGACAAACTGCAGATGGTATGGCAGAAACCTTATTGCTGGGTTTAGATGAAGCGGGAAATGAAATACGTATTGAGGGCTTCGTGCTTGAAAATGACAAGTTGCGCTTCACCAGCGAAAAACCCTACGTCATCTACGGCTATGCGGCAGTTACCGAAGAAAATACCTTAACCATTGACGCTGGGGCACGCGTGCACTTTCATAAAGATTCCGGCATTTTGGTAAGTGCTGGAGCCACCCTACAGGTCAATGGATTACCCAGCGAAGATGGGGCATTACTTGAAAATGAGGTCATTTTTGAAGGAGACCGTTTAGAACCTGAATTTGAAGATGTGGCAGGACAATGGGGTACCATTTGGCTGGCTGAAGGAAGCAGGGCCAGCAGCATAACACACCTTACCATAAAAAATGCGACGGTAGGCATTTTGGTCGAAGGGGGCATGAACACCATACCACCTACCCTGACACTATCAAACACGCAGGTCTACAATAGTGCAAGTACCAATCTATGGGCCAGGTCATCTTCCATAACAGCAGCCAACCTTGTGCTTGGCAGTGCCGGTGAAACCTCACTATATTGTAATTTGGGCGGTTCGTACGATTTCAACCACAGTACCATTGCCAACTATTGGAACAATGGTTTTCGAAACGGAGCCAGTGTCCAAATCGATAATTTCGTTGCATTGGATTCAGGGGAAATCCTTGGTGCAGACCTTATCTCAGCTTCGTTCAGCAATTGCATCATTGATGGCAATAGGTCCATCGAGCTGCTATTGCAACAAAACGGCACCAATGCATTCCATTACCTATTTGACCACTGCTCGATCCAATTCGAGGATTTTAACACACAATTTGCCGACAACCCACTGTATGATTTTGAGAATGCCGATTTCTATCAAAATGTACTATTGAATGCCAACACCGATTTTCTGGCTCCTTTCAATGATGATTTTAGGTTGGGCGAGAGGTCAGATGCCATCGATGCCGGTAGTTTGCCTACCGCCATGCAGATCCCCCTTGACTTACAGGGTATGGATCGTACCCTAGCACCTGATTTAGGGGCCTACGAATATTCTTACAAAAATTGAATTAATTCAATTTCACAAATTTAAACTGTTGAAAATCACTGGTTTTTGTGTCAAAACCGTAGTTTTTTTGAGGTAAAAATGCAACCCTTTTTCTCTAAGGCTTAGTAAATTGCAAGCAGTACAGATGTGATGGACTATACCTACACCATTATAGATACCGATGCGGCCACCAACCTGCAGTTACAGTTACATTTGCAGGAGCATGACGATATGATGCGTGTGGGCAACGTAGAAAACATCAAAGATGGTCTCAATACCATTCTCAAGTATGCGCCTGACATCGTCATCATCAATCTTAATGAAAATGCCTTTGAACATTTTCAAATGGTCATGCAATTGCACCAATACCTACAGCGTATGCCCATTTTGATTGGGTTTTCGAAAAGTCAGCAACACGCCTACAATGCCATTAAAAATGGTTTTTTTGACTATTGGCTGTTGCCACACAATGAATTTGACATTCGCAAGACCGTGATGCGTTTGCGCAAACAACTGCCCAAAGATTTCATGCCGCGTACCATTTGCTTAAAGTCATACCGGGATTACCACTATATCGACACCAATGAAATCTTATACTTAAAGGCCGACAACAACGCGACCGATTTTATTATGCGCGATGGCAGCCAGATCAGTGCCTTCAGGACCTTAAAGTCATTTGAGCGAAAATTACCCAAAAACTTTATACGTATCCACCAAAGCTATATTTTGAACAGCAAATACGTTAAACGTATAAACTACGGAAAATCCATATGTACGCTTAAGAGCGATGAACAACAATTGCCCTTCTCAAAATCGTACCGCGAAAAGATCGACGCTTTGAAAGATATGCTCTCCAAATCGGCGATTACCACACAAGATTAGGGCAATTCTCATGATTTTCTTGCACTTACCCGCAAAATAAGGCCAGATACTCACAGTTTTCGGTGCTCTCCCTGCTCTCTTCCCTATTTTGAATCTTGCACCTGACTATTTCGTAACCTTTGATTTTTACATTTTTAAACCAGTACACAATGAAAAAAACTCTAAGCCTTCTAGCCTTATTAGCGGCTGGCGTAATGGTATCATGCGAAGCCGACACCAACCTTGAAGAAACCGAAGCCCTATTTGAAAATATTGAGGATATTGACTCTCCTGATACCAGTGATGAGAATGTGGACAAGCGGGAAAGCTAGAACATTCTCAAGAAATTCTTTTAGCCTTAAATGTTAACATTTAAGGCTTTTTTATATCTTGTAGGTAGGTTAACCGTAATATTTTACGATTTAGATTACAGTATGGGTACTCGGTCAATTGTGTTTTTGGGGGTGCTGCTGCTCTGCTTCTGCTTGGGATGCAATACAGCACATGACAACCTAGAACAACCGGATACGTCTACAGATAGCTTAGCCATCTGGGTACAATGGGCCCGGGATAGTATTGAACTGTCCCAACAGGATAAAACCCAACTTTTAGAAAAGGCGTTACAGGCCAATGATGCGCTTGCCAACGATTCCATTCAGACCCAAAACCTTTCGCGCATCTCCTTGGCATTTAGCAGACTGGGCGACACCCTAAATTTTAAAAGAACCAATGCAGAATTGATGGCCCTGGCCAAAAAGACCGACAATGCCCTGGCCCATGGGGAGGCCCATTGGGATCTGGGCTCTTACCACAGAACCACAAAACCCGATAGTGCCTATTACCATTTTAAAGAGGCCCATATGCTTTTTTCCAAGGCCAGTTTAGATACTTCAAAACTGGACTATCCCGGGAGAATGTTGGTTTCCATGGCCAGTACCCGAGAAAAGGTAAAAGATTATATCGGTGCAGAAAAAGATGTCATCAAAGCAATTGAATATTACAACTCCATCGACCAAAAAAAGAGATTATACGATGCCCATAACCTATTGGCGATCACCCAAGATGGGCTCAATAAGTCAGAAAAAGCTTTGGAATATTACAAAAAGGCCAAAGAGTTTATTCCTTTCTTAAAAAAAGATAGGCAATTTTCAAGCACCCTACAAAATACCAACAATAGTGCTGCGGTCTATTTACGAAAAAAAGACTATTCCACTGCGTACGAACAGTACCAAAAGCTGGCTCAAAAAGACAGTTTTTTACAGACCTCACCCCAACTCTATGCCCAAGTTTTGAGCAGTATGGCCATTAGTCAGTTTAAGAGTGGACAAACAGAAGACAGCAATGCACCACTTCAATTGTTGCAACGCTCCAACGCCATCTTTGACAGTTTGGGGGCCAATACCACCTATTACAAGGCGCGTAACCATGAATACTTGGCCGAGATTTTTGTCGCCCAGAAAGATACCCTCGAAGCTATTAGCGAGGCATCTACATCAGTAGCTATTGCCAAAAAAACCTTGAACAACGACCGCCTCTTAAGCTCTTTGAAGTTGTTGACCACTATTGACAGAGTACACAGTGCTGCACATGCCAGAGCCTATTTTGACCTCAATGAACAATTGCAACTGCAAGAACGCAACATACAGGACAAATTTGCCCGAATTCAATTAGAGACCGATGAGGCCATTGAACGCAATGCGTATTTGGCCCGCCAAAAACGGTTATGGACCGGTATTGCCCTCGGCATGTTGCTTTTGGGCATTGCCATTTTCACCATCATCGCCCAACGTATCAACAACCAGCGCTTGCGATTTCAGCAAAGGCAGCAAGAGAGCAACCAAGAGATCTATAACCTCATGCTCGCGCAACAGGGTAAATTTCAAGAGGGCAAACAACTGGAACAAAAACGTATCTCTGAAGAAATACATGATGGCATTTTAGGCCAAATGTTGGGCATACGCCTTATTCTCAGTGGCTTGAACGAAAGGGATGACGCCTCTGCCATACAACAACGGGCAGAGCTTATCGAAAAAATGCGTGAGCTTGAAGAAGAGATTCGCACTATTTCGCACGAATTAAATGACGCATCGTATCAAAAAATTCATAATTTTATAGCCGCCATCGATGACTTGGTCAAGACCATAAGTGCATCGGCGAAACTGGAATGTGATCTTACATACGATACTGAAATGAATTGGGACGGTCTTGATGGAGACCTTAAGATTAACATGTACCGTATCGTACAAGAATCGCTACAGAATTGTGTCAAACATGCGAACTGTAATGCGGTATTGGTCAATTTTACAACCACCGAAAAGATGGTTATGGTGATGATCAAGGACGACGGGGTCGGTTTTGACACCAAAAAAGGAAAAAAGGGAATTGGCCTAAAAAATGTAATTTCACGTGTGGGCAAGCTCTCGGGTACCCTCAAAGTGGACAGTACCCTTGGTGAGGGAACGGCCATTACGGTCCAGTTTCCCAAGGAAATTGAGAACGTTGGCCATGATGAAGACAGCATTGGTGAACCACGGCAAGTGCAAGAAGTATAGTATACGTATAACCTTTTAACAACTTATCTTTTGAAAACATTACGAATTTTAGCGATTGACGACCATGAAATGACAATGTTAGGATACAAGTTCATCCTAGAACGTATTGTTTTTGATGATTACAACATTATCGTTGACACGGCAAACACCTATGAAAGCGGCAAACAAAAAATAGAGGAATCGGTACACTCGTTCAAATACGATGTCATTTTATTGGATGTACAACTGTATCCACCAAACGAGGAGCAACCCCAGAATGGTGAAGATTTAGGGGTTTTGACCAGAAAGTTGGTGCCTGAGTCAAAAATTGCCTTCATGTCTTCGTTCAGTGACAACTTCAGGATAAACAGCATTCTACAGTCTGTAGACCCAGATGGATATTTGGTAAAGACCGACATCGATCCGAAAACACTGGAAGAAGCCATCAAAACGATTGTCACGAACCCACCCTATTACTCTTCAAAGGCATTGGGCGCGATACGCAAGAAAATGTCGAACAAAATCACCCTTGACGAAAAAGACAAACAGATTCTGTACCATTTGTCCATCGGTACCAAGACAAAAGACTTAGAGCAATACATCAAACTTTCTCCCTCTTCCATTGAAAATAGAAAACGGCATTTAAAATCGTTGTTCGGTACTGAAAACAAGAATGACCTCGCCTTGATCTTAGCTGCAAAAAAGAGAGGTTTTATCTGATGAATGCGTAATACATTACGCACTTGTCAAGTGATATTATCATACTTTAACAAAATTTTAACACTTATATTGCGCTAATACCACATAAACCATAGAAAGTTTGAGGTTTTTATACAGCTCTCAAAAATAAAATCGGCATAACTTAGAAATACGTATAAATTCTAAATCTAAGCTCGTGCCAAACCATCGAAAAACAAAGAAAGGATACGCTGCCAAAAAACGCAGCTGTGATGAAATAATTGGTCTTGATGCTTTTCGCAAAAAGCTGGAAAAAGAATTCTTTAGTGAAACCACCATTGATTGTGCACCAAACACATACGGATCGTCAACTGATTTAATTGTACGGCTGCACTGCAACTTTGGCTTGACAGAAAGTCTTTTTCAGTTGAATAATGGCAATTGGGGCGGTTTTCAATCAGATAACAGGCATCTATCACCATTCGAGAAGTCAATCCGTGAATTGAATGCAAAGAATGACGTACCCATAGATATTATGGAATTCACCATTCACTTCAAAGATACCTCATTGGTCATTGCAAAAATATATCCGCAAAGTATCATACAAAGATTGGGCACGATTCTGGTCACGATAAGCGAGAACTTTGTCTATTTTACCAAGGGTCTTACTGAAATGCCCTTTGAAATATTCATTCCGGTTTTTATGGAAGAGGGCATTACCAGCAGCGCCAATATGCTAGAAATTGGAAAAGGGAAAAATAAGCAACGTGGGTATCTTGATTACTGGGGACTGTATTTTGATTCCGATATCAACGAAGATGCTTCGATATATGATGTAAAAAAGAAAGGAATCATCAAAGGTGATTTTTTTCTTCTCAACTATTGAAACTTTTCTGCCTTCTTGTTGTTCATACGGGTACTTGACTAAGCATTGAACAATGGCCTATCAGCCATCAATCCATTTACTTTGAGCTTTGTTTGTGAAATCATGGCCTCATCTTCGTAGTTCAACAATACCTCATCTATATAATCCACAATAGTAGCCATATCAGTTTCTTTTAGCCCCCTAGTAGTGATAGCGGGCGTGCCAAATCGTATTCCCGATGTAATAAATGGTGACTTATCATCAAACGGTACCATATTTTTATTTGCCGTGATAGCTGCTTTTTCCAGTGCTTTCTCTGCATCTTTACCCGTAACCCCCTTGTTTCGTAGATCGATCAGCATCATATGGTTGTCCGTACCGCCAGAGATGACCTTATAGCCTTTTGCAACGAAGGCCTGCGCCATGGCATCGGCGTTTTTCTTCACCTGAAGCATATAGTGCAGAAATTCATCGGATAGCGCTTCGCCAAAAGCGACGGCCTTGGCCGCAATAATATGCTCCAAAGGGCCCCCTTGATTACCTGGAAAAACGGCCAGATCCAGTAGCCCTGACATTTTTCGCAGGTTTCCGTTCTTCAATCGAATTCCAAAAGGGTTTTCAAAATTTTCACCCATCAAAATCAGACCGCCCCTCGGTCCTCTCAGTGTTTTATGGGTTGTGGTGGTAATGATATGGCAATGGGAGATGGGATTATTGAGTATCCCTTTTGCTATCAATCCGGCAGGATGTGAAATATCGGCCAATAACAAGGCACCAATACTATCGGCTATCTCACGGAATCGCTTAAAATCCATGTCCCGCGAATAGGCCGATGCTCCAGCAATGATCAATGCCGGTTTTTCCTTTGATGCAATTTCTTGAATGGTATCGTAGTTGAGCATACCGGTTTCCTCATCTACCCCATAAAACACAGGATTGTAAAGTTTACCTGAAAAGTTGACTGGCGAACCGTGGGTCAAATGTCCCCCATGGGCCAAATCAAAACCAAGAATCGTATCCCCGGGATTCAAGCATGCGTGATAGACCGCAGCATTGGCCTGTGACCCAGAATGTGGCTGTACATTGGCATAAACAGCCCCAAAAAGTGCTTTTGCTCTTTCAATTGCCAATTGTTCGACTTCATCGACCACCTCACACCCACCATAATACCGTTTGCCCGGATATCCTTCTGCATACTTATTGGTCAATATAGAACCTGCCGCTTCCATCACCTGCGGACTTGTGAAATTTTCAGATGCTATCAACTCAATGCCTTGGGTCTGTCTTTGCCTTTCTTCTTCGATGAGTCTAAAAATCTGCTGGTCTCTTTGCATAATGTATTACCGATTAAGCTTCAAAAATACGAATTGCCCCTTTTAATCATGCTGCAAATCAAATAATACATCGTTGATTTATCAAACAAAAATTAACAATCAAAAAAGCCTGAACTGCAGTAAATATGTTGTTTCATCGACATTATACTACCATTCATCGTTTTACGTTATTAAAAAAAGTGTTTTTGGCACGGCGATTGAATTTTTTAACTAAACCATAAAATCGAAAAGCCATGAAGAAATTATTACTCTTATGTCTATTAGTACTATTGGCCGCATGTGGTGGGGTCAAAAAGACACAGGAAGCCTTGAATACGGGCAACTATGAAGTTGCCATCAATAGGGCCATCAAAAATTTAGCGGAAAACAAAACCAAAAAAGGCCATCAAGATTTCATTTTGTTGCTTGAAGAGGCCTTTCATAAAAATACAGTGCGTGAACTTGCCCAAATATCATTTCTTGAAAAAGATGGCAATCCCGCCAACTTAGAGGCAATCTACACCGGTTACGTGCGATTGAAGGGCATTCAAGAACGGATCAAGCCTCTTTTACCACTTAGAATCCATGAAGCGAACAGAAACGCAGTGTTTGGCTTTCAAGATTTTGACACTGCTATTTTGAAAGCCAAAGATGGGCTTTCTGAATATTTATACGCCAACGCATCCAACCTGTTAAAAAGTGCCAACAATAAATTGGAATATAGACAGGCCTATGATGATCTAAAATATCTAGCGGCTCATCTTCGGAAATCAGCGGGTGCGGCATTCGCGCATCTTTTGACGCTGAAGCGGCGTCAGTTTGTACGACGCAGGCGAATCACGACGTCGACCGACGCAATTTCTGCCCC
>JBCDBD010000067.1:0-12204 GCA_039184335.1 Bacteroidota bacterium | reverse complement strand
ATGGTTCTGCCTGTGTTCATTCGGCAAAACTGAATCAACTTTTACAAAACCGATTTCAAATCGAAAAATATTTCAATGAACGCTAGACCACTGTTTACGCTATCTCTGCCATTTTCCAAGTATCTTTACCGGACAATACTATCTTGCGACCTGTACTAAGTTCAGCACGTTTACCGTTTACGGTGATTCTGAGGTAAATCATGGCCCGGCCTTCGCGGTCGGCCTTGCTCTTTTTCAAGTAAAACAATAGAGAAACCATAAACTGACACCGAATTAATAGATTATTTCCTTTAAATTAGGAAAAAATAATTAAATAGCGTTCTCCACAACCTATTGATTAACAATTATTTATAAGCAGATAGGTGTCAGTTGAGAGAAGAAGTATAACTGAACCCGAATCGGTCACTTTTTCGATGATATTATTTAATATCAAACAAAACCATAAAAAATGAAAAACCCTGTAAATCATATATTTACAGGGTTTATAGTAGCCTTTGAATGCTACTCAGCGGAGGAAGAGGGATTCGAACCCCCGGAGGTGTGACCCTCAACAGTTTTCAAGACTGCCGCATTCGACCACTCTGCCATTCCTCCAATGCGGGTGCAAATATACTAACCTTTTTCAATTCAGTAAAAGTCTTTCAATTATTTTTATAGATACCGCTGTTCTCCAATTTAGATGCTACTTTTGCCACTATGGAAGCATGGTACCATTACCTACTTTTGATAGCGGTGGGGTTTTTGGTTGGTTTTATCAATACCATAGCAGGAGGGGGCTCATTATTGGCATTGCCAACACTTATTTTTCTAGGATTACCGCCCAATGTGGCCAATGGCACCAATCGGGTGGCCATCATCATCCAAACTACCTTGGCCACTGCCGGGTTTAAGAGCAAAGGGGTTTCCACATTTCCCTTCAACGTATACTTGGGTATTTCTGCCTTGTTGGGTGCCATACTGGGGGCATGGATCGCCGTAGACATCAAAGGGGAAACCTTTAATAGGATTCTTGCCACGGTCATGATGGCTGTTGTAGCCATTATTGTCTTTAAGCCGAAGATGGCGATGGCAGATTTACAGGAACGCATAACGGGAAAATACCTTTGGATAGGCATCATCGCATTTTTCTTTATTGGAATTTACGGCGGATTTATCAATGCGGGAATCGGATTTGTCATTATTCTATTTTTGCACTATGTCAACCAGATGAACTTGGTTCATGCCAATGCTACCAAAGTATCGGTTGTATTGTTATATACCCTCTCTGCACTGGTTGTTTTTGTGGTCAATGATAAGGTTGATTGGTTGGCAGGCTTTATTTTAGCTTTGGGTACAGGTACGGGAGGTTGGGTGTCAAGCCGGGTTTCCGCGAAAAAAGGGGATGGGTTCATTAAAACATTTTTGGTCATAATGGTGATTATTATGGCCGTCAAACTTTGGTTTTTTACATAATATGCCTGGATTTGAATTATTTGGAGCAGAAGAGCGGGAGCAAGTACAGCAGGTACTGGATGCTGGGGTGCTCATGCGGTACGGATTTGAGGGTATGCGCAACGGACATTGGAAAAGTAGGCAACTTGAAAAAGCTTTGGCCAAGCAAATGGGTACCAAATACGTGCATTTGGTCAGTAGTGGTACTGCGGCATTGACGGTAGCTTTGGCAAGTGCTGGGGTAGGCGCAGGAGATGAGGTGATCATGCCCACATTCACCTTTGTAGCCAGTTTTGAATCTATTTTGGTATTGGGGGCCGTTCCAATCTTGGTCGATATCGACGATACCCTTACCCTTTCGCCTAAGGCAGTAGAAGAAGCGATTACCAAAAGAACCAAGGTAGTTATGCCAGTTCACATGTGTGGCTCTATGGCTGATTTGGGTGCCCTTCGGCATATCTGTGACAAGAACGGGCTGTTGTTGCTCGAAGATGCTTGTCAGGCCATAGGAGGCAGCTTTAAGGGAAAACCGTTGGGCAGTATTGGTGATCTGGGCTGTTTTTCATTTGATTATGTGAAGACCATTACCTGTGGAGAAGGAGGGGCATTGGTCACCAATAATGAAGCCTATTATCAAAATGCCCACAAATATGCAGATCATGGCCATGACCATATCGGAAGCGACCGTGGAGCCGAAAGCCATCCCTTTTTGGGCTATAATTTTCGTATTTCAGAATTGAATGCTGCTGTGGGTTGTGCCCAAGTGCAGCGTTTGGATGAGTTCTTGAACATACAAAAGAACAACTATGGCATACTTCGTGAAGCACTAAAAGGGATAGATGGGGTAACTTTTCGGAGGGTGCCCCAGGGGGGTATTGAAAATTTTTCGTTTCTCAACTTTTTTCTTCCCAGTGAAGCTACGGCAAGAAACACGCAAAAAGCCTTGACAACTGATGGCATTGATGGTTGTTTTTATTGGTACGACAACAACTGGCACTATTACAGAAAGTGGGAACATTTGACCCATCAGAAGGTATTGGCCAAACTACCTGTAGAAACTTCAGAAAGACTTCGCTACTTGGCCACTGCCGATTTTTCAGATTCCGATCGTTGGATGGGAAGAACAGTTTCGTGCCTTATTAAATTGGGCTGGTCCCAAGATGAGGTATACGAGAGGGCCGAAAAGATGCGGAAAATTATTTTGGATATTGTTTAATAGCTTACATATTCCACAATTTCCAATCCATAGCCCACAATTCCCACTCTTTTGGTCTGTTCAGAATTGGTAAGCAGTTGAATCTTTGAAATGTTCAGGTCATGTAGTATTTGGGCACCAATACCAAAATCCTTGGCATCCATGCCAATTTTGGGCGCTTTGGCTATGGTGTCTGATTGCAATGTCTTCAATTCGGACAAACGGTTTAGCAAGTTCATTGATTTTGGCTCTTGGTTGATGAAAATGAACGCTCCTTTTTCCACACTATTGATGGCCTTGAACATGTCTTCGAGCTTTTTATCCGGGTTGTTCGTCAAGGTTCCCAAAATATCATTATTGACCAAGGTCGAATTGATTCGGGTGAGTATGCTTTCACCTTTTTTCCAATTGCCTTTGGTCAAAGCGATATGAATCTGTTCATTGGTGGTCTGTTTATAGGCCCGTAAGCGAAAATCGCCAAATCGGGTCTTGATATCAAAATCTTCCTTTCGCTCGATCAGACTATCATGTTCCATGCGATAGGCAATCAAATCTTCGATCGAAACGATTTTGAGGTCAAATTTTTTGGCAACATCCATCAACTGGGGCAAGCGAGCCATGCTACCATCGTCATTCATGATCTCAACAATGACCCCTGCCGGTTTGAGGCCAGCCAAACGGGCAAAGTCTATTGCAGCTTCGGTATGCCCGGTTCGGCGAAGAACGCCACCCTCTTTGGCAATTAATGGGAATATATGTCCGGGTCGTGCCAGTTCATGGGGCTTGGTCTCGACCTGCGTCAATGCCAAGACAGTCTTTGCCCGGTCCGAAGCCGAAATTCCAGTGCTAACGCCATTGCCCCGTAAATCCACAGAGACCGTAAAAGCAGTGCCCAAGGGGTCGGTATTATGGCTCACCATTTTATGGAGTCCCAATTCTTGACAACGGCGTTCGGTCAATGGAGCACATATCAGTCCTTTACCATGGGTGGCCATAAAATTGATGGTCTCAGGTGTGATCAATTCTGAAGCAGCCAAAAAATCACCTTCATTTTCACGGTTTTCATCATCAACAACAATGATGACTTTACCTTTACGTATCGCATCGATGGCCTCCGTAATAGTATTCAATTGTATTTTATGCTCCATAAGCTCCATCAGATTTTTGCTTTTTTGGTTGTGCTTTTTCGTTTAAAGAACCCTGTCATACTATCTATGATAGCACCAAAACCCATAAGGCCTCGATCTGCCGTGGCCCTTTTGGTCAAAAAGATGCTTAAAGGTAACATAATCACTGTAGCGAGCCATGCACCCAGTATGGGGTGCATGGCACCTTTTTTGGCATAATTATCAGCAAAGACCCCTAAAAAATAATAGGTTAAAAAGAGAATGATGGCAATGACCATAGGCAACCCCAATCCACCTTTTCGAATAATGGCCCCGAGCGGGGCACCAACAAAAAAGAGGATAATACATGAAAATGCCAAGGCAAATTTTTTGTGTAAAGAAAGAATATGCCGGTTATATATCTCGTAACGCTTTTCAAGCTCTTCCTTTTTGCCCTTTACCGTGTTCAATATATTGGAAATGGAGTTTTTTGCATTGCCCAATACTTGCGTTCGTTGCCATACCGAAAAAGCTTCCAAAAGGCCATTGATGGTCGCTACACTGTCAGATGCTGTTTTTTCAGTTTTATTCTCGATAGTTGCAAGCGAACGTTTTGACACTTTTTTCGAAGGGGTGCTGTCAGCTTTTTTGGCCACGGGAAAAGCACCGACCCTGGTGGTGATGTTTTTTGAAAAAGCCTTTACCTGTTTGACATTGTTTTTTTTGAGCGAATCAATATCCTTGCGCAGTCTTGAAATGTTTTTCATTTTGTCCGTAGTGATATTCGATTCTTTTTCGAAATCTTGGTTGTTGAGTGCCGAGATGTCGATGTTTTTGATGTAGGTGTCAAATTTGGCCCTTGCGAACGGGTATTTCCGTTTCTCTTTGGCAGACTTTGGTTTGACCTCTTCGTAATAATGCCCCTCGTTGAGCACAAGTTGTATGATGTCAGATTGCTCGTCACTGACCAATTCCCCGGTTTTGGCCTTGATGACAGTGGTATTGATATTGGTCTTTGATTTTTGATGGATGACAATGTCTTCTAAAAACCGATCTTTTTCACCAGATTTTTTTTCTACCTTAATGTTCATTTCTGAGCCCTCAATATCACTGAACACCCCTTCTATGATTACAGCTGCAGGCTTCACTTTCGCAATGTTTCGGCGCATATTGTAGATTTTTTGCTCGGAAGCTGGTATGACGTTGTTGGCAAGAAAAAAAGTGCCAATACCGAGCAAAAACACAAATACGATGATACTGCGCATCGCTTTTTGAAGTGAAATGCCTGAGGCCTTCATCGCAGCAAATTCATAATTTTCGGCAAAGGTGCCAAAGGTCAAAATTGAAGAGAGCAAAACGGTAAGTGGCAGTACTTTGTCAATCAGGGTCGGCATGTAAAAGAACAGGAACTTGCCGATGATCCAAATGTCAAGATCCTTTCCTGCGAGGTCATCAATAAAGAGCCATATCGTCTGAAAGATGAAAATGAACATCAATATCGCAAACGAGCTGAAAAAATTGTAAAGGAACCTCGATAATATATATCGGTCTATGATTTGCAAGGCACTAGTTTCTTATAATGTAGTAACCGTCATTTTTGTATTTGGCCTCATCAAAGGTAAATAAGGTTTTTGATAAGGGTTGGTTGGTTTTGAAAGAATTAACGGTAATCGTGGTCTTGGTATCGTTTTTGCCTGTTTCGATGAGTTTGTAGATGTGTTTTGTCTCTGTATCGATTCCCAATAGAATGAATTTGATTTCTGTATCGGTATCAATTGGGGACAGTTTGACATATTGTATTTTTCTTCCCTGTAGATTTTGAAGAATGTCCCATTGGTAATTGTGTCCGGTTTTGAAAAAGGTGAGCATTTTCGAAGGAGTGATTGTATTTTCATTTTCAGTCTGGTCATCGATGGTCACTTCTTCGTTGTCAGGTACGATGGTATATACCCTTGAACCGTCAAACAGTTGTTGGGCACCGAATAGATTGGCAAGGTACTTATCGCCCTCCAAGGTCACATCGCCCCTGGTTTCACTTTTGGTGTTTGCCTCACTGTTTTCTAAAGTATATTTAAAGTCAATGTAAATATTGTCATAGCTGATGACCTTTTGGTACACATCATCCAACAGGGCCTTTGCTTTTGAAGCGTTTTGCGCAAATGAAAATGTGACAACGCCTATGGTAAATAAGATGAAAATCGGTTTTTTGTACATCTGATTTTAATTTTCTTTGGTTAATGCCATTTACTGGCGTTCATTTTGTAACAATTGTTCCAGTGCTAAGATATCGGGCACCAAGACCTGTCGGGCCTTACTTCCTTCAAAAGGACCCACAATGCCAGCAGCTTCCAATTGATCGATAATTCTCCCAGCTCGATTGTAGCCTAACTTCAACTTTCGCTGTATCAGGGAAGCCGAACCTTGCTGTGCATTGACGATTACCTCGGCAGCTTCGCGAAACATGGCATCTCGATCCGCAATATCGTAATCAAGACCCGTGCCAGAATCTTCACCTACATATTCTGGCAACAAATGGGCATCTGGATAGGCTCTTTGCGAGCCGATATATTCTGTAATTTTTGAAATTTCTGGGGTATCTACGAACGCGCATTGAATACGTGTGACGTCATTACCTTGTGTAAACAACATATCACCACGACCGATCAGCTGATCGGCACCCTGTGTGTCTAAAATGGTTCGCGAATCTATTTTTGAAGTTACCCTAAAGGCGATTCGTGCCGGAAAATTGGCTTTGATGATGCCCGTAATGACATTGACCGATGGTCTCTGGGTGGCGATGATCAAATGAATGCCAATGGCCCTGGCCAGCTGTGCCAATCGGGCAATAGGGGTTTCTACCTCTTTGCCAGCGGTCATGATCAAATCGGCAAATTCATCAATGACCAAAACGATATAGGGTAAAAATTTATGGCCGTCATTCGGGTTCAACTTTCTTGACTTGAACTTGGCATTGTACTCTTTAATGTTGCGGACCATGGCCAATTTCAACAGCTCGTACCGGTTGTCCATCTCAATACATAATGAATTTAGCGTATGGATGACCTTGGTATTGTCTGTGATGATCGCTTCTTCAGAATCGGGCAATTTGGCCAGAAAATGGCGTTCAATCTTGTTATAGAGGGTGAGCTCAACCTTTTTTGGATCCACCAAGATAAACTTTACCTCAGCGGGATGTTTTTTATACAGTAGCGACGTAATGACCGCATTCAGTCCAACCGATTTTCCCTGCCCTGTGGCACCTGCCATCAGCATATGTGGCATTTTGGCAAGGTCTACGACAAAGGTTTCGTTGCTGATGGTTTTGCCAAAAGCAATGGGCAATTGCATTTCAGCCTTTTGGAACTTGCTTGAGGCGATTACGGCACGCATAGACACGATAGTGGCATTCTTGTTGGGTACTTCGATGCCAATGGTACCCTTGCCGGGTATGGGTGCTATGATACGTATACCCAGTGCAGCAAGTGAAAGGGCAATATCATCCTCAAGGTTTTTGATTTTTGAGATGCGAATTCCGGCTTCAGGTACGATTTCGTACAATGTAACCGTCGGGCCAATGGTGGCCTTTATCTGGGCAATGCCAATTTTATAATTTTTTAGAGTACTGACAATCCGGTTTTTGTTTTCTTCTAGCTCTTCTTGGTTGATGGTGATACCGCCACTTACACCATGTGGGTCCAACAGGTTGAGTGGTGGAAATTTATAGTTGCCCAGTTCAAGTTTTGGGTCAAATTCCCCAAAATCCTTGACCAGTTTGGCCGCCTTGATATCCTTTTCTTGCTGCTCAACGGATACCTTCTCTACTTGCAGGT
This sequence comes from Bacteroidota bacterium, assembly GCA_039184335.1. Taxonomy (GTDB): domain Bacteria; phylum Bacteroidota; class Bacteroidia; order Flavobacteriales; family Flavobacteriaceae; genus JBCDBD01. Next base: position 4,642 of record JBCDBD010000067.1, on the reverse strand, counting down.
CAATTTCTTCTTCCACTTTGGGAATGTTGACATCCAACCCAGATTCCTTATTTAGGGGGGGGATGTCTTTTTTGTGGGTGTAGGTATCGATTTTGACTTCAGGTTCTTTCTCGATATTCAGCTCAATGGAACTTTCTTGGGCAGCGGGATGTGGCTTTTCTTCAAACGGGGCTCTTTTCGTACGCAAATAATTTCCAATGGCTTCGGGCGAAAAGTTGAAAAGACGTACCAGAATGACGACCAAGACAAAGAGTAGCAATAGAAAAACACCGATTTTTCCGGTATAGTCTTGCAAGAAACCGTTCATTTCATAACCGATCGATCCCCCAAGAAGCGGTTGTTCCATAGCAAAAAAACCAAGGGCGATAGATACCCAGATGACCCCAACAAGTCCCCATATCCATTTTCCGACCAATCCCTTACTTTCCAGACTCAAAAAAAGGTATAGCCCAGTGACCGCCAACAATAGGGGAAAGGCAAAGGAGGCGAGCCCAAAACCTTGGTACATGAAAAAATGGCTGATGGTTGCCCCAAACTTTTTGAGGAGGTTTTCGGCCTCAGTATCCCTATTGCCAAATTCAGTGAGTGTACTTTGGTCGGCCTGCCAGGTAAAGTAATAGGAAATGAAGGAAAAGAAAAGCGCAATGCCCAGTACTATCAATAGGCTGCCCAGAATGATCTTATTTTGTTTGGAAAGTTTGAACGAGAAACGTTTCTTCGAAGTGGTAGGTTTTGACTTTTTCCTTCGTTTTGCCATTAAATCTTTTCTTCTGGGGGCTAATTTACAAATTTACGTAGCTACAACTGAAAACAGATTTTTTCTTAGGTCAATTTTGGAAAATAGATGATGAGGCCCACGATTGCAGCAATGATAGCGGCCAACATGACGGCTCCGGCCGAGATGTCCTTGACAAAACCGATGTGTTTGTCATATTCGGGTTGCGTATAGTCGGCAAGTTTTTCGATGGCGGTATTTACCCCTTCAATTGCCATGACCAAACCAATGGAAAGGCATTGTAACGCCCATTCGGTAGCTGATATTTCAAAATGGAAACCTGCTCCGGTAACCAATAGGGCAATAACGCATTGTATTTTAATGCTTGCTTCGGTCTTTAGCAAGAGAAAAAGACCTTTAAAGGCAAAACCAAAACTTCTAATACGATTTTTTAAAAAAGATTCCCTAGGCATCCATCAAGGCCTCCAATGCGGCTTTATAATTAGGCTCGTCAACGGTTTCGGGCACTTGCTCGGTATAGCGTACCGTTCCATCTTTATCGACGATGACCACCGCCCTTGAAAGCAAGCCTACCAAGGGGCCATCAGTAAATGCCACGGCATAGGCATCGCCAAAATTACCATCCCTAAAATCGGAAAGTGTTTCTACCTTATCAATACCCTCTGCACCGCAGAAACGGGCCTGGGCAAAAGGTAAATCTTTAGAAATGCAAAGGATAATGGTATTTTCAAGTTCAGCAGCTTCTTGGTTGAACTGTCGTACAGACTGTGCGCAGGTACCGGTATCTATTGAAGGAAAAATGTTCAGCACCAGTTTATGGCCTTTGTAATCTTCCAAGGATACGGAAGAGAGGTCATTTTTTGTCAGTGTGAAATTTGGTGCTTGTGTGCCATTGGCAGGCAGGGTTCCTACAGTATGGATTTCGTTTCCTTTTAGTGTTACAGTGGCCATGAGATTAAATTTAGCAATTCTATCGAAAGTTAAACATATTAGGGCTGCAAAAAACAACAATCCCTTTTTTTAACCAGAATTTAATGAGACCTATGTGGTAGCTGGTGTGACCAATTGTTTGATTTTTATCTTAAATGCTGCGAAGAGCAGGGTCATAAAGGGACTCAGCCAATTGAAGATGGCATAAAAAAAGTAGTCGCCAACACTTACGCCCAATACACCACTATGATAAGCCCCACAGGTATTCCAAGGTACCAGTACTGAGGTGACCGTACCTGAATCTTCCAAGGTACGGCTCAAGTTTTCAGGAGCCAGGCCACGCTCTTTGTAAGCTTTTGAGAACATTTTTCCCGGAACTACCAAGGCTAAATATTGATCTGACGCGGTTACATTGAGTGCAAGGCAACTTCCGACGGTACTCGCAAAAAGGCCAAAAGTAGTTTTTGCTAAGCTCAACAATGATTTTGTAATGCGTTCCAAGGCACCGATGCCATCCATGATTCCCCCAAAAACCATAGCGCAGATGATGAGCCAGATCGTACCCAGCATACCGTACATTCCCTTTGAGGAAAAAAGGTCATTAAGGGCCAGATTATCTGTTGCAATCGAAGTGTTGACCGTAATGGCATTCAGTATTCCTTTATATCCCGTCTCAAAGTTCAGCTGTTTTCCTCCCCCAATAGTGCCGACAATTTCAGGTTGAAAGATAAGGGCAAAGATTCCACCCAGCAAGGTGCCTATCAATAAAGCGGCAAGGGGAGGAGTCTTTTTTACGATAAGAAAAATCACGACACTGGGCACGATAAACAACCACCCGTTGATGTTGAATGTGGCATCTATGCTGTTCAAAATGGTATCGGTGTCCGCCACTCCGGTGGCATCGATGGTAAACCCAATAATGATAAAGACCAGAAAGGTGATCGAAATGGTCGGAATTGTTGTTAAGGCCATATATCGAATATGGGAAAACAGTTCCCCTCCGGCCATGGCGGGTGCCAGATTGGTGGTGTCACTCAAGGGTGACATCTTATCGCCAAAATAGGCCCCAGAAAGTACTGCGCCGGCAGTCATGCCCAATGATATGCCCAGGGCCTCTCCAATACCGATTAGGGCAATGCCAACGGTTGCTGCGGTGGTCCAGCTACTGCCCGTGGCAATCGAGATAATGGCACAGATGATGACACAGGCCGCCAAGAATATGGTCGGATTCAATATCTGTAGCCCATAATAGATCATCGCAGGAATAATACCACTGACCAACCAAGTGCCCGATAGCGCACCCACCATCAACAATATCAGCAAAGCTCCTGTCGTTGACCGCACATTTTCAGCTACTTCGGCAAGCATCTGTTTGTAGGATACCTTGTTGAGAAATCCGACAATGGCTGCTACCGCGCCTCCTAAAAGTAAAATGAACTGGTTCGAGCCATCTAACGCACTATCACCAAATACATATACATTGTAGGCCAACATGGCGACCAAGGCAAACACGGGAACCAGGGCCTCCCAAATGTTCAGTTCTCTGTTTTCTATGATTTTTTCGTTCTGTCGATAGGGGGCTTTCTTTTCCTGCTGCGGCATAAGTCGTTGGTTTGTCAATTCGTAATATTACGATTTTGACCGTACCCGTGCAAACGATGGTTCAGGCCATTGTGGTTTTTTGTGCTAGAATCTCCAGTCTTTTCATGCAGTCTCGCATATGTAGGTAGGTTTTTTCAATATTCCCATCAAGGCCTATTGAAAATCGAATCAACCCCTCAGACAGTCCTATCCTTTCTTGTTCTTCAAATGGGATTTCTGAAGAAGTCGAGGTGCCCGGGGCACTGAAAAGGGTTTTGTAAAACCCTAGACTGACCGCCAGATACCCCAGTTTTTCTTTCTGCATCAATTCCATTAGCGCATTGGCTTTTTCCAATGACCCTACATCTATGGTCAGTAACCCCCCGAATCCGTACTCCATTCGCATTTGCCTTGCCATGACCTGATGTCCTGGATGTGAGACCAACCCTGGGTACACTACCCGTAGACCATCTTTTTCAAATTGTTGGGCGAGATATTGTGCATTTTCGCTGTGCTTTTTGATCCTCAGGTGCAGTGTTCTCAGGTTTTTTAGGATAGATGCAGCCCTTAAACTGTCCAAAGTGCTGCCCAAAAGCATTCCGGCACCATCATTTACGTCTTTCAAGCGCAAGCAGAAATCACGTGAAGCACAAACGGCACCTGCCACACAATCGCTGGTGCCATTGATGAACTTTGTAAGACTGTGAACAACAATATCAGCGCCAAGATCGGCTGCGGGAATACTTAAAGGAGAAAAAGTGTTGTCCACCACCAACGGAATCCCATGTTTTTTGGCCAATTCAGAAAGTGCTTTGATGTCTGCCACTTCCAATAGGGGGTTGCTGACTGCCTCGCAATAGATCATTCTGGTTTTTGGGGTAATGTGCCCTTCGACTTGGCCCATATCTGTGATATCAACAAAAGAGGTATCGATGCGAAACTTTTTGAGAAAGTTCTTCATGAGTGCATAAGTGCCCCCATAGATGGTACGGCTGCTAACGATATGCTCATCAGTGTTGCACAATTGCAAGATTACTGCACTGATGGCTCCCATACCACTCGCATACACATTGGCAGTTTCCGTTCCCTCTATGGCTGCCAGTGCTTCACCCAGATAGAGATTCGATGGTGAAGAATGCCTACTGTACAAATAACAACCTTCTGTATTGCCCTCAAAAGTATCGAACATGGTCTTGGCAGACAGAAAGGTGTAGGTCGAAGAATCAGAAATGGACGGATTTACACCACCAAATTCACCAAAGTAGTGCAGGTCTTGAACGGTATCGAAATTGCCATGTTTCATCGTATATATTTTAGGTTATAAAATTCGTATTAAATAGAAATAAAAACAACTATAATCATTTTTTTTAGATTAAAAATCTATATAAATAGTAT
>JBCDBD010000066.1:0-12670 GCA_039184335.1 Bacteroidota bacterium | reverse complement strand
CCCCGTGGGGCGGGGCTTTGCATTTTTTTGCAAAGTATAGCGACACGGGTCAGCTTTAGCTGAATGTACTCCATCAATTGTGTATAGATCATGATCTATACTTCTTTTATGTACGGAACTAAGATAAAGACCTTTACCCCCCCTTTGAACGAAGTTTGTACCATATCATGAATTCGACAAATCAACTGCTTTATCTAAAAACCCACTAAAAATGATTACAGAAAAAAATGGCTAAAATATTGGTAGCCTCATGGAGATTGCGACATGGGTCGTTTATACAAGTTTTGAAAACGCTATGTGCACTTATTGGATGACTTCACTGATCTGCACTACAGGCTGAATATTCGTGTAGTTTGGGATATCACTTAGTATTTTTTCTGCATTTGGCCCAAAGGAATTTTCATAGTCTGAAAGCTTTTCAAAGTAAAAATAACCCACAGCCAAATAGGGCATGGGTTCATCGGGCGTTCTGCCTGAAATGCCCTTGTCAATGGCCAATAGCTTTAAAGCATCACCAAATAGATTGGCTACCATGGGCATGTGCTTGTTGGCGTAATAGTCCATATCAAATGTTTTTCCTTCACCATTTGGGTATAGTATGGCCACTTTGACCATTCCTTTTTCGACTTTTGAGGTGTCGGAAGATGGTATCAGTTGAAAGCTACAGAAGAGTACGATGGCACCAATGATGAAGCAAAGGGTGTTGATTTTCATTTTGTTGCTGTTTAATGATTTGCTAAAAGGTACTGTTTTTCTGCTATTACTACCAAAAATTGTTACCCTTACTATTTAAGTGTAGTTGACCCAAAATAATCTGATTGTCATTTTTTGGGTTGCATCAAAGGCAATTTGATTTCTTTGAACAATGATTTGGGCGATTCGCAAACATGGCAACAATAATCGATTGGGAGCTTTTCAAAGGCGATACCTGCTGGTATGTTGTTTTTGGCGTCGCCTATGGAAGCATCATATATTGTCATGCATGAACCGCATTGGTGCACATTGACATGTATATTGTCCCTTTTGGCAACTTTTTTCTCTTTCTTTGGGCCCGCCCCCAATTGCCCAAAGTACTTCTTACTCAGTTCCATCAAGAGTCCTGGTAGCTCGATTTTGTCAACATCTTGTGCATAAGATATGTAAGACTGGGTATTGGGGTCAAAATTTTCAAAATGTAATACATTGTACGTGGGTCTCACTTCAAATTCCCTGACTATGGATGGGGGTTGGTTTTTCTCTATGATCACAGATGCAAAATGGGATCTTTTGCCTACATCATTGCTTATGCCGAAGGTAAGGCCATAGGTGCTGATATCGTTTTGGTCAAAACTGCGGACCAAGAATTTTTTTAGCTCCAGGGCCTCCCTATCATCAACGGGCAAATGCCAGTTCATTTCCAATTGGGAATGTCTCACATTAATGCCCCGTTGCCCTAAAAAACGTTCCAGTTCAGGTCTGCTCTTTTGTTTGATCCCTTTTATTATAAACGATTTCCAAGGGGTAATACATATTTTGCCAATGCTGTTGTCTAGACAGAACCCACAAAAATCCTTTAAGAATTTGAGGTCATAGCGGTTGTTTCTCCAGTACAGTCCCAACCAATATTGATCGATTCCCATACGGTTCATGCCTTCATAATAGGGAAATGTCAGATAGGGGATTTCCAATTTTCTGTCCACGTTCTTGTTGTTGGTATCCAAACTGTTGTTCAAGATGGAAAATAGCGCGGTCACATTATCGGCTTGGTCATATACTTCTTCAATGGTCCTTGAAATGACAACAATATCCCAACTGTAGATCAATACTGGATAAAAATCACCGTTTTCCCATCCCGGGAGATTTAGGTGCAAGTACCAATAATCTTCTTGTTCTGAGGCAATAAAATTGAGGTTTCCACTGAATATCGGCACCAAACGTTGTTTTGGGTCAGTAATATTGATCTTCAGTTTGGGCAGGTAATCAAAGCGTTCCAATAGGTAGAGATAGGTTGAGCCTTTGAGCCAATGTGTCATATCAAAAATATCGGCAGACACATAAGAACAGATGATATTTTGGTAGCTGCGTTCTCCAATGATGTTGGTATTGAATGTAGATATGCTTTCCAGTGATGCTTCTTCGGTTGCCTTTAATGGAAACAGTAGGTCTTGACGCGAGCCAAAATATACCTCGCTGAGACCAGCTGCCTCGAGCATGGTAATACTATCTTTAAGCTCACCAGGGGAGGTGACGCCCCCCTTGATCAATATACGATGCAGGTCATCGTTCATGGCCTTGTTTTTATGGTGTCACTGTTTGTAATTCTGCATCCATTAGTGCTTTGACTTCGGGTTTGCAGCTACCGCAACCAAGCCCGGCTCCCGTTTCAGCACACAATTTTGAAAATTCGGTACAGCCGTTCGAAATGGCGTCTTTAAGATTTCCTTCACCCACTTGGCTGCAAGAGCACACCAACTTTCCCTTTAAGGGCTGTGAATTTGGTGCCCCACGTAAGAGTTCATTGCGCTTTTCCGATAATTCTATCGCTTCTTCTATCAATCTTTTGAACTCTGCGAATTCATTTTTATCTCCCATCAAAATGGCCCCTTTCAGGGTGTCGTTCTTGACAATACATTTTTTGTAAAATCGCTTTCGCACATCCATCAGAATGATTTCCTCATAGCTGTCATCATTAATGGGGGCATTCACCATACCAATACTGCACAGGTCGAGATTTTCAAATTTTAAGATATTCATCAGTACCGATCCGGTATAGATACTTCCTAAATCACCCAAGATATACTGGGCCGCGACATCTGCTTGCTGTTCGGCGGCCGACGTAATGCCAAACAGCGAATTTTCGAACTCAGCAATCTCACCCAACGCAAAAATATCGGGTTTACTGGTCTGAAGGTAGGCGTTGACCAAGACCCCTCTTCTTGTATCCAGTCCTGCTTGCTTTGCCAAGGTAATGTTTGGCCTCGTGCCAATGGCATATACTATGGCATTGCACTTGATGGTACGTCCGGTCTTCAGGCTGACCAACAGCGAATGCTTGCTGGTACCATCTTCAAATACAGTACTGACCTCATTGTCAAAATATAGGGTAATGCCCCGTTCGGTAACATCTTCTGCCAATAAACGGCTGGCCACGGCATCCAATTGGCGTTCCATCAACCTTGGGGCACGTTGTATGATACTGATGTTGATGTCTATCTTTTTAAGTGATGCCGCAAGTTCCAATCCCAAAAGGCCACCACCGACAATGACAACGTGTTGTTCTTGTGGCGGGAGCCCTGTTTCGCGCAGGTATTTTTTTAAGTTATCTGCGTCGTTGCGTTCACGCATGGTAAAACGCCCAGGTAAATCCATACGCACCTCATTTGGCACAAAGGCCCGACTTCCTGTGGCCATGACCAATATATCGTAGCCATGCCTGTTGCCAAGGTCATCGATAACATAGTTTTGTTGTGCATGTATTTCAGCGATCCCATTGTTTTGATACAGGGTCACACCTAACTTTTCGAGTTCTCCCTGTTTGATTTTCTGTAGGGCTTCCCAAGGTAGTTCCTCGTTGACATACTCTGGCAGCAATACCCTATTGTAAAAGGGATATTCTTCTCTAGAAAATACATGCAGTTCGTCGACTTCATTGTTTTCCCGGTAGGTCTGCATAAAACGGTATGCAGCGGCACCCGCTCCAATGATAATAACTTTTTGGAGGGGCTTTTTGTATTTTTCGACCCTTACGGCACAATATTTGAAATCGGGCTCTTTAGAAATTGGATCCACCAAATCGTTGGTCAAATTGTTGGCCCTACTGAAATCATTGTTCAATAACTTGCCCCAGTGCATGGGTAGAAAAACTACTTTTTCACGAATATCAAAATTGATCTTCACCTTTACTCGAACACTGCCCCTGCGACTTTCGACCACAGCAATGTCCCCCTCCTTTAATCCATTTAAAAAGGCATCCACCTTATTCATTTCCAGATATGGGGTAGGAATATGGGTCAACAAACGTTTTACCTTTCCGGTTTTGGTACGTGTATGCCATTGATCGCGTACCCTTCCTGTATTTAATATCAAGGGATATGTGGCATCAGGCTGTTCAGAGGTATTGATCAATTTTTTTGGGGCGTTGAAGTGTGCCTTTCCGTTGATGGTATAGTATTGTTGGTCTTCAAACAGTCTTGGGGTACCTTTATGGGCTTTGTGTGGAACGGGCCATTGAAAACTACCCTCTTTTTTTAGACGTTCATACGATAGTCCTGAAATATCGATATTGGTTCCCTTGGTCAGTAAACAGTATTCATCGTATACCTCACTGGCATCTCGGTAATCAAAGCCCTTATAGCCCATTTCTTGGGCAAATCGCCAAAGAATTTCAGCATCGGGCAATGCTTCTCCTGGTGGATCGATTACTTTGGGCAAGTAGCTGATACGTCGCTCTGAATTGGTCATGGTGCCCTCTTTTTCTAGCCACCCTGCTGCAGGAAGCAAGAGATCGGCATATTTGGTGGTTTCAGAATGGTGCGAAATGTCCTGTACGATCACAAAATTGGCCTTTTTCAGGGCAGCTTCGATCTTATGTGCATTGGGCATGCTCACCACCGGATTTGTGCAGATGATCCATATGGCCTTGAGTGTTCCCTTTTCGAGGGCGTTGAACATTTCGGTGGCAGTGAGTCCAGCTTCTTTTTTTATGGGTTTGCCTCCCCAAAATTCGGCCACTTCATTTCGGTGCCTGTCATTGCCAAGATCACGATGGGCAGCCAACAGGCTGGCCATACCGCCTACTTCACGACCTCCCATTGCATTCGGTTGCCCGGTCAGTGAAAAAGGGCCAGAACCCGGTTTGCCTATATGGCCAGTCAGTAAGGAAAGGTTGAGCAATGAAAGGTTTTTATCGACCCCTATGACACTTTGGTTCAGCCCCATGGTCCACATGCTGATGAAACCTTTGGCATTGCCAATGGCCCTTGCTGTTTTTTTAATATCTTCAACGGTGATGCCACATTTTTTGGCTGCTTCGTTCAGGGTCAGTTCAAATGCACTTTGCTTACAGGCCTCAAAGTTTGAGGTGTGTTTTTTTATAAAGCCAACATCAATTTTTTTCTTTTCGATCAGCCAGCGGGCAATGGCATTGAACAATAACACATCGGTGCCCGGCAACAGTTGCAGATGAATATCGGCCAAGGCGCAGGTTTGTGTTTTTCTTGGATCTACGACAATGATTGTTACGTTTGGATGCGTTTCTTTGTGCTTTTCAAGCCGACGGAACAGAATGGGGTGGCACCAGGCCGGATTGGCACCTGCGATCAAAAAACAATCGGCCAGTTCTATATCTGCGTAAGCAATCGGTACGGCATCTTCACCCACGGTCTTTTTGTAGCCCACTACGGCTGAACTCATGCATAACCTAGAATTGGTATCTATATTGTTGGTACCGAGAAACCCTTTGGTCAATTTGTTGGCCAGGTAATATTCTTCGGTAAGGCATTGGCCTGAGACATAAAACCCTACACTGTCCGGTCCATGCTTATCGATGATACTTTGAAACACGGCTGTAGCCCTTTTTAGGGCGATGTCCCAAGTTGCCCGTTGCAAGGGGTGGTTTCTGCTCCATCGCATTTCAGGGTATAAAATACGGTCACTGACATCCTGTGCTACGTAGTTGAGGTTTTTTCCTTTGGTACAGAGCATGCCCTTGTTGACGGGATAGGCCTCATTACCAATAACGGAAAGTGCACCCTTGCCATCTTTGGTGACCGTAATACCACAGCCTACGCCGCAATACGAACATATCGTGTTATGGGTTTCTTTGCGCTGCATGCCAAGAAGAAATCGTTTTCATGGTTTTCTACCCGAAAATTAAAGTTTTACGTATAAATACGTAGTATGGATTTCGCAATAGTTTGCCCTTATTCTGGGGGATTGCTAATAATGGAGGCTAGAACTTAGGGTTTTGCTAATGGGATATACTTGAAATACGGGACACGACTGCCAAGACTTTGGCTTTTTTGAACCTATGTTCTATTAAAACTTGTGGTATGGGGTATATTTTGGCGGTCTTATGCCATTCATTCGCAAATAGGCAATTGCCTGGGCCCGGTGATGTGCCGTGTGGCTTTCGCCACGCAAAATGAGGTCAAGGTTGGAATGGCCAGATAAATAGTCCGGTTTTTCTTTGTCCTCTCCTTTAGTGAGGATATCGTCACTAACACTGGCCAAACTTGAAATTACATAGTCAAATGTATCGGCAATGTATTTTGATACCAAGGTTTTGTTGGTTTTTGCATCTCTTGTTGTTAAACGGTCCGGTTGAAACAGGTTGATGTCGTCTGGTGGCTGTATTAAGAACTTGGCTTCCATGAGTGCGTAGAAATCGGTATAGGTCTTGGCATCGACCAATATGCCGATATAAGTCACATTGATAAAGCCAAGATGCATAAAATGCTGGGCAAAACTCATTTGGTCCGTTGTAGGGGCAAACTCTATATCATCTTCTGGCATGGCATTGAATACCGCCATTGTATATGTTTTTGCACTTTCCCATCTTTTGATAAGATTGGCCACAATGGGATTGTAGGGTTGTATTTTGGAAGAAATCAGTGCTAACGGACCTAGTCCGATCAAACTTAAGAGCAATCTTCGATTCATCTTCAGTGTATTGATCAATTGTGATATGTATTAAAAATAGGGCATAATGTAGAGGGGAAAAGCAAAGTAAATGTTAATTGGCTTTTGGGGTTGTATTCAACAAGTATCAATAGGCACTTTCCCTCGACTTGTGGCTATATGGTCAGGCTCTATGGCCGTTGTTCCCGTTTTTGCTTTTTTGATTTGTAATGGTTCTTATCTGCGACATAGATGGTTTTCTCCACTTCGCAATACACTGCCGTGCCATCTTTATTGGTCAACTTCGTCAGTTTTAGGATTTCTGTTTCGCTGTTTGCCTTGACCCTTGATTTAAGCTCTTCCAGTTCTTTTTCTGAATAGTTGAATTCTGCGAAGAGGTTCTCTTTGGCCGGTTTTTTGAACGAGATTTTGGCTGATTTGTCCCAGACAACATAACGATCGCCAATAAGGTTTAGTAATTGTACCATCGGTATGGGGTCCACAGCAGAAAACATGCTTCCCCCAAAAATGGAGTTCACATAGTTTTTGTTCTTCCAATTGATGGGCAATTTGATTTTCACGGTCATCAAATCTGAAGATACTTCAATAATCTTTGCGGTACTTCTCCTATACATGGGGGAGTAATTGAACCCATATTTGAATAGTGTTGCCTTTGAAAAAAAATGAGGACCGATTGCTGCTATCTTCCTATATATCGACATAAGGGCAATTTTTTTGCTGATCGGCACAAACAACATTGTAATGACGTTCAGTATCTTTTTGACTATTGCCTTTTGATATTGATACTACAATGTTCTCTTCTCGGTCTTCTGTTTCTGTTTCTTCGATAATATTGTTAAGGTCAATTCCACTGACATGCATTGTGGTAGTCATATGATTTTTATGTTCAGACCTAATACACCCAAAATCTTTCTTATCCATATCTTTTATGTGACTTAGTGTAACCTTGGCTGAACATCTAATAAGAAAGTAGGTGACCAGGTCTTGAATTTGATGTTAGTTTTTTGAGCGGGGGGGCAAATTGGGTAAGTTTTATGCCTTTGACTGCCACTTTGTATTCTTCAAGTGTAGGGGTTCGGCCCAGAATAGCTGAAAGAACGACCACCGGTGTTGAGGCCAGTAATGATTCTCCTTTCTTGCGATCTGAATCTTTGACCACACGGCCTTGAAACAGGCGTGTGGATGTGGCCATGACGGTATCGCCTTTTTCTGCTTTTTCTTGGTTGCCCATACACAGATTACATCCTGGCCGTTCTAGATACAGAATATTCTTGTATTCAGTTCGGGCGGTATTTTTAGGGGCAGCATCATCGAATTCAAATCCTGAATACTTCTGAAGCATTTCCCAATCACCCTCTTCTTTAAGTTCGTCTATGATGTTATAGGTGGGAGCAGTGACTACAAGAGGAGCGTTAAACTCTACCTTTCCATATTGTTCTTCCAGGTTTTTTAGCATCTTCGAAACAATCTTGATGTCCCCTTTATGAACCATACAAGACCCTACAAAACCAAGATCAACATATTTTTTTCCTTGGTAATACGAAAGCTCTCGAATCGTATCGTGGGTGTATCTTTTGGAAACATCCTCATTGTGCACATCTGGGTCGGCAATCATAGGCTCGTCGATGATGTTTAAATCTACCTCAAATTCTGCATAATACGTTGCATGTTCATCTGGTGCCAGTGGTGGTTTCTCTCCTGATCTGATTTCAGAGATTCGTTTATTCGCCATGTCAATGAGGCCTTGAAGGACCTTCTTTTCATTGTCCATACCCTTGTCAATCATGATCTGAATTCTGCTTTTGGCAATCTCGAGTGATTCTATGAGGGTATCGTCTTGGGAAATACAGATAGAAGCCTTGGCTTTCATTTCTGCAGTCCAATCGGTAAATGTAAAGGCCTGGTCAGATGGAAGTGTGCCTATATGGACCTCAATGATTCTTCCTTGAAATACATTTTCCCCTCCGAATTTCTTTAGCATTTGTGATTGGGTGGCATGTACGACATCTCGAAAATCCATGTGATCTTTCATTTCTCCCTTGAACGTTACCTTCACTGATTCTGGTATGGGCATGGATGCTTCACCAGTGGCCAATGCAAGGGCAACCGTACCCGAGTCCGCACCAAAAGCAACCCCTTTTGACATTCTCGTGTGCGAGTCACCGCCGATGATAATTGCCCAATCATCTACAGTTAAGTCATTCAGCACCTTGTGGATGACATCGGTCAATGGGTGGTATTTATGTTTTGGGTGGCGGGCGGTGATCAGGCCGAAATCGTTCATGAACTTCATCAGCCTTGGTATGTTTTCTTGGGATTTTAAGTCCCATACCGAAGCGGTATGGCACCCCGATTGATATCCACCGTCCACTATGGGAGATATCACGGTGGCAGCCATCATTTCCAATTCTTGGGAGGTCATAAGTCCCGTGGTATCTTGAGAACCTACAATATTTACCTGTACGCGAACATACGAACCAGCATGCAGCGTGGCACCTGAAGTACCTACCGCATTTTTATTGAAGATTTTTTCTACGGCGGTAAGTCCCTGTCCTTTGTGTGAAATTTCTTTGGAGGGGGCAAATACGGGTGGGACAGCTATACCTAAGGTTTTGGCTGCAAATGTTTGTAGTTTTTTGCCAAATACAATGGCGTAAGAGCCTCCAGCCTGCATAAATTCCATCTTCTGGGGCGTAAATGCCGAAGAGACGTCCATCAATTCTTGGTCACCATTATATAATTTCTTGGTCTTTGTGTTTATGGTAAGTACCGTTCCGGTATCAACCGCATAGGCCTGTTCTAAGATGGGTTCCCCTTCTTCATCTACAACAAGTTTGCCATCTTGATCGTACTTTTTCACCCAGTTTTTGAGATCCAAGCCAATGCCACCTGTTACACCCACTGTAGTAAGAAATATCGGAGAAATACCGTTTGTGCCTGCCACTATGGGAGCAATATTGATAAAGGGTACGTAAGGGCTAGCTTGTTTGCCGATCCAAAGGGCCACATTGTTTACCCCCGACATTCTTGAAGAACCGACACCCATGGTGCCTTTTTCGGCAACCAACATGATTCTTTTATCAGGATGCTTCTTTTGAAGTTCCAATAGTTCATTTTGTTGATCTTTATTGTGTTCAAACATACATTGGCCATGTAGCTCGCGATCTGATCTGGAGTGTGCATCACTACCTGGGGAAAGTAAATCTGTAGAAATGTCTCCCACCCCCGCTATAAACGTCACCACTTTTATTTCTTCTTCCAACTCTGGTAATTTGGTGAAGAATTCAGCCTGTGCATAACTTTCAATGATCTCTTTCGCTATTTTATTACCTTTATTAAAAGCTGCCTCCAAACGTTCCATGTCTGCCTCATAGAGAAAAACTTGAGTTTTAAGTACGTTGGCAGCTTCTTTTGCAATGGCATCATCATCTCCCAAAGCAAGATCGAGGAGCACGTCGATGGATGGCCCTCCTTTCATGTGCGATAACTGCTCAAAGGCAAATTCGGGTGATATTTCTTCCACGATCGATTCTCCAAGAACGATTTCCTTTAAAAAAATTGCTTTGACCCCAGCGGCGCTGGTGGTGCCTGGCAACACATTGTAAATGAAGAAGTCAAGCGAGTCTTTTCGATGCTCATTACCCGTATCTTTGATTTGGGCAATGATTTCAGCTAGCAGATCAGCATCATCGATTGGTTTTGGATGGAGTGCCTGGCTTTTTCTTTCCTCAATCTCCTTAAGGTACTTGATATATGTATGCATAATAGTTTTTCTTTAGCCAAAGCTTTTCCACTAAATCGCTTTGGCAAATAATATAAGAAGAGCCTATGAGATGCTCATTTGCCCATAAAATTAAGCATTGCACCCGTATTTTGTCAATAAGTTCAATCTAACTTAATTATAGTGAGATTGAGTCTGGCTCTTATTTCGTATTATAAGCGATAAAAGAGCACAGCATAATCGCCTTATTAAAGGTATTTTCCTTGTACAGGGTAATTCCATGCTGTTGATAAAGAGAAGTTTACGATGTTGTTTGTTTCTGTTTTTTTATGCTATTCCAGATATTTTAAAATGAGGATTGCATTTGTAGATTAGTCTGAAACAATATTCACAAGAACCTTGTTGTTGCCTTCATCCGCTAAAACCTAATATACCACCAACCTAATTTCGAATATTCTTCATTATTCGGTAAGATTTAAAAATCTGATTCCTGCCACCAAGAGCAGTGTAATTTTAACCATTTCGAGTATGATAAATGTGATATGGTGATAGGATTTGGGTATTTCTTGTCCAGCTATGATCATGTCGGCCCTTTCATTCAATATCGGTATCAACCATACTGATTGGATAAAAAGTACCAAAAAGACCAAGCCATAGAAATAGTTCGATCTTACCGGAAAATTACCAAACCAAATGCTGATGGGTAGTCCTATTGCAAGAATTATTTCGATTTTGTTCAAAGCTCCAAAGACAATTTTCCCAATACCCAACCCCAATGGCAATGTGATGTTGGGTGCCCTGAATTTTAATGGTGCTTCAACGAATGAAATTCCGAATACCATCCCGACCCAAATAAATGTAATAATTATAATTAATATTCTCATTTTTATTGTTTTATATTTTATTATAGCCCTGATTATTGTATGTGGTGTTGTATGAAATTTGATTTTGGAACCAAGATCGGTTGTTAAATTGCCTCAAATTTGATTGGTATGCCTTGAGGCCTATGCTATTTTCCCGTTGTAGCCCCTTCTTTTTGATTGTTTCCGTAACCATGATACAAATCAGCCCTTTAATATGTTCTTCCGTATTTTGGATGAGTATATTCAAAATCATTTGTAAAAAGCTGGAAAATAGTATCAATATCCTCCAATGCAGGGTCTGCCTGAAAGATTTTTCGATTCCAATCGTAGTTTGTCATTATCAAAGCGTTTAGGGAATCTTTATGTGATGCCATCGCGTTCTGTGCAGTGGTTTGATTGCTTGTCCATAGAAACAAATAAAAGAAAATCAACGTTTTAAGCTGTAACTTCATGTCTCATCTTGAGGATTAAAGTTACGCTTAAAAGTTTGGGATGATTATCAGTGGAGTACTAATTTTTGTTCTGACGACCAGTATTGGTGGTTTGACCCCAATGCTATTGTTTTGGTAATGCGGATTTATCAATCGCAGCGATTGCATAGAGGTTCAAATCCATGTTTGTCGGGCTGGCCGATGGGACACTCGATAGCATTTAGTTCCTGTTTAGGGGAATTCTTTTCTTTGTTTTCACAATGCCAATTCCAATCAAAAAAACTAAACTGATGCAAACAGCTAACGTTCGAAGATTATGGTAAAAAGCCCAATTGTCAAAAACTACCAAAGCTTCTTTAGGTTCGAGTAAACCGGATTGCAATGCAGGGTTATATACCGTTCCATGAAGTGCGAAATTAAAGGCTTGGCAAATGAATAGGGTCAGTAGTGCAATCAACCACCATGTTCTTTTGATTGATTTTTCTTGTTTAAGATGTATGGCAAACGCAATTAGTATGGTAATCATGGACAATAAATGAACAGGAACCATCAAATAAGGAAATCGGGTAAAAAAATCGCCCCACCATTCTTGAATCTCGCTGCCAGATAGCCCCTGCCAATAGGGAATAAGCACAATGCTTATGAATAGGTAAATAATTGTTATCGCAGTTACAAAAGTGAAAGAGAAAATATAGCTGATTTTTTGTTTTCGTGTCTTCATGATATGGAATTGGTTAGCGGTGCCAACCAAGTATTGGAATTGTGATCTCCAAATAGATCCTGAATTGATAAACTGCCCAACATTGTGTTTCTAACGTCAGTGATCATTATGGACGATGTCAGCCATATGACTGATTTTGGTCGTGTCTGATTCATGAGATGAAACAAGATTTGAAACCACTACTGTCCGGTTATAAGTCAAACATAATCAGTTGATTAGATTGATCAGTATTGTTGTTTTTGTAATTTTTGCTTTCAAATAGTTGATTTACAGGCACTTTTTCAAAAACACGGACACTTAAAATCTGTAGAATTGT
>JBCDBD010000065.1:0-12802 GCA_039184335.1 Bacteroidota bacterium | reverse complement strand
TCAACAACCTAACCAATAAATAAACAAACTTGTTGCAAATAAATTACGTCTTCATAGCAATTTTCTACCACAACAACACAAATCTACATAATGTTTGATTTTTTTGAAAAAAAATTAAACAAAAAATGTGTTAATTTTTAGTGGCACCCTGTTCGGTTCGGTAAAATTATGTCAGTTTGTCATTCCTGTGCAGAATGGTACTTTTTTTGAATTCTTGAGAATTAAAAATCAAAAAATACAGACAATGTCCACAGGTAAAATCAATGTATCGGTAGAAAACATATTCCCGCTCATCAAAAAATTCTTGTATAGTGACCATGAAATATTTTTGAGGGAACTTATTTCCAATGCGACTGATGCAACACTAAAATTAAAACACTTAACCTCAATAGGCGAGGCCAATGTGGAATATGGAAACCCCATGATCGAGGTAAAGGTCGATAAGGATAAGAAAAAAATACATATTCAGGACCAAGGTATCGGAATGACCGAAGAAGAAGTAAAAAAATATATCAATGAGGTCGCTTTTTCTGGTGCAGAGGAATTTCTGGACAAGTATAAGGATGCCGAGAAGGAAGCAGGCATCATTGGCCATTTTGGTTTGGGTTTCTATTCTGCTTTTATGGTTGCTGATAAAGTTGAGATCATTTCAAAAAGCTTTAAAGATGAACCTGCGGTTCATTGGAGTTGTGATGGCTCTCCTGAATTTACATTGAAGGCAACAGAAAAAGAAGGTCGAGGCACAGAAATCATCTTACACATTGCCGAAGACTCCACAGAGTTTTTGGAAGATTTTAAAATACGTGAGCTTTTGAAGAAGTACAACAAGTTCATGCCGATTCCTATCAAGTTTGGTACCAAGACAGAGACGCTACCGAAACCCGAGGATGCCAAAGAAGATGAACCAGCCCCAACAAAGGAAGTGGACGACATCATCAACAATCCGAACCCTGCATGGACCAAACAACCAAGCGATTTAAATGACGAGGATTATGCTTCATTTTATCGCGAACTGTACCCGATGCAGTTTGAAGAGCCGTTGTTCAACATCCATTTAAATGTCGACTATCCGTTCAATTTAACCGGTATTCTTTACTTTCCGAAACTCACTAACGATTTGAACATTCAAAAAGATCGGATACAGCTTTACCAAAACCAAGTTTTTGTCACCGATAATGTCGAAGGTATTGTACCAGAGTTTTTGACCATGTTGAGAGGGGTCATCGATTCACCTGATATTCCGTTGAACGTTTCCCGTTCCTATTTACAGGCAGATGGAGCGGTCAAAAAAATAGCATCATATATCACCCGTAAAGTAGCCGATAAACTAAATTCGCTGTTCAAGAACAATAGGGAAGATTTTGAAACGAAATGGAATGACATCAAAGTAGTGATTGAGTATGGCATGCTTTCAGAAGATAAATTTTTCGAAAAGGCAGATAAGTTTGCGCTTTATCCCACAGTAGATGGCAACTACTATACATTTGAAGAATTAGAAGCGAAAATAAAGGACAACCAAACTGACAAAGATGAGAAACTGGTAGTGCTCTATACGTCAGACAAAGAGGCACAGCACAGTTATATTGAAGCTGCAAAAACAAAAGGGTATGAAGTACTTTTATTGGACTCGCCCATAGTGCCACACTTAATGCAAAAACTGGAAACCTCAAAAGAGAAACTCTCTTTTGCCAGGGTCGATGCAGACCATATTGACAACCTGATCAAAAAAGAAGATACCGCCATTTCTAAATTATCTGATGAGGAAAAGGAAAAATTAAAAGGTGAGATCGAAAACGTGGTCAAAGAAAAGGGCTATACCATACAAATGGAAGCAATGGACAGCAGTGCCTCACCATTTATCATTACAGAGCCTGAATTTATGCGTCGAATGAAAGAAATGCAACAGACAGGCGGCGGCGGTATGTTCGGTATGGGCAACATGCCAGAAATGTACAATTTGATTGTGAACACCAACCATGAACTGGTAAGTGAGATATTGAACACCAAAACGGCCAAAAAACGGGAACGTTTGATCAACCAATCCCTAGACCTGGCAAGACTCTCAAAAGGGTTATTGAAAGGAGAGGAATTGACCAACTTTATCAATCGAAGTTACGATATGATCAAATAGGCCATCATTCCAATTGGGAATTCCACATACCTTAAAAAAACCGCCTATATAAAAGTATGTAGGCGGTTTTTTATTCCTTTCTCTTTTCAAGCTTCACCTAAGATGCACCACCCAAATATAAATTGATGGTGTCAAATTAAAATTTACCATCATCGACCAAGGCATCTAAAAAAGTCATTTGCTACAAGTTAAGTGAAAAATCACTACCTATGTAATACACCATCTACGAACAACTATGAGCAACGATTACAAAAGCCCTTCCTTTAAAAAACTACTCGATTCTTTGCAACAACAAAGCTGGGAACTGGAACTCATCATTTCGGGTTTTGCCATATTTGGGCTTTTTACTGCTTACGAGCCATTGGAGATAGAGATGGTGAATGCCCAAAACGAGCAGCAAATCTATCGGTTCGTAATTTTTTTCATCCTTTACATCGCTTGTTCCATATTGCTTTTCAATCTTTTGCTGCATGTTATTTTAAGAGGGCTTTGGATAGGTGCACTGGGGCTTAGGTATGTTTCTGGCGATATAGAGTTTGACAAACTAAACTATAGCAAACGGTTTACCGATTACCTGAAAAGAAAAATCATCTCTTTTGACCGCTATATCGCCAATTTAGAAAACTACTGTAGTGTTCTTTTTGCCATTTCATTTCTCTTGATTTTTTATGTGCTGGCCCTGACCATGGTTATTTTATCTATTGTACTCGTCGCCAACTTCGTCATTGAGAATGGGCAATTGCCAAATTGGATCTCAAATGGGGTAGGTGCCTTTTTGGTCATATTTCTGTCCTTGGGCACTCTGTTGGCCTTCTTCGATTTCATTACCCAAGGTCTATTAAAACGTAACAAATGGGTGGCCAAATTTTATTTCCCCTTTTATTGGGTATTCAGCTTTATTTCCTTATCGTTTCTCTACAGACCCTTGGTCTACAACTTTCTCGACAACAGGTTTGGAAAACGGTTGATTCTTTTGCTTACCCCTATTTACATTGCCATTCTTTTGTTGACCTCTGTGCAATACAGAAATTCAAATTACCTCGAAAAAGACCGAAACTCTTCTTCCATTTTCGCCAACAAAAAAAATTATCGAGACATGCTGGCCAATGAAAGTGATTTTCCAGGGGAAGTCGTTATTCCATCGAAGGTAATAACTACCCGCTATTTACAAGTATTTATGCCCTATTCTGAAAGTATTGAAGAACGGCTATTTTCTTACAATGAATCCTTAAAACCTGAAAAGGACCGAAGAGGATTGACCTCAAGCATCAACTTTAGCACCAACTGGGGCGATAAAATCACCAATATCAGACAAAAAGACAGTATTCGAAAAGTGTATTT
Source organism: Bacteroidota bacterium (assembly GCA_039184335.1). Taxonomy (GTDB): domain Bacteria; phylum Bacteroidota; class Bacteroidia; order Flavobacteriales; family Flavobacteriaceae; genus JBCDBD01. Next base: position 9,330 of record JBCDBD010000065.1, on the reverse strand, counting down.
AGACACCTTCAACCACCTATTCTCATTTCAAATAGATACCCTCAAGCTCGACAGTGATTTTATCATTACCACTGACCATGAAGAGCATCTGGGTTTTGAAACCTACCTAAACTTGAACAATTTGTATGATGGTAGACATCTATTGCAGCTCAAAAGAAAGTATAACGAAAATGACAGCATCATTGTTGTCACAGAAGAATCCATACCGTTTTGGTACTTTAAGGAATAACAAAATATGGACAATCCATGGCATTTATACCTGATGGCAGGCATGTACATTATTGCGGGCGGCATGCATTTCATCTTTCCAAAAGCCTATATGCGAATTATGCCCGATTATTTACCCAGTCATAAGGTGTTCATATTTTGGAGTGGCGTATTGGAAATCGGATTGGGAATTCTACTTTGCATCAACAGAACCAGGAATTTGGCCATTTACGGCATTATTTTTATGCTAACCCTTTTCTTATTGGTACACTTTTATATGTTGTCCAGTAAGAAAGCATCGGCCGGGCTGCCCAACTGGGTATTACTTCTCAGAATTCCAACGCAATTCGGATTGATGTATTGGGCCTATGCGTATTTGACGCCCTAGACCAAACGCCGTTCAACATACCTTTTGAGCAAAAAAGTCTGAACAGATACCATGACCATGATGGCCATATAGCCCAATGATGGTGAAAATTCGATGTTTATTGACCAGGCAGATACCCAAATGGCCACTTTATCCATCAAAAGTGAAAAATATCCTGCATCAGTACCAACATCAAGTGAAAATAGATATGGGATGAAAAACACGGCTAGCAGAATCAAGATTACGAATACCTGCTTAGGAATCAAGGGTTCATAAATTATCGAAAGATTTTTTGATGTTGAAATTTTCGACAGTACCCTAGTCGTAAAATCGGCTTGGGGAGCGTCTAATGGAAGGTCTCCGAATAATTGATCTGTTAGTTTATTTAATTCGTCAGTATTGTCCATATTGCCTAATTTTATAAAATTTCCAATTCCAATTCTCCTTTCAAAATAGTTGCCAATCGCCCCCTCGCCCTAAAAAGTCTGACCTTGATCGCATTGGCGCCCAACTTCAAGATAGGTTCCAACTCTTGTAAACTTTTCTCTTCAAAATAAAATAAAGTGAGTAAAGCTGCATCAGAAGGGGTCAATTTTTCAATGCTTTTTTTTATCAGCACCTGCCTTTCTTCCTTTACCAAAGCATCCAGCGCATTGCCGATCACGGCCACTTCTGCACCTCGTATTTCGTCAATCGGGGTACTATATTGTTCTTTTTTATTCTTTTTTAATCGATCCAAGCATGTATTGTAAGCAATTCGATAAATCCAGGTCGAAAGCTTCGAATCGCCCTTGAACAATTTCAAGTTCCGGTATACTTTCACAAAGGTATCCTGTGCAACTTCATCAGCTTCATCCCTATTTTTCATCATCCTTAAAGCAATGGTAAACACCAAGTCTTTATAGGTATCGACCAACTTTGAAAACTCTCTCGAATTTCCATTCACTATTTTGGCAATATCAGGTTGGTCAAAGCTTTGCTCCATTCATACTATATGACGCCACGGACACATCTAAGGTTACATGCAAAATAAAAATTTAAAATTCGTAGTAACCTTCTCACATAAATCATCGTCAAAATGGGAAAAGAGTCATTAATCAATTAAAAAACTATCAGAATGGCAGCAGCAATTTTAATCCCGGTCAGTTTCTTCTTGGTCATATTCGCTATTTGCTACCTTTATTTCTCAACCAGAAACAAAGAACGGCTTGCGCTTATCGAAAAAGGAGTGGATGCCAATATCTTTTTTAGGGCCAAGGGAACCCTTGAAATACCTACATGGAAAATAGTGCTCCTTAATTTTGCCGTATTGTTGATCAGTATTGGAATAGCCATTTTCTTGGCCTCTACCCTTGCTTATTCTTTCAATATGGATGAAGAAGTAGCCTTTCCCGGAACCATATTTCTTGTGGCCGGACTAGGGCTTTTGGTCGGTTTCACAATGACCAAGCGTCTGGAGAAAAAAGATTGAGTTTTATAACACACCATTTTCTGAAAAGCCATGGCAAATACCATGGCTTTTCATTTTTACCCCTATTTTTCTTCCAATATGTGCCTCAATATATTGTAACTTAAGAAAAATTCGAATACTGAAAATGAACCTCAACTACAATTTCGTTTCATTATTGGATACTGTTGGGTTTATTCAAGGGCTTACCTTGGGGTTGCTTCTTGTTCTTTTGAACAAAAAAAGGCATCAGAGCACCACGTTCTTAGGTCTGTTCTTAATATTTTTTGCCTTAAAGTTACTCCATTACATTGCACGGGGTTTACGAATTGAAACTGTCTATCCTGAGTTGTTTCTCGTACCCTTCAACTTTTCATGGTTACTGTTTTCCTTATTTTTTGTGTATAGTCAAAAAATATCCATTTTCTCAGATAGAAGAACAAAACACTGGGTATTGATTCCAGGCATCATATCATTTCTATTACAACTGATCATTTTTTTTCTTCCGCACGAAACCAAGCTTTCGATTGCCCAAAACCCTTGGCATGAACTCTTTTTCACTTATATGGGAATATGTTATTCATGGGGTATCGGTATTTGGAATCTCAAATTACTCTATCGACATAAAGTAGAGGTCAACAACTGTTTCTCCATGGTCGAGTCAAAAGAACTGGGGTGGGCCCAAATTTTTCTAATTTACAGTTTGGTGAGTTCGGTAATCTTACATATTCTCTACTATCTATCTCCAGAAAATTTCTATCACAAAATCATATTTTCAATTTTCGACCTTATTGCCATCTACTGGCTCTCATTTCATGGTGTACAACAATACAATGTTCACCGTATCTTTAATCAAAAGGAGCTAAGAAATCTTTTCAAGACAAGCATACCTGAACCTGAAACCAAAAAGGACGGGGTCATTACAAAAGAAGCAATGGAAAGACTTATGGGTCGAATCGACAATTATATGATGAATTCTGAAATTTTCATACATACCGAACTCACCATTGCTGATTTGGCCAAAGATCTTAAGGTTCATCCCAGAAGGGTGTCTAATGCCATTAACACTGTTCATCACCAGAATTTCAATAGCTATGTCAACCAGTTTCGAATTCACAAAGCGAAACAGCTTTTAAAAGAACATGACCATATTAAATTAAGCATTGATGGCATTGGCAGTGAAGTCGGTTTCAACAGTAGAAGTGCCTTCTATTCTGCATTTAAGAAAGAAACCGGTATCACACCCTCAAAATATGCAGATAAAAAAATGGACCAACAAGATGTTTATTGAAGTTTGATAGTTTCAATTCATGAACTGCAAAATACCTAATATGTCCTGATTCCTGAAAAAAGACTTTGCCGTCAATTCACAAGAAAATTCAGTACCATAATCTGAATTTAGGACTTAACTGATATTATTTTCTTTGCCACTTTTTTGTTTTTACAGCATATTTGCCGCCCGAAAAAATAAGATGCAAAACAGCAAGATACTTTTGATGGTTTTAGCAATTGTATGGGGTTTGTTCCTGATTTGGGAAATAGACCTTCAAAAAAACCCTTTGATGCAATCAAATACCATGTTACGAATAGACTTGCTATTGCTACCGGTGTTGCTCATCACAACCCTGTACATTGTATATGCCATCAAAAAACAAAGAAATAAAAAACGATGAAATCTGTTGAACTGAACCAAGAGGGAAATTTTGACTCGTGGGACTTCAAAAAAGTAGAAGAGCTAAGGTCAGGGGACATCAGTACCAACATAGGCCAAAATGTATTGTTTGAAAATAACCATGTCTGTCTTTGGGAAATACATTTATTGCCCAACCAGCGTCTTCCATTTCGTAAACAGATACAGCCCCATGTTTGGGTCTGTGAAAAAGGCGGATTGGCCATCACTCGGTATGCCAATGCCAAAATTGACCTCTTGTATTATGAAGAAGGTGATACGGCATATCTTGAGCCAAAAAAAAATCAACGCATCTACGATTTGGAAAATATTGGTGAAGATGTGCTGCAACTCGTCATATTGGAATTCAAGCAGCCTGCTCCGATACCTGTTGACCTAAAACGCTAAAACCAAAATAATAAACCGCTTCTAGGTGAACTGAACCCCAAAAGTTGGACGGTTAAACAATAATTTAAGTTATCTGATGAGCTCGGTATTCTACCGGGCTCATTCCATTTAAGACCAATGATATCCTGTCATTGTTGTAGTATCGAATATACGCTTTAATCTCTTTTTTGAGTTCTTGTAGGGATTTGAATTTTTTCAGGTGGAACATTTCGGATTTCAATGTTCCGAAAAAGTTCTCGATTACAGCATTGTCCAAGCAGTTTCCTTTTCTGGACATGCTCTGTTTTATATTGTTCCCCTCCAATGTTTTTCGGTACATGGGCATTTGATATTGCCATCCTTGGTCAGAATGCAATATCAAGTTTCTTTTTTCTGGCAGTTTGGCCAATGCCTTTTTGAGCATAGTGTCCACTTGCTTAAAGTTTGGTGATTCAGAAAGTTGATAACTGATGATCTCTCTGTTGTACAGATCCATAATGGGCGATAAGTAAAGTTTTTTGCCAGAAACTCTAAATTCAGTGATGTCCGTAACCCATTTTTTATGAACGGCATCAGCTTTAAAGTTTCTGGACAATATGTTGGATGCTATTTTCCCATGCTGTCCTCTATAGGATTTATATTTTTTAATTCTGATACGTGATTTTAGTCCCAGTTCGCCCATGAGCCTTCTTACCGTCTTGTGATTGATGCGCAGACCCGATTGGTTAAGTTCCAAAGTGATCCTGCGGTAACCGTACCTTCCTTTATGTTTATGGTAGATCAACTTTATCGTTTTCTTGACCTGTCCATACTTGTCGGGTTTCCCCTGGGCTCTTATATGGTAATAATAACCGCTCCTTGCCATTGGTGCGTGTTCCAATAATAATGGAAGTGGGTATTGGTGCCTTAGCTCCTCAGTGGCTATTGCTTTTTCCCTTTGGCTTGGGCTAAGGCGTGCAACTTTTTTAGCAAGGCAAGTTCTGCTTTTAAGGATTCATTTTCCCTTAAGAGTTCCTCTTCCCTGCCAAGCGGCTTTTTGGATTGTTTATTGGCGCTGCCCTTGTTCATGTTTCTCGGTCGTACCTTTGGTTTTTCCCGTAAACCAAAACTACCCTTTTCCCGATAGGCAACAAACCATTTTTGGACCGTACTGTGACTGGGAATGTTAAACTTTAGGGCAGCCTCCCTTATCGACAGCCCTTTGTGTTCGATATCATGGATTACCCTTGACCTAAAAGCCAAAGGATACTTTCCATTGGCAGACCTTGGTTCCAAAGAGGAGATCCCGTATCGCCCATAATATTTAATCCATTTTTTTAAATCGCTCTTGTTCAAGCCAAGCTTGCAACTTACATTGGCAACGCCACGGCCATCCCTTAAAACGGATTCAACAGCTTTTAATTTAAACTCTTTTGAATACTTTGATTTTCTACTCATAAAAACACCCCCAAATAGTGTCTAACTTTTTGGGGGCAATTCATAGGCAGCGGTTTATTATTTTTAGCACATGAAAGTAATCGCAACAAACCTAGCGGTCAAAAAAAGTATTCTTTGGAATGGGAAAAAAGTAAGCACAGGTATTTACAAATACCCTACCAATCGCCCCATACAGTTAAAAAAAGAAAGTGTGGCCAATGATATCATTGCAGATAGAAAGGTGCATGGGGGCATATATAAGGCATGTTATCTTTACGCTTCAGACCATTACCCATACTGGAAGACAATATATCCTGATTTGGACTGGAACTGGGGAATGTTTGGTGAGAACCTGACGGTTGAAGGCCTGTGCGAAAGTGACCTAAGAATTGGCAACATCTATACAATAGGAACGGCCATAATACAGATTACCCAACCTAGGGAACCCTGTTTTAAGTTGGGCATACGCTTTGGCAACCAAGAAATCTTAAAACAGTTTATAGTACAAGACCGCTCTGGAACGTATGTCAGAATTCTGCAGGAAGGGATGGTTGAAAAAGGAGATCAACTTGAATTGGTTGAAGAATCGATAAACACATTGACCACAGCACAATTTTTCAACCTATTATATGCGCGAAAAAAAGACCCCCTATTGGTACAATGCGCCATACAGAATCAAGCATTACCAGCATACAAGCGAGAGCGTATCAAAAAATTCCTATAAAAAAAGCCCCTTGTAACAAGGAGCCCATAATTGAATAAAATTAACTAAACTACTTTACAACCACTTTTTCTTCAAAAGTCTTTTTGTTATCGATTACTTGTACCGTATAGTTGTCACTATATGCCTTTTCAAAATTAAAGGCCTTCTCCACGACCAAGTCATTTTTAATGGTTTCACTAAAGAGCAGCCTTCCCTCACTATCAAAGACCCTAATGACAACTTTCTCGCCATCTAGATTTAAAAGGTTCATCAATAATTTGTCCCCTTTCTTGATAAAAACAGGATCTAAATCAAATGTTAGAATACGTTCCTCTACCTCGCTTACCTTTTTCCCGAGGATTTTTTCCGATTTGTTCGCCAAACTAGCTGTTGCACCAAGCATAATGGCCATAACTACTGTGAATTTCAAAACTGTTTTCATAATTGATTCGTTTTTAAAGATTTTACGTTAATGATTACATCACAAACCTACCTTGGTTTTTAGACGGTAGATACCACTAGGTTCTCCAATTTCTGTGCAATTTTAACCTTCAATAACTGTTAAATTGTCTTAAATGGTAAAATACCATATATTGTAGTTAATTTTGTATATATTGAATTTTAGAACCCTCTATAATTTTACCATAGAAAAAAATGACTGCTGTGACACTGAAACCTGCATTTGAAGCAATTGCACCTGACTTTGGGCATTCATTTACATATCAAAAGTTTGATGAAAGCAAAGTCAATAAGGTAAATGGTTGGCACTATCACCCAGAGTTGGAGTTGGTCTATGTCAATGGCGGCTCTGGAAAAAGACAAATCGGAAGCCATGTTTCCTATTTCACTGATGGCGACCTCATACTTATTGGATCCAATCTACCCCACTGTGGCTTTACAGATAAACTAACAGGCAATAAAAGTGAGACGGTGATTCAAATGAAAATGGATTTTTTAGGCAGTGATTTTTTTAATATCCCCGAAATGAAAAAAATCCATAAACTGCTTGATATCGCAAAGGGTGGTATCGCTTTCAGCGGAAAAACCAAGAGAAAGATTGGTGATAAAATGGAGGTTCTCGAATACCAAACTGATTTTCAGCGATTGCTCTCTATATTGAATATTCTCAACGAGCTAGGCAATTCAGATGAATTCAAGGTATTGAACGCTGATGGATTTTCCATGGAAACAGAAGTAAAGGACAACGATCGCATCAATATTGTCTTCAACCATGTAAAATCCAATTTTAAGGAAGATATCAGTCTTGACGAGATGGCAGATTTAGTGAGTATGACCGTTCCATCATTTTGTAGGTACTTTAAGAAAATTACCAATAAGACATTCACCCAGTTTGTCAATGAATACCGTTTGGTACATGCATCCAAACTTTTGGCAGAACAACCCATGAGTATTACTGAAGTCTGCTACGAAAGTGGCTTCAACAACTTTTCCCATTTCAATAAATCCTTTAAGGCATTCACAGGCCAGAACCCGTCAGAATATCGAAATCAGTTAAAAGCCGTGCTTCAATAATGGGAGCATTGTTCTGCGAAACCAATAATTTGGGTCTACCAGACAGCGATATTGGTTACTATCCCAACTTTTTGGAACACGGGCTGGCCACACAGTATCTAAACACATTAAAAGAAAAAATTTCGTGGCGGCAAGATTCCATTAAACTTTTTGGAAAAACCTACCTACAACCAAGGTTGACCGCATTATTTGCCAATAATGCGCAACCCTACACCTATTCCAATATCACCATGCACCCGCAACCCTTTAACACCACCTTATTGGAAATAAAGACAAAGATTGAGCAAGAAACCAAAGAAAAATTCACCAGTTGTCTTTTAAATCTGTACCGAAATGGCAAAGACAGTAATGGCTGGCATGCTGATGATGAACCAGAATTGGGTATAAACCCAGTTATCGCTTCCCTTAGTCTGGGTCAAGAGCGTTTTTTTCATCTTAGACACAAAAAGGATAAGAAATTAAAGCTCAAAATCTTGTTGGGCCATGGGAGTCTACTGCTTATGAAAGGAGAAACGCAGCACCATTGGCAACACCAAGTTCCAAAAACAAAAAAACCCATTGACGAACGAATTAATTTAACTTTCAGAACCATTCGATGATTTTCAAAACCTGTCGGTTTCAAGTGTACCATTATGTAATGATACCACTACTAAATTGATAATCAATAAATAAAATGCTCGAAACAGGGTCATGAAAAAATGTCGTTCAATACCTTGGCCAATCGAAAACCACCTTTTCCAAGCCTTTCAAAGACTATCGGATCGTACTTGTACGAATAAGCGTATGCTAATTTTTCACCAGCATTGGCAGAGCCATAGATTTCCTTCGCCAAAGCATGCGATTCTTCCAACCAGCTTTCTGTAGTTCCCCTTTGAAGAAGCTTTCGTTCTTTCCGGGTGGTAATGCGATCCAATTCATCTCCCAATTCTTCAAAGCCCATCCCATAGGTTTCCAACAAATCGGTATCCCAGACCCGATGAAGATTGGATCCTTCACCGAACCACTGTACCTGAATGTCATTGCCCCCGCGATCTTCTTTTCTACCAACATGCAAGGGCTGGTGCAAATCACCGATAAAATGCACCAGAAGCTTCAAGTGAAATATCTTGTCTTTTCGTGTACTGTCAATATTGCCCAATACAGCCTTGCATTTGGCAATTGCCACTACAATGTCACCAAGTTCACTTTTGGCCGATTTTTGATACGTAACGTTCAAGGGATAGTTCACGTAGTGCCACGGACCGTATTTGTAGTATTTCGCGTCTGACCTAATCTCATCGGCATAAGTAGAAACAAAAGCAAGACTATGGCCATCGAGCAAATCTTCAATGGCCTTTTTAGCTTTTTTAGACAAGTGCTTTTCTGCAATATAACCAATGACCCTATGCCCCTTTTTGCCCCAGGTGGTATTGCCAAGAGATAATAATGGGCACAGCAACCCTATCAAAACCAATGTTCGCATTTGAATTGTTTTATACAAAGCTATGGCACCCGTTCATATCATATGTTAGAAAAGTGTTGTGAATTTGAATGATTTGCAAAAATTAATTTAGGAAATTTACATACTGGCGTGATTTCACTTACTTCGTGGCATGTGCAGT
>JBCDBD010000064.1:0-13425 GCA_039184335.1 Bacteroidota bacterium | reverse complement strand
ATGGTTCTGCCTGTGTTCATTCGGCAAAACTGAATCAACTTTTACAAAACCGATTTCAAATCGAAAAATATTTCAATGAACGCTAGACCACTGTTTACGCTATCTCTGCCATTTTCCAAGTATCTTTACCGGACAATACTAATTTGAAACCAAAGATCAATCTTTGGAACTCAGCATGCATTGACCTACATCAAGAAATGAATTACTTTGATTTTGATATGAAATTTCTAACCCGACTTAATGTTTCTGGTGTAATGCCCAAATACCCTCGACTATTTTATTTCTGCCGCCAAGTGCTTGGTAACACTTGAAAAAACCAACATTGCATTTTGGTGTGCTTTGCTACCCATTTCAATGACCGTGTGTAGATCTAATATTTGCGGTCATATCGCTCGCATTTACCGATCCGACCCAAATTATTCCAAAAACAGCCGCTTTTTTTGAAAGGGCAGGAGGGGGGTTGAGATGACCACTTTTTTCAGTTCCAAATCGAACCGGCTTAAACATTCTATAAGATAGTTCGCTGTGCTCTGCCGACTGATCAAAAGACTTGGTTTTGGTATATTTGCATAGGTCTCCCTCATCTTTTCTTTTCGCCTTGAATTGGTGAGTCCGACTGGGCGAGCAATTGTCCAGTTTCGATTTGATTCCATAATTATTTTCTCCTGTCTTTCATGGTCTTTGTGGGCAATGCCAATATTGCTGTTGTCAATAAGCCATTTGAACCATTTTGGAATCTCAGTTTTTGTGTCTGAAACACCCCAGGCTGAACAAACGGCAATTCTTTGGATATGCCGTTTTTCTGCTATGGAAACCAATAATGCCATAACATTCGATAGGTATGTCTTTGGTGTTTTTAAGCTCGACCATGGAAAGTCTGATTTTCTAGAAATATTCAACACGCTTATTATGGCGTCACAACCTGATATTGCTTTTTCCAGGTCGGTTCTTTCATTCGGGTTTCCGTCAAAGATCTTCAGTCCGTCCCTTTGTTTGATCCATCCTGATTTTCTGAATAACGCATTTACGTCATGACCCTTTTCGGGGGCTTTTTCCAGAATAAGTTTTCCCGTTCTTCCAGTTGCGCCAAGTAAAAGTATTTGCATACGCTATAGGCATAATGATCTTGGCTATATCAAGTAAGCAGGTTTAGGGCATTGTATACAGGGTTGTTTTATGTAGTTCTCTTATGCAGGTATATTGACCTGCATTACATACAGCTTATCTTTGAGGGCTCGTTGTTTTACTTTAGGTTTAATTGCCACGAAACACCAAATTGGTCAAAGACCCAACCAAACTTTTGGCTAAAACCATAATTGTCCAAAGGCATTGCAATCTCGCCGTTTTCGGCTAGCTTTTCGAACAACTGCTCAAGTTCACTTTTGTTCTCGCATTCCACATAGTTTGAAACTGCCGGACTAAAGTCCCAATCGTGTATCGGGGGGCTGTCACTGCACATAAACGGTTTTCCGTTCAAATGAAATAGGGCTTGCATAATTGTGCCTTCTTTTCCTGGCCCTTCCTTTCCCCAACGTTTTAGACTTACAACTTTTGAATTGTCAAACAGCCCAATATAAAAGTTCATTGCCTGTTCAGCATCTTCTTTTTGAAATGTCAGGAAGGTGATGATTTTTTGGTTCAAAGCATTTTTATTTTGCGCTATCGTATTTTTTAGGCTGTCATTTTCCATTTGCAGCTTTTCTAGTTCTGCAAGGTTGTGTTTTGCTTTTTTTGAGTCTGTGCAGCTGATGGCTATCAAGCCCAACATTACTAATATAGGTATTGTTCTCCCCATTTTAAGTAGTTTTTCTTATAGCATTTCTACAAGTTGGATGTTGTTGCCACAGGTGTCGTTGAACACCGCAATCTTAACAATACCCATCTTGGTGGGTTTTACATTAAATGCTACTCCCAATGTTGTTAATCGTTCATACTCCATATCAACACTTTCCACATCAAATTGCGTATATGGAATTCCAGCTTCCATCAGTGCATCTTGATATATTTTAGATGGTTCAAAGTGTAGGGGTGCTGGTTCCAAAAGCAATTCTGGGCCATCTTGCGCTTCTTTTGACACTAAGGTCAACCATCTATTTCCACCTTCCAATGGGGTATCTTTCTTTTTGATGAAACCTAATTTTTCTGTATAAAACTTCAATGCTTTTTCTTGGTCTCGAACAGGAATACTAATTAATGTTACTTTCATTTCAGGGTTTTTTTTAATCCATTTTTCCAAAATTCAAGATTCAGAATTCAAAATACTTCTCGAAAATTGCTCTTTTTGATAATTGCTTGGTGATTTTCCTGTTTTGGTTTTGAATAAGGTACTGAACGAACCTAGACTTTCAAATCCAACCGCAAAGCAAGCTTCGGTCACTGACATTCCATTCTTCAGTCGTTCTTTCGATTTTTCGATTCGTTTGTCTATTAAATACTGCCTTGGTGTAAGCCCGTAGTGCCTTTTGAATATTCGTAGCATATGGTATTTAGAAACAAACCGAACACGGGACAAGTACTCCAAATTCAATTCATTGCCATAGTTGTTGTCCATATGGTTTCGAATACCAATGACGGTTTCTATTTGTTCATGGTTTGAATAAACCGTAGCATTGATTCTTTTAAGTTCTTTTTCGTAAAATGTCATTCCTAAATTACCGTCAAACTCATACAACTGTTTACAAAAGACAAGCAATACGTGCCGTAAATTACACCAAGTCGTGCTCTTGCGCTTTTTTAGAAAGGTCCATTAAATTCTTGACCTGCATCTTTTTCATCAAATTAAAGCGATGCGTTTCAATGGTGCGCTTGCTGTTCTGCAATTTTTCAGAAATCTCTTTATTAGTATGCCCTGCCAATACCAGTTGAAGTACCTGCAGTTCTTTGTTGGTCAGATCAAAGGGGATGTCCCTGGTTTTCTTTCTGGGGATGTTTTTTTCAGCTGAATCAGCATGAAGCAAATTGTTCACCAATACATTTGAAATATCCCCACTGAAATATTTGCCTCCATCCTGAACAGTGCGAATGGCCTTGATGAATTCATTTTTATCGGTATCCTTTAAGAGATAACCACTTGCACCGGCCTGAACCGATTTTAATATATATTCCTCTGAATCATGCATTGACAAGATGATGCACCTGGTTTTTAAGCCGTCGGTTGTATTTAACCGCTCAACGGTTTCAATGCCACCCAATGCAGGCATACGAATGTCAATGATCAAGATGTCAGGTGCTTTTTCACGAATCATCTCAAGGGCTTCAAAACCATTCGAAACCTCGCCAATGACCTCTAGATCGGCTTCCTCTTCCAATAAGGCCCGAATACCATCCCGTACCAGCGAGTGGTCATCGGCCAACACGATGCTGATTGTTTTTCGAAGTACCGAATCTTGCATGCTACAAAAATAACCGAATTATTTAATAGGGTGTGATTAAAAATACCGGATCAACTAGAATTGCGTAGCCAGCATAAGGCATATGTCTGGGAGTTGCAAACAGCGAAGGACCGCCCCGACAAAGTCGCGACAGCCCATCGAAGCAAAGTCTGTATGTATGGTCAGTCTGGTTTGGCCGTGGTGAAGAACTTGGGCTTTATGGTGAGCATGACCCACGCCCAGTTTTGGAAGTCTCCCTCGGCATCTGAGCCAATAGAACCTTGTGGAATATCAAAGATGCCATCGCCAGTAAAAAATTGGGAGTAGCCAATTTTTAGGTTCATCCCATCTTTAAGGTTTTTGTTAAAGACCAGATCAATTTCGCTTCCTAATTGCGATTCTCCGCTCGAGGTGTCCTGTTCGCCTTGAAAATTCAACACTTTTACAAAAAGGTTGGAGGTCTTGTCCAATTTGAAATTGGCACTGGCATGTAGATCAAACAGCCCAACCGAGTTGGCGTGGTTGCCTACATAGAAGTAGTCCATATAGCCGTTGAATTTATGGTTGGTGCCATACAATGGAAAGAAGGCACTGGTCTCACCTGCGGTTTGCCCATCGTCACCACTGATGATTTCAGTTCCGATGCCCAACTTTACCTTATCAGATACTTTATAGCCTAAATCGAGGCCCAAAAGGTAGGCACTTGAAACTTCAAGTTCGTTCACCCGTTCACCAGTTTGGAGAAATCCGTTGAAAGCAAGGTCAAAACTACCGGATTTGTATTCTAAGTGTGTGCCAAAGGTCTGTAAATTACTCACCCCATCGGCAATAGTGCGTTCAGGGTCTTCAAAGTTTTGAAATCCGTTGTTCAAGAATAAAAGGCTGCCTGAGAATTTCTCCCATTTTTGCTTGAGGTACAAATATTGCATCGTCTTATAGGTAAAGAAACCTGGGGATTCTGTAAAACCATTGCCGACATTGGTGAACCCGCTGACATTTCCGGTCTGTGAATCAAAATCTTGGTTAAAGGCCAAGCCAAGGTCAAAAAGGAATTTTCCTTTTTTGTACTGTAACAAAGCTGCGTCATGATTACGCGCCTGCTGTGCCCAGGCCAAACCGCCAAAAATCCGCTGGTCATCATACGATATGACCTGACGGCCCAGTTTTGTTGAGAATCCTCCCCCCAATTTCAAAGAGGCCCAAGCCTGAAATACAGCGAATGAGTTGTTGTCGTCCACAATTCGTATCTGTCGGTTCTCACCCCAGGTCAATACATCCTGCAAACTTAAGTATACCACAAAAGTCTCGGCTGCATATTTTGCGTTCAATCTTGCCCGGGTACTGATGGAATATCCTGGATCTTGATCTTCCCCGATTACTTGCCCGAATCCGTGTCGATATTCAGACCGAGGCCTGAATTCCCCATCAAATGTGAACTGTGCCATACCTAATTGAACCGATAGGATAACTAGGGTAAGTAAAAGATAACCTTTTTTCATAATGTTTAGTTTTCGTTGAGTTAGTAAGTTTTAATGTTCTAAAAAGTCAATTAAGTGTTTTCGATAGCTGTAGTAATCGTCATGTTCCAAAACAGCCTTTCGTGTTCTTGGGCGTTCGAAATCGATGCTCAGAATATCCCCGATGGTTGCGCGGGGTCCACTGGTCATCATCACGACGCGGTCAGCCAAAAAGATGGCTTCATCCACATCGTGGGTAATCATAACGGCCGTAATTTTTTCCTTGTTCCAGATTTCAATGAGAATGTCCTGTAGCTCACCACGTGTCAGGGAATCAAGCATACCAAAAGGCTCATCTAGCAACAATACTTTGGGCTTAATAGCAAAGGCGCGTGCAATGCCTACCCGTTGCTGCATACCCTGCGAAAGTTCATTGGCCCTTTTGTCAAAGGCCCCATCAAGGCCAACCTTGTGCAGGTAGTATTTGGCAATGTCTTTTCGTTGTGTTTTGGTGGCATGCGGAAAAACCCTGTTCACCCCCAAGAGCACATTTTGCAAAGCGGTCATCCAGGGCATCAAGCTAGGGGATTGAAAGATGACCCCCCTGTCTGGACCAGGTCCTTTAACGGGATTGCCCAGAACGGCAATATTACCGTCTGTAATCGGGTTCAAGCCAGCAATCATGGATAGCATGGTCGTCTTGCCACATCCAGAATGGCCAATGATGGTCACAAATTCCTCCTTTAGAATTTGGAGGTTGAGGTGTTCGAGCACCACATAATCCCCCTTCGGTGTCGGATATACTTTTTTGAGGTCACGTAAATCGAGCATCACCCCATCTGAAGGGTAGGCAATACCATTTTCATGTGATTTTTTCGCTGTCATTTCTTCCACTACCATAGTTTTGTTTTAGAAGGTTTTTAGGCTACAAAGCTTTTTGGATTCAATTCTGGCAATTCATATACCTGTTGCGATACTGATTTCCGTTCTTCACCGATACCCATCAAATATTCAATGATGGCATTTCTCGTTTTTTTGTACACCGGATTGTCATTTAATTCTGTCTTGTCCCTCGGGCGCTCGATATCAATCTTGAATTCGGGTCCAAGGGTGGCTCGAGGTCCCGGTCTAAGGGGAATGATCCTGTCTGCCATATAAATGCCCTCATCGACGTCATTGGTAATCAATAGGGCAGTGCGCTTATCTTTGCTCCAGATATTGAGAATTTCATCTTGTAGGTTTCCCCGGGTCAAGGCATCCAGGGCACCAAGGGGCTCATCCATGATGATCATTTCTGGATCCATGGCCAAGGCTCTGGCGACTGCCACCCGCTGCCGCATACCACCTGACAACTCCTTGGGCCTTTTGTTAATAGCAGGGGTCAAGTTTACCATTTCAACATAATGGGTTACAATCTTCTTAATGGTCTGTCTTTTAGCGTTTGGAAAGGCTTCCTTAATGGCCATGGCCACATTTTGACCAACATTCAACCAAGGGAGAAGGGAATAATTTTGAAAGATGACCCCTCTTTCGTGACTTGTGCCAGCCACAGGTTTTCCTTTGAACAGCACTTGCCCGTCCGTAGGTTTCAAAAGCCCGTTGATGAGATTGACCAAAGTGGTTTTGCCACTTCCTGTAAAGCCTACAATGGCCACAAACTCTCCTTCGTCAATGGTTAGGTTGATATCGGTCAGCACTTCTGTGGCCTGTTTTCCCTCACCGTAGGTCTTGCAAATGTTTTTTAACTCTAAATATGCCATGGTTTGCTGTGTTTAAGCTGTTGCGTTCTTATTAAAGGAAACCATGTTTTGTATGGTCAACATGATTCGATCCAAGAGAAATCCAATGATGCCAATGACGAACATGGCAACGATAATTTTTGAGTTGGAATCATTTGCCCCATTTTGAAACTCTTCCCACACAAAGGAGCCCAAGCCAGGACTTTGTGCCAAAAGCTCGATGGCAATCAGTACCATCCAAGCAACGGATAGGGTAATACGGAGACCAGTGAAAATCAGTGGTAGTGATGAAGGCAAGATGACCTTGAATACTTTTTGTAATGGTCTTAATTTCAAAACTTTAGCTACATTGATGTAATCTTTGTCCACTGAAGAGACCCCTACTGCGGTATTGACCAAAGTGGCCCACATGGCACAAAGCCCTACGCTGATAAACGAAATGATGAAAGCACTATCTTGGTTAGAATCCTTGGTCATCGTTTTCACGATCATGAACACCAATAGCAACCAGACCACGGGAGAAACCGGTTTAAACACCTGAATGAGCCAATTGAAGGAGTTGCGCAGGGTTTCACTTAAACCAATGACAATGCCAATAGGTACCGCAATCAAAAACGCCAGTACGAATCCTGCGAAGACTGTTTTTAGACTGGTAAAAATTTGATCGACAAAAGAAGGTCGACCGGTATAGGTAATTGGATCTTTACCTTCTGCTACCCGTTTTTCATTCAATACGGCAGTTTTTTCCTTAAAGGCCAGTTTATCGGCACTGATAGTCTTATGGTCAGCGATCAAAGTGTTGAACGATTCCCATACCTGTGCCGGTGAGGGCAAGGTGTTGGGCTGGCAGCTAATGTCACCTGATAAAATACAGGCTTCCATGGCGTTTGCTGCTTCTTGTCCCTGATCGGTCAATGCCTTCTGAATCTTATAATTCGCTTCCACATTGTATAGCGCCCTTGCGCCCATATGCCAGAGGGCTATAAACAATAGAATGGAAACTAGTGGGATGGTACCTTTTTTTAGTATAGTCTTAAAATTGAATTTTGGGGTCTTGATTTTGAACTTAGACAGTACTGCTTTGACAGCACTGCCCAATTTCAAATCTTCTGCTTTGTTTACGGTTACGCTTTGCTTCATGGGAGTAAACTTTTAGCTATGTTTTTTTATAAGGAAGAATCGTCTTTGTTGCCAATTTCAAAACTATTGATATAACCTATCGGGTCTTTGGCGTTATAGGTGTTCCCATCGATGAAATCTGATGTTGCAGGCTTATAACCATCTGTATCTGGGATATCGGAAGCTGGAATGTGCCCCTCTGCGACCAACAGTTCCGCTGCTTTTTTCCAGATATCAGGACGGTAAATGTCCTTAATGGTCGCCTCATACCATGCAGCTGGTTTGGCTTCCGGAATTTGACCCCATCGTCGCATCTGGGTCAAGAACCAAATGCCATCAGAATAGAAAGGATAGGTAGCATTGTACTTATAAAAGACATTAAAGTCAGGCATCGATCGTTTGTCTCCTTTTTCAAATTCAAAAGTACCGGTCATGGAGTTGGCCAATACCACCTCATCAGCTCCTACGTACTGTGGCATGGATAGAATTTTAACTGCCTCTTTCCTGTTTTCAGGCTCATCTAACCACTTACCGGCTCGAATCAATGCTTTGGTCACTGCAATGGCCGTATTTGGATTCTCATCGATGAACTTCTTGGTCATCACAAATACTTTTTCCGGGTTGTTTTTCCAGATGTCATAGTTGGTGGTAACGGGAACCCCGATACCCTTGAACACGGCTTGTTGGTTCCAGGGTTCGCCCACACAATATCCATATATGGTGCCTGCTTCCAACGTAGCGGGCATTTGCGGGGGAGGGGTGACCGATAATAGTACCTCAGCATCAATCTGGCCTTGTACATTGTCTGCAGTATACATTCCTGGATGGATGCCAGCAGCAGCCAACCAATACCGAATTTCATAATTGTGGGTGGATACTGGGAATACCATACCCATTTTAAAGGGTTTTCCACTGTTCTTGTATTCAGAGATTACAGGTTTCAAGGCATCTGCCTTGATGGGATGGAGCGGTTTTCCATCAGCATCTTTCGGTACATTGGGTTTCATTTTTCCCCATACATCATTGGAAACGGTAATTCCATTTCCATTCAAATCCATAGAAAAGGGAGTCACCAGCTCAGCTTGTCTTCCGAATCCTGCACCAGCGGCAATGGGCTGCCCAGACAACATGTGTGAACCGTCTAACTGGCCATCAATCACCCGGTCCAATACGTTTTTCCAATTGGATTGTGCCTCAACAGAAACAAAGAGCCCCTCATCTTCAAAGAATCCCTTTTCCTTAGCAATGGCTAAGGGGGCCATATCGGTCAATTTGATAAAGCCGAAAGTCAATTGGGGTTTTTCAATTTCCAACGAACTGCTTGGAATTGCAGCTTCTGCGGTTTCAGCGGCTTTTTTTTCGGTTTTTCCTCCGCAAGCAGCCAAAGTGAATGCCAAGAAAAGAAATCCGCAAGTTTTTTGAATCATAGATTTCATAAGTGTATGTTTTAAAGTTGAATTCGTTATCACGACAAACATACGTATTTTATTTACGTATATATACTTAGTTTTAAAATAAAATAAGATTATGTACGTATTTTTAAATGGAAAGAAATTGATGCCAATAAAAAATGGAGACTTCGAAAAAAATAATACCCAATATTTAGGAATTCCTGATTTTTTAAGAATCAATTGTTAAAGGATCTATTCGAAAAGTGAAAGTTTAATAGCGGTTTATCGCAGGAAGTGATTTATTTCTTCTTATCGAACTGCTTCAACCATTCGGGCTCCGACAGGCCCACGTATTTTTTATCGTTGCCAAAGGGGTCTTCCCCCCCTTTTAAATAGGCCTCTATTTTTAAAATGGGAATTGTGTCTTTCAGTCTTTTGGCTACCTTATAGCGGTGGTTTCCATGAAAGTCATGACATTGTATACAGGTAAACCATTCTTTGTCCGCTATCAACTGTTCGTGTGAAATATCGAGCGGGTCATCCTCTACGGTCAGGTCTTGATGGCAGTTCATGCAGTAATTCAGTGGAGCAATAGTAACCCGTTCCCCATGATGCTCCGAATGGCATGTAATGCAAGTGGTTGTATTGATTTTTTTGATGGCATCGGCGAACCTTGGTTCTGAGAAACGATAGGTAGGGTGCCTATCGTTGGGTCTGTCATGGCATTGAAGACAATTGTCAACAGTCACGTCTTGGGTGCCAAAATCCACATTTTTTTTTCGTATTCCAAGGGTATGGGAAATATTGGATTGTATTTGTTGGGATAGATTTCCTTTGGCATCGGCATGGCAAGTGACACATGACAAATCACCATGACCAGAATTCATTGGTCCAAGCGAAATGTATTCCTTTGAGGGTTCTAAAGTAAAAAAAACAATAAGCAAAGCTCCTAAAACGAATCCTATTAAGATACCTGTAAACTGTCTTTTGCGTAATGGACTTATTGTAAACCTCATCAATATGCAATTACCACATTTTCAGTGGTGGGATAGCTCACGCAGGTCAATATGTTTCCCATGTCCACTTCTTCTTGTTCCAAAAAATGACCCTCGATCATTTTTACTTCTCCAGAAACACAAGATGCCTTACACGATACGCACATTCCCGCCCTGCACGCATAGGGCAGTACAATATTGTTGCGCATGGCCACCTTAAGAATAGATTCATTGCCTGCTACCTTGATCTTGTGCGTTTCACCATTGTACTGTATTTCTACATCGCTGATTAGATTCTTGCCCGTGAGCTTTACCTTTGGGCTACTGAATACCTCTACTTTTATCTGGCTTGATTTGATTTCTTTAAATCTCAACACTTCCTTTACGACTTCCATATAGCCCAAGGGACCACATATCATGTAAACCGAATCGTTTGAAAACTCAAGGCCATGTTTTTTGAAAAGCTTTGTGATTAGGGCTTCCGTCGCCAAACCCGAATGAAAATTTCCTTCAGATCGATCATTGCTTGATAGAATGTGCTCTATCGAAAACACCGCTCCATATTGTTCAACAAGCTTTTCCAAATCCTTTAGAAATATGATCGAACTGTAATTTTGGTTGGCATAGACCAATAAAATCCTTGATTTGGGTTCCTTGGTCAATACGGATTTTATAATCGAGTAGATAGGGGTGATTCCACTACCGCCAGCAAAAAAGATATATTGTTTTGCAGCACTTTCATTCGGCTCTACAAAGAAACTGCCCGTTGGGCGGTCAACCTCAATTTTGTCACCAATCTCCAATTCATCATTCACATAATTGGAAACCAATCCTTTTTCTACCCGCTTTACGGTAATCTTTAAATCTTTGTCCTCAAATGGGGAACTACTAAACGAATAGGCCCTTTTATGTACCTTGCCCGATATGGGCACGTTTATGGTCAAAAATTGCCCTGGTTTGTACGATAGTTTTTTAAAGAGCGAGCCGTTCTTAAAGGAAACACTCACTGCATTGTCGGTCTCTTTGATAATGTTTTTTACCTGTAACTTCATTGTATGTTATTTGTAATAAAAAACCATGCCTATATGAAAGAACATCAGTAAGGTAATAATGATGGAAAACGCCACATGAAAGATCATCCATCCTTTGAATAACAGCTCACTGTCACTTTTTATGACATCGAGATTGATATAGCCAATTAGGGTATTTGCAAAAAAAACATAGGACAGTAGGGCCAAATAGCCATACCCAAATCCCATGCTATGGATGTAAAAAAACAAAGGACTCAAAGCACCTATCCATTTGTGTATTATTGCCATTTTCTGTGAATGTTTCCTGAATTTTTTTAGTATTCTGCTAAAGGTCAATAACCATTGAAAAGTGATGAATAAAGCTATGGTCAAGCCAGACCATCTTTTATAATATTCCCCCTGCTGTAGATTTGAAAGCCAATCCCACTCCAATTTCAAAATAAACTGCATAAAGAAGAGTGTCAACAGCGCAAGCCCTAAATATGTGGAGGGGTTTATGGCTTTCACTTGGTCAGATTGTTTTTCATTGTGTTGCATTATTTATGGAATTGGCCGTCCACTGAAACTCCCCCTTAGTCTTGTGCTATTCCCTGGTAACCAAGGTCTTCATCGTTTCGTATGATGCTAGTTTTCTAACGCTGTCCAGAAAGACTTCTGGTGTAGGCAGATAGTTTCCCTCTTCTGGCCATTTTTCGCCAATAACGGGCTTTTCACTTTCCTCAAAAGCCGCAATCTCATCAAGGTATTCTACGTAGATGTCAACCGTTCCTTTAGCGTAAGCATTCAAGACCCCAACAGCGTCTTTGTAGGTAAGGGAATCTTTGGGGTACTGCCATGTGGTCGCCCCCATGACATCGCCAAGTTCCCAGTCGGTCTTTGCTGTTTGTGGATGTTTGTTGTGACAGCTGACACAGGCATCGGCCACAGCCAGATCGGCGAACATTGCGGTGTGTAACTCTTGGGTATTGTCATAGAAAAATTGGGGCTTTTGGTCTGCCTTGATTTGTTTGAACAGTTCTGCTTGCTTTCCTTCAAACTTATTCGCGTTGTTCACGGGAAAGTCTGAACCCAAGTAAAGGCCCAATGGGGTGGGACTTTTGCGAATGCTGGTCGAAATACCCCTTAGAAACAATGCGGGCAGTGGCCCAGCCTCTACATCATCTTTTCGCCAATCCTCATCGAATTTCATCCCTTGTTTCTTCCCTTTGCCCACTATGGCTTTGGTGTAAAGTGTTCGGGTGACATCATTCTCTTTTGCCACCATTTCCAATACTTGCTCTACAGAAAAAACATTTTCTTCGTTGACTGCTTCAGCAGTCTCTTCAGGTACCCCTCCACAGGAAACAGTTGCAAAAACTGTAATCAAAATCAAAGATGTAACTATCTGGTGTTTTATATTATTTTTCATGATAACTTATGTTTTGGTTTTTTGTTTCTAGTAGTGCTGATTCGTCTTTACTTCGATTTTACTGTTCAGGCGTTGGGGAAATCTGCCGTATTTTAAGGCTAGTTGTTCAGGACATCATCTTTGGTGGATACTGCGATGGTGACCACTTGGTCGATTAAGGTTTGCGGTACCTGAAGTTCATTCAAGGTATCTACCAGATGTGTGGCAACAGAATTGAAATGATCTTCGGTAAGATCCATGTGCGCATGCGCCTCTCGCATACTTTTGCCAGTGTAGTTCATAGGGCAGCCAAAAGCATAGGCCAGAAATGTCTTTTGTTTGGCACGCTGTGTATTCATATCGGTTTGGGTAAAAAAGTGGTTGATACTTTCATCTGCCAATACCTTGGTATAAAAAATGTCCACAGCTGCATCTACGGCTCCTTTTCCACCCAGTTTGTCAAATAAGGTTACGTTTTCTTCCATAATGTTAGTTTGTTAAAATGTCCATTTCCATTTAAAAAGCACAATCCGAAAAAATCAAAGTGTCATGCTCAAGATTCTTGATGATACGTAGTAATACGTACTTCAAACAAAAGTAATGGGAGTAATCCTGATGAAATATGGTTTATGTTCGGTCGCAAAATGTTTTTAGCACAGAGTTTAAATTGCTTTGTCATATCTAAAAACATGACAAAACACAGGTTGATTACTGTTTTACGATAATACCGTCTTCAAATATTGGGCATCATCAAAAAAAAATCGCTAAAAAACGGGACTTGGTATTTTGCGGTATATGAGGTGATTTAAACTTTTTTTGGATCGAAAGTTAGGGTTGCAGAGATTTGTGTTGCGAAACATAAGTCAAACCCAAACAACCCTTTATGTACTTTGTACTTGATAAAGATATGATAGAAAAAGAGATTGTGGCCTATT
>JBCDBD010000063.1:0-13889 GCA_039184335.1 Bacteroidota bacterium | reverse complement strand
TGGATGGACAGCTTCCGTTCCCTGCTCAACAGGTTCGATACCACCACCGAAAGCTGGAAAGGATTCAACTACTTGGCATTCATGGTCATTGCCCTAAAAAAGTTTATGAAAAAGAAAAATGAAAAAGTTTAAATCATTTCCTTAATTAAAGATGGGTTGTCTACATGGACATCATCATAAATAGGGGGAATTACTATTTTTCCATTTCTGTCAATTAAACCGTGCTTTCCACCCTTTATTACAAAATGTTCTTTTGGACCGTATTCAACCCAATTTGAAATTTCATCATATTCGATGGGAACTATAGTTTTCCCGTCTTTTGTGATAATACCCTTTTTCCCATCTTGGCCAATGATGAACCTATTGTTTTTGTCATAGTGGCAAGGTCTTAGATAGTCAAAATTTAGCGGAAGAACTTCTTTACCCTCTTTAGTATACATACCGAAGGCATTTTGTTTTTCTACAATCAAATATTCCATCCATCTATCTGAATAGATATGGTCATTTTCAATGGGTATAATCCTTTTATTTTTTGAATCAATAAGACCATATTTTCCATTAAGGGAGACTATTGCATAACTACTGTCATTAACTTCCTCAAACTTTTGTATAGAGTCATACACCATTGGAATAAGTGGTTCCCCATTGTGGCTGGTCACACCAAATTTTCCATTTTCATCCTTTAAGATTAAAGTACCAATGGACGTTGTATCCTTCTTAAAATAGTTGGGTGTAATAGCCTGGTATTTCATGGGCAATATCTCCGTTCCAGAAGAATCTACAATACCATACTTACTATTTGACTCAAGTTTATACCGCCCCTCGGGATATGGAAAGTTTTCAATGCTATCATATTTTGGCGGGAGTATAAATTGTCCTTTAGAGTTAATCAAACCGAAGTCCGAGCCAGTCTTCACTATTGCCCTCTTTGCATTGTCGAAGGGATTGTATTTATCAAATGATTCAAAAGGAATGATAGGCTTGAATTTTTTATCGATATATCCAATCTTTCCTCCCATATTCACCAAACAAGGTCCATTCATGAAATAAGTAAAATTATTCTGGTCGTATTTCCCCTCGATTATTCTATCATAATCGAATTCTGTTAGTTGTTTTTCCATCGCAAGAAAAAAATGCCCATTTGTTGTCAGCTTGAAGACAAACGTAAAAATCAAGTCTATTGTACCGAGCTCCATCATATATTATTGGCACAACCGTATTTCCTGATTTATCAATGAAACCCCATTTATTATCTTTTTTGGCCACTGCAAGACCACAACGGTAGAAGTATCCCTCATTATCAAATTGATGTTGAATTACAGTGTTTCCGTCACGATCTAAAAATCCCCATTTACCATTCTTTTTTGCCGGGGCTAATCCGTTTGAAAAAACTCCTAGATCTTCATATACAAAATCAATTAAGGTGTCCTGTTTGATATTGATATAGCCGGACCTATTGGAATTGTGTGCCAGTATCATTCCCGCAGAATCAATAGGATTTAGGAATTTATATCTATTTAAAGGAATAAGAGTATCACCTTGCCTATTTAAATAACCCCAAGAACCATTCTTATAGATTCTCAACGGGGCTTCCTTTGGGATGTGTGACTTTATATTGGAGATGCAACCACCAAAAGTCAGAAGAATTATTGAAATTATGACTACGTATCTCATTAGATGAATTTTCATAAAATCTATTTGACCAATAACCTCATGCCTTTGGAGTGCCCAGAAAATTCAGGGGCATACATACTTTGTAAAGTAGATATGCCAGTGGAAAAATTACCACTGTTATTGACACGTAATTCATATTCAAGAATATATGTGCCTTTAGGAAGATTATCGAAGAAAAAATGTGTTGCCACATCCTTCGTTGATTGATAGTACCCTAATCCATCTTGCCATTTATATTTAGAAATCACATCTATAGGCTCCAGTCCAGATGCCCTTAAATCTTTCAGATGAACAAATTCCAAATTGTCTTTAGAGCTTACTTCCAATCTTACGGCAAGAATGTCACCAAGATTCAATTCGGATTCGTCATTTATGGGCACAAGCGTTTCTCCTTCTAAAGATTTTTTCTTTAGGAATAGATTCTTTTTAATGGTTAAGGGGCCATTTTCAGAATCCGTTATTTTATCCAAGTCTTCAAAATATTGCCAGTACACGCCCCCAAATCCGGAAACTTTGCTTTTGTTCTGAACCTTGATCGCGGCCATTTTGTTTGATATTTCATCTTCGGCCCAAACAATTTTTAGATAGCCCGTTCCTGCTTCTTTTTCAGTGGCTTCCAACTTCTTTGTCTGGATTTTTTGATTGCCTATTGAAATTAAGGTATTATCAGATACCGATAGCCAATCACTACCTTGTATAAGTAGTGCATAAATAGCTTCTGTAGTGGCTTTGGTGGTATCCCATTGGTGGGTTCTTTTGTTTTTTAACAACCATAGCTTTAGGGCATCGATAATTTTCTTTTCAACCCCTATTTCGGTAAAGGCTTCAATAAGCAAAGCTTGGGTTTCAATTGGAGCCTGAAACCAATACCAGCCGGCTGTATTTTCTTTCCAATAAATTCCATTTTCTTCACTGTGTACGGCCTGTTCTTCAAGACCGTCAACAATCTTTCTTGAAATCTCTTTATTGCCAGACCTATCCAAAATGAGAGAAATCATAGCTTTGTTATAAAGTGATTTGGTAAGCCAATTTTCCTCACACACCCTAAGGTATTTTGATTGAATTGTTTTGAGCTTTTCCGATGGAGGATGGCTCTCCAAAAAGAAACTTCTAGTGTATAGATAATGGATATCAGAATTGGTCAAGCCTATCTTTGTTGAATCCAATTTATTGAGAAGAGCTTGCTCGTAACTTTTGATAAACTCCTGATCTAAATATTTCAGGGCATTCTCAATAAGCTTCTTGGTTTTATAGTCGCTTTCGGTCTTGACGTTCATTTTTTTCAAATGGCCAAAGCCGGCCACAATATGTCTTGTAATAAAATTACTTTCACGACCGCCTGAAAACCATGGAAATGCCCCAGAACTTAATTGTAATTCCTTTATCTTATTAATCGCCTGTTTTTGCTTTTCAATTAAAGCATCTTTTTTAAAAAGTTGCCCTAGTCTTGCTTTATTCTCGCTTTCATTTTTGGAATCTTTTACCCAAGGGGTTTCTGTTAGCAATATGGATTTTAACTCTTTATTTTTATCTAAAGGACTCTGTTGCTGTCCAGCTTCAGCCCAACTCTCAAAAACCTCAGCTATTTTAGGATTACTGTTTGCAACGTGTTCCGCGATGGCATTGGCATAAAACTTTGAAAATGTCTGTTCTGCGCATTCATATGGAAACTCAATGAGGTATGGTAGCGATTTTATTGCGGACCAGGCTGGATTTGAAGTATATTCCAATGTAAATCGATGGTGTTCAAGAGAACTGGACTTTTGCGTTTTTAGTTTTTCCAAAACGACTTCTTTAGTACTGTTTGGTAAAACCCACATGGGCTTGGATTCGGTTACCAAAATCCTATTGGACAAAACGGGAACAATAATGCCTTCACCATCACTCTTATTACCAGATTTTGCCAATACCTTAAACTGGACAGCACTTAAGTTTTCCGGCACAAAAAACTTCCAAGAAACATTTAAATCATTATTTGCGGCAACAGAGAAGTTTTTGTTTTGGCCGTCTTTAAAAACCTTTATGTCCAATGGTTCCATTGTCACTGCATCAAATAGCTGCAAAACTGCAGTGCCAGTTTGTGGATTGGAAGTAAGGTTGCTGATTTTGACAGAAAACATTAAGGAGTCTTTTTCTCTAAGAAAACGGGGGTAGTTTGGAACAATGCTCAGGTCTTTCTGTGTTATTGCTGTTTTTTCCAATCTGCCAATTTCCAAATTTCTGGTATGGGCAAGCATCATAAACCGCCATTTGGTCAATGCTTGTGGGGAGTTAAAATTGATGTTAACAGTTCCGTCCAGGTCAGTTGTTAGGTTGGGAAGAAAGAAAGCTGTTTCCTTCAAATTGGTTCTGGTTTCTACCTGTAACGCTTCCTCCAAGCCTTTTTTGGTAGTTATAATAACTACACCGTTCGCCGCTTGAGATCCATAAATTGCTGTTGCCGCCGCATCTTTTAAAATTGAGATATCCTCAATGTCGGAAGGAATCAAGGTTGTTTCATTAAGTTCTCCCTCTCCAAATGCCATTACTACGCCATCAATAACAAATAGTGGTCTATTTTTAGAGTTCAATGATGTCAAACCCCGTATGATAACTTGTGATTCGGAACCTGCATTTCCAGCGGTTTGGGTTATTTGGACCCCTGCCAATTTCCCAGCTAATTTGTTTTCTATATCACTTCGAATACTGGTTGCATTTGTATAGATGGCACCCGTCAAATTCTTTTTGAGTTGAATACCAAGAGCTGTGACCACCACTTCTTCCAAAGCTTGAGCATCTTCAGTAAGTGCCACATTGACGGAAGAAGGCTGAGAGATAGGCACAATATCGTTTTTAAACCCTAAATAGCTAAAAGTCAGTTGTGATCCTACCGGAGCATTTATGGAATAATACCCATCAAAATCAGTTTGTGTGCCCACAGTTGTACCGTTGACCACTACATTGACACCAGGGAGCGGAACCCCATCTCCATCGGTAACTATACCGCTAATATTACCTTCTACTTTTGGTGGTTCATATGTTTTTAGTTCGAGTTTTTTTAGATAACGTTCGTTATCATATTTGGTATTGCCGAAGTCAAGTCCAAACCAGTTAAGCTGATGATAGTTTTTTAGAAAAGTAACCACATTGGTTCTTGGCGAATAGTTGAACTTTCTGAAGTTGGTCGTTGAGAAAGAATGGTAATCATCTATTCTAGGAGCGGAAGGATTGTAATAATTTTCTGATTCCAGTCGATTATTCCACTCATGTTCCTTGAACTGGTCAAGTGAAGCGTCATACATACTAGCCAAGATCTCAGCGTTTGCATTTTTGTTGTCAGAATTGGTTATTCTGAAACTCCATGTCTCCTCGGAATCAGGCACAAGTTTGTTCCTAAAACTTAAGGTTTCTATGGACAACCCTTTAGTAACTTGTGGAAAATCTACCGCAAATTGCTTGGAGTATAGACTGTTGAATTTTACAAAATAGGCATTGAATATCATTTTATCCTTATAGGTCTCCTTGACAGGGATTTCTATGGATGTAACACCTTTTTCGATGTCAATTTCTTGGCTGTAGACCTTTTTTTCATTGCAATAACCTTCCAAATAGAATTTTAACTCTTTTGCGGAAGTACTAAATTGAAGCTGTACAAAGCCGTCACGCTTATAAGCGCTATTGGCAATTTTATAATCGAAGAGTTGACCACTTGGGACAGTAGATTTATTTTTATCAAATACATCAAATCTTTTCTCAACTTTAACCGTATCCTTTAAATTATCAATTGCGGTCAGCACTATGGCGTAAGCTCCTATTTGCCATTGCTCCATAGTTCCCAATTCAATTTTGTCCTCGCCTTCTGTTTGTACTTGTTTTTTTTGGACCATTTCACCTTTGGGCCAATGCTCCTTAAGGTCCAAACTATCATAGGGCTCATGTGGAAAAAGCTGCCTGTACTTTTCCTTTTTTAGGACATGCATTTCCACTAAACGCCAAGGTTTTTTTCGGAATACATTAGTAGGTTCTTTTAATTTAAACACCTCAATTTTAAGCTGTGATGCGATGGGTTGGGAATTTAAATTCCGTGTTTTTATTGTAATGCTGTTTGGCTCATCTTTATCTAATTTAGATGCGATTTCAATATTGGCTTGCAGGTTATGATAACCTACACGCACCGTAGTTTTGGCAGATCTTGTTTCACCATTGATATCGGTAACATCCGCATTGACATGATAAGAGTAAATTGGTTTTTGGGCCGCCACAATAGTAGAATCGGGGACTGATAAAAATGGAATCCCAAAATCTCCCTTTTCGTTGGTTTCCATTTCACCTTGCGCGATTATTCGGGATTTACCTTGATAGTAAAAATTTCCTCTTAGAGAGGTCGTATTTCTTTCTACGGTATATTTGACAGTTGCATTCTTAATGGGAGTTCCCAATAAGGCGTTGGCATTACCTTTGACCAGAACGGAATCCCCGACCAAAAGACTTTCTTTTACTTCGTCGAATGTTACTTCAAAACGGGGTCGCTTGTATTCTTCAACTGAGAAGTAGACTTCTGCCATTTCATAATCATCAATTTTATCCCAGTAGTTATCATAATCGCCATCATCGGTTCCATAGTCTTCATCCATATCAATTGAGAATTCACCGGTAAGAACATTTCGAGGAATTTCATATTGACCATGAACCGAGCCAAATTCATTGGTCTTTAATCGTATTTCCTTTAGTTCCTCATTGTTTGCGTCATGTATGAATAGGGTAACCCAAACATTTGGAACCACTTTGGTTTTGCCCTTTTTTCTTTCGGTTAAGATTCCTTTGAAATAAAGCGTTTGTCCTGGCCGATAGATACTTCGATCTAAAAAAAGGGACATTTTGGCTTCATGCTCATCGTTACCATATCTATAACCATTCTTTGCATATAACCAGTAATCGTGGCTAACAATGGTGTCATTCTCTTTGTCAACAGAGACTTTTAAATCGTAGGAATCTTTTTTCGGCCTTTTTATTGAAAAAGAGCCTTGGATATCGGTTTCCCCAATCTTGAAGTAGCCTTCATCATCATCAAGAGTAATTTTGGCTCCTGAAACTGGATGTCCAACTGACCTATCTAGTAATTTAAGATCTAAGCGCTGATCGGTTAATGAAGAGAGCAGCACCAGGTTTGTGACCTGGACCCTTTCATAGGCATATATATCATTGAGCGATCTGGGATTCTCCGTCTGAGATGCAACTATCAAGTGAGCCCCTATCGGTAATCCGGGAAAGTCTATTTCGGTACTATGGCTATAAAAATCCTTTCGCTTTTGCAGCCTGTAAAACTTACTTGAAACGGCCCTTTTTGATTTAATGATATTTAGGGCAAGGCTATCGCGCTTGTAAGAGTATGTGTCTGCAAAATATTCATTTGGAATGGGGTAAATAGAAATATATAAAGAGTCGATATTTTTAAAGGTTGCCTTAGCAAGAAATGGTTTTTCCGGCACTATGTTTTTCTCTATCTCAATATCAAGGTTCTGTTTTTCTATCTTGTTTTTTAAAATCTTGCACAAGAGTCCGCCATCAGAATTTGGATTTCTGTCAATTACCTCTTTACATAGATCGTAGGCTTTGATTCTATGGTCCGAGAGCAATGGATCGCTTTTGGCGTTCGAGGAATTACTATCACTGAACAAATTTTCTGCTATCTCATACGCAAGGATGCCAGAAACAACATGGTCTCCAAAGTTTTTGTGCAGTAGTCTTAACCTATTTAGATATAATTCATTTTTCTCTCCCAATGGAGAGTTGTTTCTTGAAAATTTAAGCCTTTGAACAACCACATCGATATATGCGGTGGTGTCACTGTTTTTATGAAAAGACTCCAATTGCTGGAATAGGTTTAAAGCTTTTCGATTTGAAAAAATGCTATCAATCGTCGCAAATGGCTCTTCTACAAATTTGTCTGTGGATCCAAAGATTACAGGGTCGGTAAGAAAGAAACGCTCACTGGGCCTGTTTACATACCAACGGTCAATTTTATGGAAGGCCAATGCTCTATGCATCAAGAAATCATAAAGTGTTGGCCTATACTTTTTTGAAGTATTACTTGCTGTAAGTATCTCTTTAAAACCATCAATGGCTAAACTTTTCAGCTTAACCGAGTCTTGTAAGGCTTGCTTATGTAGCTCTCCGATATAAGCCACAAGGGTACTGGCATCCCACTTTTCAAAATCATCGGTCTCGTCCCTATTTAAGGTCTCAGTCCTATTCCGAATTTTATACTGATTATGGGCCAAGTACTGTTCAAAAAAACCAGCATATACAGATTGAAGAAGCGCATTGGTCGGGAATTCGGTGGTATTGATGTATTCCTTGATTTCTTTAACGATACCTTGCTGCGGATTCTCCTCCAACAGAAGGGTGAACTTGGATTTGTAAATAAAACTCTTTACGATTTGAGGGCTGTTATTGGTTCTACTGCTCTTTTTTAGAACCTTATCTACTACGTCAGAGGCACTTTTAAATTTTCCCTCAAGTTCATATTGTTCCACTTCTTTCCAAAGTTTATCATATGTGGTTTGTGCGGAAATGAATTGGAATCCTAGGAATAGGGATAGAAGGAGTAGTGATTTTCTCATCGTGGTTAGTTTTCCTACAAGTATTAAAATTATCGTCTTTAACTCAACCACCAATGAGTAAAGTAGTTATTTTGACGAGGGAAACAGTAATTACGAGGTATTTCATGGACTTGAAGCACAAAATCTTGTTTTGCTCGCCTAGATATTGATTTCATACCTAGTACTCCGCCCCCCACCGATAGGCCTGAAAATACCTTTGGCTACCAAATCCTGCAAATCCCTAGTTGCTGTTGCTTTGGATGTTTTTGTAAGTGAAACATATTTACGAGCATTCATACCCCCTTCAAAGCCCTGATGACCTTCCTCCAACATTCTGCGAACTACTTTTTGTTGACGCTCATTTAGAGAATCTTTGTGCTGGTCAAAGAACTTGGTCTTTTTTAGGGTGAATTCGATGTCTTGCTCGGCGTCGATTTGGGCATCCAAAACGGTATGTACAAAGTAGTTTATCCAATCGGTGATTTCGTTGGAACGCTGCGCCTTTTGCAAAGCATCGTAATAAGCTTTCTTATTTCCCTCAATGGATTTGGACAGA
This sequence comes from Bacteroidota bacterium, assembly GCA_039184335.1. Lineage (GTDB taxonomy): Bacteria > Bacteroidota > Bacteroidia > Flavobacteriales > Flavobacteriaceae > JBCDBD01. The sequence continues at coordinate 5,078 of JBCDBD010000063.1, read as the reverse complement.
CTGAAAAGCACTGGACGACCTATACTTTGCGAGAGCGCTTTTTCCGCTAAAGCTCGTCCAATTCTGCCATTGCCATCTTCAAAAGGGTGTATGGTTTCAAAGTAGAGATGGGCTATGGCAGCCCTCAAAACAGGTCTCTTCGTTTCACCTTGTGAGGCATTAAACCATTTAATAAAGCCATCCATTTCAACAGAAACATTCTTTGAAGGTGGAGCTTCAAAATGAACCACCTCTTTACCCATGCCACCAGAAACGATTTGCATTGGTTCTTCATGCGTTCGCCATTGCCCAACTTGAATTTGGGTATTACCTTTCATTAGCATGGAATGCCAATTAAACAACATCTTACTCGATACTGGTTTTAGAAAATCATTTCGAACTGCGAGCATTAATTCAGCAACTCCTTCCGCTCTTTTGTCCTTCGTCAAGGGTAATTCAGGGTTAAGCCCCAAATTTCTTCGAATGGAAGACATCACATCGTTTCGGCTCAAATACTCCCCTTCAATTTCTGAGGTCTTTATCGCCTCGGAAACCATAAGATTTATCATAGCCTCCGTTTGCTCCAATTCAGAAAGTCCTTGTAATACCCCGCTGATACGCCCCGTTCGTTCTGCAAAATCGAAGAGCATATCTTCAATATCATTAGTTTGATATTGAAAATTGGGCCAATCTTTTTGTTGCCAATTGTAGCGCATGAGCCGATTAGGATTCTTATTCGGCTCAAAAATAATAAAAATATGAGTTGAATAATATTAATATTCAACTCATTTCAAGAATGTTTACAGATTTGCGTAATGCCCTGGATACTATTTTCCATATTTTAGTTATTGACTAAGACCATCCAAGTGTATAAAAGACTCTTTCTTGCATTTCTTCTTTTTCTTTCTTTTAACGCGCTGTCTCAAAAAACAGAAATTTCCCTGATTTCATGGAATATCCGAGATTTTGGAAAAACAAAAAATGCTGCTGAACTTGAAAAAATTGCCGAAATAGTAAGAGATACAGATATTCTTGCGATTCAAGAAGTCGTAGCTGGTTATGGTGGTGCTCAAGCCGTAGCTAAACTATCGGACATTCTTAACAGAAAAGGAGCCCAATGGGATTACGTAATTAGCAACCCTACCAATAGTCCTAAATATGCCACCGAACGTTACGCTTTCATTTGGAAGACAAAGAATATCAAAATAAAGAATAGAGGTTGGCTACTTGATGAATTGAATAGGACTATAGACAGAGAACCTTTTTTATTGGATTTCTACGTAAACAAACAGAAATTCACTGTAATTAATTTTCACTCTAGACCACACGATAAAAATCCTGAAGGTGAAATAGAAGCTTTGAGTAATTTTGTCGTGGATTCGCTGAGAACCCCTTTAATAATAGCCGGTGACTTTAACATGGATGAAAAAGAACCCGTTTTTAATCTTTTAAAAAGTAAAGGCTACAAAGCAACCATAAACAACCAAAAAACTACTTTAAAAGGAACTTGTAAGCGAGGTAGTTACCTAAATTATGCGATAGATAATATTTTTTATTCAAGTGATGTGAAAAAGATTGATGGCGGGGTTTTGGATTTTGTTCAATTTTGTAATCAACTTGAGCAAGCTAGAAAGCTATCTGACCATTTGCCTGTCTTCTTTAAAATCATTTTGGAATAGGTTTCGTCTCTTTTATGTTCTCAATTAACTCTAAAAGAGTTGCAATTGAAAAATCTTATTGAATTTTCTTTATTTCGAGAATCGTATTCTCAATTAAAGTTGGAATATTCCCGCTACGAATAGCCTCATAATTGACTTCTAAACCATTATAAACATCAACAGCGGTGCAGAAAGTAGGATTTACATAATACTCATCTGAGAAGTTTTGTCTTAAGTATCTATATACTATATCGGCAAACATTCCCAGTTCACTTTTTTTATATCCGTTAAGTTTTGAAATAAACCAAATAGCGCCAATTTCGTTACTTCCATTTTCAGAGAATGAGAAAACATGATTTGGTTTTGCTTCAATAGGAAAACCTTTAATATCCAGAATGGACTTATTCTTCGGTTGTATATGAAAAATTAAATTGGTTGCGGGTTTCAAATTTTGAAGATTAAAATCCTTAAAATTGTTTAGAATGTCAATATTTCTCTGAAATTGATTCTTTATTCTTTTGATTTCGGAGTGTTTAATTTTCTCGGCTAATTGTTGGATCTTTTCATCAAGTAAAGAGGTATTTCCATTTCTGAAAGCATTGCTAATTGCACTTAAACAGCTAATCCAATAATCTCCCCCACCAGAGTTATCCTCTGCACCTTTTTCCTTCTTAAGGTTATTGACAAAAGTCTTTTTTGTTCTCTCCGTTTTCCGGCGAAAATCAATTAAATTCTTAACCGTTACTTTTTTCATGACTATTGGTTTTTGCTGTATTGCCCCTAAGATTTGATAGGGGAAAACCCCTACATTTAATAGCTTAAATTTTTAAAACACTTCTAAACTTCTTCATCTTTCCAACGGTTGGCACTTAAATAAAAGTAGCTGTCACTACATATACAGATACTATTGATATAAAAAAAATAATGCTTAATAAGCATCCACTTTTATTAGATTTAGAAAATGTCTTCCGATAAGTCAAACCAGGGATACCTGTTCTCAAAGAGTAACCTTTAGAACTTAAACTTCCTCTTTTGTTTCTATAACTAGGGGTCATACCTGATTTACTCACATTTATTCCCAACCCCTTACCTAACTTGATACGCTTGTTAAATCTAAATGCCATGTTATTCACTCAAAATAAATTCTCTTATTATCTTCTCCATATTAGAAGGTAAATCTGCTTGTTTGATCTCGAAATTTTTGACTCCCATTTCCCCAAGCCACTTATTCCAGTATGCTCTGATAACATCTTCTTCATAAGGGTTTTTATCGCTCGGATTAATCCCTAAAACCAAAACTTCCAAATTTGATAGCTCTCCATTTGCTTTAATAAATCCAAAATCCTGTTGGTCAAATTTTTCTTTCCAACCAGTCTTATTAAATCCAAAATGCTCTATATCCTGTGGTGTTAAATATGTGGTTCTGTTACCTTCTTTGATTTTTGTATTCTTATGAAATATGTAGCCATCAGTTAGAACTACCAAAATATTCCGAGACCCATCTTCAATGCAATAGTCAATTACTTTGTTTTTGAAAAACCTCCAAGTGTCCGAACCAACATAATGGTTATCTTTTATTGCAGCTTCATAAATCAGCTTTGAAATACTGTCGTACTTTTTACAAGTATTCAAGATTTTCTCCTTCGTGACATTGTCCCTATTAAAGGATATTTTTAAGATGTTTAGTTTCTTGTTGAGGGTATTATCCGAAGGTTCAGGATCTATAAAAACTTGGATTTGATCATTTATCCTTATCATTTTCTTGTTCATCACATGAGCTTCAAAACTTTTTGCAATAGATTTTAAATACCCTACATCCCTCAAATAGAATTCCATTGCAGGAGATGGATATTTTTGGGGATTTATCCGATCCGACAGGTCTAAAAGAACACTAATATTCAAGTTTTCTCGATTCGGCGATAACTTTGGGATTTCATGGTCATGAATGGATTTCTCCGAATTGGAATCTTCTTTACATGAGCTATGAAAAGTTAATGTCAGAATGGACAGCAGTATGGTACAGAAATACTTTTTCATTAGACTAGTTTATCAGTTTATACAATCGTCCTTCGTAGCTTTCATCTGCAATATCATGCTCTTCTAAGTGCTTTTTTTCTTCCGCAGCACATTGTGATAATAGCTGATCACGCCTTTTCAGAGAATCAAAATTATCAGCGATAGCCAAAAACCAACCTTTGACATATTCAGCATGGTAGGTGAGGTAATGCTTGTTGGAAAAAACAAAACCGTCAATAGTTCTTTGTAGATCATTTATCTTTCCTTCAATCCCGGAAATTTCTTCTTTGATAGGATTCATTTTTTCTACCTGATTGGCTATCTCTTGTTCGCAATTAAGAATATCTTCTCTTTTTGATTTGATAAATGTTTTGATTTTATCAAAATTGTCATACTCCTTCATAATGAAATCGAACACTAACCCCCAGATAATGTAGACTACAAACCCGGCAAATATTATTCCCCAAAATTCTGCTTTGGTAAAAGCAATTTGAACATTGAAATCAGGTGAGTTTAATGTTTTCTCAATATCATATATCTTTTTTTCTATTTGGTACGCAAGTATCGCATCAAAAATGAAAGTGACGATAAAAAGCGTTCCTATCTTGATATAAGAAATCCAGTTTTTATGTTTTTGGAACATGTGGATAAGATACCCTAGCCCCATAAAAGCGAATGGAATGGTAGAAACGAAAATACCTTCAAGCCACCCATCTTCAATGGCCTTGGTCAAGGCATTAGCATCAAAAATTGCATTGGTCAATTGGTTGGTATCAAACACTTTGAAAAAAGCGGAATACGATGCCGATATATAAAAAACCAGTAGATAGAATGTAATCGGAATCAATACAATTAAACCTAAGTAAAATTGGGCTTTGGGCTTTTTATCTGCATCCTCAACATATTTTTCAGGGTTCTGTTTTACATCGGTTATTTCATTTCTATAGTTTGAGATTTTTTGTTCCAAAGCTGAAATGCTTTCTTCTACTATAGCCTTAACAGTTTTCCTTTTTTTCAATTCAATCTCATACTTGCTTTTTTCCTGTACATAGGGCTCTTTCAATTCTTTTTGCAGTTTCTCGTTTTCCCTACATTTCCCTTTATAATCCATGTACACATCTTGCAAGCAGGCTTTGAAAATCATATGATTTCCTTCTGCTTGTTTTGAGGAACCGTAACCGCTTTCAAAAAATGTGAGCTTTATTTTTTCTTCTTCTTGCTCTTTTTCCTCTACTTCTTGAGGGGCCGTTTTCTTAATCGAAAATATTTTTTTTAAGGAATTCATATTGAAATGATTTAAACTTTTTCATTTTTCTTTTTCATAAACTTTTTTAGGGCAATGACCATGAATGCCAAGTAGTTGAATCCTTTCCAGCTTTCGGTGGTGGTATCGAACCTGTTGAGCAGGGAACGGAAGCTGTCCAT
>JBCDBD010000062.1:0-14115 GCA_039184335.1 Bacteroidota bacterium | reverse complement strand
TGGACAGCTTCCGTTCCCTGCTCAACAGGTTCGATACCACCACCGAAAGCTGGAAAGGATTCAACTACTTGGCATTCATGGTCATTGCCCTAAAAAAGTTTATGAAAAAGAAAAATGAAAAAGTTTAAATCATTTCAATGACAAACTCGGCAGCTCAATCGCTATGGATAGGTTTCGGCCGAACATCGTATTTGCTGGTGGAACGGCCCATGAAGAAGATCATTGGCAACGTTTTGCAATTGGGAAATCGCATTTTGAAAGTACCAAGTTATGCTCAAGATGTACGGTAACCACCATTGATCAAAAAACAGGAAAAATGGGAGAGGAGCCCTTGCTCAGGTTATCAAAATACCGACTCGTACATCGAAAGATCATGTTTGGCCATTATTTTAAATCCGTAAACAATTTAGGTGCAAAGCTGGCGGTTGGGGATAAGATTGACGTACTTCAAAGAAAAAACCCTTTCTAAGGCACAGACCACAAAATGGGGTTATCCATACCGCAGTGGTGGTGGTGAATGGAAGTGCCGCCAATTTGTTGAGGGCCATTCGTAACACTTCAGTTGGGCCGGTATGGACCCGATTATGGGTGGGGAACCCTATGGGACTTACAAATTGTTGACTTTGGAGTGGTGAAATGATCAATGTGTTGCTAGGTTTGACCTGATGAAAACACGATACTTTTTTCAACATTAACGATAACAACGAAACCATGTCAGCATTTCAACAACATCTTATTGCACCCATTTTCAATTTGAAGATAACTGAAGATTTAGAGGAGGGTATTCCGATTGGTCAAAACATATACCTTACAAATAATGAGGAATGCAAGAGTACAATGCTTACCGATTCCTTAAGATTGAATATTGGTATCATTGAGGCTTCTGCATTTGAATCATGTCATTGCTTCTTCTATTCGGCAGGTTTTACCAAAAATGAAGAAAAGGGAAGGTCATTTATTGAAGATCATAAAATAACCTTGTTACAATTCTTATTTGAGTGTGAACACTTTCTTTCAAAACTATGGTTTTTAAAAGACCATGCGTGCAATATTGAATTGTCATACCTAGAGATATTTAAGTACCTATCCGCTACCCATGCAAATTCAATTTTTGGGAGTACAAATTTTCTTGGAAGAGTCAATGTCTTTGCCGACGGTCAGACCAAAGAAATATCGATATCTGAAGAAGAATTAAAGCATATCGTAAAAAAATATGCCGGACTTAGACCACGACAGTACGTCGAAACATTTGATAAAGCGCATTTCACCTTCATCTATAAAACCCAAACAAGAGTAGAAATGGCGTTGTCATTTCTCTATGACGCTAGGGGGGAACATAATTTGGGAATCAAGATCAGCAATTATTGTTCGCTGTTTGAATCTCTTTTTTCTACGGGCAACGGCGAGTTAATTCACAAGTTATCAGAGCGAACGGCTTGTTTCATAGCCCATACACCCGAAAAAAAATATGAGATTTTCAGAAAGGTAAAAGATATTTATGCCATTCGTTCACAGGTTGTGCATGGCTCCAATATTTCTAAAAGAAAACATACAAGACTGGGTGAATATGCGGTAGAAGCGGACCATATCGCTAGATCGGTATTCAAAAAAATATTTAGTGATGAAGTATTGTTCAAAACAATAGATGGCTTGATCAAAAATGAAAAGCTTGGTGATTTTTATGACAAGATGGTTCTCGGGTTTTAAATGGCCGAGGTAGACTTGACCTTAAAATCTAACGCCCTTTGCTATTTGGAATGCTCAGTTTCTATATTGGTGTTTAATAAGGTTGATGGGTTTTTTAAAAGCTTAGCTGTTCATAGACTATCCAACGATATCGTTGATCCTTTTGAAGTAACACAAATTTCTTGGTTTGACATCTGGCTAAGCTTCAAGATAGGGCCAAAAACGAATTAAGGGAGGTCAGTACTGGATTATCAAAAAAGTATGGTGCAGCTTTGTTTGGTAAAAAAACTGTGGATAGCACTTTAGTGGGATTATGGGCAATCTTCTTTGCATTACTATGATAATACGCCCCAAGATCTCACTGGTTTTTAGCATGAACCATAAATTGTTCTAAAATCCAATTTTTTCATCTTATTTGGTGGTCTCTATTTAACCAAAGAAGGTCACTAAATGTAAGGGCTTTACAGTTGGCTGTATTATTAAAAGAATCAAAAAAAGCATAGTTTCTACCTTAGAGAGGCGATTTTTTCCGCACTTTCATTGATGCCCCGTGCAGAATCGTTTAGCTCCGGGGTGCCCGTTATGAAACCTTCCCAAATGACATCAGGGCCTGAAAATATGCCTACGCGGTCTGCGGAGGCCGTGGCCATAATGGTCCTGAACCTTCCCATGGCACTTACGTAGCCATTGGCATAGGGAGCATTGGGATTGGTGGCTCCCGAACCTGGTTGGTGGTTACATCCTTGAATATGGCCAATCTCATGGGCAAATGTAAAAGGGTTCTGGGTACAGGATTCGTTCCCCACCAGTGCAAAGGCACCATCGATATCGGCAAATCCCAGCGTTTCAGAGACGTAGTCCGATTGGCAAGGCGTGGCCGCACCCCCACAAAAATCGTTCTTGAGAATGGCAATGTCCGCATTGACTTCATCTCTCCATATATGGATTTCGTCGACTATTCCATCGTTTGGATCCACTAGGGCGGTTATTGCGGTCAAACTGGTCGCATTCGGGTCATTGGTAATCACTTCTTCAGTAAAATTAAAATCGATAGATCGTACATCGGCTATGGCCAATCGAACATTTATGCCACTCAGTTTATAAGCAATATTTGTAGCATTTATAAACTCTTGGGTATGTTGTTGAATGGTTACTGACAATGATTCCGCGACTTCCCTAGATTTAGGGGTATACACCACAAGGACTGTTTGTTCCACAATATCCTCTGGGGTTGTTTGGCCTTCTTCGGTGGTCTCTGACTGTTCTGTTGATACAACAGGTTCGTCGGTTTGCTCCATCATGTCATCAGGGAGGCCCTGTTCATTGTCTGATGTACAGTAGGTCATTGTTAAAGAACAAACAATTACGATCAGAATCAAATGTTTGGTGTTCATAGCGATGTATTTTAGGGCCTAAAAGTACTTTTGGTCGCGCTTAGCCTTATGCCAACGTGTGCAATAACGGAGTATTGTTCGTATCTGATTATCTATAAATCGATTACGTCATGTGTAGCAGGCATTGGGGGCCTTTGTTCAAATCATTCAAGTATTTTCAATATTCCCTTGGTACCTTTGATTTGAATATAGCCCTTGCCTTGATTTCCGTAGTCCGCTGATATTTTCCGGATTACCTTTTTCTTATCAAGAATTTGCGAGTCCACCTTTTCAAACGACGAGGGCAGTTGAACGATGCCCCCTTCCATAATTGCCTCAAAATGATGCGGAAAATCGGTTACGTTTAATTCGAGATTGGAGGATTCCTGTTCTATCAGCAGACTGGATCCATGGCCTATTATCCGATTTAACCTCAAATCGCTGACCTTCAAGGCAATATTGAGTGTTTTTGACAATGTATTTAGACGAAGGGAACCAAACTTTAAACCTCCATTGATCATGGCCACCTCTGCCAATGTTATGTCGTCATTCACAGAATAGATTTGAAGGGTGTCCATGACTTGTAAATTTATTTCTGACCCTTCACTATTTAATTGGAGGGTTTCTGAATCCCTCATTTCCAGCTCCCCGTTTTTGAGATAAAGTTCACCTTGTTTAATACTTTGAGCTTTGATCCTACCAAATTTGTGATAGATTTTAGCCTTGTCCACATCTTTCCCCAGCCATAGGTCCCCATGCTCCATTAAGGTGTTCAACTCTCCGTTCCATTCTTGGATTACGACATTTCCAAATCGATTGGTAATTTTAAGGCCAGCATTTTTAGGAAGAAAAATGCTATAGTTTATTTGTACTTGTCCTAAATCGATATCCTTCGCTTCGGGGCCATTTAACAAATTCACAATCCAGTTTGACCTTTTTCTGGAAATTTCGGTAGAAATGGAAACAAACCCTTTGCCCGATTTGAATATTGGTCTAATGCGTTCCAAAAGATTTTCTGCATTGTCCTTTTTATGATGGGTCACTGTTATCCCAACCTTTATTTGAACATCATCCCTTTCCCACCCGGTAAGTTCAATATTACCATACTTATTATCTATTTCAAGCTTTCCCGCACCTGTGAGCGAAAAGCGTTCTTCCAAGGTTTTTGACACCCGTTCCTGTGAGACACCTAACTGTACCGAGAACGGTAACAAGGCCAACCAGAGTACTATTTTACAACGTGTATCCATAATCTTCATCGAATTTTTTAGCATTGTTTATCTGTTGTAATAAATTTTCAATAAGCTCAATGCGCTTTTTGTAATTGACCACAATGGCCTCGAGCACGCGCTCATTGTCAATATTGTTTCGCATTTCTTCTCGAAGGGTTTCATATTCGGTATCAAGTTCGTCCATAAAAGATAAAAACTCAGCCTTATCGGCTTCTGAAAGGTTTGGGTTGTTCTGTACCAGTTGTACTTGGTATGAAACCAGGCCTTTGTAGTGCATGTCAATCTCCAATAGTTCTTTGGAGACATATGTGGCTTCAAAGGGGCCACCTTCACGGATGGACAGTCCAATAAAACTGGCAATTCCCAGTAGTAATACTATACTGGCGGCAACACGCAACAGAGGCCGTTTCCAAAGGGGAATGACCTTGTGTTCCGGTTTTTGCAGTGCTGCCGAGATATTGTCCCATAGTTTTGCACGATCTGCCTTTTCCATATCAAACTGGGCAGCATTTTCTCTGATATGTTTTTCAAAATTGTCCATTACAATGTTCGTATGATTTCCAATAATTTATTTTTCGCCCTGTGGTATTGCGATTTGGAAGTACTGATCGATATGTCCAATATTCCACTAATCTCCACATGGTCATAGCCCTCAATCAAATAGAGGTTGATGATCTGTCGGTACCCATCGGGCAATTGTGCAATGCCCCATTGTACTTTTTTGATGTCTACCGCTTCGGCATCTACGGGTTCCTCATCGGTCAGATAGAATTCGTGATTGTCCATCGGAACAACAGCTACCCGTTTGGCCTTGAGATGGTTAATGCTTTTGTTGATCACAATGCGCTTGAGCCAGGCCCCAAAACTGCTCTCGTACTTAAAACTGTGGAGTTTTTTGAAAGCATCGACAAAACTATCCTGCACAATGTCCTCGGCATCTTCCTTGCTCCCCAAAAACCGAAGTCCCACATTGAACATGGCATCCACATACAGGCCATATAGCTCATATTGTGAGCTGGTATTGCCGGTCTTACATTGCTCCACAAGGGCTTGATGTGTGAATCGAATATCGGTTTTCAAAGGGTTACGTTTGATACCTTGGTTATTACCAAAGACAATCACAAAAGTAAAGGGTTGCATGATGAGCCACAAAGTTTCAAACGACGGTTGCATCATTTGGTTTTAAAAACGACTTCGATGATCCACACAAAACCCACAGCGTAGCACAAGCGTATCAATGTGATGTTCCCAAAAAAGTACGTTGCCAAAACCGTTCTCGACTTCTTTTATATTCCAACTAGATGTGTAAAAACTTGTCCTTTAGTTGGTTGCAATAGTTGCAACGTACCATATATTTCCCTTTAAGTGTCTGATACCATTGCAGATTACCATTTATTTCTGTATCCATGCAACCCTTTTGGGTTCTAATTTGTCTTTTAGACTAAAACTTAAAAATTTTATTATGAAAAAATCAATTTTGATCGCAGTTTTAGGGCTAGCCTTCCAAATTGCCACAAATGCCCAAGAGTACAAGGTAATCACCAGCGTGGAATCCATTGTTCCCAATGGATTGGGCCGATCTAGAATAATCGATGCTATTGAGGAAAAGGATTATAATGAATTCACTAGTGTGCGCACTGAAGAAGACGATGAAAGGAACAAATCCGATAGAGGAGAGATTCGAGTAAAGAACTTTAAAGAGACCAAATTATTGAACTTTTACAATCTCGGGGGAATAAGGTTCCAGAACATTGCGGCCAATGATGCCCTTTTGACCTCTATGATCAATGACATGATTTCGAAGGGTTGGGAACTTACCTTCGTTACGAGCGCTGTTGAAAGTGATGCGGGCAACAAAGACGGCAGGGGAATTTTTATAACCCGGTACATTTTCAGGAAACCCTGAAATATGTTGCTATTCAACTTATTGATAACCTTATCTTATAAAACACGCATCTTAAAAGAATAAAATTCCATTAATACTATAAAACTAAAATTTTACAATTATGAAAACAACAATCAAACTTACGTTTCTTTTACTTTTTACATTTATTGTGTTCAGTTGTTCAAGTGATGATGACGCAAATAATGAGGCTGTCGATTCTGAATTGGTCGGGGAATGGTCAGGGGTGTTTTTAGGTGATGACCAAGGAACCTGGAATATAACCGTATCAGAATCCGGTGCGATTACCGGAACTGGAATCTCGAACACCATCCAAGAACTCTTCAACTTCGAGGGTAGGGTCAATCTTAATGGCGAATTGACGGCCACTTTTGGGGGGACGAATACGGGCGCGACGTTTATTGGAACTCTGAACACCAATGGAAACGGATCAGGAAACTGGGAAAATTCTGCGGCGCAGCTGAGCGGAACTTGGGAAGGTACTAAAGTGGATTAAGCACCATCCGTGGCAATGGATTGATCGGGTTTTCGAAATCTATTGAAAAATGATTCCGATGGCCCGATTTTTTTATGCAAATTACGCAATAATACAATGTATGGAATACAGCTGCTTAATAGTTGATGTATTTGAAGTTGAGCGAAGTGTTTTAGCGGATAACAGCACTTGTCTGAAGGTATATTGTGATATTCGTTATGGTTGCACATGAACCGATATAGGTAGCAGGGTGCCCATAAAAATGCTAAACCAAGTGCTCTGGATCCTATGAACGCGTATAGTCAACAACCAGTATCAGTAAATTGTCAGCCTATGTGGTGAACAAAAATTCTCCAGTAGATGATTTTATGGGGTGGCGGCATGAAGTGTTTGTGGTCAATATAACATTTCTTTTGACATACACCCAACGGTACTCTGAGATAAAGTACCTCAGAACCAATGTAAGGCCAATTAGATGAAACTGTATCAATATAGCGAAAAAGCAAGCCCAAGTTTTCAAAATAAACCAAGACAGGAGGGAATTCAAAAAAAATGATGTTTGTTCATAGGTTGAATACGTCTCTTTGGCATTGTCCATGGGACAGTCCCAAATATGAAACCAATACATTCATCGCAATAGTATATCGATAGAAAAGTGGACTACGATACGCAAAGATGGTATCGTTTTTCATACTTTTAAGAGTGTCTTTTTAGAAAGCTAGTGAATTAGAGGAAACGTATGAAACCCGATTTAAGCCCCATTACTCTGAAGACCATACAATTTTTGATGGTTTTCAACCTAGTTCTTTCGGTAAATACTGGCAATGCTTTGGCCCAAACCGAAAATTTTAGGATTCCCTATCGAAGCGGGACAAAATGGGGCTATGCCGATCTAAAGGCGAAACTTGTGATTCCTGCCATATATGACAGTGTAGGTATACCGCTTCAAAAAAACTCCTCCTCCCTACAAGTGTTTTATAGGAAAAACGGAACGATGAAAGCCGGGATCATTGATTATTCGGGGAATATGATAGTAGCACCTGAATATGATGCCATTACATACCATTCTTACGGTATATTGACTTATGGCACAATAAACTACCTGACCGATGATAACGGAAAAGTTGTTGATAGCCTACAATCGCTTCTAAATGCGAAAGGAAAAACCTTAATAGGCGAAGGCCCTTTTGTGATAAAAAGAAAAAGTAGGCTTAAGCTATACCTGCTGATTTACAATGATGAGGACAAAGGGGCAAAGGCAGTTGTTTTTGATTCTGAAGAATCTAAAATAATACAAGAACTGGCCTTTGCCGGAAAAGGGGTAACGTATGTCAACGATCATGACGAAATGGTCTGGGAAAAAGAGAACGGCGAGGTATTTTATTATAAAAAATCGATTTCAGGCGAGTTTGTCATCCATAAAAAACAAAGAAACGCCCATGTCAAAGGAAGAACCCAAATTATAGAAGAGGTAAGGCCTACAGAAACCGATCCTTCCGAAACGGGGGCATATGGGATCGGGGTCTCCTTTGATGGTTCTTATGCCCATATTGATGCGATTCCGGAGAATACACCAGATTCACGGCAAGCAATAGAATCCATTCCTTTGACCACTGCGTTAACGAAAACAGTGACCCTTTATCCGCCAATTGAGAAATACAAACAGTTTAACGTGGGGGGAATCTATGTGCGGCGTGCTGTACGTTATAAAGAGTGGTATTATGAGTATATGGCCGAGCACGGAAAGTATGTTTTGCTTTTTCCATGGAAAAAGCAAATCTTTGAAATAGCGGCCGAAAGAATCTCAGAAAACATTATTCATAATTCTGTTGGAATATTGGTTAAGGTCAAAAGGGAAAACAAATGGCATGTGTTTTTAACAGGGAAAGGAACGGTAAACGAAGAAGGGTTTGATGAAATAGTGTTCATGGCACCAGAAGACCAAATAGTTAGTACAAACAATTTGTACCATTCTGTTTTTATATTCAAAAAAAACGGAAAGTATAATTTAATGAATAAAAGCGGAAAAATATTGCTTTCGAAAGGATACGATCGAATAACATTTGCAACCAAGTACTTTCGATTGATCGATGCCGATAAAGTTGATTTTTATATAAGGTGGAAAGAAATTCCAGCAAAGCTTTCCTTGGAGCATTTCGCTAAAAATGAATTAAAGTCAATTTATGGAGAACAGAAAGGTTATCATCGCTTTGGTCAGGTGTTTAAAAAAGAAGGGGCATCGCAAGCTAAAACGTTTTGCGGTTTCATTTCATTGGACGGCATAAAATTCTTTGAGGATTGACCGGTAATAAACCAACAGAAAAATACCAAAGTTCAATTAAACGATAACAGTGTTGCTTTTGTGAAGTCAGTTAGCTATAAAAAAATGGATCCAAGAAATATTAAATATTATATGCTTGTCTTTTTATTTGTGGTATTAGGATGCAAGAATATAAATGACTACAATACCATCGAAATAAAGACTGATTATGTGGCCACCCCATCTGGGGACCATTATTCAACGACAACAGAGAAAAGCATGGGCAAAAAATTTGTTTTGAGCCAGTATGTTCTTGAAATCTACAATATTGACCTGTTTCAACATGAAGAAATGTTAGAATCGAGATGCCGTATGGAACACTTGGCCGTGGGAAAGAAAAAAATAATGGCAAGATGTACCTACTTTCCTGAGAACCAGGAGCACACTTCATTTATTTTCGATTTAGAGAACAAGAAAGCCCTGATTGAGTCTTTTTATAAATATCCCGATTCCCAAGAATGTATTTTATCGAGATCCCTGTCCTCTGGGACCATTCAACAGTTGTCATTTCAAAATCGTGATGAAGTACCGTTTTACTAGTGTAAAAACAATGAACTGTTAAGGTTTATTTGAGGGTTTACATGTGTGTCATAACGTTCTGCCTTATGCCTTTTCTGAGCTGCCAGGGATGTAGCCTATTGAAGGTGTTGCAGCATATTGCGAGGGGTACCGCCCATATGAAAAAAGTCTGGTAGACCGCTTGAAGTGGGATTCAGCAAAAATGTTGGCCCAGTTTGTGCCGTAGTCCCTGAAGAACTTCTCGAAAAAAGGTAATGACAGCGGGTAATGTGTGTGGAATGGTATTTTAATACAATTGTAGAATTCAATTTTTTTTGAAATTTAATAAATTATTTCAATAATATTATGTATATTCAACGTGTTAGTGTAGGAATAATTATATTCTAAACTAAGTTAATTTCTATACTATTATTCGCTTCCCCCAAATATATTTCAGGTTCCCTCTTTATTTTAAGCATTGAATTTGGCTAAAAATCAACTTTTAGATTGATATCCTAATAATTTAATCCTTTATATTATGGCAAGAACATTGAAGTTAAACAACACCGGAAAAGTGCCTCTCAGTAAGATGAGCGAGAAAGAAATTAGAGGTATGGTAATAAAACAAGCGGAAGAAATGCTTGACAGAATACCTAAAGATTTGCGGGTTTCACAGGTAAATTCTATACAACTGGAATCTAGCCTTAGCGAAATTGCTGATGTTGGGGCTTGGGCACAATGGACAAGGGCATGCTGCGACAAAAGAAATAGAATCGATGATTTTATCAATCCGGTCATTAATGAATTATCGGTAAGCGATCCCCTAATAGAGAAGAACATTTTTCAAGACCACTTTGATTCTAATTTTGAAATAAAACAAGTTACCGAGGCTTCATCCCTAAAAAAAATCAATGCCAGAAGTAAAAAATAATGTACGGTCTTCCGCTTTGGATCTTGGTAGAGTACATTATTTGGAAAGAGGCAACAAAGAATTGATCATTGATCGTATCAATGGGAGATGGGTAATGTTGCCCCATGGGGCTTCTGTACTTTTGCCTCTGATAAACTTACCTCAAGGAAGCGTCTCCAATTTAGATTTACAAGATAGGGTAAATCAACTGACCCAGATACTAACGAATCGTGGAATAGGTTCAGCGAATGCCGTTGAACACAATTCGTTAAATACGGTAATTCTAAAATTAACAAAGGCTTGCAACCTTGGATGCACCTATTGTTATGATTTTGAACATGAAGATAAGGCTCGTCATCAACAAATCAATATAACTTTAGATGCTATCAGACAGGCAATTGATATGGCCGATGGTAGGGTCAATTTTATTCTTCATGGCGGCGAACCCATGTTGGTATGGGATATGATTCGCACATTGGTTACCAGTGGTTATGCCTATGCAATGGCGAAGAATGTGGAAGTGTATTTTATCGGGCAGACTAACCTTACACGCTTAACTAGGGAAATAGTTGATTTCTCCTTTAAAAATGATATAAGATGGGGGGTCTCGATCGACGGTCCCCCGGGCATCAATAATCGTTTCAGAGTGCGTCATAATGGTACTGGATCCCATGACCTCATGATGGAGGCAATCCATAGGTATCCTGAATTCGTACGAAGGAGTAATGCAATGAGTACCATTACCTTGGCAAACCATGACAGATTACTTGAAGTAGCAAAATATATCCAAAAGCTTGGTTTTTCCGGTTGGGACTGGACTTTGTTTCAAGCGATAGGACGAGGGCGGGATATTGACAGATTTGATTATGACATTGATGTTCTTATCCGTTCTTGGGATGATCTCTTTGCAGCTGTAGTCGATGGAAATTTTGATGGTTTCCCTATAGAGCCCATATTGAAATATTTAAGGAATTTTCTCGATGGCCCGGTCAACAACATGTGTATGCGATCAAAATGTGGTGCGGCGCGTGACTTACTTTCTGTAAGTTTTGATGGCACAATAGAGGCTTGTGATTGCATCGACCCTTGCTCTTCAATGGCTCATATCGGTAATATGAAAGATGGCGGTCTTACGCAGGCATATGCTTCGTCCAAAGCCGATTTAATTAGGTCGCGAAATGTAGAGAAACTTCAATGTGGATCTTGTCTATGGCAAGCCGTATGTGGTGGTACCTGTATGGCGCGGGCAGGAGGGATTGAAAAAATATCGAAAGACGAGTGCCAAATGTCAATGCATGTATTCGACAGAATATCATCTTCAATTGCCCAAAGTGACGCCTTAATCAGATATCGTAAGAGTTGTGATTGAAATGTTTGAAAAAAGTCTCGAATTTTCCTTACATCGGTGTTTGAGTTCCGAAAAGGGAAGAGATTTTTTAAGATTACTCGACGACGAGCATATTCATCAGCTTAGTCTAAAAATCGCAAAAGAAGACCCCTTCAATGACAACCATGTTCTTGAGATTTTAATTTACAACATTTGGGGGCATCGATCGGTGTCCAAGTTTATTTCACATTGTATTTGGTGTGCACATCGCGAAGTAATTCAAGAGTCGTTTGTCGACAAACAGTTTGGGAAAGAGATTCGAATTCTTGGAACTGAACATATAAATGACATCGGTAGCGAGCCTATTATTATTATTTGTCCAATGACTGTGTGTACACATGATGCCCTAAACGCTATCCTGAAAATCTGTTCACATTACATTCCAGATCGTGAATTTGTTATTTATGGAGAAAATATGGGACTATATCTTAAACAAAACCCACAATATAAATCCTATTTCGCCAAGAATTCACTTGCAGGAATCAAGCAAATCAGAAAAGTTTTAAGGAACAATGGGGTGTTTTTCACATACGCCGATTTTGTATACGATTCCCATAGCCTGTTATTTGGAGAGCTCTTCGGAATAGAACGGGCCTATTCACAAGGTTTGATTTCGATAGCTGTCAAGAGTAAAGCTGTCTTATTACCGCTCGTTATAACCCGTAGAAGCGATTTTCTGGAAATCAACCTATTCAAACCGATACAGCAAAACAATACTTCCGAAAAGAGCGAAGTTGAATTAAGAATATACGAACAAACACTATGTTTGGTAATCGGTAGGATTTTGGAAGGCCTTATTCTCAAAGTACCTGATCAATGGCGTCTTATGCCAACATTAACCCATGAAATTGAAATTTTCTAAAAGTCTTTCTGTGTACAAATATTGAAGCTAATTCAATAATAAAGGC
This sequence comes from Bacteroidota bacterium, assembly GCA_039184335.1. Taxonomy (GTDB): domain Bacteria; phylum Bacteroidota; class Bacteroidia; order Flavobacteriales; family Flavobacteriaceae; genus JBCDBD01. The sequence goes on along the minus strand of JBCDBD010000062.1, from coordinate 1,423 downwards.
TGATGGCCCTGTTGCAAATTTTATTTCCTAACGAGCCGACGAGGGATATTTGACATCATAGAAATGCGCAGCATTCACGCACTGCTTTAAAAAACAGTAGACAAGCTCCTTGAGTTATTATAGCTTACAAATGGAGAAACCGCTAAAAATCAAAACTGAGACATTAGTACTATAATGTACCGCGTTATGTAACTTTGCTTAGGTAAAAAAGCAAAGTTCTTATCTAAGTTTCTTTAGATTTTTTTCTTCTATAAATTCTCTTTAAAAAGGTAATGGAATACTCTTTGCCCGAAGCGACGAACCGCGTAGGCTTTGGAGTGGGCGAGGAGAGTAGGGCAATGTGTATGGAATGGGATTATTCTGTCTGCAAATCAATTAATTACGGTATCCTGTAGAATATTACGTGTTAAAATATTGTATATTTGAGTACCTAATTTTATCCATAAAATATATTGAATAATCATAAAATCTACGACTATAAGTTACTATGGCAAATTAAACAAAGAATAAAGAATATTAAGCTGAAAATTAATATTCTAAAGTTCAAAGCCAAGAAAAAATATTTACTAGAAAAAGAGCGGCTATCTGTTAGAAAGGTTTTTTTGTTAGAAATAGCGAAAAATGTAATTGTCGCCCTTTTTTTCGTGTTACTGCTCTATTTAATAGAATTCTTTTCTCAAAACATTTATACTGCACATTTTCAGAGTTTTCCCAATTGGTTAAAATCAATAATTAATAGTTTACCTAAACCAAGTTATCCAAAAAGTTTAGATTCTGTAAATGGATTTATTTCTTTAATTGCTAGCATTTCTGGCGTTTTATTGGCACTATTTTATCCAATACTGGCAACTATTGCCAGTTCAGGATATTCAAAAGTGAATTCTAGTATTAGGAACTTGTTGTTTTTAGAGCCAATAACTCAAAATTATCTAAGAAGATTAGCATTTTTAACAGCATATTCTGTTTGTGTATTATTATTTATAACCTTTGGATACTACCCTGGGAACTTGGTCTTAATAGCCTTAGCTCTCCTAAGCCTTATTAGTTTATTCAATCTTTTAAAAATTGGAGCTGGGGTATATAATCTTTTTGAGCCAAATACTCTAGCCCAAATTGCGAATAAGCAGATTGTTGGAAATATTAAAAATGTCACTATAAACAGTGCATATTGGGATAATCCTAGTTTTCAGAGTTTCTTTAGAAGGAATGTAGAAAAAGATTTAGAGATATTAAGGTTGTTAAATGCTATTGGTATTGAAGGCTTCCCAATAAACAAAAAATCTTTTCTGAATACAGTTTCGCAAACATTAAAACTTTTGGAGTTCTACCTTAGTTTTAAGAGTAACATACCCATAAAAAGTAAATGGTTTAAGAATAAATCAGAACATAAATCCTATTTTGAGGCTGACCTTAGTGACAGAGA
>JBCDBD010000061.1:0-14494 GCA_039184335.1 Bacteroidota bacterium | reverse complement strand
TCGATATTTGGAGAGAGGACTATAACGGTTTTAGACCGCACAGCTCGTTGGGGGACATGTCCCCCAACGAATACATCGAAATGAATGATAATAGCCCGGATTCTCTAGTTATGACCGGTACCTAATAACGGGAGGAGGTCACACCCAACAAGGACTATAATTTAGAACTGTATTTTCTCTAACTTTAACCTTATAAAACATCAACGCTGGATTTGCCACGTTAGGAAATCTACCCTTCAACAAGCTCAGGACAAGTCGATTTCCAACACTGCAACTACTCATAGCCGACCCGTTAGCCGCAATTTTGACAAAACTAATAATCACAATTATTGTGAATTGAGTTAAAGATTAAATCAGATAATTTAATAAATAAAATGAGGACAACAACATTTTTAACATTCGTAGGCGACCAATGCGGAAAGGCTGAGGAAGCGATAAATTTTTACATTTCCATCTTCCCGAATTCGGAAATTAAAAGCATAAAAAAATACTCGGAAGGGGAGTCAGGAGGTACACCCGAACACATTAAATATGGAGTATTTACATTAAATGGAACTGATTACATGGTTTCTGAAAGTAGTTACAATCATGCTTGGTCATTTACACCTGCGGTTTCACTTTTAATAGGTGATAGTTCTGATGATTTGATACAAGCACTTTTCGAAAAGCTTTCCTCAAATGGAGGTCAAATAATGGTTCCTCTAGATAACTACAAGGGCGAAGGGGATTATGGCTTTGGTAAAAAGTTCGGATGGTGTGAAGACAAATATGGTGTATCGTGGCAATTTATTCTTTTTGACTAAATTCAAATTATAGTATAAGCCAGTACTTTTTGCAGTTATTGGGTATATTTAAAATCAAGGGTCTCATTTTGACAATATGATTTTAGCTCTCAGAAGAAAATCAGTTAGACAAAGGGGAGGTTGCCAACACCAAACAATATACCTTAAACCCAGTACGTATGTTACAAGCTTTCGTAAATTTGAAATAGGCAAAATTTACGAATATGAGAATTTTGGTTGTATTATTTTTGGTGTAGTGCTGGCAAAAAAATTGAATTTTCTTTAAAATCGAAAACAGACAAGCATATACTGCCCCCAAATACCGCTTCGAACAAATACTCAAAAAAAAAAGATAGGGTAGCTAATCGATAAATCGTAACCAAAAAACAATTGCAAAATCATTATTTCTTTTTGGTCCAGCCTGTTTATACCATTGCGGGAGTAGCTCTGATAACATTGGCTTAGTATTTGGTGTTTTAGATAGGTCATCCGTACAGCCCCGAGAAATTTTTTAACTTTAAATGGAAACTAATTCGAATTACCCCATTGTAAGCAAGCACTGATGAAAACAAAACTTGCGTTGCTGTTTCCTCTATTTCTGGGAGCAGTAATCATTTCGGCAACAACCAATACTCCAACTACTTCCAACTACATGGAAGTATCCCCCTCAGAGGATATGGAACTGACCTCAGAAGAAGCGTTCGATAAGATGATGGATGTATTGACCCATCAACGTTGTGTCAACTGTCATCCTAGTGATAACATCCCCAAACAAGGTGACGATAGCCATCCCCATTATTTCGGAATTGAACGTGGAGAAGAGAATTTGGGCTATCAAGCGACCAACTGTGCTACTTGCCATCAAGCGGAGAACAATCCTTATTCCGGGGTGCCCGGTGCACCGGAGTGGTCATTGGCTCCACATACGATGCGGTGGGAAGGTTTAAGCCGTATTGAAATAGCGGAATCCATGATGGACCCCGAAAGAAACGGTGGCCGAACCCCGGAAGAAACCTTGCACCATTTGACCGAGCACGAACTGGTGCTTTGGGCATGGAAACCTGGAGTGGACGCCAACGGACAATCGCAGGAACTTCCTCCCGTTTCCAAAGAAGACTACATCGCCGCAGTAAAAAAATGGTTTGAAGCGGGCCATGTAATACCAACCGAATAAACGGATCCAAAGATGAATATAACATTCCATATTAACGGCAGTTCCCAAACCGTAGCTATTGCTGATGAAAATACACCCTTGTTATGGGTGGTTCGTGACCTTTTAAATTTAAAGGGCACCAAATTTGGCTGTGGTAAAGCGGCCTGTGGGGCATGTACGCTACATGTTGACGGGGAGGCCGTCCGTTCTTGTTCATATGCCATCAAGTTTGCAGAAGGTAAACACGTGACGACCATTGAAGGTTTGGGCACCAAAGAGAGCCCACACCCTGTGCAACAGGCGTGGATAGCGGAAATTGTTCCGCAATGTGGGTATTGCCAACCGGGCTTTATGATGGCCACAGCGGCATTGCTGGAAAAAATACCCAATCCTACCGATGAAGATATTGATCGAAACATTATCAATGTCTGTCGTTGTGCTACCTATTATCGCATGCGAAAGGCGATACACAGAGCAGCTGAATTGAATGCTGCGAACGTTGAACCCGAATCTGAAAACTCGTAAATAATGGCGAAGAAGCGCATATCACGACGTAAATTTTTGGTACGGGGAGGCTTGGGCGCCTTAGGAGTTTTGGCGGTAGGTACCTATGCCTTTAGAAATCCACTCCGGAGAAGTATTTTGGAAATGGCCAACTCCATCGACTTGCCCTATTCAGGAAGTGGTATGGAGCCTATGGTCTGGTTCGAGGTCACCCAAGAAAACAACATCCTATTGCATTCCCCGAAAGTGGAAATGGGCCAAGGTACATTTACCAGTTTGGCCCAAATGGCTGCTGATGAATTGGAAGTGTCCCTAGCGCAGATACAGGTGGTGCATGCCACCACAGCCACGGGTAGTATCGATGCCCTGAGCACGGGGGGAAGTACTTCGGTATCCGGTCTATGGCAGCCGCTTCGAGAACTGGCCGCCACTATGCGGGAAATGATCAAAGGTGAGGCGGCCAAGAAAATGGCAATCGACAGTACGAACTTGCAAATCGAAAACGGGATCATCACTGCTGGAGACATAAGTATGACCTATGCCGAAGCAGTGGCCAATGTTTCAGAATGGGAAATTCCAGATACACCTACCCTAAAAGATATCAAGGAATACAAATTTGTGGGCAAACCATTGCCAAGAATTGATTTGGAAGCCAAGGTATTCGGGGATCCCATTTTTGGGATGGATGTTGAGATGCCCGATATGCTCTATGGGGCTGTTGTGCGACCCGATAAGATTGGGGCTGCGATGGCCAGTGTTGATAGTACAAAGGCCGAGACCATGCCTGGGGTGGTCAAGGTAATCCAAGAAGACGATTTTGTAGGTGTGGTTGCCCGTTCATTGCTGGAGGCCGAAAACGCAAAAGAAGCCCTTGAAATCGAATGGAACGTATCTAAAGATTGGCAGACCGCAGCTATTGTCGAGATGCTGAAAGTAGGTAATGGGAATCCTATGATTTTGCAGAAAAAAGGAGGTGGGGTAGAAGATGGAGAGGATACGATATCCCTCGAATTTTCAAGTCCTATTGGAGCGCACGCCCAATTAGAACCCAACGGGGTCGTGGCCTCGGTGGAAGGAGATAAGGCGATTATTAAAATCTCGACACAGGTAGTGGGTATCACAAGAAAAGAAGTCGCTGATAGACTGGATCTTGATGTAGAGAACGTGAATGTAATCCCTACCTATCTGGGGGGAGGTTTTGGGCGCCGATTGCATACACCCCATGCCGTTCAAGCAGCAGTCATGTCAAAAGCCGTAGGCAGACCGGTAAAGTATTTCTTTACACGAAAAGAAGAATTTCAGCATGATATGTTTCGTCCGCCGACACATCATATGCTGAAGGGTAAATTGACACAGGAGGGTACCATAGATACCATTCAACATGATTTTTCCAGTGGTGGTGTCGCCATCGGTTCGGTATTGTTGCCCAGTGCGGCACACGCTATTTTAGGGGCTGATATTGGTGCCATTCGAGGTGGATTTTGCCAGTATGGCGCCATTCCCAATATTCGAACGGTGACCTGGCACGTTGACCTACCTTTCGCTACCAGTTGGTGGCGTAGTTTGGGGCTTTTGGCGAATACCTTTGCTTGGGAAAGTTTTATGGACGAACTGGCCATGAAAGCAGGGAGGAATCCGGTGGAATTTCGTTTGGCGCACATTCAAGACGATCAGGCTGGTGCCAGGCTCAAATCGGTCATCAAGGCAGCAGCAGAAAGATCAGGATATCATGACACTCCCCAAAATGGTCGTGCTATGGGTTTTGCCGCTTCAACAGATGCGGGCACCCCTTGTGCCCAGGTGGTCGAGGTTTCCATTGAAGGAGATGAAATAAAGGTCCATAAAGTGACCTGTGCCATGGATCCCGGTATTGCTGTAAATCCTGATCAGGTAAGGGCACAATGCGAAGGGGCCATTATTATGGGAATGAGTGCTTCGCTGTTCGAAAAAATGGAAGTGGTCGATGGATCGTTGACCCCTACCATTTATGGTCCCTATGAAATGGCCCTGATGAGACATGCCCCGAAAGAAATTGATGTGGTCCTCTTGCAAGGTATTGACAAACCAGGTCCGGTAGGGGAACCCCCATTGGGTCCGATTGGTGCGGCCATAGCCAATGCTGTTTTTCGTTTGACAGGAAAGCGTCTCACTGCCATGCCCTTGAAATTGAGCTAACCATTATGGTTTTGTTGATGACTTCAAGTTAGCTTTTTTATTTTAGTGCCATGGTACCGCAGTTAAAGGAAAGTTTTGGTGATTTTTTGGAACCATTGCTGTTGGAAGAAATTTCAAAGGTGGGAAGTCTTAAGACTTTCGATTCGGGTACTGCAATCATTGAGATCGGTGAGTATATCAAGGGCATGCCCTTATTGCTTTCTGGAGCCATAAAAATTCTTCGTGAAGATGGTGATGGTGATGAACTTTTGTTGTACTACCTGGAGCAGGGCGATACCTGTAGTATGACCATGGCCTGTTGCCTGGGCCATACCAAGAGTGAGATTAGGGCCATTGCCGAAACGGATGTGGAGTTGGTCATGGTTCCCATTCGCAAAATGGAGGAATGGACCAGTACATATAGATCCTGGCGAAATTTTGTCTTTGACAGTTACCATAACCGGTTGAACGAACTTTTGAATACGTTGGATAGCATCGCCTTTAAGAATATGGACCAACGTTTGGTGGATTATCTAAAGGAAAAAAGAAGAATAGCAGCTTCAGATCACATACAAAATACCCATCAAGAGGTTGCCTACGACCTTCATAGTTCAAGGGTGGTCGTTTCTAGACTGTTGAAGAAGCTTGAGAAGATGGGCAAGATTTCGCTGCACCGTAACCATATTAAAATTATCGATTTATAAGTATGCAACCCATGTTACTGGTTTTCATGTAAATGGTCAGTACTTTTGCCGTACATGTTACGACGTTATTTTCCCATATTGGATTGGTTGCCCAAGTATAAAAAGGCATATGCATCTGGAGACATTTCTGCGGGCTTTACCGTTGGGGTCATGCTTGTTCCACAAGGTATGGCATATGCACTCATTGCCGGACTGCCACCAGTTTACGGGCTTTATGCAGCCTTGGTGCCCAATTTGGTGTATGCTTTCATGGGATCTAGCCGAAAGTTGGCAGTTGGCCCAGTAGCATTGGACTCCCTGATCGTAGCCTCTGGCCTTGTGAGCCTAAAATTGGCAACTGCGGAATCGTATTTGGCGATGGCACTCTTTTTGGCACTTTTTGTAGGCGTACTGCAATTGGTCATGGGGTTCTTGAAAATGGGGTTCTTGGCCAATTTTTTGTCGCGCCCTGTAGTAAGTGGTTTTACCTCGGCAGCGGCATTGGTCATCGCCATAAGCCAGCTAAAGTATCTTTTGGGATTGGATTTTGAGGTCATTGGAACCATACCCACCTTAAAGGCGCTTGGAGTACAGATTTTTCATGCCAATTTTTTGGATTTGGCAATCGGACTAAGTGCAATTGGAGTCATTCTATTGCTTAAAAAGATCCATCGAAAATTACCCGCAGCCATGATGGTGGTCGTCTTGTCGATAGCAGGGGTTTACCTGTTCTCGAATCAAGATACCAATGTACAATTGGTCGGTTTGATTCCTGAAGGATTGCCCAATTTTACAATGCCCCGTGTTGCGGTTTCTTTTTGGCCATCGGTATTTCCAATTGCACTGGCCTTGGCCTTTATCTCGTTTGCAGAAGCGATGACGATGGCCAAGGCCGTGGAGAAGAAGAGCAAAGAATATGTTACCGATGCCAATCAAGAGCTCCGTGCTTTGGGCATGGCAAATATCTTGGGGTCTTTCTTCCAATCATATCCAGCCAATGCGGGACTTTCGCGAACGGCCGTCAATGTGGGTGAAGGGGCAAAGACAGGCATGGCCGCTATCATCAGCGCTGGTGTCGTCGCCTTGACGTTACTGTTTTTGACCCCTTATTTTCAATTTTTGCCCAAAGCAGTGCTTGGTGCCATTATTCTGGTAGCCGTATATGGCTTGATCGATATAAAATATCCGAAACAACTGTTTCATCAGCGAAAAGATGAATTTGCACTGTTCGTGGTTACGTTTTTGACCACAATCTTGATTGGCATTTCACAGGGAATCATCTTTGGGGTACTGTTTTCTGTACTGTTGTTGGTCAATAGAACATCAAAGCCACATATCGCCATCTTGGGCAAGATTCGGGGAACCGATTATTTTAAAAATATCAATCGATTTTCAGATGATATTGAAACGGCGGAAGATATTTTAGTGCTCCGTTTTGATGGACAATTGTATTTTGCCAATATTGCGTATTTTAAAAAAGAGCTCTACCAGAATATCACCAAAAAGGGAACAGCGGTAAAACATGTCATCTTGAACGCAGAATCAATAAATTATATGGACAGCACTGCAGTGGACACTTTCCATCAAATCGTGGAAGACATACAAAACCGTAATATGCAACTATATATAGCGGGTGCCATAGGACCGATACGTGATATTTTTCAGGCGAGCGGCCTTAGGCGCAAAATTGGAAGCGATCATTTTTTTGTGCGTACCCATGAGGCTTTCGAGCACTGTACCCGAAAAAGCCAACAGACAGCAATACAACAAAAAATTTCGCAACAGACCAAAAATGGATCTTCTGTGACTTAGGTAGCTTTACAATGGCATATAAGGGCTTATTTTTGAAATAAAATGACGAAAATGAATATTGAACAGATTTATACTGGATGTTTGGCCCAGGGTGCATATTATATTGAAAGTGAAGGAGAGGTGGCCATTATTGATCCATTGCGAGAGGTACAGCCCTATATAGACCGGGCAAAGCGTGACAATGCCAAGATAAAATACATTTTTGAGACCCATTTTCATGCTGATTTTGTCAGTGGACACATTACACTATCCAAAGAAACGGGGGCACCTATAATTTACGGGCCACATGCCAATCCGAGCTTTAAGGCCATTATTGCTGAAGATAGCCAAGAATTTCGATTGGGCAAACTGACCTTTGCCGTATTGCATACCCCTGGCCATACCATGGAAAGTACTACTTATCTATTGCGTGATGAAAATGGAAGGGATTATGCCATTTTTAGTGGTGACACTTTGTTTTTAGGTGATGTCGGAAGGCCTGATCTTGCACAGAAGGCAGCGAATATGACCCAAGAGGAACTGGCGGGCATTTTGTTCGACAGTTTACGGAAAAAAATCATGCCTTTGGCTGACAATGTCATTGTGTATCCGGCCCATGGTGCCGGATCGGCCTGTGGCAAGAACATGATGAAAGAAACCGTGGATACCTTGGGCAATCAAAAGAAAATGAACTATGCCTTGCGTACAGACATGACCCGGGCAGAGTTCATCAGCGAAGTGACCGATGGATTATTGCCCCCACCACAATACTTTCCGTTGAACGTCAAAATGAACAAAGAAGGGTATGACGATATCGCCGAGGTATTACAACGAGGGGCTGTAGCATTGCAGCCAGAAGCTTTTGAGATTGCAGCCAATGATACCGGGGCCATTGTGTTGGATGTTCGCCATCAAGATGATTTTGCACAAGCCCACATACCACGCTCCATTTTTATTGGATTGAATGGAAGCTTTGCCCCATGGGTAGGGGCACTGATAGCCGATGTGAAGCAATCCATTTTGTTGATTGCTCCTGAAGGAAAGGAAGAAGAGGCCATCACCCGATTGTCGCGGGTTGGTTTTGATGGTACCATCGGATATCTCGATGGAGGTGTGCCGGGTTGGATCGCAGCAGGTAAGCAAACCGATAGTGTCAAGAGCATCGATGCGGAAACCTTTAAAAAGGAATTGGAGCAAAAAGCACCTGTATTTGATGTTCGAAAAGAAACAGAATTTCAGGCAGCGCATGTCGTCGATGCGCAGCTTGCCCCTTTAGATTTTTTGAACGACCACTTGACAGCATTTCCAGAGAAAGAAACCTTTTACCTTCACTGTGCGGGAGGGTATCGAAGCATGATAGCAGCTTCAATACTAAAAAGTAGGGGCATTCATAATTTAGTGGATGTCGCAGGAGGGTTTGCAGCCATTAAAAAGACAGGAATACCGACTACGGATTTCATTTGCCAATCAAAATCGTAAGTTGAAAACCTTCCATGGAGAACCGGTATGGGTGTAAATGTTACCAGATGAAATTCATTGCTAAAGTGTTGTTTCCTATCTGTTTTGTGATTTTTCAAGGATGCATGACCAAAGCATCCCCTAAGGTCACAACAATAGATAAGGTCTTTCTGAAAACAAATGCAATCGGGCGAAAAGCACAATTGATTGATGTGCGTACTCTTGAAGAATACCGTGCAGGGCATATTGATGGTGCTGTGAATTACGATATTCGCGACAAGAAGACTTTTTTGATGCAAATTGAGAACTTAGATAAAGAACGACCGGTCTACCTGTACTGTCAACTTGGGGGTCGTAGCGGTCGGGCGGCACAAGTATTAAAAGCAGAAGGCTTTACCAAAATCTTTGACTATTCAGCAGGGTATAACGATTGGGAAACACAAAAATGAGCCAAAAACTGAATGCGCACTATTGGAACGATCGCTATAGGGGACATCGCATAGGGTGGGATATTGGGCATCCTTCCACCCCTTTAAAAGAGTACATTGATCAACTTGGTGATACATCTCTCAAGATTTTGATACCGGGAGGTGGAAACGCTTATGAAGCTGAATACCTTTTTAAAAACGGGTTTACAAATGTTTGGGTAGTGGATGTGGCGACAACGGCCAAGGCAAGATTACTTCAACGCTTTTCAGATTTTCCTGAAGCCCAGTTTTTGACAATGGACTTTTTTGACTTGGTCGATTCTTTTGACTTGATTTTAGAACAAACATTTTTCTGTGCTTTAGAACCCGCAATGCGCGAAGCTTATGCCCAAAAAATGCATCAACTATTGAAACCCAGAGGTAAATTAGTGGGAGTCCTGTTTGATTTTCCCCTGGCAGCTGGACCACCTTTTGGAGGGTCAAAAACAGAATACCTGCGTTATTTTGAACCGCGCTTCCAAATTGAAATATTGGAAAGGTGCCATAATTCCATAGCCCCTAGGCAAGGACACGAATTATTTTTTAAGGTACAGCCAAAAGAAAGGGGAACCGTTTAAGAACGACAAGTAGCGTATGGCAAGTTTTAATGACATTATCGCAGGTGAAAAGCTGGTACTCATTGATTTTTATGCGACCTGGTGTGGCCCCTGTAAGACCATGGGCCCTATTTTGAAACAAGTAAAGGACCACGTAGGTGATGCAGCGAAGATCATTAAGATTGATGTGGACAAAAACCAAGACCTAGTGGCAAAATATCAGGTTCGTGGTGTGCCCACCTTACTGATTTTTAAGAACGGCAAACAGATCTGGCGACAATCGGGTGTGATCCAGGCCCATGAATTGGGCAATAGGTTAAAAATGGATTAATCTCTATTGGCTCACCGTTGTTTGATTTTAAATCCGTGTACCAGTTGTCCCCAAAATCCTTTGGGCATCCGTTCATCCCCTACATAGCCCAATGGTAATTGGCCGCTATCTTCGGGGATGTAATTGGTTTTAAAAAGATAGTCCCAGAGACTTAAACTTATCCCAAAGTTGACGCCATATTTTTCTTCGGGCAATATGTACGAATGGTGGTATAAATGCATGACCGGATTATTGAAGATGTATTTTAGGGGGCCATAGGTCAATTTGATATTGGCGTGGTTTAAATGTCCAATGGCAATCGCAGTAAAATGCACGATGTAGGCCTGATCGGGTTCAAAGCCACCCAAAAGCATCACGCCAAAGGTCTTTAGGGGCTTGTAGAGAATATTTTCCATCCAATGGTAGCGTAAATGGGCTGCGAACCCCATTTCCTTTACGCTATGGTGTACCTGGTGAAATTGCCAAAAAATGGGAAACCGATGCAGGGCAATATGGGTGAGCCATTGCACAAAATCGAGCAAAACAAAGAAAACCAACAACTGTGCCCACATGGACCAATTCGTGATATTCAATAATGAAAGACTTTTCGTAGTTATACCGAGTTGGCCAAAACCAATTTCGAGCATGTTGTACACCCCTTGAATGACAATGGCAAAGACAAAAAAGTTAAAAAACATATAAGACCCATCCAACCAAAAATCCTTCCTAAAAATAGATTGGTCTTTTCGCCAGGGAAATAGCATTTCCAATACCCAGACCAATAACGAAATGGCCACCAATCCCCAAACGTAATTTTTATACCAGGGGACGTCAAACAAAATGGATTTCCATGTATAATTTATGGTGCCGTAGCATCCGTTTAAAAAAGCTTCCCAATAGATTTTCATGTTCAATTGGATTGGTCACCTCCAGCGCAGTAGACAGGTAGACACATGTCTTGTATTTAAGAACAAGGTCTCGACTGCGCTCGACCTGACAGTTATTATTTCAATTCGTACCACTCCACATCGGTCAGGTTCTGACGTCGACCTTTACGTTGTGGCCCATAGTTTTTTGCCAAATAGGATACTATTTTTTCTTGATTGGCCCCCAAATCCCAAAGGTTTTGGGTCTCTTGCATCCAAGTGATCGTAGCTTCCCATCCTTCTTTGCTCATTCTATTTTGGGTTACCAGTTTAGCGGAATGGCATTGGGTACAATTTTGAATGACTTGCGCTACTCCAGGGTCATTTATAAACCCTGATTGGGCAATGATTTCCGCATTCAATTCTACCACTATTGTTTCAGTGGTGGGAAAAGTTTCATGGGATTCGGTGGATTTCAGCACATCAGGATTATTTTTTAAATAGAGCACCCCCCCGATTATAAATGCAAGTAACAGTACAAAGGTCATGAGTAACCTTCCCAACAATTTGATTTGCTTTTGAAAATCCTCTTCCATATCAGACCACTTTTATGGCAATGCGATGGCAAGCATTGTTCAAATATCCTTTAGGGTTCCAACCGGGTAAAACCATGGGTTGACTTTTCCCATTTGTATCGACTGCCCTGGCCCAAACTTCGTAATACCCTTTTTTGGGGAAATTGATTTCAGCGCTGAAATGTTGCCAAGCCAATCTATTGACCGGTTTCTCTAAAGTGCAGTTTTGCCATGTGCTACCAAAATCAATGGAATAGTGCATTTTTGAAACTTCCAATTCCCCAGCCCAGGCATGCCCTTTAATTTTCAAGGTGCTTCCTTTCTGAATTAGGGCTCCACTTTTAGGATGTGTAATCAAAGACTTTACGGGCATGGATTCAATAACACACATGTTTTCAGCGGCCACTTCGCTACCCGGAGCTACCGATTCACAAGGGACCCGGTAGGATGACCCCCCCATTTTGGGCCCATCGTGTATTTGGTCTCTAACACTGATTCGTGTAATCCATTTTCCTGAAGCCGAAGCGGGCCACCCGCCACAGACCAACCGCAGGGGATGTCCATGCACCAGTGGAATATCGTCCCCATTCATTCGAAAGGCCAATAGGGTTTCATCTTGCATGGCTTTTGATAGCGGCACCCCCCTTGAAATAGGTGCTTTTGTTGGATCACCACTCAGATGGGTGTCGACTCCATGATAGCCAATGTACACTGCATTAGGGTTTAAGCCTACATCCTCGAGCACATCGCGCAGTCGTATCCCTGTCCAACGGGCACAAGATACTGCCCCGACTGTCCATTGGTTTCCCTTGGCAGGAGGGTCAAATTCACTTCTCCCATTGCCCCCGCATTCTAAGGTCAACTGATAAGTATGGTGCTTGAACCTCGATTTAAGCTCGTTCAAATAGTAGGTTTTGGTCCTGTGCACAGATTCTCCATCGATTTTTAATGCCCATTGCTGGGCATCGATTTTTTTAGGAATGATGCCATTGTTTCTGATGAACATGCGCCTGTTCGGGGTAATCTTGTCGTTCAGCAAATGGGCTTTAGCCTCCATATTCAATGGGCGGTCGTTCAAGACAATCATTTCCCTGTCTTTTTTGAACAATTGAAACGGGTCGGGATCTTGAATGCCCAATGGCGGGTAACCATCGGGCAAGCGTTGGCCAAATACTAGGTCTAACCCCAATTGGGCAGCCAAAGCGGAAAGACTGGTTTTTGAAATAAATTTTCGTCTATTCATTGGTAGCAAAAGAATAAAGGTCTATCAATTATAAGGTGTCAATTGTCACTAAAGTTACTGACTTCTACATATATTTAGATTTGCTTTGTACGTGCAATATTGAAAGTATGGATGTATTTCTTAAACCTTGGCCGTGGTTTGTATCTGGCCCATTGATTGCCATGACCATGGCCTTATTGATCCTCATGGGCAAGCGATTCGGGATGTCTTCAAATTTACGAACCCTTTGCACCTTGGTAGGGGCCGACAGAGTAGTGGGGTTCTTTAAGTTTGATTGGCGGACTCAACGCTGGAACTTATGGGTCGCACTAGGGGTGGCCATTGGTGGTTTTTTGGCAAAGAACTACCTGATCTTGGACGATACTGTCCACATCAATGAAAAATCGATCAAAAAGCTTGGTTCCCTGGGCTTTGAAAGTGCCGGAAAAACCTATATGCCCGTAGAACTTTTTCATGGGGATGCTCTTTCGAATCCCAAGGTTTGGGCCATACTTCTGGTGGGTGGGTTTTTGGTAGGCTTCGGGGCCCGCTATGCTGGCGGGTGCACTTCTGGCCATGCCATTTCAGGACTCAGCAACTTACAGTTACCTTCGCTGATAGCCGTTATTGGTTTTTTTGTTGGGGGCTTGGTGATGGTCCATTTGTTATTTCCCCTATTATTTTGAAACAATGAAAATCATTTTTTACATACTGATCGGCATTTTTTTTGGTATTGTTCTTTTTAAATCAGAGGCAGCATCATGGTTTCGGATCTATGAGATGTTTCTGTTCGACAGCTTTCACATGTACGGAATCATAGGCTCGGCCCTGGTGTCGGGCATACTGTTCATACATTGGGTGAAACAATCAAAACCAAAATCTTTTTTTGGCGATGAAATTGCGATAGCAGCTAAAGAACGGTCATTTTTACGTTATGCCATAGGGGGTATCTTTTTTGGATTGGGATGGGCGTTGGCCGGAGCATGTCCAGGGCCGATGTACGTTTTGGTAGGGGCAGGCTATTGGCCCATTGTTATGGTACTTTTTGGTGCACTGCTGGGTACCTTTGTTTATGGACTGTTACAAAAGCAGTTACGGCATTGAACTGTATCGATAAACGGTTGTCTTCTTAAAAAAATGATGGCAAGTCTTGACTTTTTTTTGCAAAACAAAGAGGCTTTTGACCTTAAGACGAGAATTTAGGCCATTTTTTCAGAGAAGATGTTAGCTTTGCCCTGAGCTATTTTACCCAATTTCAAAAGCTTGACCTATGCAACGAACTGTCTGCATCATTGAAGATGACATGGTATCCCAGTTTGCTACCCGGTATTGTATTCAGCAGCACGGCGGTGAGTTTGACATCTTGGTTTGCTCCAGTGCTGAAGAGGCCCTGTTGCAATTTGCGGACTTGCTCAAGCAAAACAGACAACTGCCGGATCTTATTTTTCTGGATTTGGTCATGGGTGATATGGATGGATGGGAATTTTTAGAGAGTCTAAAGCGTTTGTCCAAGGGCCTTAGACAACCAGAAATCTATATTTTGTCGGCCTTTTCCAATTCTAAGGATAGGGCCATAGCCAAGGCACACCCTTGCGTTAAGGGGTATTTCGACAAACCGCTGTCCAGAAATGTATTGGATAGGATCTTGGCTTCCAAAATGATTTGAAAAGAGCAGTCTAGACAAGAACCATTTCGGCACAGCTCAACATGAACTTCGATTCAAAAGCTTCGCTTTTTGTGCTTTCACACTTTTGTTGGCCTATCTTTGTAGCCTTGGCATTTTACACAATCAATTTATTTAACTGCCATTCAATGAAAACAGTGAAAAGGTATCGAGACCTATGCCATTGTCTTTATTGAATTGCATTAAACTTTGAAATGGTCACCGTTCCAGAAACAATCTTATTGTTGATATCAACGCCATTAAAATTTCCTTCGACCCCTTCGTTTTTGTCAATGAACTCCATCGCGT
>JBCDBD010000060.1:0-15222 GCA_039184335.1 Bacteroidota bacterium | reverse complement strand
TAAATGATTGAATTAATTCAATTCAATCATATTTTTAATCAATGCTTAACCTTTTGAGCTGCTTATGTTTAGTGTTTAATATAATTAAATTAAACATTTTAGTACTATATGGTCCGAATTTGTAATCGTAGCTAATACAATTTATTTTATGTGATTGATTTCTGTAGACCTTTTAAGCAACAATAATGTATTTGGATAATAAAAATAGTGATATAAGGTAGTCTTCATCCTAATTCGTAAAACCACATGTGCCTAGTATATTTTTTAACCTTGCCATGGCCTAGGTATTTTTATACGTTTATGATAAGAAGTCGGTCTATGGTTTACTAAAAATGGCGATATAAATTGGAACAACCCTTGTCCATGGCAAAGAGCCGATATCGCCTTAAAGAGAAGGTGTCTTAACAGCCAGACTTTTTGGTAATTTTGCTGAGCCATTCCGGTGTGATGCCCATAAATTGTGCAAGATTTTTCCGTGGTGTTTTCTCTAAGATTATGGGGTAATTCTCTCTTAGATACTTTAGAAACTCATAGGGTGTATGTGACACCATATGGTTACGGATCTCATTCATATTTATAAATTTTTCCAAAACATCACTTCTAAAGAACAGGTTGAAGTTGGGATATTTTATCAGCCATGCATCTATATCACTCTTTTTGAAGACATATACCAGAGAGTCTTCCATGGCCTTGATCTCATACTTGGTCGGTTCATTCAAAAAATGACTGTCCATGCAAACTGCTGAGTTAGAAAAGTTATCTAAAAAAAACCAGACCACTTGTCGATTTCCATTGGTTGAAACTAATGCAACCTCAAAGCTTCCTGACGCTATTGCGTAGACGTTTCGATCAATACTGCCATAGTCAATCAATATGTCCTTTTTTTTTACAAAAAGACTCGTTGTATTCTGTTGCATCTCTTGCCATAGCTCATCATCGACTTCGATGTGCCGTTCAAGTTTGGTTTTTAATATATCGATCATACTGAAATATCATTTAATATTTTCTAATATAAGTGCCAGTACCAATAGATAACATCAAAATATAAGTTGATGTGATAATCAATAATTATAGGAATAAATCAAGATTTATGGCCAACACCCTGAGGAAAAATACTAAAAAAGAATGGTAACAGATAGTATTTGATACTGTAAACCGTGGTGAGGAAAGAAGATTTCCATTCTTGGCCAACAATACATTAATGATGATTTTAGGTTCAACCAATCTTAGTGTATTCTAAATCTCCAAAACTTTAAATTTTTACATAAATATTTGTTAATCAAATGGATATGTATTATTAAAGAATGGACTTTTTAGTGATTTTACTGAGCCATTCGGGTGTGATGCCCATAAATTGTGCAAGCTTTTTCCGTGGTGTTCTTTTTAAGATTACGGGGTATTTTTCTTTTAGATATTGTAAAAAATCATGGGGTGTATGTGATACCATATGGTTACGGATCTCATTCTGATCTATTAATTGTTCCAGAATATGGCTTCTAAAGAACAGGTTGAAGTTGGGATATTTTATCAGCCATGCGTCTATGTCACTCTTTTTGAAGGCATATACCAAAGAGTCTTCCATGGCCTTGATCTCATACTTGGTCAGTTCGCCCAAAAAATGACTGTCCATGCAAACCGCCGCATCAGAAAAGTCATCGAAAAAAAACCAGACCACTTGTCGATTTCCATTGGTTGAAAGCAATATAGCCTCAAAGCTTCCTGAAGCTACTACGTAGACGTTTCGGTCAATACTACCGTACTTGATCAATATTCCCCCTTTTTTTATAAATAGCTCCGTCGTATTTCTTTGTACCTCTTCCCACAGTTCATGATTGACCTCGATGAACCTTTCAAGTTTTGTTTTTAATATACCGATCATGCTCAAATATACATTTTTGGGCATAACAGTTGATTTGATTTTAAATTTTGGTTAGCTGACCTACCGCATTAAATTAATTCAACAAAAAAGTATGGTTTAAAGATTATATTGTCCTTGGGGCAATTGTTTTAAAGCTTCTTTAACCAAAAAAACCTTTCAGAATTATGAGACGGGAATTTATAGTCATTTCACTGTTGGTCATAGGTGTCATTATTGGTATTCAATTCTTCTGGCCACCCATACTATGGAGCTTTGTTCTTGTGGCCCCTTTGTTTTTTATAGGGCTTAAAGATATGTTGCAAAAACGGCAGACCATAAAAAGAAATTACCCATTGATTGGAAATTTTCGTTACCTGCTTGAGGGTATCGCACCTGAAATCAACCAATATTTTATAGAGTCAAATTTTAGTGGTGTCCCTTTTTCACGTCAATCACGCTCTTTAGTCTATCAACGTGCCAAAAAACAGCTGGATACACTCCCTTTCGGGACACAGCTTGATGTATATGATGTTGGCTATGAATGGGTGAACCATTCAATGGAGCCTATCCATCCCGATCCCAAAACGATGCGGGTAACCATCGGTGGGCCTGATTGCCGCCAGCCCTATAGCGCAAGTATTATGAACATTTCTGCAATGAGCTATGGTTCGCTTAGTAAAAATGCGGTTCTTGCCTTGAACAAGGGCGCACATCTTGGTGGTTTTGCCCATAATACAGGCGAGGGAGGTATCACGGAATACCATTTGCAAAATGGGGGTGATCTGATTTGGCAGATTGGTACAGGTTATTTCGGAGCGAGAACCTTTGACGGTAATTTTGACCCCAAATTGTTCAATCAAAAATCTGTGATACCCAATGTGAAAATGATTGAAATAAAATTATCGCAAGGAGCCAAACCCGGACATGGGGGTATATTACCTGCCCAAAAAGTGACCGCAGAAATTTCTAAGATCAGAAATGTACCCATGGGGAAAGATGTCAATTCACCACCAGCACATTCTGCTTTTAGCACCCCATTGGAACTTTTGGGTTTCATACAGCAATTGCGTGATTTGTCTGGAGGCAAGCCAATAGGGATTAAGTTATGTATAGGAAAGCGTAGGGAGTTTTTGGCCATTTGCAAAGCGATGTCAGAAAAAGGTGTCGCTCCTGATTATATAGCAGTTGATGGTACTGAAGGTGGCACAGGTGCTGCTCCTTTGGAATTTTCAAATAGCATAGGGGCTCCTTTGAACGAGGCCATTGTTTTTGTGCACAATGCCCTTGTAGGCTTTAACCTTCGGTACAAAATAAAGATCATATGCAGTGGTAAGATCATTACTGGATTTGATATAGTGAAAAATATAGCTATCGGTGCAGATCTTTGTTACTCGGCAAGAGCGATGATGTTAGCCATTGGTTGTATACAGGCACTTAAGTGTAATGCCAACACCTGCCCCACTGGGGTGGCTACACAAGACCCTCGTTTTATGAACGGACTGCATGTAGAGGATAAGGCCAAGCGTACATCTTCATATCATGATGGTACAGTGCAAAGTGTAGCGGAGATTATCGGTTCAATGGGTTTAAACAGTACTAATGAGCTACGACCGTGGCATAGGATGCGCAGAACAGATTTCACAGAAATCAAGCATTATGGTGAAATCTATGAATACCTCAAACCAGGGGCATTGTTGCAAGAACCCTTGCCAAAAGGATGGGAACGAGCTATGATGGCGGCAACAAGCACATCATTTAGGCATGTGGAATCTGTTGCACAAGAAGCTTGATTTTTTGTCGTCGGTTTAGTTGATTTGATATTCCCTGATGTGGGTAGAAAATGTTTAAAGCACATTGCTTTTGATGACCATGAGCTTTTCCCTGGTCATCTCGTGCATCGAATATTGAATTCCGCCCATGCCGATTCCAGAAGAGTCCCGGCCACCGAAGGGCATCCAATCAACTCTAAAAGCGGTGTGATCGTTTACCATTACAGCAGTGGCGTTCAGTTTTTTGACACAATCTAAGGCAATATCCAGATTTTTTGTGAAAACGGCTGCTTGAAAATGCGCATCCAAACCATTGGCAATTTCAATAGCCTTGTCCCTATCGGTATAACTGTATACACATACCACTGGGCCGAAAATTTCCAATGTAGAAACCTTTGCATCGATTGGTGGGTTTAAGAGTACGGTAGGTTGGTAACAGGTATCTGAAATTCGATTTCCACCGCATAAAACTTGGGTTTCCTGTCCTTCTTTTGCCTCATTCACCCATGCCTCGACCCGATCGACCTCTCTAGGCAATATTAAAGGGCCCACTTCGGTTTTTTCATCCATTTGATTGCCAACGATTAGTTTTGAGGCCAGTTTGGCCAATGCATCGGCCACTTTATCGACAATTGCTGTATGTGCAAATACCCGTTGTACTGATACACAGACCTGTCCGGCATGATAAAACCCCCCTTTGGCAAGTAGGGGAAGCATCTTTTCGATATCAGCATCTTTTTCTATAATAACTGGGGCCGCTCCCCCATGTTCAAGTGCACATCGCGTGCCTGGCGACAGTTTTGACCTTAAATACCAACCTACTTTGGCTGATCCGATAAAAGAAAAATAGTTGACCCTTGGGTCAGTAACCAATTGCTCCGCGACCTCATTATCACAAACCACGGCTTGGCACCAGCCTGCAGGTAGTCCAGCTTCTTTAAGTATTTCAACAAATGCCAAACATGATAGGGGAGTGGTCAATGCAGGTTTTATAATTACCGGGCATCCAGCAGCTATGGCGGTTACGGTTTGGTGTATGGTAAGATTTAATGGATGGTTGAATGCACTGATCGATGAAACTATTCCAATAGGTTCCCTGGTCGTAAAAGCGATTCTATTTTCTGACGACTTGGTCAATCCCATTGGGATTTGTTCTCCTTTGAGTTGTGAAATATGCTCTGCAGCTATTTTTACCCCGTTGATGGCACGAAGCACCTCAACTTTTGAATCGACGTAAGGTTTACCACCTTCATGGGCCGCCGTTTCGGTAAGTGTGGTTATTTGTGACGCCATTATAGCGGCTGTACGCTCTAAAATAGCGATGCGTTCATGGGCAGGTATCCATTTTGACACATCTGTAAACAACTCATGGGCGGTAGCCAACGCTTTTTCGACAGCCTCTTTTGTTACTAAGGGAATTTCCTCGATCAAGCTTTGGTCGTATGGTGATAATACTTGCAACATGGCCAAATTATAAAATACAGGTTTTTTCTTTTAGCAAAACGTTTAGAATAGGATGGTTCAGCGAATAATCTACGGCAAGATCAATAAGATGAACCCCATTCATCTGTAGACAGTTTTTTAAAATTTTATTGAAGTCTTCATCACTGTTCGGCCTGTGGCCGACAGCTCCATAACTTTCTGCATATTTTACAAAATCTGGATTTTTATAATCCAGTCCAAAATTATCGAATCCCATGCCTTCTTGTTTCCATTTTATCATGCCATATGAGCTATCGTTCAATATGATAATGGTCAAGTTGAGATTTAACCGGACCGCGGTCTCCAATTCTTGGGAGTTCATCATAAAACCACCATCACCACATACCGAAATTACGTTCTTGTCAGGGTTGATCAATTTCGCCAACATTGCAGATGGCAACCCAGCCCCCATCGTTGCTAGGGCATTGTCTAACAGTAAGGTATTGGCTTGGTAGCACTTGTAATTTCGTGCAAACCAAATTTTATATACTCCATTATCTAAGGTAACGATACCATCTTCAGGCAGTTCTTCCCTAACGATATGCACCAAGCGTTGCGGGAGCATAGGAAATCGGTTATCTTGGGAATATTTGGTTAAATGGCTTTCGACTTCTTCCTTTATCCGTTCGTAATAGGTCAAGTCCCAATTTTCCTTGTCTTTGATTAATTCGCCCAGTCGCCTTACTGATGTAGCAATGTCACCAATGATATTGAGTTGGGGAAAATACACTTCATCTACCTGTGCAGGAAAAAAATTGACATGTACTACTTTGGTGCCGCCTTCTTCCATAAAAAATGGGGGTTTTTCAATAACATCATGCCCGACATTGATGATCAGATCCGCCCGTTTGATCGCACAGTGTAAAAAGTCATGGTCTGATAGTGCTGCAGTACCCAAGAACTTAGGATGCCTTTCGTCTATGACCCCTTTGCCCATTTGTGTGTTAAAAAAAGGAATGCCCGTATCTTCTACAAACTTGGTCAGCGCAATGCTTGTACGCTTTCTATTGGCACCGGCACCGATCAACAAGAGGGGCATTTTTGCTGCCTCGATCATTTTGGCAGCTTTAAGAACGGTTTTCTTATCGGCATCTGGTCTTTTGTGACCCACCACTTTGAAAACTTTGTCATCACAATTTTCAGCGGCAATGTCTTCAGGTAATTCGATATGTACGGCCCCAGGTCTTTCTTCCATTGACAATCGAAAAGATTCCCTGACCATGGCGGCAATATTGTTTCCGTTGACCACTTGTCTGGTATATTTGGTAATGGGTCTCAAGAGGTCGACAATATCAACAATTTGAAAACGGCCCTGTTTTGATTTTTTGATGGGCTTTTGTCCGGTAATCATCATCATGGGCATTGCGCCCAATTGGGCATAAGCGGCAGGGGTGGTAAAATTGGTTGCTCCAGGACCCAATGTGGCCAGACAAACCCCGGGTTTTCCGGTTAAGCGCCCATATGTGGCGGCCATGAAACCTGCACCCTGTTCATGGCGCGTCAAGACCAGCTTTATTTTTGAATCTTTTAAAGAATCCAAAAAATCAAGGTTTTCTTCGCCAGGTATGCCAAAAATATATTCCACACCTTCATTTTCAAGTGCTTTGATGAATAAATCTGATGCCTTCATTTTTTTATTATGGTTTGTATCATTGCCTTTTTTTATCCAATGAAAGTAATATGGATTATGTGTGGTTCTTATAGCATGTATAAGATACATAATAAACCTATGCCTCCCAATACTATGGTATAGGGGAGGGCCATTTTTACCATTTTGGTGTATGAAAGACCAATTAAGGGTGCCAAAGATGAAGTCAATAAAAATAAGAACGCCGCTTGGCCATTAGGTGTAGCGACACTTGGTAGGTTGGTTCCTGTATTTATGGCAATGGCCAATTTTTCGAACTGTTCCCTTGATATCACCCCATTGTCAAACGCTTCTTTTACTTCGCCTATATAAACGGTTGCCACAAAGACATTATCACTGATCATAGACAATATCCCATTGGCTGCATAGAACATGGAGGGTTGTGAGCCCGCATCTAAAGATAAGGCCCAATCAATAATTGGTTTAAAAAGGTGTTGGTCATGGATCATGGCCACGATAACAAAGAATACAACCAGCAGGCCCGTGAAAGGGAGTGCTTCTTCAAAAGCTTTTCCTAGACTATGTTCTTCGATGATTCCCATAAAAGCTGTCTGTACAATGATCAATCCCAATCCTATTAAACCAACAGGGGCAAGATGCAGGGCTAGTGCTATAATCAAGAGTATGCCTGATACTGCTTGTACTATCAATCCATATTTGGCCTTAGCCGACCTATTGGCATCTTCCTCTTCAGTATAGCCTTCAATGATATCACGGGCAATCTTGGGCAGTTTTGCCCCAAAACCAAAAGCTCCGGTTGCTTCCAAAATGATGGTGGTTAGCAGTCCTGCGCCTAATACGGGTATCGTAATAGGTGCCATTTTTAGAAAGAATTCGATGAAGTCCCATCCCATGCGCTCACCGATCAGTAGGTTTTGTGGTTCACCTACGATGGTACACACTCCTCCGAGTGCCGTGCCTACTACACCGTGCATCACCAAGCTCCTTAAAAAGCTTCTGAATTGACCGAGCGTTTCACCACTTAGTTCTTTTCTGTCCAACACCAAGTTTTTATTGTAGTCCCCAGATCCTGAATGTATTTTATGGTACACCCCATAGAACCCTACTGCAACACTGATCAAGACGGCAGTAACTGTGAGGGCATCTAAAAATGCAGACAGTACTGCTGACAGTGATACAAATAATAGCGATAATGTCATCTTGGATTTTATTTTGGTGAACACCTTACTGAACATATACATCAGTAAGGGTTTCATAAAATAGATTCCTGCTACCATAAAGACCAGTAGCAAAATTACCTCTAGATTTTGATGAATTTCATGAAAAGCATTTTTTGGGGTGGTAAGATTTAGTATGAGCACCTGAATGGCCAGTAGCCCCCCAGATTGTAACGGATAGCATTTTAAGGCCATGGCCAGTGTAAAGATAAACTCACCGATAAACAGCCATGAGGTGATGGTTGGGCCTAAAATGAAATAGGAGAAGATATTGAAAATCAAAAATCCTACAATAAGGATTTTATACCATTTTGGGCTATTCCCTAAAAAATAGTTGAACATAAATATGGGTTTTTAAAGTTAGGACATTGCATTTAATGACTGTGGTGGTGTATGGAAAGATATTTCGGGTCTGGGATAGCTGCAGTTGATCTCATCTTTTTTTGAACTTGGTGCATCAATTCATAAGATACCCTACAATTGACAATATTTTTTAAGTTTTACCTTGTATATGGTTCTAAAATTATGGAAGCCCCTCCTTTTTTGACTTGAATTAATTTAAGCCCCTTGATTTTTTTAAGTTAATATAACCTGAACTTGATTTAAGACTTTTGGTAAATACAATCGTGTGTTTTATAAGTATCGATCTTAACCGTATTCTTAAACATGACCTACAGCTATATTTTTTTAAGCAAACGTATCACAACCTGAAATCCTTTGCCGTTTCACATGCCTTGTGACTTCTTGTGGTTTTCTTGAAAAAGCCTTGTTTTTTGCAATACGGCAATGGTAATGATTGATCTGTGATTGCCATACAATGGTCTGGGAAACTGAGCGAGATGATAGAAGATCGCTAGTGTGGTATTTTTTAGAAAGGCCATTTATAACTTGGCTCAAGGGTCAATTATTGTTAGGTTGAATTCTTTTGGGTAAAAAAATCCAGAAAAGCATGTAACATTAAAGCCGTAGTGTATCTAAAGGGAAACAGGGCCGAATGTTAACGGTTGGTGAATAGAGAAATAGCAGCTCAATTATCCATTTTAAACTTAAACTTAAACTTAAATCTAAACCAAATGACAGAAATTTCAAATTCTATTACATGGACTCTGGAGTCTCAAAGACTGGATTTTTCTAAAAGAAAGTTCTTGGCCACTCCATTGGCCGGCATGATCCTATGGGCCTTGATCGGAGCCTCTGGAATACTATTGCCACAAACTATTACCGAAATCGTACTTTTTATGGGAACCGGGAGCATTGTATATGTTGCAATGTTTTTATCTAGATTCACTGGAGAGAATTTTATGGCAAAGAAAGAAAAGGGAAATACCTTTGACTCCCTATTTCTATTTTCAGTTGGCCAAGCACTTTTGGTGTATGCCATCGCCATTCCATTTTATTTGATCTATCCCGACTCACTGCCATTATCAGTCGGTATATTGACTGGTTTAATGTGGCTTCCCTTTTCTTGGATTATAGGGCATTGGATAGGAATTTTTCATGCGATTGTTAGGACATCAGGTATTTTGGCCATTTGGTATGCTTTGCCCAATTTTCGTTTTGTTCTGATTCCATTTTTTATTGTTGCTATTTATATGGTTACACTTACCATCTTAAATAAGAGGGCTTGATCGTACGAGAAGCCCAATGCCAAAGGCATCCAGATTTTCAATCGTTTTGTGATAGTTGTTGGTGCCAATACCAAAGGAAATCGGAACAGCGGTCGGGATGTTCGATAATGGGTATGGGCCATTCGACAGCCTATTGGACCATTCGTCTGAATCGTATAAAATGTTCCTGAAAGAACCCCATACTTTTATGATGGATTTCGAATTGTGAGAAGAAAAGTGCCCTGAACGATTGTCGGTAAGCATAGGAAAGCACTATTGAATTGATAGTTAAAATCACTTAAAATGATTGTTGTTATGATAAAACCAAATCTTGATTTGCTGACGTTAAGAAATGACCGAACACCTAAATATTGGATTCTTGGTCTAACAAAAGAGCTAGTATTACCCCTCTTTTGTTTGCTGTGTATGTGCAACTTGTACGGTCAGCACTCGGGCGACCAAAAGGTAATTGCCTTTGAAAATGCCATGGTATTCAATGGCGATGGCTTTTTTAAGAAAAATCTATATGCTGTCAATGGGAAAATCAGTTTCGTTCGACCAAAAGAAGTTGATACCACGTACAATTTACAGGGACATTTTTTGATTCCACCTTTTGGGGATGCCCATACCCATAACCTGGATAGGGAATGGCAGTTAAGATTTCTTCCGAAAGCTTATCTTGATGAAGGTACATTCTATGTTCAGAACCTGACCAGTAAACTTAAAGGGACAAAAAAGGTTCGGCCTTTCTTCGAATCAAAGGTTACTCCAGACGTCACATTTGCGCATCAGGGCTTGACCTCTACCCTTGGTCATCCGTTTATGGCTTACGAGCCATTTGCCATGGGTTTGGATTATAAAAAATGGGACGAGAACCTCGATGCAATCAGAACCAGCCGGATTGATTTGAACAACTCCTATATTTTTATCGACAACTTATTGGAGGTGGAGGAAAACCTAGAGATCTACTTTGAGAACAAACCAGATATTGCAAAGATATTTCTTATCAACAGTGAAGATCATGAAGACAATTTCAATAATACAACCATGGCTGATAACGGTTTGTCGATAGCGGTTGCAGAAGCTGTTGTAAAACGCCTTAAAGACGAACAGCTCAAGGTTTACGCCCATATTGAGAGCGCTTATGATTTTGAAAATGGATTGCGTATAGGGGTTGATTATTTTGCCCATATGCCCGGTTACAACTGGAATGGGTCACCAGATGAAAGGTCGAAATACTATATCAGTGATGAATTGATCGAAAAAGCGGTACGACATGGCGTTGGGGTAATCCCAACACTTGGCCAGGCATTAAACCAGAAATCAAGGGACTCCGTTGCCAAAAGAGAATTTGTAAAAGACTTTTTGGTGCGTTACCACAACAGTGGTGGTCAATTGATCTTTGGTGCTGATGCATTTAACCAGACCATGAAGGGTGAGATGGCATTGTTGATCGACCTTGATATCTTTGACCCGAAGACGCTATTGAATTTACTTACCGTCGCCACGCCCCAAGCTATTTTTCCAGATCGTAAAATTGGTAGATTGGCAGAAGGCTACGAATGTAGTTTTTTGGTTTTGGAAAGAAACCCATTGGAAGCCATTGAGTGTATCAAACAAATAAAGTTCGGAGTGAAACAGGGAATCGATCTTTCTTTGGTTGATTGATGTTTATTGATTCAGATACAAAAGGATTTTTCAGATCAAAATAGTTTGGGGAAAAGCACAAAAAAGAGACGTCTATGGGCAATGGCTACCATCCAGAATTGGATCAAGATTGTAGCATTTTAAAAAATGGAAATCGCTATGGCTACACCAAAAATTGATGTGGAGTTTTTTTTGGGTGCAACGCCCATTGTTTCAAATCGTCCCTAAGTTAAACAACAGAACCAATGAAACGACAAATTGCCATTTTGGCCACCATGTTATGCTGCTCAGCTACGATGGCACAGACTACAATAGTGTTGGACAACTGTTTTCGCACCCTTAAGTCATTAAAGGTTGAAATTGAAAACAACACGTATAATCTTTTGTTCGATACAGGAGGAGGGCTCACAATGATATCACCAAAGGTAATTGAAGAAATCAATCGATCTAGTTATGGAAAGAGTGTTGGATTTAGAATGAGTGGTGAAAAAGTAGAAACAGAACTGTGTGAAAGTGTAGGTATTAGAATAGGAGGAATTTCTTTTTTTCAAGAACAGAGGTAGGCGTTTTTGACATTATGGGCTTACTTCCAAAAGGATTCAAACAAATAGACGGTGTGATTTCACTGAAAACCTTCGAAAAAAGAAAGATAACATTGAACTTGAATGAAAACAGGCTTGTTCTGGAACCCCAAGAAAGTTTCGACAAGACAATAAAGGGAAAGCACCTTGTGGAGAGTCGTTTTGCGAATGGGTCCAATGGCTCTGAATTGAATATTTTTATTGGAATTTCAAGAAACGATAAGATATGGTGGTTCTTATTTGATACGGGTAATATTGCAGCGGCCAAAATCTCAGAAAGTACAGCATTGGAAAGGGGTATGCCAAAAGTGAAACCCGAACTGCGGGAAAAGGAAAAGCTTGAATTTATGTTGAATGGGGAACAAATCTCGACCCCGACAATCATTGACAATATAATTTATGATGGGGCACTTAGCTTTGATTTTATCCGACAATCTGAATACACTATCTCTTTCGAAGACAAAGCAGTTTGGATGGGGCTGATAAATTCAAAAAACTAACGACTTTTTATGGAATAGTGCGCTCTTAGGGAAGCTGCACTTTGGGGACACTATTTCTTCTACCTCAATTTCTTTTTTGTTTTCTGAATTCAGACCAAGGCACTCAAAATCAATAAAACTGGTTTTTCTTGGTAAGTCTTGTTGTCATTGGTTTTGGACGACTTCATAAAAAAAATGACAATTTGTGATTTCTATTGAGATGTATGGTTGGTTAGCGTTGTCAAAAAGTATAAATTTACGATAAGATGAACTTGAAATCGATAACTTGCTATTTCACTTATTTACGAAAAAATCTAAAATTTAAGCGCATGAAAAAGATGACTTACCTGTTTTTGTTAGGTATTGCCTTTCTATTGTTTAACTGCGGGGATGATGATGGCAGTGAAGGGTCTGCTACCGATGTGGTTGGTGAAGTCGGTATCTTGACAAACCTAAAGGCAACGAACTTAGACGATAACAACTTTCCATGGTACGATATTGATGGTTTACAGGTAGAAAATACCGACATGTTTATGAAGCTCAAGTCTTGGAATGTCGAGAGCAATGGGCTGATTCCCGTAAAGACCAACGGTTACCAATTGGCAAACCAAGCATTGGACGTAATTGAACAACAGGTAGGCAAGTCGCTTTTTGACAGGACCAGTATTGCCAATACGCCCGATGCGGAAATTGTTAAGGGTCTCATTGTCAGCCAAGGTACTGCCCTTGGGCCTTTTGGAAGCACCAATGACCCGAATGCGTGTGGTCATGTTTCTGCGGGTATTGGCACTACCTCTTACCCAAATTATGGGTTATTTACCGATACCAATGAAGAAGGGGAAATACAAGTTATCATAGAAGATGGGTGGTACGATGCCACAGGAACCATTGATACCGTTCTCTATGTTCATATAGATGCCCCATCATGTGACAACGAGATTGATTTGGATCTTGTGGTTCATGAGTTTGGCCATGCACTGGGCATGGGTGCCCATTTCGAGGGCTTTGGTATTGGACCAGCTGTGGACAGCAACTTTTGGAACGTACTGCACACCATCTATAACAATCCGGCCGGCACATTGGAAGAGGATATTGTGATTGGTCAAATTGAATTTTGACTGCTTTTTTTGTTTTTTAGGGTCTAGTTTTATTTTATCCTGTAAAACCCACCGTCTTTGACGGTGGTAATGTTCTTTTTGGCTTTGCCGAATTTTGTATTTTGGTTTTATGCCAAAATACAGGAAGCTTATACAATGTATCTATCATTGTACCTACCACATAGTCTGGACCCCGAAGTATCGATATCGTGTTTTGGAGGGTAAGATTGCTGAGATAATCGAGAGGAAGATACGTCAATTGTGCGAATGGCACTCTGTCGAGATAGCGGAGATGAACGTTCAGGTAGACCATGTGCACATGTTGGTTTCAATTCCTCCCAAGCTGTCAGTGTCAAAGTTCATGGGCGTATTGAAGGGAAAGACGGCAATCCATATATTTGAGAAGAAACGCTACTTAAGGGAGAAGCCCTTTTGGGGGAATCACTTTTGGGCCCGAGGGTACTTTGTGTCTACCGTCGGACTGGATGAAGAGATGGTCAAGCGTTATGTGGAGCACCAAGAAAAAGAAGGGAAACGTTCAGAAGATGACAACAAGAACTACAAACTCTTTTAGAGTTTGTTAAAAAGCCACCACCTTTGGTGATGGATCTTTACTTTAATGATATGCCATAAGAAGACATGAATTTTCGTCTTAGACCATTAAGCTTCATTGAAACATTGGTTTATAACCACCAAAAGAATATCGGAAAGAGATTTATAAGGCCTCAGCCAATATTGTACAAGGCGCTCCATGTTAAAATTAATTACCGTTTCCGCCATGTTTTTTAATGGTTCGCATTAGGTCATTTTTCCAAAAATCCAAGTTTTCTTCTTTCAAAAATTTAAAATCAGGATTGGAATCTATTTTGGTTATATCGTCGTATCCTTTGAAAGCGGCATTAAGTAAATAAAATGTTGCCAAACCTACCTCTTTATCTTTTGATAAAGACATGGCTCTTGCCGCCTCTACAAAATCTTCTGAGCTAATGTGGCCATAGCAAGATAGGGCATTTCTATAGAAGTTCACGGCCGCTTTATAGTTGTTGTTATTCATAGTTTCTTTCGCTTTTTTGACATTCCATTCATAAAACGCCTTCAACTTTTTTTCAATTTCCAATGCCTCCGCTTCTGAAGGGATGGTATAATGAAAGTTTAGGGATAGTGCGTAATGTTCTATGTGTTGCTGAATGTTCATTGCCTCTCTTCGTTTTTGAACGTTGGACTCATCTTCTATGGGCTGAAAACCTGCCGTTTTGGAATTCACATTATGATTGGTGGTGCTCTGAGTTCCATAACGTTGCTTTTCTCCACGGGCTATTTGTACCCTATCGTACAAATAAGCATAGTTACTCGGGTTTATTTGTCCCCTATCCACTTCCTCACCTAAAAGGAGAAGGCTTTTTTCTTGAAAAAACGGATTTCTATCGGCATGCTGCACAATCAACCAAGCAGCATTGCTGGCTTCCTCCCCCACTTTTGCATACGTCGGCCAGCCATGTTCATCTATTATCTCTTCCATTCGCGCTGTGTTACTCCTATCGATTTCAATTAGTTTTCTGGTAACCTTATTATACTTTTCAGTGCCCTTCTCGCCCTTAGTATTTAATTCCCTCCATTTCATTCTATACTTTTGGTCCTTTTTTCCCATTTGGATGATTTCCTTACTAATTTCAGGGAGAAGAATTTTTTTTCCTCTCCATTTTGTTTGGCAACTTGTATTTAGCCAGCAACAAATGATGAGGTGATTTAAACTTTTTTTGGATCGAAAGTTAGGGTTGCAGAGATTTGTGTTGCGAAACATAAGTCAAACCCAAACAACCCTTTATGTACTTTGTACTTGATAAAGATATGATAGAAAAAGAGATTGTGGCCTATT
>JBCDBD010000059.1:0-15407 GCA_039184335.1 Bacteroidota bacterium | reverse complement strand
GGATTCCTTTTGAGATTAGGTTTCATCTATGAAATCCGGTTTTCAAGTTGTAATTTTAAGTTTTTCAAATAAAAGTTTGATTATGAAAAGATCAGGCATATGGAGTTTATTTGCTGTATTGCTATTTATAGGTTGCAATATGTTGTATACAGAACCTTTGGTTATTGGTCATCGCGGCGCTATGGGCCATGAAACTGAAAATACTTTGGCATCTATCCAGAAAGCATTGGATTTGGGTGTTGATATGATCGAAATAGATGTGTTTAGGGTAGATAGTGGTGAAATAGTGGTCTTTCATGATGATCGTTTGGACCGGCTTTCAAATGCCAAAGGCAAAATTGAGGCGTATACGGTAGCAGATTTAAAACAAGTGGTCCTGAAAGGAGACCATAAAATTCCCATGTTGCATGAAGTATTGGATCTTATTGCAAATGAGGTGGCTTTGAATATCGAACTAAAAGGGGCCAATACCGCCGTTGGTGTGAATGGCATCATTAAAGACTATGTTCACGAAAGGGGTTGGTCGTCAGACAATTTTATCATTTCTAGTTTTAATTGGGAAGAGCTGCGAAGAATGAGGACTGCAAACCCTGATATCGCCATTGCGGTTTTGACCGAGGGAGACCCTTTAGAGGCTATTTATACGGCAAAAACGTTGAAGGCAACCGCCATCAACCCATATTTCAAGAAACTTACGGAACAAAATATAAAAAAAATGCATGATGAAGGTCTTATGGTGTATACTTGGACGGTCAATAAAATGAAGGACATAAAAAAAATGAAGGACTTTGGGGTGGATGGAATCATTACCAATTATCCTGAAAGGGTAAATTGATGTTCGATGTCATTATCGTAGGGGGTGGGGCCGCCGGTTTCTATGCAGCCATACATATTGCGGAACATAATCCAGAACTCAGTATAGCTATTTTTGAGCGTGGCAAAAATGTACTATCAAAAGTTAAGGTCTCTGGGGGTGGTCGATGCAATGTGACACATGCCCTATTCTCTCCTCATGAATTGGTGAATAACTATCCTCGGGGCGGAAAAGAACTATTGGGCCCCTTTCATACCCATGACCCAAGCGATACCATGCACTTTTTTGAAGAAAAAGGGGTTCCGCTCAAAGTGGAAACTGATGGTAGGGTATTTCCAAAAAGTGACAGTTCACAAACCATAGTTGATTGTTTTTTGAATACGGTCAAAAATCTGGGTATCAATATATTGAAAAACAGTGCGGTAAAGAAAATTACTTTCCTGAGAAAAGAAAGGCTTTGGCAGGTAACGACCATGAACAAGCATTACCATGCCAAAAAGCTTTTGATCGCCACTGGCAGTAACCCTAAAGTGTGGCAGTTGTTAGCGACTTTGGGCCATGTCATTGTACCACCTGTGCCCTCGCTTTTCACCTTTAATGTCGATGATAAACGAATCAAGAACATTCAAGG
The DNA here is from genome assembly GCA_039184335.1 of Bacteroidota bacterium. Taxonomy (GTDB): domain Bacteria; phylum Bacteroidota; class Bacteroidia; order Flavobacteriales; family Flavobacteriaceae; genus JBCDBD01. The sequence goes on along the minus strand of JBCDBD010000059.1, from coordinate 13,962 downwards.
AATATCCACTCATGCTGAAGTGGAAATTCCCCAGAAAAAGCATTATGACTCACAAATAACCATAACCCTGAAGAGCAAAGTTGTCAAGGAGCCAGTTTTATTTTCTGAGGGTCCCGTGTTGATAACCCATTGGGGATTGAGTGGCCCCGCAATTTTAAAACTATCGGCTTGGGGTGCCCATTTGCTCAACAAGTACAAGTACAATTTCAAGATTACGGTAAATTGGGTACCAGAGTACACCAAAGCATCCATGGTACAGTTTCTTAAAAAAGTACGGGAGGTGGAAGCAAAGAAAACCATATTGAGAAGTCATATTGTTGAATTGCCGCGCCGTTTGTGGGCCAATCTAGTAAAAGCCGCCGCTATTGAAAGTGATTTGCGATGGGCAGAGGCCCCAAATGAAACATTGGAACAGCTTGCAGGTGAATTGACCGCATGCTCTCTCAAGGTAAATGGAAAAAGCACGTTTAAAGAAGAATTCGTAACTGCTGGTGGAGTCGACCTTAAAGAAATCAATTTCAAAACATTTGAAAGCAAAATCCTTCCCAATCTTTATTTTGCCGGAGAGGTCATCAATGTTGATGCCATTACTGGAGGATTTAACTTTCAAAATGCATGGACAGGGGCTTATATTGCTGCCAAGGCAATTGCATCCCATTCCTAAGTCATTGTAGGGCTAACATCAATAAAGCTGCAAGTACACTGCCCAGTATCGGTCCAATGACCGGTATCCATGAATAGCCCCAGTTACTGTGGGCCTTATCCTTTATTGGAACAAGGGCATGCACGATTCGAGGTCCCAGATCTCGAGCTGGATTGATAGCATAACCAGTGGTTCCACCCAATGCGATGCCTATGACCCAGACCAAGAGCGCAACAGGTAGGGCACCCAGCGAACCAAGACCTATGATGGTGTTTGAGTCGCTTAGGGTAGCATCTGTAAAATAAAGGATGGTGAATACCAAAACGAAGGTTCCGATGGCTTCGCCCAATACATTTCTGAAGGTATGCGGTATGGCGGGGTCCGTGCAAAAGGTGCCCCTTTTCAATGCTGCGTTTTGGGTGGCATCGAAATGATCTTTATAGACCGACCAAACAAAAAAGGCCCCCAATATGGCACCAATGAACTGGGCTAAGATATATGGGGGCACGTCATGCCATGAAAATTCCCCTGCCACAGCAAGGCCAATACTTACGGCGGGGTTGATATGCGCACCACTGTATGGCCCAGCAACCACAACCCCAACATAGACGGCAAGTGCCCACCCTGTTGTGATCAGGAGCCATCCGCTATGGTTTCCCCTATTGCCTTTGGTAAGGTCTAAAAGGACATTGGCATTTACACCACACCCCAATAAGATTAAAAGAAATGTTCCAATGATTTCTGCAATAAAAGGTGTCATATTTGGTTAGTTGTTTTTGGTCCAATGCTCAAGTGCATCTATGGCCTTGTACCATCCTTTTATTCCATCCTCAATCGCTTCTCGTTCCTGTACGGGATTGAAATGTACATCTGTTTGCCAAATATCTTGAATTTCTTCGGGACTTTTCCAATATCCAACGGCCAAACCCGCCAAATAAGCAGCACCCATCACGGTGGTTTCCACTATCTTGGGTCTCACGGTCACGGTATTCAAAACATCGGCCTGAAATTGCATCAATAGATTGTTCACTGTAGCACCTCCATCTACCCGTAACTCTTTGATTGAAATTCCAGCATCAGCTTCCATGGCCTTCAAAATATCCATGGTCTGATAGGCTATCGATTCGAGCGCTGCCCTGGCAATATGGGCATTGGTGCTGCCTCGGGTAAGACCAAAGATTGTGCCCTGTGCATATTGGTTCCAATGTGGTGCACCCAGTCCTGCAAACGCAGGCACAAAATAGACCCCCTCAGAACTATCGACCGAACCTGCCAATTGTTCTACCTCTGATGAGGTGTTGATGACTTTCAGACTGTCACGAAGCCATTGTACCACCGCACCTGCAATGAAGATGCTGCCTTCTAGGGCATAATGGGTTTTTCCATTGATTTTCCAGGCTACGGTAGTCAATAGGTTGTTCTTCGAGATAATGGGTTTTTCCCCAATGTTCATGAGCATGAAGCATCCGGTGCCATAGGTGTTTTTTACCATCCCCTGTTTTGTGCACATTTGGCCGAAGAGTGCAGCTTGCTGATCGCCTGCAATGCCGGCGATGGGAATTTTATTGGCAAAGAAATTAGGACTGGTATGGCCGTAAACCTCACTGGATTGCTTGACTTCAGGGAGCATGCTTTTCGGAATGTCGAAAAGCGCTAGCAGTTCATCATCCCAGGCCATGGTATTGATGTTGAAGACCAAAGAGCGTGAGGCATTGGTCACATCGGTGATATGTAGTTTGCCTTGGGTCATCTTCCAGACAAGCCAAGAGTCAATGGTACCCCAAATTAGGTCGCCAGCTTCTGCCCGTTCCCTCGCGCCATCAACATGGTCCAATATCCATTTGACCTTGGTCGCTGAAAAATAGGAATCGATGACCAGTCCGGTTCTTTCACGAATGAATTCGGTCTTTCCCTGTTTTTTCAGGTCATCACAGAAGTCGGCAGTCCGTTTGTCTTGCCATACAATGGCATTATGTACCGGTTCTCCCGTATGTTTGTCCCAAACCACTGCAGTTTCACGTTGGTTGGTGATGCCTATAGCGGCAATTTGCGAACCATCCAACCCTTTTTTGGTAACTGCTTCGGCAGCTATACCTGCTTGGGTCGACCAAATTTCAGTGGCATCGTGCTCAACCCACCCAGGTTTTGGAAAAATTTGTGTGAATTCTTTCTGTGCTATCGAAACAATAACTCCTTTCTTGTCAAAAATAACGGCTCTAGAACTGGTGGTGCCTTGGTCCAATGCCAAAATATATTTTTCCATGTGGAAGATGATAGGTTAATTTGAAAAATCAAAAGTGCATGAATTTACTAAAATAAATCGTAGTAGTTTCTCGACCTGATCGGATATATAAATTAAAAATATAATGGAAAATTATATTGCCCTTCTGAGGGGAATTAATGTTAGTGGGCAGAAAAAAATAAGAATGGAAGATTTAAGAAAAAGCCTTTCAAGATTGGGCCTTGAGAGGGTGCGCACCTATATTCAAAGCGGAAATGTGGTATTTCAAGGTCGTTTTGGAAATGAAATGGATGCGGAGGTGCAGATCAAAAAGGCCATTATGGTAGATTTTGGGTTTGATGTGCCTGTATTGGTAACAACGGTCATTGGTTTAAGGGAGATTTTGGAAAAAAACCCTTTTTATGGAGAAGTGGACAGCAAGCAATTGTACTTTGTGTTATTGAAAAATGCACCAAATGATGTACAGACAGATAAATTTAACCAATTGAAATTTGAAAATGAAGAGTTTCAGGTTACCGCAAAATGTGTTTATCTTAATTGTGGGGCAGGTTATGGCAAGGCAAAACTCAATAACAATTTGGTAGAGGCGAAATTGAAGGTCGAAGCCACTACAAGAAATCTGAAGACCTTGGAAAAATTAATTGAAATGGGCACTAATTGAGTTCCCAGATCTTATAATTCAAAAGAAAGGCAAAGCAGACCCATAACAAATAGGGAACCATTAAAAATGCAGCTACCTTGCTTACCACATTGAACCATCGAATGGTCAGTACGATCAGTGCCAAAAGTGCCAAGATGACAAACAATGCCCATAATGGACTTTGCAAACCGAAAAAAACAATGCTCCAGAGCGCATTGAGCAATAGTTGAAACCCAAAATGGTATAGGGCGGTCTTGACCCAAATGTGATAAAACCCTTTTGCCCAAACAATGCCGGCAGCAACACCCATCATCAGATAAAGTACACCCCAAACCGGACCAAAAATCCAATTTGGGGGATTAAAACTTGGTTTGTTCAAGGTGACATACCAGCCATCCACGGAGCTCTGTGTTGCAAAACTTGCCAAAATGCCAATCAGTAAACAAACGGTGGTCGATATCAAGATGTAAACGATTTTCTTGTTCATGGCTGTGCTAATCTCACTAAAATAGTAATTTATTTAAATTCGTAGAACTACGAGTGGAGCCATCACTATCTTTGTCGAAATTCTTTTGAATGACCGAAAAAGACTTTCTGCCCCAAAAAGATTTCGATACCCTAATAAAGGAAGGGAAGGTCACTTGGAAGGCACCCAGCAACATTGCCTTGGTGAAGTACTGGGGGAAAAAAGAAAACCAGATTCCCCAAAATCCATCCGTAAGCTTTACGCTTGATGCTTCTTCGACGACCACTTCATTGTCTTTTAAGAAGGCCGATCAACAGCTAAAGGATTTTTCCTTTGAGCTGATTTTTGAGGGAAAAGAGAAGCCTGATTTTAAGCCCAAGATAGCAACCTTCTTTAAACGCGTTGCCCCTTATGTTCCTTTTTTGAAAGCGTATCACTTTACTGTCGACACCTCCAATTCCTTCCCACATAGTAGCGGTATCGCATCATCTGCAAGTGCAATGGCTGCCCTTGCCCTTTGTTTGACAAGTATCGAGAAACAATTGGGCAGTGCTATGGATGAAGCTTATTTTATCAAAAAGGCATCTTTTTTGGCGAGATTGGGTTCAGGCAGTGCTTGTAGAAGTGTTGAGGGTGGGCTTGTACAATGGGGCAAACATGGGTCCATTCCTGAAAGCTCAGACCTATTTGGTATGCGATATCCTTATGAGGTACATCACAGTTTTAGCAATTTTCAAGATACCATTTTATTGGTTGACAAAGGTCAAAAACAGGTAAGTAGTTCCGTAGGCCATAATTTGATGCATGGGCATCCATTTGCGGCATCCCGTTTTGATCAGGCCATACACCACCTAAATGATTTGCAAGCGATTTTTTCTGAGGGCAACCTCGAGGGTTTTATCAAAATTATAGAAAGCGAGGCATTGACACTACATGCCATGATGATGGCCAGCACCCCTTATTTTATATTGATGAAGCCCAATACGCTAGAAATTATCAATCGTATCTGGCAATTTAGGGAAGCCACCCGAACACATGTGTGCTTCACGCTCGATGCCGGGGCGAACGTACATGTACTCTATCCTGAAGCCGAAAAGGAGAGCGTGTTTCAATTCATTCAAGATGAACTCGTTGCCTATTGCGAAAATGGGCATTATATTTGCGATCGAATTGGGAAGGGTGCTAGGCAATTGATATAAAATCAAGATACGTATTCGTCATTTTAAACGTTCTGTTGTCGGTAGAAACGATATTTAAACCCAAAAATTTTGATAAGGCGTACGGGTTTGTCTATCTTTAGCATGCCAAGTGTTAAACAATTTTCATGAAGGGACCGTTGTTCTATTCGAAAATCTTGCTTTTTGGGGAATATGGAATCATTAAAGATTCCAAAGGGCTTTCCATTCCGTATAATTTTTTTAAGGGAGCACTCAAAACTGAAGAAAACCTTTCTGAAGGGGCAAGGGCCTCAAACCAAAGTCTGCAAAGGTTTGCCAATTATTTAGAGCAGCTACAGGAAACCGAATTGAATTTGGTTTCCTTTGATATTGCTTCAATGAAAAAAGACCTGGCGGCCGGTATGTATTTCGACAGTTCAATTCCCCAAGGCTATGGTATAGGTAGTAGTGGGGCGCTTGTGGCAGCAATCTATGACAAATACGCCCATCACAGGATTACCGTCTTGGAAAACTTGACCCGTGAAAAATTATTAAAGCTGAAAGCTATTTTTGGACGGATGGAATCGTTCTTCCATGGAAAATCTTCAGGTTTAGATCCGTTGAACAGTTACTTAAGCTTGCCCATTCTGATCAATTCAAAAGACAATATTGAGTCGACTAGCATTCCTTCCCAAAACAAAGAAGGCAAAGGTGCCGTGTTTTTGTTGGATAGTGGAATCACTGGGGAAACAGCTCCAATGGTGCAGATTTTCATGGAGAAAATGAAGCAAGAAGGGTTTCGAAACGTGATTAAGGATAAGTTCATCAAACATACCGATGCCTGTGTAGAGTATTTTTTAAATGGTGATGTCAAATCACTTTTTGGTCATGTAAAGCAACTTTCACATGTCGTTCTTGACCATTTTAAACCAATGATTCCTAGGCAGTTCCATAAACTATGGAAACAAGGGATCGATTCCAATGACTACTACCTCAAATTGTGTGGTTCGGGTGGTGGAGGATACATATTGGGTTTTACCGAAGATATTGATAAGGCCAGAACAGTATTGAAAGGCCACAAATTGGAAGTGGTCTACAACTTCTAGATTTCCCCATGCTAAGTAGAAGAAATCGGCTCCTGCTTTTTAAGCTTTTGAGCTTGTTTTCCGTGGTAAGGGGCTATAATATCCTTATGATTACCTTGGCCCAGTATTTGGCCTCTATCTATATTCTTTCCCCTGATCTGCCACTACATATGGTAGTATTTGATTTGAATCTGTTCTTAATCGTTACCGCCTCTGCCCTGGTCATTGCTTCAGGCTATATCATCAATAATTTTTATGACGCCGAAAAAGATTTAATCAACAAACCGACCAAAAGCATGTTGGATCGTTTGGTAAGCCAACGATTTAAATTGACCACTTATTTCATTTTGAATTTTTTGGCCGTTTTCGCAGCCAGCTACATTTCATTTCGTGCCGTATTGTTCTTTTCGGCCTATATTTTCGGCATATGGTTGTATTCACACAAACTTAAACGGATTCCATTTTTAGGCAACCTGGTCTCTGCAACTTTGGCGATTACACCCTTTTTTGTGGTATTTGTGTATTACCGCAATTTCGAGACAGTCATTTTTGTGCATGCCGTGTTTCTGTTTTTATTGATCTTAGCGCGTGAGATGATCAAGGATTTGGAGAATATGACAGGCGATATGGCCCAAAACTACCGAACCATACCTATTATTTATGGTGCCAAAGTGTCAAAAGTATTGATAGGACTCTTAACCCTCTTGACCTTGCTGCCGGCACTGTTGTTGATTAAAAAATTCGATATTGGCTATATGCACTTCTATTTTTGGGGTGCTATTCTAATTTTGGCAACCTTTGTTGTTCTGTTGATTAGGGCAGATCAAAAGAAGCACTATGTTTGGCTACATAACATTTTAAAGTTCATCATTGTCATCGGGGTATTCAGTATCTTGTTGATTGATATAGATTTGGTTTTACACCGCATTGCTTAGGTTTTGTCACTGCCACCACAACAGCTCTGTATCTAATTTTAGGGAAACCATGTGAATTGGCGATTTTGTATTCAAGATGTTGTCAGGTCGGGGACTCTCTAACGATTAAGCTAATATTGACCATTGAAACATAGAAAAATCGAATGGAAAATGAACTTAAAGTCGCCTTGGCGCAAATTGCACCGGTATGGCTGAACAAGACCGATACTATGCAAAAAATCGAGCAAACTATCGAAGAGGCCGCAAAAGAAGGTACAGAGCTTTTGGTGTTTGGTGAGGCCTTCTTGCCAGGCTATCCTTTTTGGTTGGCTTTGACCAACGGGGCTGCATGGAATTTAAAGGTCAATAAAGAGATACATGCATATTACACCAGAAATGCTGTGCAAATTGAAACAGGGGAACTCAATACAATATGTCGGTTGGCAAAAACCCATGGCATGGCCATATATCTGGGAATGATGGAACGTGCGAAAGATCGTGGTGGACATAGCTTGTACTGCACACTGGTCTATATCGATCAAGAAGGTGAGATCAAGTCTGTACACCGAAAATTGCAGCCCACCTATGATGAACGTTTGACCTGGGCCCCAGGCGATGGCAACGGATTGCAGGTGCATGCTTTGAAGCAGTTTACGGTCGGGGGATTGAACTGTTGGGAAAACTGGATGCCCTTACCAAGAGCAGCACTCTATGCACAGGGAGAAAACCTACATGTGGCCGTTTGGCCCGGCGGGCTGCACAATACCCAAGACATTACCCGATTTATTGCCCGTGAGTCACGGGGGTATGTGATTTCTGTTTCTTCACTGATGCGTAAAACGGATTTCCCCGAAGATACACCGCATTTGGATGTCATTTTGAAGAATGCCCCTGATGTTTTGGCAAACGGGGCATCTTGTATCGCAGGCCCTGATGGGGAATGGCTTTTGGAACCTGTAGTCGATTACGAGGGAGTATTGTACCACGTATTGGATTTCAACAGGGTCTATGAAGAACATCAAAACTTTGATCCAGTAGGGCATTATGCCCGACCTGATGTGACCAAGTTGATGGTCAACCGTGAACGCCAATCCACGATCCAACTGAACGATTAGGATAAGTTACCCTATTTGCCTAGAGCAAGGGGCATTTTACTTTGCCAGTAATGTTGGGGTTGTGTACTTTTGCAAAAAATATATGACTGATGGCGAGATCAGACTACAATCGAAACAGAAAAACGAACCATCGCAAAGATGGAGGGTACCAAAGAAAAAACGTTCCCAGGGTCACAAATTCAAATAGGCCAATTTCCCAATCGCAAAAATCGGCCAACCCCGATTTGATTCGATTGAACCGTTACGTAGCCAATGCAGGCATCTGTTCCCGTAGGGAAGCCGACACCTATATCGCTGCAGGTAATGTATCGGTCAATGGAAAAGTCATCACTGAAATGGGCTATAAAGTGAAGAAAACTGATGATGTTCGTTTTGATGGCCGAAAATTGAATCCAGAGAAAAAAGAGTATGTTTTGCTCAACAAGCCCAAAAACTTTATTACCACTACCAATGATGAAAAGGGTCGCAGAACTGTAATGGATTTGGTATCCAGTGCCTCGAACAACAGATTGTACCCCGTGGGACGATTAGATCGCGATACCACGGGTCTATTATTGTTTACCAATGACGGTGACATGGCCAAAAAGTTGACCCACCCCAAACATGGGGTTCGTAAAATCTATCATGTACATTTAGACAACAACCTAAAAGTATCGGATATCAGAAAAATTGAGCAAGGTCTTGAACTGGAAGATGGCCCTGTAGAGGTGCATGAGGTGAGTTATGTACAGGGAGCCACCAAAAAAGAAATCGGTATTGAAATACATTCTGGCCGTAACCGAATTGTGCGCCGTATTTTTGGGCATTTAGGGTATGAGGTTGTAAAGCTCGACCGAGTTATCTTTGCAGGATTGACCAAAAAAGACCTTCCTCGGGGACATTGGCGGTATTTGACCCAGCAAGAGGTCATTAATCTAGGAATGATCAAGTAGCACTTGGTACGTGCCAAGACTCGAGGTGATTGACCGGTAGATAGCTTGCTTTTAACCAGTTTTTCATTTTCTGGGGATGCCCCCTCCTCATTTGGGAGTTCCAAATAGTATATAAGCGAAGCTATAGTTAACGCTTATTGGGGATTTTTTTAGACATAGTATCGGTTTTCTCCACAGCTGTTTCCATCTCCTGTATCATGTAGTGAAGGTCATTGATCTTATGCACGAGCTCTTCATAATTATCACTGATCAGGGCTTTTCCCTTTTTGTATTTTCGAATCAATGACCTAAGCTGGTACAGCAAGGGTTCCACCTCGTTTTTGAGGTAACCTGTTCGTTCTGCTGATGCTATGGGTCTTCTGGGCCCATTTTTTTCAAGAGGTGTTATAGGGAGGATGGGTGTTTCTTTTTGATGTACCCTGGTCAGCTGGACCAGTTCATCCTTCATTTCTTGTTCTTCGTTGTCTGAGGCTTTCCGTATCGATCCCGAGCCACCAAACTCTTCTTTAAGGTTATTTAATTTTTCCTTTAAGAAAGGGTACCAAGTTGTAAATGCCTCCTCTAGTTGTCCATCGCTCAGTTTTGTCTTGCCCGAGGCTGTGTTTATGGCGTTCAGCAACTTTAGCGTATGTTCTTTATCGGCAATGTTGGACTGAAATTGGACAATGGGTCCATCTATTTCTGTATGCTCCACATCAAATAAGAAGGAGTTGACACAAGATTTTTTCAGCTTTTTGGCCAGTGCCCCTGCTTCAAAAGTCAACCAAGGGGCATGCATGTTCTCATCGGTGACACACAGAATGCCAAAATCTGAACCCTCTAGTTTTTGGGCAATATGGTGGTTCCATCTCGTTTCTTTGTCCATATTTTCTGCAGCGGCATACGTTTCCACTGATGGAATCACTAAAGGCAGCCAATCTTTTAGAATTAAGGCAACCTGTAGGCTTTTGTAGCCTGACCAACTTAAAAATACGTTCATCCCCATTGGTTGTTTGATTGTAACTAAAGTATATAGTATAAGGAGTATTGAAATACCCCTTATACGCATTGCCAAATTTTTCAGTCAATTGGAATATAGAAGTCTACAATAGCTTTTTTTTCTGGGTGTTCATTGAAGTTATTGTGATACAGCTCAAAAGGATTTCTGTCTGCTTTTTTGTAGCCATTTTCATTCATCCAGACAAACAATCCGGTCCATGACCTCTCAAATGCATCAAGCCCGATCTCAAAACTTCCGACAATCCATTTTCCAGCTTCAATTGATGTCAATCCCACCTCACCATTCATTTCAATAGGTTCATTTAACAGCATACAGGCACTCATTCTTACCTTGTGCGCTGCAGTGACCTTGTAGCTGTCATGGTATATGGTGACCATCTTCGTGTGTTCATTCATCAATTCTAGGGGTGTGGCCCATTGCATCAATTTGTGATAGGCCGTTTCAAGGTTTTGCGCTCCGATACATGATACATGTGCCAAATCCAATTTTAGCATTTTCTTAATTTCAATTTTTGCATTCATAATAATCCAATGTTTAAGGTTATCGATGATGCAAATGTATTTTTCATGGTCAGGATAGGCTTGCCCATTCTTGCTTTTTAATTGACGAATCTTGCTAAACCTGTTTGGATTTTGCTTTTTAAATGCTGTCGGACTTAGTCCATAAAATTTTTTGAAAGTTCGTGTAAATGAAGAATTGCTGCTGAACCCATGACTAAGGCCTATTTCTGTGATGGTCTTATCGCGATGCAACAGCACTAAAGCCGCTTTCTCTATACGTTGTCGGGTCACATATTCGTTCAGTGTCTCACCAGTGATATATTTAAATATCCTATGAAAGTGGAACGGTGAGAAAAGGGCTATTGCCGAAACTGTATGCAATGACAGGTCAGCATCCAAATGTTTGTCGATGTAGTGAAAGACCCGGTCGATCCTTATACCATGATCTGTCTGTATCTCGTATTCTTTAACGGTCATTTCTTTTTTATCTCTAACTAAAACAAAGGATGCTACAACCATGAAACAAGCCATTCCATACGCGAGTCCCAATATTGCCCCCCCAGATTATTTTTTCACTTCCATCCAAAAATTTCATAGATTCCCACATGCGGTGTCGAATCGGGGTTGAAAACATGGGTGTCGTTTAGCTCTAGAAATGGCACCACTAAGATATATGGACTAAGGGCAAACTTTTTCATTTTTTGGTATTGCAATTTAATTCTTTCGTCTTTTTATGCGATGGACATTCCTGTAATGTTCAATTCGTTTATCCGTTTTTGTAAATGGCCGTCGATTTCGTCTTTGGTAATATCAAACCCAATATAACGGTCTATGGTAGTATGCTTTTTCACACAACCCGTTAGCACTAACAGTATGATGCCAAGTATGGTCCAGTTTCTTGCATTGTTCATTCCAGTCGAATCAATACTATGTTCAAAACAATACGCAGCACACCATATTGATGTGCTTGTGTAAATTAATTAAAATTGACAATACTTAGATGTCGGTTCAAGAGCGGAAAAAAATATTAGCATTGCAGACTTGGGCCATTAAATGGTTTTACGACATGTATCCCGATTACCGTGCTTTTGCCAATGCCAATGTTTCTTTGATAAAGTCGGTTTTTCCTAAAACATGGGCATCCTGTCTTGCCAGCAAGATAGCAAATACAACCATATCAGTGCCAACATCCGATGCCTTGCTGTTTGATGTTATGTCCAAAGTATTGTGGGCTTTAATCCATCTTTTATGACTTGTGATAGAAATGCTTCAAGTGTACTATGGTCTGACATATCTTTTCTTTGCATCTATATCAAAGATGTCTTCTGGATTTTTGGTAAGAAGTACTGGCCTGAAAGGTAAAAGATTGAGTGGACTCCTGTCTTTTTTCTCGTGCGCTGTCTCCTAATCTTGAAAGGATGTTATTGCCATGGGAACTGGCTGTAATGTGTGACATCGGTCCGAATCAATACGTGCATGTGCAATGGTTTGGGTCAAGCTTTTTTGTTGAGCTTTTTTTTACGTTCGTGCAGTTCCCCTGTCTCTGCATAGATTTTTAGCTCTTCAAGGTTTTCTTTGAGGATCTTGCCCATTTTACGGATCATTGTGCCTTTCATTAAGGTACCCATCAATCCCTTCAATTCCATGGTCACCTTCATTGTAATTTTGGTGCCTTGCCCTTCATCTTCATGGGTCCAGGTGTTTGTGGCGTAGGTTACCATATGGGGCAGTCCTTCTGCTATTTGATAGGTGAAATAATACTGTTTGGGTCGGTAATCAATGATTCGCTCTGTGGTTTTCTTGAAACCCTTGTAACCCGGTTCACATACCCTTTCGGTATGGATTTCTCCGTTAAAACCTCCAACGCTTCCCCCTTCTGAGGTTTTGACACCAGCACTCCAATCTCCAATTCTCCCATACTGGAGTGCAGTGATTTTCCACAAAGAATCTTTTGGCACATCGATATATAGTGTATGCTGCACTTCAACTTTTTTCTGGGCCATAATTTTAAAATTTGATGAAAACCCCACTACAAGTAAGACTAATGGAATATGTTTGGTTTTCATAGAAGTTGTTTTTGATAGGTCAAAGATCCCACTATGATGGCTCGAAAGCTTTGCCCAGGGGGCCAAAGGTTTGACCCAAGGGATCAATTCTAATTTCTGAATGCTGAAGGTGACATACTATAACGCTTGGCAAATGACCTTGAAAAGGTGCTGAGGTCCTTAAAGCCGCAATCGAAGCAGATTTCAGTAATTCTTCTATCGGTCTTCTTGAGAAGTTCTGCGGCCTTTTCCAAACGTTTACCGATTAAAAAAGCAGCAGGGGTTTGTTGAAATGTTTGTTTGAACTTTCGTTTGAATGTCGAAAGACTGGTGTTGGTCAATGCTGCGTAATCCTTTATTTCGAGCTCTTCATAGATATGGGCTTCGATAATGGCCCTGAAGGTTAGGTTTACTGGGGTGAACAGTGATTGCAGCAATGCCCGAATATTTTCATGGTCGATACTGTAAAGCAAAAGAATCAATTCTTTTATTTTGAGCTTGATCAACTCTTCATTGATCAATTCTGGATGGTCGAAATAGAAAAGAAGCCCTTTGATGAACTCATCGATAACCAAGTTTTTGGGAAGTCTTTGAAATATCTTGGACGATGCCCTATTCGTTGGACTCAAAAAATCGGGTAGGGAGTCTTTGTAAATGCTATTCAACAGGTCTGGTGTCACATGAATGACAATGATTTCACAAGGGGCATTATGCTTGGTATTTTGCCAATGATTGACGAATGAACCACACTTCATCAACAGGCTTTCCCCGGCGAAAATTTTATCCCGATTCAAACCCCCATAAGAGATACCGTTACCAGAGAGGGAATAGATAAAGCATGCCTCTTTATCGTAGGTCACATTGGGTTTGAATGGTGGAGCAAACAAGACCCTTTCAAAAACGGGGAAGCTGTTCAAGGTGTGTTTTTCGTAGTTCAAGATCATCTTCACAAGTTTTTTAAAAAGTAGATGGACACCTGACTTTTAAACAAAGGAATCACAAGAATAAAATAACGTGAGTTCGATGTAAGAAAATTGGTTTTCGGTCAAGAAAAAAGCAGAATATTCAGTAAATTAAAGTGTTGAATTTTAATCTATTAACTGAAAAATCTGCTCATGATTTCTTCACTTAAAATTACCGAAATTTTCTGTTCCATCGACGATTTCTGCAAGGAATTTGTCCCCTTGTTCGAAAAACAGCTCATCGGCAAGGGCAAAAAGCGC
>JBCDBD010000058.1:0-15814 GCA_039184335.1 Bacteroidota bacterium | reverse complement strand
CAGACTAGGGGTTTTATACTCGAAAATCTATTTGTATCATAAAGATTCCGCTTACCAGTACTTTAAAAAAGCAGAAAACTTTAGTCTTGCACCCTATTATTGAGACAATCTCCCAGTAATCTATAGCAATTTAGGTCTGTTGTTCAAATAATTGGTTGCAAGACTAATGTTTTCTGCTTTTTTAAAGTAATGGTAAGCGGAATCTTTATGATTCAAATAGTTTTTCGAGTATAAAACCCCTAGTCTGGTCAAAGTAACCACATGAGGTCGGGGAAAGCTTATATATAAGCTGTCTTTTAGGTTTTGCTGATACAGGTTGATGGCCCTTTCATTATTGCCTAACGAAAGATGATTGTTGGCTATGGCCCCAACAATATATGATTTATAGGGGTAAGGGTATTTTCTTTCGATTTCGAGTGCATTCAAGAAATTTGTGGTGGATGCTTCATATTGTTCTTCGTTGCGATAAATATAGCCTAAGGTCATATATGCTTTCAAAAGACTTTCTTCGTCGAGGAAGTATTTCTTTTTTAACCTTGTAAAATTAGATAGTGCACTATCGGCATATCGTTTTGCGGAGTCAGTTTTATTTTTTTTGTATAGCATGTAGGCCTTATTTGCATAATATCTAGACCAACCATAAAATTTGTTGTCAACCTCAAGTAGCTTTCTAAAATCTTCTAAATTTTCTGAATTTAATTTGTTTAAAGCGAAGGAATCAATTTCTGCTTGGGTGTTTTTTTTTTGAGCGGTGGAATGGGATGTGCCAAAAACCAAAAACACTAAAAGTATAAACCGAATCATTTATTTATTTTTAACAGTTATATTAAAAGTAAGAAAAGTTTTATGGCTAGAATGGTTGATGTGTTTATCGTAGAAGATCACCTACAAACCTTGGAATATGTTACAGGTTTGGTCAAGAACAACCCGAACCTTAATTTATTGGGAACAGCCTCCACTAGTAATGACGCTATCATGAAATTAAAACAATGCTCCCCTGAGCTGGTGTTGATGGATATTGCGCTTGGCGATGGCAATGCATTTGATGTTTTAGATAAATTTCAGGGTACCCCGTTTCAGATAATCTTTGTTACGGGCCATTCAGAGTACATACAGAAAGCCTTTGAATATTACGCCTTTTATTTCTTGGCAAAGCCTTTTGATGAAGAAAAATTTAGGATAGTGATACAAAGCTATCTGCAAAAATCAAAACATCTTTTTGATCATTATAGGTTTGAGTTTTTGAAAAATCATCTAAGCAACAAAGAGACCAAGTTTTTATTGCATGTAGGCAATGACCATCTTTCAATAGACCTAAAAGATGTTGTGTTTTGTAAATCAGAAGGTAATTATACCTCATTCAATTTTTTGAACGGAGAAAAAAAACTGGCCTCCAATGCCCTTAAGTTTTACGACCTGCTCTTTACCAAAAAAGACTTTTTCAGGGTGAATAGATTTTATTTGATCAATACGAAAAACATAAGGTCAATACATAAAAGGGAGACCATTGTGATGTGCAACAATGATAGAATAAACGTTTCTTCACGAAATAAGGAAGCATTGATACAGTTGATCAAAGAGTTTAACAGATAAGGGCACGGTATATGCTACAGGCCCTTTTCAAACTGCTTGATCGTTCAGTTGCTTGACTACGAATTTGGGGGAAGTACCTTGGTCAATATCCCGGTTCCCATCCCAGTACGAATCCCTACCCAATAAAAAAGTCGATTTTGGGATTTCTTTTTCGATTTGGTAACCTTATCAAATGTTCCATGTTCTTGCCATTGTTTTTGAAGTCATATGTTTTTGAAGTCATGATTAGTTATTTGGACAGGGGGGATTGTTTTTGCTTGATCAATGGCCATTTTTGATTTGTAATAGCGATATAAAAAATCATAGCAAACCATCTCGTTCAATCGGTTTTTTGATTTAAACAAGCGGTTCATCAGCATATGAATATGGCTGGCCATGAGGTTATCGAACGCTAACTGGAGGCTGTTTTTGGCCTTAAGGTGAAGAATCGCTGATACAGCAGGGTGAAGCATGCGTTCTTTTTGGTGCAATACTGAGATAATTGGTCCATAAAGTTCATCGGTTTGCTTAATTTCCATAAAGTGCCCAATATTTTTGCGTTCTTTACGAAACTTCTCGTCCAACTGTTTTTTTAAAGGTCTGGCCATACCAAATTCTTTCCCAAAAGCAGTTTTAAGGATGTCCATGGTATTTAATTTTTCGTGTATGGTATAGTTGAACAAACCTAAAAGGTGATCTAGGGCGCGCAATCCAAAGAGCCACCGTAACTGTTCCCCTTCATCGCCTTCGATCATATCGAGAAATTGTAAAGTGGCTTCACTGTCATGTTGGAACAAGGTTTCAGACAATTCCATAGTGTTGGTGCCATATCTTTCCAGTTCACGGTTATAAGTATCTAACTGTACCTTCCAAATGAGATCTTCATTGATCCAAGACTGTAGGGCATCATGGAGTAGATTGATGATTTCTGACTGTGCTGGGCCGGGTTTTACCAAAAAACGGATACGCAAATGCTGTTTGGGGTCGGCATAACGAATGTAAAACCATTTTTCTGTCAGTTTTTCTTGCTTTAGCTTACCAATTAGGGGCAATATTTCTTCGACCAAAAAAGCATCCATCGTTTTTGGGCCGAGATAAATTTTATAATAGAGCCATTCACTGCCGGGAATAAAACTACGCTGCAACATGATCGGTTTTGGTATCTTTTTGTTTTTGTCGTTTCAATTTTTGTTGATTGTAAAAAGCCACGATCAGTTGGTTCGTGTAATAGCCTAGCTTCGAGGTAACAAGGCCATCTTCAGAAAACAGGAACTCTGAAATGGTGAAGCGCGGCCTGCCTTTTACCATACCAAGCCACATTTGTATTGAAGTGATATTGGTAAAGTTGATGAGCAGTTCGTTGTCACCTTCAATGAGCAGGCCTAACGAGGGCAATTTTCTTTTGCGACAGAACGATTGCGTTTCATGTATTAGCTTGTTGCCATCGTCAATTGCAAATAGAGGTTCAATTTCGGCCTTGGCAATGTTCCATTGGGCATCTTGCAAAATGATATCTTTATATTCCACACGTGGCAAAAAGTTTTGTTTTTTGGCCAGCGGTCCAATATGGAATCCAATCCAATTTCGTAATCCTTGGGTTTGCATGTCACATAGAAAATGATAGATAGGTAGCGCATTCACCGAAAAATTATGGGCATTGCTCAACATGGGCCTTATTTCTTTGTTCAGCTTGTGTGAGCGCAATACCAACCTATTGTTGCTAACCGATATGAATAAGTCTTGAATGGGCAATACACATTCCATTGAAGCACTTGGTTTTGCCAAATACGGAATTTCATATTCCCTTAAGGAAGGGTGGGCCAAAATGTTTCCTACCCTTGCCTCGGGAAGGTGAACGATTTCTGCCAAGACAACATCAGGGTTCATTTGTTTTTCTAGGGCTGTTATTTCTCTTGTAAAGTGGTGGATATCATCATCACCATGGCAAAATCTACCCAGAAGGTTGGCTGCTGAAGACCCGGAAAATCCAGTGAGCTTTATTTTTTGTGTTCCGTTTTCGTGAACAAGTTCTATCATCGATGACATTGTATCAGGTAAATCTGACCAATCAAGGGGCAAATGATTAAAATCGCTATCTGTCAATATGACTTTTTTGGTATTCTCAGCATAACTGTGCGTCAATTTTTGTAACAAGACATCGTAAACATCGTTCCAGCCGATTTTTTCATGGACCTGGTTATTTTCAGAAGCCGGCAGTACCAAATCATCGACCAATGGATTGATGTCGCCATTGCCTACATCTTGTAGGTATCCAATGCCCGTTTCTACATCCAATACTTTGGCCAAGGGCATTTCCCTGTCTTCATAGCGTTCTTGGAATGCAGCTTTGAATTTTGATAAATTGCCTTCATCGTGCTTGAAAGAAATTCTGTTGAGCAACACCATGGTATTTTTGATATCGTCCATAATGTGGGTCGAAAGGGTACAGTCTTTTGTCTGTAGTTTCAAATCAGTCTGAAATAAGAACTTAAGCTGGAACTCGGTAGGTTGTTCTTTTACCATATTGCCTATTTCAAGGTATTTTGAAGTGGAGTTGCCGATACGGCAATCGATAGTGGCGAGTTCTTGTTGAATTTGGGTTAAAAAATCCACTTCAATATGGCAGCCGTTGATTCCTTTTAATACGGTAAGCAATTGTACGGTAAATTCGTCGCCCGATACCGAAGGTTCCAATTGACTGACCAAGAGTTGACTGGAAACCAACTCTTCTATAAAAGAATCAGCTTCGTCTTTTGTGATGGCATCACTTATGAGCACTATGGCGAGTTCATGCAAAAAAGCCCCAGAAGTAGCACGATCCAATACTTTTTGAAGATAGATGGAATGGTCTACCTCAACGATATGGTGATGGCGTATACTTTCAATATAGTGATATTCAATATAGCGCAACTGATTTCCAAACTTATAAATACTGGAGTTGGGATAAAACCTGAGCTGTTTTTTTATGGTCCTATTTTTTGCCAACTGTTGTGAAAGTGCAACCAAATAGTTCATATCCAGTCTTGTGTGTCTCTTATGCAATGTATATTCTTCCATTGTGATAGTGGTGTCCATAGCAATTTTGCCTAGTGAACAGCCGGCAAAGAGGCCAAAAGGGGTGCAACGTGTGGCCAATCGTGTCAGGTATTTCAAAAAGGAGAGCTTTACTTTTTTTGATCGCTTTTCCTGTAATTGACCGTTCATCCATTTTTCCAGTTCAACATATAGGGTTGGGGATGCTAAAAAAATAGCCTCCTGTATTTTGGGATCTTGAAATGTTTTTTTTAGCATGGAGTCCTCAATTTTTTCACCCAGGGTCAAGTTTTGATAAAAATTGAAGGGAAGCAATGGGGTTCTTAAAATAAAGCTTGAAAAGTACTCGTATGTGTTGAGAGTTTTTTTCATAAAGGTTCATCTTAACAACAAACATTCGTCCCAAGTATTTTTTTGGGGGGAGAGGTAGTCTATAATACCGAGTCCTATTCCCGTAATTCCCTCCAATAAATTGAGTTCCAGACCAAAGGTGTTTTGAAGCCCATCCCATTGTAGGTAGGGTTGCATATCGTTGCCAGAATATCTTTTCAGACCATCTTTTAACCAAAATTCCACAGCATTTTTAAAATCAGGTTCTGGTTTGACCTCATGTAGTCTGTTGAAAATCTTCATGTTTCCAAATGAGCCATGGCATAGGCCTGCGTCTACCACAAAGGTGTTGTCCTGTGCTGTGCGTTTGCTGCTGCGTCGCAAGATGGCCATCCCCTTTTCTTGAAGTAGTCTGTTTTGAACGGTTTGTCCGGCATTTAGTAATGCTATGCCAATACCGATGTCACCATAGCACCAGGCCAGGCGACTGTTATATGCCAAGGTTTTGTTCGGATCTACCCAGTTTGGAAACATGGAGATTTCTGGGGAGCCCTCATTTTCAAGACTGAGTATAAAGTTAACGGCCCCATGGATCAACTGTTTGGTAATTTTTGGTTGAATTTTACCCGCATGCAAACGGGATAAGAAGTACACGATACTTGATATTCCATGTGAAAGGCTCAAATTATAGCCCTTATTGCCTTTTTTTGGTGCTAAAATAGATGCCCATTTGGTGGTCTCTGCTTCATGGATCGCCATTTTTTTCAAATAGCTGACCAATTCTTGTAAAATAGCAGAATACCGATGCTTTGATCTTTGGTCTTGAGTGCTTTGGTAACGTTTTAGAAAATAAAAACCATAGCCTATGGCCCCATGCAGAAAATCGTAGTTGCCATTGCCCAGGTCAAGAAGCATTTGTGAGTTCAGGTATTCGTCTAAAGGCTCCAATAGTTCATCGATGTCCAATGCAACAAAATGTTCATCACACAAATGTTGCAAGGCCCATCCAAAACCGGCAATACCAGCACAGTAAGTGGGGTAAGCATAGCCCTTATTGATTTTATCCATACAGTTTGCAATGATTTCAACCCCTGTGTCGGCATAATGGTCTTCATCAAAATATTTTGAACAATAGAATTGGAGTAGGGCCACCCCGGATTGACCGGCTAAAATGCCAATGTTTTCCATGTTGGTATACTCCATTTCAGTCCTTTTTGCAATTTCTCGTAACTGTTTTTCTAGAACCTGTTTCATTTGAATGGTGTGACGTAGGTAGGTGTAAAGATTATTTAAAGAAATTATGTCAAAAAGTAAGGTAAAAAATATTACAGATACTGACACTTCTAATTGTGCGAACATGTCGTTTTTTCAAATAAACCTTTGCAATGGATGTGTAGGGTACGTATTGGCCTTGTCTGTCAGATGCTATTGTGACGATTAAGTATCTTATGGGTACGGGTTGGGTTTTACAGTTTTTGTATAGGCAGGGTTTAGGTAAAGTATGGGGGGCACTTTCGAGCGTAAACATGCATTTTAGCGATAACAGGTACGGTTGTTGGTGCATTTTCCATATTGGGAAGGGGAAAAATTGCTGGTTCCGCATCGTTTTTCATAGCTGTAAAAATTTTGAAGACAAGTTGATGTTCACTGATAATGATATACCTTTTAAGCACCCCATTTTTATGCCACATGGTATATGTTGTTTTTTCAGTGTAAGGTTCTTTGCTCCCATTTTTTCATTCAGCTTCAGGTTGGCAACACCACTTTCTTTAAGTCCAGTCCTTCAGGTATTTTCTTTTCATATGGTCAAGATTTTAAGATACTGAAAAAAGGAATTTGTTTATGCACTGTTTTTTGGTTGATAAATCTTTACAACTCCATTTTTGGAAGCAATGGGGTTTAGCTAATTTTACCCGTTACTTCGTGAAACCCTATCACTATGTTTCTGATTTTTGATACCGAAACCACCGGTCTTCCCAAACGTTGGGACGCCCCTATTACCGATACTGACAACTGGCCACGCTGTATTCAGATTGCATGGCAATTGCATGATGAATGGGGCAATCTGTTGGACCATCAAGATTACTTGGTCAAACCTGAGGGGTTCAATATTCCTTATGAGGCAGAACAGGTGCACGGTATTTCAACGGCCTTGGCAGCGAAAGAAGGCATTCCGCTGCGTGAGGTCTTGGAGCGGTTCAACGAGGCATTGGCAAAGGCAAAATTTATAGTTGGCCAAAATGTGGGTTTTGATGTCAATATCATGGGATGCGAATTTTATCGCGAAGAGATTGACAATCCACTTCAAAAGCGCCCTGTGTTGGACACCTGTACCGAGGCTACCGCTGAACTCTGCAAAATTCCGGGTGGACGGGGAGGCAAGTTCAAGCTTCCGACATTGACCGAGTTGCACGAATATCTTTTTGGCGAAACCTTCGCTGAGGCCCATAATGCGACCGCAGATGTTGAAGCCACGACCCGTTGCTTTTTAGAGCTTGTTCGTAAAAGACACTATACGGCCGATGCATTGGACGTGCAGCCCGACTATTTTGATCGTTACCTTGAGGCCAATCCAGAAACCATATCACTCATCGGGTTGAAGCACATCAACCTGAAAGCAGCATCAAAGAAAATTGCAGACGAGCTTTGGGAAAGGGACACTGGTGGAATTTCAGAATCGACATTGCATGAAAATGCAGCAGCCCTCGAAAACGTTGGTTTTGTACACCTGCACAACCACTCACAGTTTTCAGTTTTGCAGTCGACCATGAGTACCAAGCAATTGGTTGAATTGGCCGCTGATGCACAAATGCCCGCAGTAGCCTTGACCGATCATGCCAATATGATGGGGGCATTTCATTTTGTGAAAGAGGTAAAGGCCCACAATATATCGATAAAGAAAAAAAACGAAGAGGCCCTCAAAGAAGGAAAACCTGCCCTGGCCAACGAAATCGTTCCCATAGTGGGGTGTGAGTTTTATGTTTGTGATGACCATACCAATAAGAATGTCAAAGACTACGGCTATCAAATCGTGATGCTGGCAAAAAATAAGTCTGGGTACCACAATTTGGCCAAGATGGCCTCCATTGCCTATACCAATGGCTTTTATTATGTGCCCCGTATCGATAAAGGGATTGTCCAACAATACAAGGGCGACCTTATCGTGCTCTCTGGAAATCTTTACGGTGAAATACCGGCAAAGATCCTTAATGTGGGCGAAAAACAGGCAGAAGAGGCCTTGTTGTGGTGGAAAAGTGAATTTGGTGCTGATTTTTATATCGAAATGATGCGCCATGGGCAAGAAGATGAGGATAGGGCCAACAAAGGGCTTATGGCATTGGCAAAAAAACATCAGGTAAAGCTGGTGGCCACCAACAATACCTACTATGGAAAAAAAGAAGATGCTGATGCACACGACATCTTACTTTGTGTAAAAGACGGTGAAAAACAGGCTACTCCCATAGGCCGCGGTCGGGGGTATCGCTACGGTTTGCCAAACCAGGAATATTACTTCAAGTCTTCTGAAGAGATGAAGTCGCTTTTCAAAGATATACCAGAAGCGATTGTGACCCTACAAGAAATAGTGGACAAGGTAGCCCCTTACGATTTGGCCCGGGACGTATTGTTGCCTAAATTTTCCATTCCCGATGAGTTCAAGATGACAGCAGATGAGGCTGATGGCGGTAAGCGGGGCGAAAATGCCTATTTGAGGCATATCACCTACCAAGGCGCGGCCAAGCGATATGATGAGGTCACCCCGGCAGTATCAGAACGTATCGATTTTGAATTGAACACCATAGCAAATTCAGGATATCCAGGGTATTTTTTGATTGTCGAGGATTTCATTCGAGAGGCAAGGAACATGGGGGTCTCCGTTGGTCCAGGCAGGGGATCTGCTGCAGGTTCGGTTGTAGCCTATTGTTTGGGCATCACCAATATCGATCCCCTTGAGTATGACCTGCTTTTTGAGCGGTTCTTGAATCCGGATCGGGTATCGATGCCCGACATTGATATCGATTTTGATGATGAGGGCAGGGGCAAGGTAATGGACTATGTCATCAAAAAATATGGGGCCAACCAAGTGGCCCAGATCATTACGTATGGTACCATGGCAGCCAAGTCGTCGATTCGTGATACCGCCCGGGTACTGGACCTTCCGTTGAACGATGCCGATCGTATCGCAAAACTTATTCCGACCATGGGGAAACTGAACAAGATTTTTGGAAAGGAAGAAGCTGACCTGAAGAAAATGTTCCGTTCTGATGATTTGGACAAGGTGCACCAACTATTGAATATTTCAGAAGGCGATGATCTTGAGGGACGTACGGTCAATATGGCCCGGGTGTTGGAAGGCTCTTTACGAAACACGGGCATCCATGCCTGTGGTGTCATTATCACCCCAGATGACATTACCAATTTTGTGCCCGTTGCTACGGCAAAGGACTCGGATCTGTATGTGACCCAGTTTGACAACGCTGTAGTGGAAAGTGCCGGACTGTTAAAAATGGATTTTTTAGGGCTGAAGACACTCACCTTGATCAAAGATACGGTCAAGATCGTAAAGGCAAGGACCGGCGTCGAATTGGTGCCCGATGACTTTCCCTTAGATGATGAAAAAACATACGAACTGTTTCAGCGCGGAGAGACGATAGGCATATTTCAATATGAATCCCCTGGTATGCAAAAGCATCTCAAAAACCTAAGGCCAACGGTTTTTGATGATCTGATCGCCATGAATGCCCTGTACCGCCCAGGCCCTATGGAATACATCCCTAGTTTTATTGCACGAAAACACGGCGAAGAGAAGATTTCATATGACTTGCCAGAAATGGAAGAGTTTTTAAAAGATACGTATGGTATTACGGTGTACCAAGAGCAGGTGATGCGACTGTCCCAAAAAATTGCAGGTTTTTCAAAGGGTGATGCCGATGTCTTGCGAAAGGCTATGGGAAAAAAGATTTTTGCCCTACTGCAAAAATTAAGGCCCCAATTTTTAGATGGGGGTGAAACGAACGGGCATCCCCGTGAAATATTGGAGAAAATCTGGAAAGATTGGGAAGCATTTGCCTCGTATGCCTTCAATAAGAGCCATTCGACCTGTTACGCCTATATCGCTTACCAGACTGCTTATCTAAAGGCACATTACCCAGCCGAGTATATGGCCGCTGTGCTGTCGAACAATATGAACGACATCAAGCAGGTGACCTTTTTTATGGAAGAGTGCAAGCGTATGGGGCTTGATGTTTTGGGCCCCGATGTCAATGAATCGTATTACAAGTTTGCCGTGAACAAGAACAATGCCATCCGTTTTGGTATGGGTGCCATTAAGGGTGTAGGGCGTTCCGCTGTAGAATCCATTGTGGAAGAACGAAAGGCCAATGGGCATTACCGTTCAGTATTTGACATGGTCAAAAGGGTTGATTTACGATCGGCCAATAAAAAAGCATTTGAGAATTTGACCTTGGCGGGTGGCTTCGATTCATTCGTAAACACACAGCGTGCACAGTATTTTCACGATGAGGGCGATGGGGTACCGTTTTTGGAAAAGGTGATGCGGTACGGGGCTAAATTCCAAGAAAACCAAAACTCCGCACAGGTAAGCCTGTTCGGTGATTCCAGTGAAGTGCAAATACCCGAACCTGTGGTGCCACCATGTGAAGATTGGGGAACCATGGAAAAATTACGCAGGGAAAAAGAAGTGGTGGGAATCTACATTTCGGGGCACCCTTTAGATGATTTTAAAAAAGAGATCAAGGCCTTTTGCAATACCAGTGTTTCGGTGTTTGCCAATGATCTTGATGCCTACGTGAACCGCGAGCTTTCTTTTGCTGGGGTCATTACCGATGTACAGCACCGTATCTCAAAAAACGGAAAGGGTTGGGGGTTGTTCACCTTGGAAGATTATACCGATACCCATGAGTTTCGCATTTTTGGGGAAGAGTACCTAAAGTTCCGGCATTTTTTGATGATCAATTCCTTTGCCTACCTCAAGGTATTTGTCCGTGAAGGGTGGGTCAATCGAGAGACAGGCAAAAAAGGGGAGCCACGACTACAGTATAACGATTTTAAGCAACTGCAAGATGTGATGGACGCCTATGCCAAAAAGTTGACCATCAAGTTAGACATTGCCACCTTACAGGAAAAGCGTATCAAAGTATTGAAAGATACCTTGGTTTCCCATAAGGGCAAGCATCCTTTAAACTTTGTGGTCTATGAGAGGCAAGAAGAGATCAAGTTGCAGCTATTGAGCAGAAAACAAAAGGTTGATATCACCAGCGAGCTTCTGAACGTATTGGAAGAACAAGAGGTCCATTACAAATTGAATTAGTATAAGTTTTGTCAATTCACTGATAATCAAAACGAATGTAAGATTCGTAAGGAAACACATTGATATTTGACTAACTTTGCGCAATATTAAAATAAGCAAACATGGCACTAGAAATAACAGACGCAACATTTGACGAAGTCGTTTTGAAAAGCGATAAGCCCGTCGTGGTCGATTTTTGGGCAGCATGGTGTGGCCCTTGTAGAATGGTTGGTCCCATTATCGATGAAGTAAGCACTGAGTACGAAGGCAAGGCAGTGGTCGGTAAGGTAGATGTGGATGCGAATCAGCAATTTGCAGCCAAATATGGCGTGCGTAACATTCCGACAGTGTTGGTTTTTAAGAATGGGGAAATTGTCAACCGACAAGTTGGGGTATCGCCCAAGAAAGTATATACTGATGCTATTGACGCCGTTTTATAAGAAGCACTTCGTTAAAATTTAGAAAAGGCTTGGCTATTGTCAGGCCTTTTTCTTTTATATTCGAATTTGTTCATGGACATCAGATCGCTATTATATCAATCACAACTGTTTCAAAACCTGGAACTCTTGGCCCACCAAGTTGTTGAAGGGTTTATCAGTGGCATTCATAAGAGTCCATTTCACGGGTTTTCCGCAGAATTTGCTGAGCATAAGATTTACAATACAGGTGAAAGTACCAAGCATATTGATTGGAAACTCTTTGCCCGTACAGATAAGTTATATACCAAACGCTATGAAGAAGAGACCAACCTTCGCTGTCATATGATCTTGGACAACTCTGCCTCGATGTACTACCCTGAGATCAAAGAACTGTCCATAGGCCATCTTAATAAAATCGGTTTTGGGGTTTTGGCCATAGCAGCACTGATGAATGTGCTGAAAAAGCAGCGTGATGCCGTAGGTCTGAGTGTGTATTCAGATTCATATCATTTTCATGTCAATGAAAAAAGCAGCGAGCGTCACTTTCAAATGTTGCTGTCAACACTGAACGCCGTTGTCAAGGATTCCCATCAGGGGAAAAAGACAAAAACATATGCTTATTTACACCAAATCGCCGAAAAGATCCATCGCCGCAGTCTGATTTTTTTGTTTTCAGACATGTTTCAGACCGAGGTGGATGAGGTGCAATTATTTGAGGCGTTACGACATTTAAAGTACAATAAACATGAGGTGGTATTGTTTCATTTGTTATACAAGGAACACGAACAGGACTTTGGTTTTGACAACGCTCCAAAACGCTTTTTAGATGTGGAAAGCGGGAAGCATATCGACCTGTTTTCTGATAGTGTTCGCGAAGCTTACCAGCAAAAGATTACCGATTATTTGAACCAATTGCAACTGAAGTGCGCCCAGTACAAAATCAAATATGTGGGGGTCGATGTCAAAGAAGATTTCTCAAAAGTGTTGAATACCTTTATGGTTGAACGGCAGAAGTTTGTTTGAGCAAAAAAAATTTTGTTGAAACCGAAAAGTGTAGGTATATTTGCCCTCGCTTTATCAAAAGCTTTTGAACAAGGTTTGAACCCAACTGTTGTTGGGATTCTTTAAGGATAAAATCATTGGTCTGGTAGTTCAGTTGGTTAGAATACCTGCCTGTCACGCAGGGGGTCGCGGGTTCGAGTCCCGTCCAGACCGCTGGAATTCATTGAAGAATTCGTAATAAGCCTGTAAATCAAGTATTTACAGGCTTTTTAATTTTGTTTGATATCAAAAAATACCATATAAAACCATAAAAAAGGTGACTCTCACGGTGCCTCTGAACACCCCTTTAAAAGAGTCACCGCCATCGCTGTAATTGACTGTTAAAGAAATCTTTACGAAGAAATTTTAACATTTGGTTTTACTACCTTCTGGTGACTATTTTAAAGTGTCACCTATGTTTGGAGCAATCAACATCCTTTTTTACCCTAAAAAACGTGAGTCCGATACGGATGGAAAAGTAACGGTTTATGCCAGAATTACGGTCAATGGCAAGCGGGCCGAGTTTAGTTTAAGACGCACTGTTGATGAACAGCGATGGGATGCGAGAGCAGGAAGATTAAGGGGGACTGGTCTTGAAGTGGCGAAGTTCAACCGATTCTTGGATACCGTTAAGAATCGTTGTTTTGAAATCCATGATACCCTTTTAAGGGAACATCAAGATGTTTCCGCTACGATCATCAAGAACATTTATCTGGGAAAGGAAGGCAAGGAATGGATGGTATTGGAAATCTTCCAGAGCCACAATGATGAAATGGGAAGCCTATTGGGGAAAGGATTTACCAAAGGCACTTTACAACGCTATAGAGCGGCCTACAAGCACGTTTCGGCCTATATCCAACACAACTACCAAAGAAACGACATTCCCGTGCGTAGGGTTGATCATAAGTTCATCACGGGATTGGAATACTTTTTAAAGTCAAAACGAAACTGCGAACACAATACGGCCATAAAATATATTGTCAATTTCAAGAAAATCATTCGCATTGCCTATGCCAATGAATGGATCAGCAGAGACCCTTTCTTTCATTGGAAGGCCAGTTGGAAGGCCAAGGAGAAACAGTTTCTGACCCAAGCTGAGTTGGATACTCTACAAAACAAAAAATCCTTTTTACCGCGGCTTGATTTGGTACGCGATATTTTTGTGTTCTGCTGCTATACAGGTCTGGCCTATGCAGATGTAAAACAGTTGCGACAAGAGGATATTATCATCGGGGTCGATAGCTACCGATGGATCAAGATGGCGCGAAAAAAAACCAAGGCCATTAGTAGCATTCCCCTGCTCCCTCCAGCCGAAGCCATTATTGAAAAATACAGTGAGCATCCCTATGTGTTGGATGGTAAAGGTGTGTTACCTGTATTGACCAATCAAAAATCCAATGCTTATTTGAAAGAGATAGCCGATGTTTGCGGTATCAATAAGAACCTGACCACCCATTTGGCACGACATACTTTTGCGACAACGGTCACCCTGTCCAAAGGGGTTTCCATTTCCACCGTCAGTAAAATGTTGGGCCATCGTTCTTTAAAAACTACCCAAATCTATGCCAAGGTATTGGACAGTAAAATTGCAGAAGAAATGTCCGTATTGAAAGCACAACTGGAAGAACAAGAAGCCCAGAAACGAAAAGAAGAGATTCCGAATCAGGATTGATTTCACCTTCATTTCTAAGGACACAATTTGTGACCTTAAAACTTTTCTTGGCAATGACTCTTTGCATTACCATATCCTCAAAAAGGGACTGTAGGACTTCTTAAAATCGAGAAAATATCAGCGAAGTGTAGTAAAGGCCATTACCTTAAAAGTAATGGTATTCCGAAGTCCCCACACGTGGGGAAAAGGAATAGCAAGAGGGTAGCGCGCCAAGGCGACGCTACTATGGTGATTTGCTTCGCAAATAATTGATTTTAAGTGAGTTATTTAAGTTTTTCGAACTGGAGTCATATACAAAGTTTGTTGAAAAACATCCTAAATGCCTCATAAACACTGAAAAAGTTTGTTGAAAAATGGTTGTAAAAGGGAAATATGAGTACAAATACCTGGCTTTGAACTTAAAGGCTTCCGTGGTAAAACGGTTCCGTTCATTCGCCAAAAAGATAGCAGGTTCTCAATCGGAGGCTCTGGAGAAAATGATTAATTTTTTTGAGTGGCACGGCTTTAAGCCCAATGACCGTTTTGCGGATAGTATCTTGGAGGAAATCCGAAAGAACCGAAAACGCACCGAGGCGAATATTGCCATTCTTAGAGATATAGAGGTCACCCAAACCAAGCCCAGTAATACCATGTTGCTTTCGCTTTTTGGTGAAAACCTCAGACAGCAAGAACCGGTTAGAAAGGAAAAAAAGTTTGTGGAAAAACCGAAACGACCTCAAAAGGAAATTGATACTACAGTTCCCAAAATTCGGTACGAACGTCTCCAAGAGGAAATGAAAAGACTGTCCCAAGATTTTGATTATGTATTGGGCAAAGCGCGTTTGGTTAAGAGCAGTTTTGGCAAGCCTTACTTAAGACTTGAGATTTCTAGTAGCGAACTTGCGAGGTATAGGAGAAAGGCAAGTAAAATCATTTCCGGTGAATGATTATTGATAGTTGCATTCAGTAGGTGCGCCCTATCCGATTTTTGTTTTACGCTTATCTGACAGAACACTACAAAAATCGAACAGGATCCGTGCACAAAGTTTTGGGGTAAGGATTTGGGACTTGCAGCGCAAAACCCTGTTTTGCTCGCTATCAATTTAGCAGATACTGGAATCTTTCTTCAATTAATTTCGCAGATATTTTGTTGTCAATAATATTTCCAGTGGTATCTGTTGTAAAATACTGCCCTTTGTTTTTTATGTAAACCGTATCTAAACTTCGTCCTGTTAAGTAGGGCCATTCCCAAAAAATTTCATCGTATTGGATTGGATGGACAATTTCGTTTTTCCAGTTAACGGTGCCGTAGAATCTATTCTTCTTTACCTTGAGGTGATTTAAACTTTTTTTGGATCGAAAGTTAGGGTTGCAGAGATTTGTGTTGCGAAACATAAGTCAAACCCAAACAACCCTTTATGTACTTTGTACTTGATAAAGATATGATAGAAAAAGAGATTG
>JBCDBD010000057.1:0-15896 GCA_039184335.1 Bacteroidota bacterium | reverse complement strand
TGGATGGACAGCTTCCGTTCCCTGCTCAACAGGTTCGATACCACCACCGAAAGCTGGAAAGGATTCAACTACTTGGCATTCATGGTCATTGCCCTAAAAAAGTTTATGAAAAAGAAAAATGAAAAAGTTTAAATCATTTCGGTATAAAAATCTGTATACTATGCAAAATATTCCCAAATGCTTTTAACAAAAATATGGTGGCTTTACGGTTCGTTTTTCATGATAAATCGTATACGATTCAGTATTTTTAGTCAAAAATGAATAAACAGAGCATTAGAAATACGGTACGCGCCCATGTGTTGCAACAGATGCGCAAAGGAGCTTTAAATGTTGGGCGAACGATAAACTTAGCGGCCCTCTCCCGTCAATTGGGGGTAAGTGTTACCCCTATTCGGGAAGCTTTGGCACAATTGGAGCAGGCCCAAATCATCAAGGCCGTGCCGAACCGTGGTTTTGTAATTTCGGGTTTCGATGAAAAAGAAGCCCGAAACCTATATGAGACGGTGGCACAATTGGAAGTCATAGCCATGGAAAACACCAGCTATGAAAAGTCAATGTTACAACAATTAAAGAAGTTGCAGCTTGAACTTCAGCAAACACATACCCCCCAATCGCGATTAGCGGCTCGATTTCATTTTCATGCGCTTTTGATTGCACCTTGTAAGAATAAGATTTTAGTGCAGATTCTTGATGACCTGAAGACGAGGATATTGTTCTATGAACAAGCATATATTAGGGATGCCTCGGTCTATGAACGCATTGACAACCAAAACGAATCCATAATCAGTGCCATCGAAGAGAATAATATACCTACCGCTGCGTTGATTCTAAAGATGAACTGGATGGTCGTTCTCGATTATCTAGAGCGTCAAATGCAAGAAAAATAAGTTGTAATTTTATATGCAATATGAAGTTCTTGAACCCCTACATTGCTGCCGTTGCCAAGAAACAGAAACCTTCATTGCACAAAAAACAGGTTTCCTGCGGTATTTTTCAAGATTTGCATTCCAACGAATCGGAACGATCGACCCAATTGAAATTAAAAAACTTGCCAAACTAGCTGGCAATTCTGGTGCGAAACCAAAAACTACCTCTTAAAAAACGTTCTTCAAGAGTTGCTGAAGTTCTTGCCAAGAAGCAGTATCAGCCTTTTCTTGATAGGCCAAGGGCAGGTTGAATTTTTTGCCCAACGAATCTGCCCCTTTGCTGGTAAAGGCATGAACGGCATCTTCATAAGCAATGTATGTATAAGCTGCACCTACGCTGTCCATCGCCTTTTTGAATGCTGTTATGGATGCTTTGGGAATAAATGGGTCGGCGGCCCCATTGCATACCAATACCTTGGCTTTCAAATCTTCTGTGGGCATTATGGGCAGCGCTACCCCACTGTGGAATGCCGCTACGACATCCAAATCCATTCCTGCATTGGCCATGGTCAATACGACACTGCCCCCAAAACAATAACCTATGGCCGCAATTTTTTCGGGATCGACGGATGGGTGGGCCCTTAATTGCGCCAAAGCGGCATTGAACCTTGCCTTGGCCATATCGATGTTCGACATGACCATGCCTGAAAATTTTCCGGCATCTTCGGGGTGTTCTGCCACTTTTCCGTCACCATACATGTCTACCGCTATGGCGGTATACCCCAGTTCGGCCAACATGTTTGCACGCGTTCGGGTATAGTCGTTGTGCCCCCACCATTCATGTACGACCACAATACCAGGTCTTTTTGCGGTCTTATTTTCATCAAAGGCAATATAACCGTTCATCGAAAGGCTGTCTACCATATAGGTTACTTCTTGCCCTTTGACCATGATTTCATTTACGACTTCTTTTGCCATGGCTTCAGTGGCTTCTTTTTTCTTTTCTTTTTCAACACAGCTTATGGTCAATAGCATTACGGAAATCAATCCTAGAATGGCATTTTTCATGATTCTTGTTTTTACGTTATAAATTTAAGCATATTCGATGGTATACAACCATGCCAAAAGATGTTCTTGTTGTTGGTTTTATACATCAGGTATGGCCACAAAATCGATTTTTGCCCAAATGTACAGTACCCATACAAATGGAGATTGTGATCAATCAATTTTTTTTATGGACAATGGGATAGTGCTGCAGTAATTCATAATAGGTCTTGGGGGTATCAATATCGATTTCCTTTCCGTTTGCCGAAATTATAAGTGTTTGTTGTTGATGGTCTTTGATGATGTTCTTAGCCCCGAAATCGTTTTCCAATTGTGATAGTTCTTGCAACAGTAGGTGATGAAAAATAGCTGGCACCCCAGATTTTTTACCATATGCTGTGGCTACGATGCGAGCTTTAGCTCTTTCAAAGTCAGTGACAATCGTTTTTAAATATTCTGCATCGATCAGGGGCTGGTCAGCGAGCATGATCAAAAGCCCTGAAATATGCGTATTGTTCTGCATGATATGACTGGCTCCAAAAGCGATGGAACTACCAATACCCCGTTGCCAATTTTGGTTGACCAAAATTTGGGTGTCGCTGGGTATCGTCGCCTTAATTTTCTGGGCGTTGGCTCCCAGCACCACATAGACCGACCTTGTAGTCTTATGGGCTTCTTTTATGGCATTGCCCAAAAGGGTAGTTTCTTTCCAGGGCAGTAACTGCTTGCATTGTTCTGGCATACGGGTCGAAGCCCCAGCTGCCAAGATCAGCGCAACGATTTTCGATCGGTCAAGGGAATTATCCATGAATGGCGCCCAGTTTATCTTTTAGGCTTATGGTCTCCTTATTATGGATTACCGAAAGTATCTCGGCCAGTATCGAAATGGCTATTTCTTGTGGGGTCTCTGCCCCGACATCGATTCCGGCCGGCCCGTGAATGCCCGAAATAAATTCTTCTGTTACTTCAGGATGTTCTTCTAAAAGGGCATCGAACAGTTTTTCCCTTCTTCTGGCCGGTCCCAACAGTCCGAAATAAGCGGCTTTTTGGTTTTTCAAGGCCAGCAAATAGTTTAAGTCTTTCACATAGCTATGTGTCATCAATACCACTGCGGTTTGGTTGTCCAATCCAAATTGTATTGTTTCTGGGGCTGCGTTGATAAAACCATCTGCCCCCGGAAAATCAGCATGTTCTTTTTCTTCTTTCGGATCGGCTACTATGGTCACCTCCCATCCGGTCATGGCCGCATAGGAACACAATTGCACTGCATCATGTTCTGCTCCGATAACCAGCAATTTGAAACAGGGTTGTAGGTATTGCCCAAAAACTGCTAAACCTGAATTTGTAGGACTCCATGTCGGTCGAACCGGCAGTGCCGAGTTCTTGAAGTGGAAAATGGAACCATAGGCACCATTTTCCCCATGTATTTTTTGGTAAGTGGCAGTTATCTTGAAAGGGTTTCTTGATTTGATAGTGTCCCAAAATAGCGTAAGAAATGTGTTGTCGGGAGCAAAGGGTTCCAACAAGATGTACAATATACCCTCACAGCCCAAACGGAACCTGCCGTCATAGGTCATGACCTTTGGTATTCCTGTAGCGAACACGCTTTCAGTTTGTCTGACCACTTCTTTTTCAACACAGCCACCGCTTACTGCACCGATACGCTGGCCATTTTCAAAAATCAGCATACGTACGCCGGGCCTTCTATAAGAAGATCCGTCCAGGGCGACTACTGTTGCCAGTACGGCCCTTGTCGTTTCCATTGTTTTTTTTTGGTACCGTTGTATGATCTTTTTTAACTCGTGTGTCATCAATAGCCGGTTCTTGTTGGAATGAAAGGCACCTGTTCCCCTACCGTATATGTTTTCTTGGGTGCCAACTGAATGAAACCGTCAGATTTGGCCAAACTTGTCAAATCTCCAGAACCATTTCCATGCACGATATTTGCCTTGATAAACCCATCTGTTATATGGATTTTGGCCCTGATAAACCGTGTCAAATCTGTACCATTGGAAATGGTCTCGTTTAAATGTACATCAATTTTTGGAATGGGCATACCCGATGATCTGTTCAACCATGGTTTGAAATAGATATGGTAATTCGCAAAGGTGGAAACGGGATTGCCGGGGAAAGAAAAGACTACCGTATTTGTCGTCTCATGTTTGCCGAACCAAAAAGGTTTTCCTGGTCGTTGCCGTACCCCATGGAATACTTTTTTTACACCAAGATTGGCAAGTGCTTCAGGCAAAAAGTCAAATTTTCCCTTAGATACGCCCCCACTGATCAATAAGACATCTGTTTTTGACATCAAATCTGATAAAGCGGTAACAATTTCTTGCTGATCATCTTGAAAATGGATAAGTGCTGCCTTGATATTTTCAGTGAACAACAAAGACTGCAGTGCATAACTGTTTGACCTTCGAATTTGATGGGGCAATGGCTGCTGGTTGACATTGACCAATTCATTGCCTGAAGATACTACGGTTATTTTGGGTAGGCGTTTGACCGGCACTTGTGCTTTACCTACTGATGCCAAGACACCGATTTCAGCAGCGGAAATTTTGATGTCAGCTTGAAGCACCACGCCTGCCTTAGTTTCATCGCTTCCTTTTTCATGAATATTTTGAGCCTGTTTTGGCGGCTTTTGAAGCATGGCAACGCCGTTTTCAATGATGATGTCTTCATACATGACCACAGTATCGGCCCCTTGCGGCACAATGGCACCGGTCATGATCTCCATGCACCCATACCTATCGTCCAAACTTGTTTTAGCTGTTCCCGCAGCGATGATGCCCTGTATCTTAAAGTGGGTAATCCCCTCCAATACAGCGCTGTAGCTGAGGGCAATACCATCTTTGGTTGCCCGGTCAAAGGGAGGGAAGTCACGATCCGCCAAAATAGGTGCGGCCAATACCCTGCCCGTGGATTCGGATAAGGATACATGCTCTGTTCCATAATCATTGCTGTGGTCCAGTACCAATTGATATGCTGCCTCAAATGAAATCATAAAAATAGCTTGATTTGAAAACCGTTGTGCACCAACACCCGAACACCTACAAGTAATACCAAAACTGCTGTAATCAGACGAATGCCTTTAGCAGAGAGCCGGGTAAGGCTAATACGTACTCCTACATACCCTCCAATTAAAACGGCAAGAAGTAGTCCTACAATTTCTGGTCCATGCCATTGAAAAGTATGGCTGGTGACCAATCCAGCAATGCCAGAAATTGAATTGACCCCGATAAAAAAACTGGCAAGCGCAGCAATGACGATGGGCTTGTCCCATTTCATATAGTGGAGTACGGGTGCCAAGAAAATTCCCCCACCAATACCGACCAAACCTGAAAGCAGTCCGATACCTGCACCCAAAAGATACGAGCTACAGGGAGGATACTGTTGACAACTATAGTTTGGTCTCAACGATAAGGTCTGAACGATCAAGGTAATTGCCGATATGATCAGGCTGATTCCAAGGATAATGAAAAAGACCGTTTCCTCCAATCGAAAGGAAGCACCCCAAAACGCCATGGGAACACTGGTCACCACAAAGGGCAAAAACTTTTTTAGGTGCAGATGTCCCTTTTTATAAAAAAGGTAACAACTACTGGTGACCACGGTTAGGTTACAGAGCAATGCAGTACTTCGAATGACAAAAAAGCTGGTGAACACCAAGGTGAGAATGGCCAAATAGCTTGAGCCGCCACCAAAACCGACCGATGCATATAAGAGTGCAATTCCAAAAAAGACAATAATGAGAATGAGGAGCTCCAATGAAACTACCGACATAGTGCCATCATTTTGTTGACACCCCCTGAAATATGGTAACATGGAGCGTCAGGATACCGTTCTTTGATTTTTCTTAGTGCAATCGCACTGCGTTTTCCTGATTGGCAGATCAAATACAAAGGTTTTTCGAAATCCAATTGGTCCAACGCCCCATCGAGTTGTGGTAAGGGAATATTGATGGCCCTATCTAAATGATAGGGTGCATACTCTTCTGGACTTCTCACGTCAATCAGCTGTATATCATGGTTTTCTGTGTGAATGGAGCGAAACTGTTCTGCACTAAGCGTGGTTATGGCCACACATTCAGAATGGCCATAAGAATGCAAAAGCTGTGAAATTTTTTTGTTTTCTGGATTGGCTTTAAAGCTTATTCTTCTTGTGGCTTGATCTAAGCCATTGTACAATAGCAATGTGCCGGATAGAACATTGCCGATTCCGGTCAGTACCTTGACCGTTTCAAAGGCCTGTAAAGTGCCAATAATACCTGGTACCACACCCAATACACCATTTTCGTCACAATTGGGTATTTCGCTCTCACTGGGCATATCAGGAAAAAGACAGCGATAGGTAGGTCCATTTTGGTAATTGAATACGCTCACTTGCCCTTCATATCCATGTAAAGCCCCATAAACAAAAGGTTTGTCAAGAATCACACAAGCATCATTGATCAAATAACGTGTTGCAAAATTATCGGTGGCATCGACCACGACATCAAACCCTGAAATAATTTCCAAGGCATTCCCTACTGTTAAAAATGTGTCGAAGACTTTAAGCCCAGTGGTTGAATTCTGTGCCTTTAACCTTTCCACTACCGTGTCCAATTTTTGTCGGCCAATGTCATGCTCGTTGTAAAGCACCTGTCGTTGGAGATTGTGCAATTCAACAACATCTTGATCGACCAGGCCTATCGTACCTGCCCCCATGGCATTGAGGTATTGTACAACAGGTAGCCCTAATCCACCTAATCCGACCACCAAAATCCGACCTTCTGCCAATTTTGCCTGTTTAATTGCGCCAAAACCAGCTAGGCTGGTTTGTCTGCTATAGCGATCTTGAATCATGCTCTTGAAAGTTTTGAATGGGCAAAATCACGCTCCTCCAACGAATTGGCATTATAGAGCACTTCATCATGCGCTGGGTGTACCAAGGTGATGTCGGAATTGATTAAAAATTTTCTCGGGCAAGAACCACGGGCCGTTTTCAAGTACGTTACTGCACTTTTAAGGCCTTGGGGTTCCCATATCGCAATCAAGGGCTCTGGGAGCCCGCTCTGTTTTGTCGCGAAAGCCGTAGCCATTTTATGATGATTGCGGTTGGACTGTAATAGCTTCAAGGCATCTGAATCCAATAAGGGTAGATCGCATGCCAGTACCAACCATGCTACATCTGGGAATCTTTGATGGGCACTGAGCATGCCATTAAAGGGACCTTTGTGTACGTCTTGATCAACGATAAGGTTAAAACTCTGGGGTATGTTCGATTGTTGCTCTGATCGGACACTCAGAAAGCTCTTTTGGCAAACAGTTTCGGCAATGCGATAGAGGTAATCACGCTGTGGCATACCATGATATTCCAAAAGTCCTTTATCGGTGCCCATGCGGGTACTCTTGCCACCGGCAAGAATAAGCGCGTAGAGTTCTGGTGTATTTTTCATATGGCATCACCCTCCAATAGAGGTCATAGAATTTTTAAAAACAGTATGGTGTTCCTGTTGTGCCTCAAATCCGGTCTTGGCACGTGCACCAATGGCGGCCAAAATCGCACTCTTGATGTTTGGTTCGCCCCCTGCATTACGTATCAAGTCCCTGACATTGGTTTTTGGCTTACCGTATAAACAGGTAACCACATCACCCTTGGCGGTAATGCGCAGCCGATTGCAAGTACCACAAAACGTTCGGCTGAACGAAGGAATGACCCCAAAAGTACTTCGGTGGCCTTCAATTTGAAAGTTGACAGAAGTCGAGGTCTTTGGAGATTTCAGTTTTTTATAATGGGGAAAAGCACCTCCAATATGTGCCAAGATGGCCTTATAGGTCCACTTGATGGTCTGAAAATCCTTGGTTCCCCCATTGAAGGGCATTTCTTCAAGAAACCGTACGGAAACCGGAAAATGTTTCATCAGTGCCAAAATCGGAATGATGTCCTGCTCATTTTGGTCTTCAAGCACAATGAAATTGATGCGCACATTGAACCCTTCAGAAATCAGTCGAATCAAGTTTCCGTGGACGGTATCATATTGGTCGCGGCGTGTAATGCGTTCAAAAGTGTCACGGTTAATGGCATCAAGGCTTACATTGATATTTCTGATTCCCAATATCTTGAGCTCGTCGATGTATGGCCCTATAAGCGTCGCATTGGTGGTCACCGAAATGTCGCTAAGTTCATCTAAGGTGGCCAGATGTCTTAAGAGTTGCATTACATCTTTTCTGACAAACGGTTCGCCTCCAGTAATCCGAATTTTGCGAATACCTTGTTCGACCAAGATCGATGCCAATGAAGACAGTTCTCCGATGGTGAGCAAGCTGTCATTCTTGGCAAAGTTGATACCTTCGGCCGGCATACAGTAATTGCAACGCAAATTACAGCGGTCGGTCACTGCCAATCTGAGGTAATCGATTTTTCTACCGTGATTGTCTATCAACATGAAAGGATTTCTTAACCCCCACTAACGGGTGGTATTAATGCAATTTCATCATACGGATTGATTTCTTCAGCATCTTCGGCATAGGCATTGTTCACGGCTATGGCCAATGAGGACAGTTGCATCAATTCTGGGTATGAATTTCCTAAAAATTTACGCAATTCCCCAACTGTTTTAGGAATTGTTTTTCCTTGGGCCGCAGTGATAGGTATGGAAAGTGAGGGCCTGCCAACGATATCTTTGGTAACCCCGAACAGTAAGATGGTCATATTTTTATCCAATAATGGGATTTTGGGAAACTTTTAGCAATTCTGGATTTTTGGTAAATGGTTGTTGGTACAAGCGGTTGCCGGTTGCTGCTTTCAGGGCATTGGCAATTGCCCCACCTGCAGGCGGCAACGTGGGCTCACCCAAACCGGTAGGTGAAAATTCATTTGCAATGAAAAAAGTTTCGACAATCGGGGCTTCCTTCATACGGATCAGCCGGTACTTATCAAAGTTGTTGGCAGTAGGCTTTCCGTTTTTAAATCCGAAATTGCCATACATTGCATGGCCGATGCCATCAATGACACCACCTTCAATCTGGTTCAATGCCCCTAAGGGATTGACCACGATGCCACAATCGACCACACATGTTATTTTTTTGACCACAGGGGTACCATTTTCAATCTCGACATCAGCCACTTCGGCCACATGGCTGTTATGGCAGTAGTAATTGACAAAACCTTGGTAAGTACCTTTGGGTTTTGTGCCCCAGCCCGACTTTTCAACTGCCGTTTCAACAACCTTGATCATGCGTTCTGGTGAATATTGAATATTTTCATCAGCATCGGCGTCCACTTGTTTCAACAGGTCTAAACGTAACTGCACACGATCTACTTCCATAAATTCTGCCAATTCATCAAAGAAACTCTGTTCGGCAAAGGCCAGGAAATTAGTATATGGGGCACGCCAGGCCCCCGTTGTGATGTTGCTATCGTACTTGGCTACATCGACCTGATAGTTTTCGATGGCCCCTGCTGGAAAGAAATGGGGGATCAATCCATACATGTTTGAATTGATGGATGCCTCTTTTAAGTGATAGGCCACTACTGCTCCATTCTTGATACCAGCCTTGATGCGATACTTTAACGGCATTCGGTAAATGCCATCTTCCATATCATCTTCCCTTGAGAAGACCACTTTGACCGGTTTTTTGGTTTTATCCGCTATTTCGACAGCCTCTAAGGCGAAATCACCATAGAGCCTTCTTCCAAATCCGCCTCCCATACGGGTCATTTCCAAATGTACTTCCTCGGGATCCCTGCCCAAAATTCCAGCAGCCATGTTTGCTGTACCTGCTGGGGTTTGAATGGGACCTACCATATGTATTTTTTCATCGGTTACATGTGCAAAGAAGTTCATGGGTTCCATACAGTTGTGCGGCAAAAACGGTGCCTCATAAGTGCGTTCCAAAACCTCATCAGCTGTGGCAAATGCTTTTTTGACGTCACCATCGGCACGCATGATCGTAAATTCGTTGCCATCTAGCAATTGGTTCAGTATTTCATCATGTTGTTCAGTGCTTTCCAAGGCCTCTTCTTGCCATTCTAACTTCAAGGCCTTTTTGGCCTTCATGGCCTGCCAAGTGGTTGCTGCGATAACAGCGACTTTTTCACTAGTGCCCATCATACCCGTAATCCTTGAGTTGGCTTCCGCCATTTTGTGCACCTTGTCCCCAAAGCGCACCACATCGATTACGCCTGGCATACCAAGCGCTTCGGTAGCATCAAAAGACACCAATTTTTGGCCGAATGCCTTGGGC
Source organism: Bacteroidota bacterium (assembly GCA_039184335.1). Taxonomy (GTDB): domain Bacteria; phylum Bacteroidota; class Bacteroidia; order Flavobacteriales; family Flavobacteriaceae; genus JBCDBD01. The sequence goes on along the minus strand of JBCDBD010000057.1, from coordinate 5,755 downwards.
CTGGCTATAACGGCATATACCATTCCGTCTGCTTTATAGTCCAATCCGAACAATGGTTTTCCCGTAGTGATCTTATCAATGTCCACATTATGGGCATTTTTCCCGATAATCTTATAATCCTTAGGTTCTTTTAGCGTCACATCTTCTGGTACTTCCAAGATTGCTGCTTCATTGACCACGTCGCCATAGCCCAAAGTTTCTCCTGCGGTGTTGGTGATTACCCCTTCGGTGACGTTACATTCTGAGGCATCGATACCCCATCTCGCCGCTGCGGCATTGACCAGCATCTGTTTTGCCGTAGCACCGGTTTGTCGTAGTGCATCCCAACCGAAACGAATGGATTGGCTACCACCGGCCACTTGTCGGGTATAATTCTGGGTATCGAGAATACCTTGTTCCACATGCACATCTTTCCAGGCTACATCGAGTTCTTCTGCGATGATCATGGGCATTGCAGTCTTTACCCCCTGCCCTATTTCAGGGTTTGGGGAAAAAATGGTCACTGCTCCATTATCGGCTATCTTGATAAATGCATTGAAATCATTGTAATCTAACTGGGCAAGGTCTACGGGTGGGGCAGTTTTGGGTTTGCAGGCTTGAAACAGGTTGAAGCCTATCAGCATTCCCCCACCCGCAAGTGAAGAGGTGCGCATAAAGGCCCTTCTGCTGAATGTTATCGATGTGTTTGATGTGTTTGGCATTGTTTCGTGTTTTTTTGATTTTTTAGTTGAATAGGTCTTTGGGTTGTATAACATCTACCCTGATGATCTCATTGTTTTCAAAACTGAATATCTCGACGATATTTTTTCCTTCTTTGTTATCGTGCAACCACACGTTGTCATGCATGACAATCTTATCGTCAATCGCTACCAGATGTTGGATCTCTGATTTGATATTTGGGTGTTTCAAAAAATGTTTTGCCCTATTTTCACGAAGGACCTGCTTACCTTGAATGCGCAACCTTGGTCCGAGATAGATTTCGACATCGTCTCTGGACCTTTTTACATATTGGTCGGCATCTTTTTGGTTCACTGCCGTTTTCATGGCAATCATTGTTTGGCTTTTGGCACTTACGATAGTAGTTTCCGTTTTGGAGGAACAAGCAAGCAGTAAAACCGCCGATACCATGAAAAATACGTTTTTCATCACGAGATACTGATCACATGTTTTCTGCGGCCTTTTCTACCGCCCGGTAGATACGGTTGTATGAGGCACATCGACAAATGTTGCCGTGCATGGCATTTTTGATATCGTCCTCAGTGGGATTGGGATTACTGTCTAAAAAGGCGGAAGCGGTCATGATCTGTCCCGCCTGACAATACCCACATTGGGGGACATCGACCTCTTTCCAAGCTTTTTGAACAGGATGGGAACCATCTTCTGAAAGTCCTTCAATAGTTGTGATGGACTTACCCTGTAGTTGATCAATGGTAAGGGAACAACTGCGCATGGCAACCCCTTCTACATGGATTGTACAGGCACCACATTGTCCAATTCCACATCCATACTTGGTGCCTACCAAGTCGAGATGATCTCTTAACACCCAGAGCATAGGTGTATCTTCAGATGCATCAACGGTCTGTGAAGCCCCATTTACTTTGATTTGATACGTTGGCATGATTTTTTGGATTCTGTTTATACCATCAAGTTACCAAAAAATGAAAGTGGCCCTGCTTTTTTAACAGTGCCTCGTCCGATTTAACAATACTTTAAATACCTTAGTTATTTTGCCCTTGTGATTTTATCTCGCAATTCTTGCCAAGTGACCAATTGAATATTTTCTTCTTTCAATAGTTGCTAGCACAGGGTGCTGGTAAAAAAATCATGGTCAGCTTGACGCCATGCAGCGCCCCAATGGGGATGGTCTATGGTCATGGCTTGTATTTCAGCATCTTCAAAGGCCAAATGGATCAGCAAACAATTAAGGCCTGGAGATAGGTTTCGTAGCAGGTGGGTGTAGTACAAATCCATACCCCGCTCGAAATCACGGGGCATTGCTGTTAAGGTTTGATCGACGATCACATCAGTATCCCCTATTAAATGTTGGATTTCCAGAGCAGCCATACCATCGATTTGATGATCTAGCAATACAGGTAAATCAAATTCTTGCCCTATCTTGATATAAGCCGCCAAAAGTGCTTTGGTACTCATGGCAGCCCCCATATGGGTGTCAAGATGGGTCACATTGATTCCAGCGGCGTATGCCATTTTCACTTGGTTTCGAAGTTCGATTTCAACATGCTTGGGGTCGGCATGTGTCGCAACATCAGCAATAGTGTCATAAAAGTACCCTTGGTCATTGACCAAACTCAATACGGAGTCTTTCGATGTCACTGGCCCCCATTTGTAAAACTTCCATTCGCTGGTCAGGGTCAGGTGTATGCCAAATTCGGTTTGAGGATGCTTTTTGGCATAATCCGCAATTTCAGGAAACCACGGACAGGGAACCATAATGCTTGCCGAGTTGACCGATCCCATTTCCATTCCGTGGATACTTGCACTGTTTTCAGCGTGCGAAACCCCTAGATAATCAGCGTGAATGATCAATAGCTTGTCTGTTTTGGTGTAGCCCAAGCGTTCGGCAATAGTGGGTGTTTGCCCAAAACCGAGATACAGATGCAATGGCATAACCAAAAAGAGTAGTGTTCAAAATTGCATCATGGGACAATGGAAATGGCTCTTGAAGCCACAAAATTTTGATTGAAAATACTATCCCTGTTTTTTTTACGTTGAGTTTGCAGAACCCTAAATGCAATGAAAATGAAAGCCTTTACACAATGCCTGTTACTTTTCTGTATTGTTTTTCTTGTAGCCGCATGCGGCAATGCCGATGATGATGTCAGCTTTGACATTGATCAAAATGAACTTGGTTTGGGGGAGCCGGTCGATGGTTGTCTTGGCTTTGACGAAAATACACTCTTGCTTTCCATCCAAGATGAATTTACCGCGCTACCCGCAAAAGTTTCTATCTTGTTCAAGGTGTCAGATGCCTTAGGGAACCCGGTTTCAGACCTCACTGCCACGCAGTTCACCATCTATGAGCAGGGTCGAAACGATGCATGTTTCAATACAATCTCAGCTTCAGAATCTTTAGCTCGTATTTCTTCAAATTCGCAGGTTTTCAACAACAATACGGTACTGGTGCTCGATCTGAGCAATTCTGTGCTTCAAAGCAGTTTGGATGAATTGAAGACGGCATCCACCAGCTTTGTCAATAATGTGATGCCACCACTTGAGACCGATGCTTTTCAAATGGCTATTTATTGGTTCGATGGGGAGGATGTGCTCCACTTGTTGCATCCACTGACCAGCTCAGTTATGGAGTTGACCACGGCCATTGATGGAATCACTGAGGCGATTAGTTCAGATCCTTCAACGGATTTATATGGGGCGGTCATCAAATCAACTGCAATTGCTGAGGGCCTGATTCAAGAAAACAATCAAAGTGAGGTTATCGGGGCAGCTTCCATCGTCTTGTTTACCGATGGTACCGACCAAGCATCACGCTATTCTGAAGAAAGCGCTTTACAGGCGGTGAACGATGCGGATCCCAACATTTCTTACTTTACTATCGGACTGGGTACTGAAATCGATACCCAGGTGCTGTCTGAAATTGGGAAAACAGCCAGTGTGTTTGCAAACAATAAGGAGGAACTGGAAGTCACATTCAACCAAATTTCACAACGCGTCTCTGAACAGGCCAACAGCTTTTATCTCTTCGAGTACTGTACACCAAAAAGAGATGGCAGCGGTGAGAACAACCTGGTCATTCAAGTGTTTGACGGTGCGCAACAAGGGGCCGTACAAACTAGTTTTAGGGCTGATGATTTTACAGGCGGATGTGAATAAAACGTAAGTATCTGAGAGAATTGATTATCTTCAAGTCGTAAAATAACAAATACACGTTTTATGAAATTTAGGCTCACCATCGCAATATGTTTTCTATTCCTATTTCTTCTGCCCTTGGTCTTGGTTTCACAGAAACAGCATCCCTTGGAGGGGCGATGGGACCTTGAAATGGAATTCATGGGACGTACGGCACCCTCATGGCTCGAAGTACGCCATTCAGGCTATCAAACCTTGGTCGGACGTTTTGTGTTCGCCTTTGGTAGTGCCAGGCCCGTGAGCGAGATACAGACCTTTGACAACAACTTTACCTTTCGTATTCCCAGACAGTGGGAACCTGAAGGAAACGACATGATATTTCATGGTGAATTGGTAGGTGACACGATTAAAGGAACATTGATTTACACCGATGGTAGTTCATTGGAATGGACAGGGGTCAAAGCTCCCCAACTTGTCTATACTGGGAATCCTAAATGGGGAAAGCCGATCGCTTTGTTCAACGAAGCTGATCTAGAGGGCTGGCATGCTGATCGCGACGAGAACCAATGGGTGGTCAATGACGGTATTTTGGGCAACCCAAAATCAGGGGCCAACCTGATCAGTGATCAAAAATTCACCGATTTTAAAGCACATATCGAGTTCAGGTATCCTGAAGGAAGCAATAGTGGCATTTATCTTCGAGGGCGTTATGAGGTGCAGATAGCAGATAATATGGGATTGGAACCTTCTGACATTTACCTAGGTGGTGTTTATGGTTTTTTGGAGCCCAACGAGAATGCCGCCAAAGCTGCGGGCGAGTGGCAAACCTATGATATCACCTTGATCGGTAGACGGGTAACCATAGTCGCCAATGGCAAGACCATCATCAACGACCAAACCATACCTGGCATTACTGGGGGGGCCTTGGATAGCAAAGAAGGCGACCCGGGCCCCTTTATGATCCAAGGGGATCATGGCCCCATAGAATTTCGAAAGTTTGTGGTCACCCCGATGGTTGCTGAACAATAAGGTTGTCCAATGTTTTCAATCGGCGCGGTGAAATAGATAGATATGCCTTGTTGGGGTCTAACCTTAGGCATGGCACTATTTCAACAGTTTGACCTTGATGTTCCTCCAATGCACCTTGATTCCGCCCCCATCATGGATCTGTAGGGCGATAGCCCCTTTTCCTTCACTGATTTTTTGGTCTTCGAGATGTACCATTTCCACTCCGTTCAACCATGTGGTGATACTTCGTCCTTGGGCAAGAACGCGCATGGTGTTCCATTCCCCCATTTTCAAGACATCGTCCTTTTCCAATTCAGGTTTGATGAGCCATCCACGACCATAGGATTCATAAATTCCGCCCGAGTGCTTGCCGGGAGGGGCAACTTCGACTTGCCAACCGCTGACTTTGGTGCCTTCAAAGGTTGACCTAAAGAAAATACCGCTATTGCCATCTGCTTCTTGCTTGAATTCCAAGCTAAGATCAAAGTTGTCATAATGGTCTACGGTTGAAAGATATCCATATTGGGCCGCGGGGCCACTTTCACAGATGAGTTCTCCATCTTCAACGTACCATTTTTCTTCCCCATGTGTGATCCAGCCTTCTAAATCTTTACCATTAAAGAGCACAATTGCTTTTGGTTCTTGTGCAAAATGGAATTGGTAAAATAGGAAAACAGTGACGAATGTAGCTAATTGGATATGCATTTGTTTTTATTATCAAGTTAAAGGTTAAAACCCTGCAATTTTATTGCAGTTACTTTTAGTTTCTATGAATATTTTAGATTTACCGAATGTTTGACTACCGCAGGAATTCACATTCGACAAGTAATATAAGTTGCCACATAGTTTGGTCGACCAAGTACCGTTACAAGATTCTGAAAGGGGATTTACAGGAACGTTGTCGTGATTTGTTGGTTCAGAT
>JBCDBD010000056.1:0-16553 GCA_039184335.1 Bacteroidota bacterium | reverse complement strand
TCAGGCCTTCAAAATCTCCATTATCATAGGCATCGTCAAGGCCGTCGCCGTCACTGTCACTGCCCGTGGGAGGCACGTAGCCCTCAGTCGGCTGGCCCTCCACGTTGTCGGGGATACCGTCGTTGTCGGCGTCGATGTCTACCCTATCAGGAAAACCATCATTATCTGAGTCCACGTCTTCACTGAATATCGTTGTTTGTGGGTCCAAAAAATTCTCCAGACAGGAAAATTGTATTCCCGATTGGCGAACTATTGTAGAAAAATTATCTTCAGAGGTAGTTTGCACCCCAAACCTAAAAACGAAAGTAGATATGTCGATAAACTCAACAGCCACGTTAACGGAAGGGTTTTGATTGGATATTCCGCCAAATTCATTGAATCCACCATTTATCAATAGTCCGCCTGATGTATTGTTGACCACCACATCAGTGGGGTTATCGACCGTATAGCTTACCGGAGTATCAAATCGATTAAATTCTTGATAGCCATTGTTTCCGTCCACATCAATAAAATTTGCTATCAATTCTTCAAGAAAAACTGCTTCAGAAGTACCATCACTCACCAATGAAATTCTTAAATCAACATAGGGTCTTCTGACCTCATCTGTAAACTCAAACTGAATTTCCGGTTTAAAAAACTCGGCATCGATTCCATTTCTATCAATGACCTCTATTCTACCATTAACAATCTCTTCAATGGTAATCAATGCATCAAGGTCTTCAAAAACCCCATTGATTCGATATATGGCCCCCTCTTCTAAATCTACTCCAGATTCCAATATTGGTTCAGAACTGAAATTTAAATTTGGAATGCTATTACAATCAAAATCCGTACTTAAGGTACTGGATTCCGTCTGGTCAAGAATTCCGTCATTGTCAGAATCAATATCCACATAGTCGGCAATTGTATCACCGTCAGTATCAAAAGGATTTAAGCCACCGCCACTACCCGGCATTGGTTCATATGCATCATCTAAACCATTTCTGTCTACATCAAGACCTGATGGGGCCACAAAATTCAATACAGATTGCCCTTCTTTGTTGTCAGCTATCCCATCATTATCTGAATCTAAATCTAAATAATCTGGTATATTGTCACCATCTGTATCCGTTGGATTGGTACCCGGATCACCATCGCCATCTTCATTTTTATCCTCAACGGCATCAATAATACCATCACCATCATCATCGATATCATTCACGTCAAAAACACCATCAGCATCTGTATCACGCAACACCGTCATCTCTAATGAGCTAACATGCCCAATATCTTTAAAAGATGTAATCAAAGAATAAGATACAAAAGCACATAGGCATATCATACAATAAGTTATGGGCCGTTGTATTGTAGAAGAGGTAGGACTTTCCATAAATGATAGTTTTGCTTAACTTATCACCATGGCCGTAGGTCATCTACTTTATAAGAATATTGGGGCAATTCTTAACAGTTGTAAATGCAAGATATACCAAATCGTGACATTAAAACTGTAATGTGCATAGATAATTTTAAATTTCTTTTAACACCAATTTTTATCGACAAAACACTGATACATCACTCTGATTTGCACATTAATACCTACGGGTTTCCATGGAAAATGGATTTTGCCTTTCTTCAAAAGGAACAAAACCATCAATAATTTGTGTGCAAAACTGAACCACAATGCATTCTTCTGAACATCATTTATCTTGATTGGACCAACTAATTCGGGATGAAGGAAAAAGCTATGCAAGATTTGACCTATTTTTGCCGAAATTTTTTAGATGGATTTTGAAAAGGAAATTTCAAGAAGAAGAACCTTTGGTATCATTTCGCACCCTGATGCCGGAAAAACCACTTTAACAGAAAAATTATTGCTTTTTGGAGGCGCTATTCAAGAAGCTGGTGCCGTTAAAAACAATAAAATCAAAAAATCGGCCACAAGTGATTTTATGGAAATCGAACGTCAACGCGGTATTTCTGTAGCTACATCAGTTCTTGCTTTTATCTATCGAGATAAAAAAATCAACATTCTCGATACCCCTGGCCACAAAGATTTTGCCGAAGATACTTTTAGGACATTGACTGCAGTAGACAGTGTTATCGTAGTCATTGATGTTGCCAAAGGTGTAGAGGAGCAAACGGAAAAGTTGGTCAAGGTGTGCCGAATGCGCAACATTCCCATTATCGTGTTCATCAACAAATTGGACCGAGAGGGAAAAGATGCTTTTGACCTGCTTGATGAAGTGGAACAAAAGTTGGCGCTCTCAGTGAGCCCTTTGAGCTTTCCCATTGGTATGGGGTATGATTTTAAGGGCATTTACAATATTTATGAAAAAAACCTCAACCTCTTCAGTGGCAACAGCAAGAAAAATATTGAGGAAACCATCGCTTTTGATGATATCAAAAATCCAGAATTGAATGAAATCATTGGCAAGGAAGCTGCTACTACACTGAGGGAAAACTTGGAATTGGTAGATGGGGTATACCCTGCGTTTGATCGACAAGCTTACTTAAATGGGGAACAACAGCCGGTCTTTTTTGGGTCTGCACTAAATAATTTTGGGGTGCGTGAACTGTTGGACTGTTTTATAAATATAGCCCCACCCCCTAGGGCGAAAATGGCTGAGCAGCGATTGGTCAAACCTGAAGAAAAAGATTTCTCTGGATTTGTATTTAAGATTCATGCCAATATGGATCCCAAACATCGTGACCGGTTGGCCTTTGTCAAAATTGTTTCAGGTACCTTTGAGCGAAATACCCCTTATTTACATGTAAGGCATAACAAAAAACTAAAGTTTTCAAGTCCGAACGCTTTTTTTGCCGAAAAAAAGGAAATCGTCGATGTATCGTATCCTGGTGATATTGTCGGTCTACACGATACCGGAAATTTCAAAATTGGAGATACATTGACCAAGGGTGAAAAATTACATTACAAAGGAATACCGAGCTTTTCTCCAGAACATTTCAGGTATATCAATAATGCAGACCCCATGAAGGCCAAGCAACTGTACAAAGGTATAGACCAACTTATGGATGAAGGGGTGGCACAATTGTTTACTTTGGAAATTAACGGAAGAAAAATAATTGGAACCGTTGGGGCACTTCAATATGAAGTCATCCAATATCGCCTTGAACATGAATATGGCGCAAAATGCACCTATGAGAATTTTCCTGTACACAAGGCCTGTTGGGTAGAGGCTACTGATGAAAACAACGATGAATTCAAGGAATTTAAAAGGGTCAAGCAGAAATTTTTAGCTACCGATAAACGCGGACAGCTTGTATTTTTAGCAGATTCCGCATTTTCATTACAGATGGTAGCTCAAAAATATTCGAGCGTACAATTACATTTTACATCGGAGTTTGGATATTAAAGCGAAACATGGTTTACTGCTATCATTTTATTCATGCCTCTCCTGTGGGCCCAAAGTTTAATGGAATTGCAGGTTGTTCGTAATCCTTAATGGTACCATGTGCCTTTTCAAAACGATTGACATTATCATTCAAGGCTTTTAAAAACTTCTTGGCATGCTGGGGTGTCAGCACTATTCTACTTTTTACCTTTGCTTTGGGAGCGCCGGGCATCATACTTATAAAATCGATTACAAATTCAGAAACGGAATGGTTGATAATCGCTAAATTGGAATACATTCCTTCAGCAGTTTTCTCATCCAATTCTATGTTGATCTGTTTTTGGTTTTTGTTTTGGTCGTCCATTTGTTACATCATTGATTTGAGACAATTAAAAAAAGAAACCCTGACAAAAATGTCAGGGTTTTTTCATGTTTAAAATTTAAACTCTTCCTTACGTGCCATAATCTCATCATATTCTTCTTTGGATCCTACGATGATGTTCTCATAATCACGCATACCTGTACCGGCGGGAATCTTGTGCCCTACAATCACATTTTCCTTCAAACCTTCCAATTTGTCGACCTTACCACTTACTGCGGCTTCGTTCAAGACTTTTGTGGTCTCTTGGAACGACGCTGCAGAGATAAACGATTTTGTTTGTAATGAGGCGCGGGTGATTCCCTGTAAGATAGGGGTTGCGGTGGCTGCTACTGCATCCCTTGCTGAAACCAAGGTCTTGTCAGCACGCTTTAGAATAGAGTTCTCATCCCTCAACTCACGTGCTGAAATAATTTGACCAGCCTTCAAGCTCTCAGAATCCCCTGCATCTTCAACAACCTTATTTCCAAATATTTCATCATTTTCCCTAATAAAGTCATCTTTATGTACCAATTGGTTTTCCAAGAAAATAGTGTCCCCTGGATCTTCAATGCGTACTTTTCGCATCATTTGCCGTACGACAACCTCAAAGTGCTTGTCATTAATCTTTACCCCTTGTAAGCGGTAAACTTCCTGTACTTCGTTCACCAAGTATTGTTGAACGGCAGAAGGTCCTTTGATTGCCAATATATCTTCTGGTGTTATCGATCCATCTGACAATGGCATTCCAGCACGGACATAGTCGTTTTCTTGAACCAAGATCTGATTGGAAAGCTTGACCAAATATTTTTTGATCTCACCCAATTTTGATTCAATGATAATTTCGCGATTCCCCCTTTTGATCTTTCCAAATGAAACTACCCCATCGATTTCGGAAACTACTGCTGGATTTGATGGGTTTCGAGCCTCAAAAAGCTCCGTAACCCTTGGCAAACCGCCGGTAATATCACCTGCTTTGGCCGATTTTCTAGGAATTTTGACCAAGATTTTACCCTCTTTGATCTTTTCTCCATCATCTACCATAATGTGGGAGCCAACGGGCAAGTTATACGAACGCAATGTTTCTCCTTTTCCATCTTTGATCAACAGTGTTGGAATCAACTTTTTGTTTCTTGATTCAGAAATTACTTTTTCTTGAAAACCAGTCTGCTCATCAATTTCAACTTGATAGGTGACACCTTGTTCAATATTTTCATAATCAATCTGTCCTGTAAATTCTGAAACAATCACGCCGTTGTATGGATCCCATTGACAAATAACATCTCCTTTCTTGATGGAGTCCCCATGTTTGATAAACAATTGGGATCCATAAGGAATATTGTTGGTACTTAATGTAATACCCGTGTTGGCATCAATAACCTTGATTTCAGTGGTCCTAGAAATTACGATATCGGCTTCCGCTCCTTCTGCATTCTGTCCTACAACGGTACGCAAATCTTCAATTTCCACAACACCATCAAATTTGGCTTCCAGTTTATTTTCTTCAGAAATGTTACCGGCAATACCGCCTACATGGAACGTACGCAGGGTCAACTGCGTACCAGGCTCACCAATGGATTGTGCAGCAACAACACCAACGGCTTCACCTCGTTGAACCATTTTATTGGTTGCTAGGTTTCTGCCATAGCATAACACACAAATTCCTTTTGGAGCTTCACAGGTCAATGGTGAACGCACTTCAATCATTTCAATAGGTGAGGCATCAATCTTGGCCACATCATCTTCTGTAATTTCTTGACCCGCGGTAAGAAGCTGCTCTTCATTCAACGGATTATATACATCATTTAATGATACCCTACCGAGAATTCTCTCCCCCAAGGTTTCCACAATTTCCTCATTCTTCTTCAGCGGCTCAACCTCGATGCCACGAAGTGTTCCACAGTCTTCGATATTGATGATAACGTCTTGCGACACATCGACCAAACGACGCGTCAAATAACCCGCATCAGCAGTTTTTAAAGCGGTATCGGCCAATCCTTTTCGTGCTCCGTGTGTGGAGATGAAGTATTCTAAAATGGACAATCCTTCCTTAAAGTTTGAAAGAATCGGGTTTTCAATGATCTCACCACCGCCAGCGGTAGATTTTTTTGGTTTTGCCATCAATCCACGCATACCGGTCAGCTGGCGAATCTGCTCTTTTGAACCCCTAGCCCCTGAATCGAGCATCATATATACCGAATTAAAACCCTGTTGGTCTTCACGAATCCGTTTCATGGCAAGTTCGGTGAGCATGGCATTCGTAGAAGTCCATACATCAATAACTTGATTATATCGTTCGTTGTTGGTAATAAGACCCATGTTATAGTTGGCCATAATACCATCTACCTGCTCGTTGGCATCTGATATCATATCTAACTTTTCAGCAGGTATGATGATATCTCCTAAACTGAACGAAAGTCCCCCTTTAAAGGCAAACTGATATCCCATGGTCTTGATCTTATCCAAAAAATCGGCAGTCCTTGGCACATCGGTGACCGCTAGTATTTTACCAATGATGTTGCGCAGGGCCTTTTTATTCAATACCGTATTTACAAAACCAGCTTCTTCAGGCACTACACTATTGAAAAGCACCCTACCCACAGTGGTCTGGATGATTTGGTCAACTAGTTTGCCCTCTCCATTAAAATCTTTGGCCCTGACCTTAATACCCGCGTTTAGGTCAACTTTCTTCTCATTGAAAGCAATGACCACTTCTTCATCTGAATAAAAAGTGAGTCCTTCTCCCTTAACGGGCACCTCTTCCGTTGACTTTCGCTCTTTGGTCATGTAATAAAGTCCCAAGACCATGTCTTGTGAAGGAACTGTAATCGGTGAACCATTCGCGGGGTTCAAAATATTCTGGGAAGCCAACATCAACAGCTGAGCCTCTAAAATAGCTTCTGGCCCTAAGGGTAAGTGTACTGCCATTTGATCCCCATCAAAGTCAGCATTGAATGCTGTACAGGCCAATGGGTGTAGACGGATCGCCTTACCTTCAATAAGCTTGGGCTGAAATGCCTGGATACCCAATCGGTGCAGTGTGGGGGCCCGGTTCAACAACACTGGGTGCCCCTTCAAGACATTTTCTAAGATGTCCCAGACCACGGGTTCTTTTTTGTCAATAATTTTCTTTGCTGATTTTACGGTCTTTACGATACCCCGCTCAATCAATTTTCTGATTACAAAAGGCTTGTAGAGTTCAGCGGCCATATCTTTCGGAAGGCCACATTCGTACAGTTTCATTTCAGGTCCAACAACAATTACGGAACGCGCAGAGTAATCAACCCTTTTTCCCAAAAGGTTTTGCCTAAAACGACCTTGTTTGCCTTTTAATGAATCAGAAAGCGACTTTAACGGACGGTTTGATTCTGTTTTTACAGCTGATGCCTTTCGAGTATTATCAAACAAGGAATCTACCGCCTCCTGAAGCATTCGCTTCTCATTTCTCAGGATGACTTCAGGGGCCTTGATTTCCATTAGTCGCTTCAACCGGTTGTTTCTGATAATCACCCTTCTGTAAAGATCATTCAAATCAGAGGTAGCAAAACGGCCCCCATCCAATGGTACCAAAGGCCGCAGTTCAGGCGGAATTACAGGAATCACTTTCATGATCATCCATTCCGGGTTGTTCTCACGATTGTCTTGTGATTCACGCAATGCCTCTACTACCTGCAATCGTTTTAAGGCTTCCGTTTTTCTTTGCTTTGATGTTTCTGTGTTTGCCTTGTGTCGCAATTCATAAGAAAGTTCTTCCAAATCAATTCTTGACAAAAGGTCTATCAAACATTCAGCTCCCATTTTTGCGATGAACTTGTTGGGGTCATTATCTTCCAAGTACTGGTTTTCAACCGGAATGGATTCTAAAATGTTCAAATATTCCTCCTCGGTCAAGAAATCCATTTTTTTGATTTCTTCCCCTTCGGCACCTTTGGCAATACCTGGTTGGATCACCACATACCTTTCATAATAGATGATCATATCCAATTTCTTGGATGGTAACCCCAAAAGATATCCTATTTTATTTGGAAGTGAACGGAAATACCAGATATGGGCCACGGGTACGACCAGGTTGATGTGCCCTACACGGTCTCTACGTACTTTCTTTTCGGTTACTTCAACGCCGCATCGGTCACAGACAATACCCCTATATCGGATACGCTTATACTTGCCACAGGCACATTCATAGTCTTTTACCGGTCCGAAAATACGCTCACAGAACAATCCGTCCCTCTCCGGTTTATGCGTTCTGTAGTTAATGGTTTCAGGTTTTAAAACCTCCCCTCTTGATTCAGCCAAAATTGACTCTGGCGAGGCCAAACCTATGGAAATTTTGTCAAACCTTTTTGGTGCGCTGTTATCTTTTATTCTTGCCATAATACTATGGAGATGATATGATTAAAAATGCTTTATAAACTCAACTACTACTCTTCCAAACGGATATCCAAGCCCAAGCCCTTGAGCTCATGCATCAAAACATTGAAAGATTCTGGCAATCCAGGTTCTGGCATGGTCTCTCCTTTTACGATAGACTCATAGGTTTTCGCCCTACCGATGACATCATCGGACTTCACGGTCAATATTTCACGTAAGGTCGATGACGCCCCGTATGCTTCGAGTGCCCAAACTTCCATTTCACCAAAACGCTGACCTCCAAACTGGGCTTTACCACCCAAGGGTTGTTGTGTTATCAACGAATATGGACCTATAGACCTGGCATGCATCTTATCATCGACCATGTGGCCTAGCTTCAACATATAGATTACACCAACAGTTGCAGCTTGATCAAAGCGTTCACCTGTACCACCATCATATAAGTGGGTATGCCCAAATCGAGGTACTCCGGCCTCATCGGTCAATGCATTGATTTGGTCTAAAGTAGCCCCATCAAAAATTGGTGTCCCGTATTTTCGACCGAGTTTCAAACCTGCCCAACCCAAAACAGTTTCGTAAATCTGACCAATGTTCATACGCGAAGGTACTCCCAACGGGTTCAATACAATATCAACAGGTGTTCCATCTTCAAGGAAAGGCATGTCTTCTTGACGTACGATACGTGCCACAATACCTTTATTACCATGACGGCCTGCCATTTTATCACCAACTTTCAATTTTCGTTTTTTGGCAATATAGACCTTGGCCAATTTCATGATTCCTGCGGGTAGCTCATCACCAACTGAAATCGTAAACTTGTCCCTTCTAAGATTACCTTGAAGGTCGTTCAGCTTGATTTTATAGTTGTGCAATAAATCTGCAACCAATGTATTTGTTTTATCGTCGGTTGTCCAACTGCCTCCTACCAAGTGGGCAAAATCATCCACAGCGTTCAACATCTTAATGGTATACTTCTTCCCCTTGGGTAGCACTTCTTCCCCTAAATCGTTCAATACTCCCTGTGAGGTCTTTCCATTGACAAGCGCAAATAGTTTTTCAATAAGTACATCTTTAAGTTGCTGGAATTTAACCTCGTAGCTAAGCTCTAACTTAGAGATGGCCTCTTTATCTTCAGAACGCCTCCTTTTGTCCTTAATAGACCTTGAAAACAACTTTTTATCTATAACAACACCACGAAGTGAAGGTGAGGCTTTTAAAGAAGCATCTTTGACATCGCCTGCCTTATCGCCAAATATAGCGCGAAGCAGCTTTTCTTCTGGGGTGGGATCTGACTCTCCTTTTGGGGTAATCTTACCTATTAAAATGTCACCAGGCTTCACTTCGGCACCAATGCGGATCATACCATACTCATCCAAGTCTTTGGTGGCTTCCTCTGAAACATTGGGAATATCGTTGGTCAATTCTTCTGCACCCAACTTTGTGTCCCGTACCTCAAGTGCATATTCATCAATGTGGACTGAAGTAAAGATATCTTCCCGAACCACTTTCTCAGAAATCACAATGGCATCTTCGAAATTATAGCCTTTCCAGGGCATAAAAGCCACTTTAAGGTTCCTACCCAAGGCCAGCTCTCCTTTTTCAGTGGCATATCCTTCACAAAGCACCTGTCCTTTTTTTACCTTATCGCCTTTCTTCACAATGGGTTTTAGGTTGATACTTGTGCCCTGGTTCGTCTTTCTGAACTTAACCAATTCATATGTTTTGGAGTCTTCGTCAAAACTCACCAAACGTTCTTCGTCGTTTCTTTTGTATTTGATGGTAACTTTATGTGCATCAACATATTCAACTACACCATCGCCTTCAGCATTGATCAATACCCTAGAATCAGTGGCAACCTGTCGTTCCAATCCTGTACCTACAATGGGGGATTGTGGCTTTAATAAAGGAACAGCCTGTCGCATCATGTTTGACCCCATCAGTGCACGGTTGGCATCATCATGTTCCAAGAAAGGAATCAGTGATGCTGATATTGAAGCAATTTGATTGGGGGCCACATCTGTATAGTTCACCTCTGATGGATCCACGACAGGAAAATCTCCTTCTTCTCTCGCGATTACTTTGTCTCTTTCAATGGTACCATCTGCTTTCAAAGGAATATTGGCCTGCGCAATTTTCATTCCTTCTTCTTCTTCAGCACTTAGGTAAGTATATTCATTGGTATCGACTTTGCCACTCTCAACTTTTCGATATGGGGTTTCTAAAAAGCCCATATGATTCACTTTGGCAAACACCGATAATGAAGAAATCAAACCAATGTTTGGCCCTTCAGGCGTTTCGATAGGGCACAATCTGCCATAATGTGTATAGTGTACATCGCGCACCTCAAAACCTGCCCTTTCCCGTGAGAGCCCTCCTGGGCCAAGAGCGGACAACCTTCTTTTATGTGTTATCTCTGCCAATGGATTCGTTTGATCCATAAATTGGGATAGCTGGTTCGTACCAAAAAACGAGTTGATCACTGAAGACAATGTCTTTGCATTGATTAAATCAATGGGCGTAAAGACTTCATTGTCACGAACGTTCATTCGTTCCCGTATGGTACGCGCCATACGTGCCAAACCAACACCAAATTGTTGTGACAACTGCTCACCAACTGTTCTCACACGACGGTTTGACAAGTGATCGATATCATCAATCTCAGCTTTTGAGTTGATCAATTCAATCAAATATTTGATGATGGTGATGATGTCCTCCTTGGTCAACACCTGCTTGTCCATACCAATGTCCAAGCCCAGTTTTTTGTTCATTCGGTAGCGCCCGACCTCTCCTAAATTATAGCGTTGGTCAGAAAAGAACAGCTTATCAATGATACCGCGGGCAGTCTCCTCATCGGGTGGTTCTGCATTACGCAGTTGTCTATAAATGTGTTCCACTGCCTCTTTTTCTGAGTTGGTGGGATCTTTCTGTAATGTATTGTGGATGATTGCGTAATCAGACTGTGCATTGTTCTCTTTATGCAAAAGAATGGTCTTCACATCAGCAGCAATGATCTCGTCAATATGTTCTTTTTCAAGTACGGTATCACGATCTAGAATGATCTCATTACGCTCGATGGACACTACTTCACCTGTATCTTCATCAACAAAGTCTTCATGCCAAGTATTCAATACCCTAGCAGCAAGTTTTCTTCCCAGCACCTTCTTAAGGCCAGCTTTAGAAACTTTTACTTCTTCAGAAAGGTCAAAGATTTCAAGAATGTCCTTATCCCTTTCAAATCCGATAGCCCTGAACAAGGTGGTTACCGGTAATTTTTTCTTTCGATCGATATATGCGTACATTACGCTGTTGATATCGGTGGCAAATTCAATCCAAGACCCCTTGAAAGGGATGACCCTTGCTGAGTATAACTTAGTTCCATTGGCATGGAACGACTGTCCGAAGAATACTCCGGGAGACCGGTGTAATTGCGAAACCACGACACGTTCGGCACCATTGATAACGAATGTTCCACTTGGTGTCATATATGGTATTGTACCCAAGTACACATCTTGGACGATGGTCTCAAAGTCTTCGTGTTCAGGATCGGTACAATATAATTTTAAGCGTGCTTTTAGGGGAACACTATAGGTAAGGCCACGCTCGATACATTCTTGGATAGAATATCTTGGTGGATCGATAAAATAATCCAAAAACTCAAGTACAAACTGGTTTCTGGTGTCAGTAATTGGAAAATTCTCCATGAAGGTATTGTACAAACCTTCATTGCCCCTTTCGTCAGATTTGGTTTCAAGTTGAAAAAAGTCTTGAAAAGATTTAATCTGAATGTCCAAGAAATCCGGGTATTCCGGTATGTTCTTAGCGGATGCGAAGTTTATTCTTTCAGTCTGATTTGTGAACATCTATGGACAAATTTTGATCGTGAATATTATTTTGGGAGGTGTATAACTTTATACACTTATCAATATAAATAGGCTAAGGTCTACCCAAATTCGGGTAGACCTTAACCTATGTTTGTATGGAAATAGACACTATTTAAGCTCAACTTCAGCTCCTGCTTCTTCCAATGATTTTTTGATACCTTCAGCTTCATCTTTAGAAACTGCTTCCTTGACCGCTTTAGGAGCACTGTCGACGATGTCTTTAGCATCTTTCAATCCAAGTCCTGTCAACTCTTTGACCAATTTGACAACAGCCAATTTAGAACCACCTGGAGCCTTAAGGATCACATCAAATTCAGTCTGCTCTTCAGCAGCCTCGGCTTCACCACCACCAGCGGCAGCACCGCCAGCCACAGCTACTGCAGCAGCCGCAGGTTCAATACCATATTCTTCTTTTAAAATGTCAGCCAACTCGTTTACCTCTTTTACGGTAAGGTTTACCAACTGTTCTGCAAAATCTTTTAAATCTGCCATTTTTCTATCGTTTAATCAAATTTTTAAAATATTCTTGTTTTAGTGCGTACAAATTACTTTTCAGAGAGGGTCTTGAGGATACCTGCAAGTTTTCCACCACCAGATTTAAGGCCAGAAATAACATTTTTGGCAGGTGATTGCAATAACCCAATAATATCGCCAATAACCTCTTCTTTCGACTTGATGTTGACCAGGGCATTCAGGTTCTCATCGCCGATATAGACCGCTTCTTCAATGAATGCACCCTTCAAAAGAGGCTTGTCTGATTTCTTTCTGAAGTTTTTGATCAACTTTGCAGGTGCATTACCTGTTTCAGAAAGCATCAAAGAGGTATTGCCCTTTAACACTTCAGGCAATTCACCAAATTCCTTTTCAGAAGCTTCCATTGCTTTGGCAAGCAATGTATTCTTAACTACTGCAAGTTTAATATTGGCCTTGAAACAAGCCCTTCTCAAGTCAGAAGTAGCTACTGCATCCAAACCGGATATATCTGCTAAATAGATATTTGCATTTTCAGCCAACTGTGCAGTCAAATCTTGTATAACCGTTGCTTTTTCTTCTCTTGTCATGATTAAAATTTTAACTACCCAGTTATTAAACTGCCTTTGGATCTAATTGGACACTAGGACTCATGGTACTGCTCATGTAGATGCTCTTCATGTAAACACCTTTGGCAGCAGCAGGCTTTAACTTGACCAAAGTATCTATCAATTCCTTGGCGTTACCCGCAATTTTATCTGCTGAAAAAGATGCCTTCCCGATAGCGGCATGAACAATTCCCGTCTTATCTACCTTGAAGTCTATTTTGCCACCTTTAACATCACTTACTGCCTTGGCCACATCCATGGTCACTGTACCTGTTTTTGGATTGGGCATCAATCCTCTTGGCCCTAAAATACGACCCAAAGGTCCCAATTTACCCATAACACTGGGCATGGTGACGATAACGTCCACGTCGGTCCAACCCCCTTTAATTTTATCCAAATATTCATCCAACCCAACATAATCAGCTCCAGCCTCTTTGGCTTCTGCTTCTTTGTCTGGGGTCACCAATGCCAAAACCTTAACATCTTTACCGGTTCCATGGGGCAATGTCACAACCCCACGCACCATTTGATTTGCCTTACGGGGATCGACTCCCAGACGTACTGCTAAATCTATGGATGCATCAAACTTCACATTGGTTATTTCTTTCACTAAGGCAGAAGCCTCATCGATAGAATAGAGTCTGTTTCTATCAATTTTTGATTGGGCCTCTTTTTGCCTTTTTGTCAACTTTGCCATTCTAAATTGCTTTTAGATTTTAAAAAGGTCTTTTTCCAGAGACTTTAAGACCCATGGAACGTGCAGTACCTGCAACCATACTCATTGCAGATTCTACGGTAAAAGCATTCAAATCGACCATCTTGTCCTCTGCAATTGCTTTTACCTGATCCCAGGTAATCGATCCTGATTTTACACGATTAGGTTCGCCAGATCCTTTTTTAACCTTTGCCGCTTCCATCAATTGGACGGCCGCCGGTGGTGTTTTGACAACAAACTCGAAAGATTTGTCCTTGTACACGGTAATAACCACAGGCAATACCTTACCTGCCTTATCTTGGGTTCTCGCATTAAATTGCTTACAGAACTCCATGATGTTAACACCTGCAGCACCTAAGGCGGGTCCGACCGGTGGCGATGGATTCGCAGCACCTCCCCTAACTTGTAGTTTTACAACCTTATCTACTTCTTTTGCCATTGTTCTTAATTAAAGTGAATTGTGTTTAATTTGGAAGCAACACAATTTTATCTATGTAACAGCTCTTAACTTTAAACTTTTTCTACTTGCATGTAGCTCAATTCCAATGGGGTCTTTCTTCCGAAAATTTTCACCATAACCTCAAGCTTACGCTTTTCTTCATTGATTTTCTCTACCGTTCCGTTGAACCCATTGAACGGGCCATCAATTACCTTTACGGTCTCACCCAACACAAAAGGAATCGAAACATTGTCTGTATTGACCGCCAATTCATCAACTTTACCGAGCATTCTGTTCACTTCAGCTTTACGCAAAGGAACTGGATCACCCCCTTTGGTCTCGCCCAAAAACCCAATTACATTGGTAATCGATTTGATAATGTGCACCATTTCACCACCTAGATTCGCCTTGATCATGATGTAACCGGGAAAATAGGTACGCTCTTTATTGATTTTTTTCCCATTACGGATTTGCACTACCTTTTCAGTAGGCACCAACACGTCTTCAAGATAGTCCCCAAAACCGTGTCGCTCAACCTCACTTTCAATGTAGCCCTTAATTTTATTCTCTTGACCGCTAACGGCCCGAACGACGTACCATTTCTTCTCCAATACTTCAGACATCACCTCAACCAATTAAATTATCAAAGTATAACTGAATCAACTTACTAAAGAGCGTATCGACCCCCCATGTTGCCAAGGCAAACAAAATCGAAAAAACGGCCACAACGACCATTAAGTTTGAAGCTTGTTCCCCGTTCAACCAAGTGACATTGTTCTTTAATTCTTCCCAAGATTCCTTTATATAAGTGAACATAGTAAATTATCGTATTCTGGCACTTTACAAGGCATTGCCCCGACAAACGCTCGAGAAAAACCTCTCTTCGCAACATGCCTTTTTCTATTTCCCTGAGCACGGGAGGAGAGACTCGAACTCCCGACACCTGGTTTTGGAGACCAGTGCTCTACCAACTGAGCTACACCCGTTTATATTTACACTGAAAGGTATCCCGAAATAGCGAGACACCTTAAAGTGTAATTTTATTCTTGTAAAATGATTAATCTAAAATCTCAGTGACCTGACCAGCACCTACAGTTCTACCACCTTCACGAATCGCAAAACGCAGACCTTCACTTAATGCAATCGGCTGGATCAAATCAACTGTAATTGTCAAGTTATCACCAGGCATTACCATTTCAACACCGTCAGGAAGATTGATGTTTCCTGTTACGTCAGTTGTACGAACGTAGAACTGGGGACGGTAGTTATTGTGAAATGGGGTGTGTCGCCCACCTTCTTCTTTTTTAAGGATATAAACCTCAGCCTTAAACTTGGCATGTGGCTTTACAGAAGCTGGTTTACAGATTACCATACCTCGTTTGATATCAGATTTCTCAATACCTCTCAACAAGATACCAACGTTATCACCGGCTTCACCTCTATCCAAAATTTTACGGAACATTTCAACCCCTGTGATTGTAGAAGAAAGTTTTTCTGCGCCCATACCGATAATATCTACCGCATCACCTGTGTTGGCGACACCAGTTTCAATACGGCCTGTAGCCACGGTACCACGACCTGTGATGGTGAACACATCTTCCACTGGCATCAAGAAGTCTTTATCGACATCTCTTTTTGGAAGCTCAATCCACTCATCAACAGCAGCCATCAATTCCATAACGGTATCAACCCATTTCTGCTCACCGTTCAATGCACCCAATGCAGAACCAGAGATAACAGGGCCATTGTCACCATCATACTCATAAAAAGAAAGCAATTCCCTAACCTCCATCTCAACAAGCTCCAAAAGCTCATCATCATCGACCATGTCAACTTTGTTCAAGAATACCACAATTCTTGGAATACCAACCTGACGTCCTAGAAGGATATGCTCACGTGTTTGTGGCATGGGGCCGTCAGTAGCGGCAACAACCAAGATAGCACCGTCCATTTGGGCAGCACCAGTAACCATGTTTTTTACATAATCGGCGTGACCAGGACAGTCAACGTGTGCATAGTGACGGTTCTCTGTTTGGTACTCTACGTGTGATGTATTGATTGTAATACCTCTTTCTTTTTCTTCTGGAGCATTATCGATAGAATCAAAGCTTCTAAGCTCAGAAAGACCTGCATTCGCCAACACAGTAGTGATAGCAGCAGTCAATGTAGTTTTACCATGATCCACGTGTCCAATAGTACCAATATTTAAGTGCGGTTTGGAACGATCAAAAGTTTCCTTTGCCATTTTAAATGATTTTAATCTTAGTTTATATTAGTGTCAAATCGTTTTTGAGCCAATGACGGGATTTGAACCCGTGACCTCTTCCTTACCAAGGAAACGCTCTACCCCTGAGCTACACCGGCGTAAAGTGTTGAAT
>JBCDBD010000055.1:0-16821 GCA_039184335.1 Bacteroidota bacterium | reverse complement strand
CCCATGAAATCGGCCATGTGGCCCATCGCGACGTCACGCGATCACAGATCCGGGCGATGGGATCTTATGGGCTGATCGGCTTACCATGATTATCCATACGAAATCCCCTTGGTTTGGCATTGCACTAGTTCTAGGATCTTTTTTGGCTTTTGGCATTATATTGGTCAACCCAAACAGTTCAAGAGTTTTACTGCTCTTTGGTAAATATGTGGGGACCATTAAAAAAAATGGATTGTATTGGGCCAATCCACTCTACACCAAAAGGAAAATATCATTACGTGCCAGTAATTTTGACAGTGAGCGATTAAAAGTGAACGACAAGCTCGGTAATCCCGTAATGATCAGCACCATTTTGGTATGGCGGGTCACTGACACCTATAAAGCGGCATTCGATGTCGACGACCATAAAAATTTTGTTCGCGTTCAGACCGATGCTGCCGTGAGAAAATTGGCAAGTATGTATCCTTATGACAATTTCGCAGATGAAGGTATTGAAGAAGATATCACGCTACGCTCAAGTGTGAACGAAGTCAGTGAAGCCTTGGAAAAAGAAATACAGAATCGTCTAGAAATGTCCGGTATAGAAGTGCTTGAAGCCCGGATCGGTTATCTGGCCTATGCCCAAGAGATTGCAAATGCCATGTTAAAACGACAACAGGCCACGGCCATAGTGGCAGCACGCCATAAAATCGTTGAGGGTGCGGTAAGTATGGTCGAAATGGCATTGGATGAACTTAATGAAAAAGACATTGTTGAATTGGATGAAGAACGAAAGGCGGCCATGGTAAGCAACTTAATGGTGGTATTGTGTTCAGACAAAGATGCTTCACCGATAGTAAACACGGGAACATTGCACCATTAAATCTTAAGCAGTACCCAAAAACCAAAAGAGAGACTCTAGATGAAATTTTTATGAACGCCAAGCAATGAACAAGAAAAAAGGGTTTGCGCTTCGTTTGAATGAAGACATGCTCAAGGCCATTGAAAAGTGGGCAGCAGATGAGTTCCGTAGCACCAATGGCCAAATAGAGTGGATGCTGATGAAAACCCTTCGCGATGCCAAAAGAGCACCCAAGAAACCGAACATGGATGCTAAAGAATAATTTGGCATTTTTTTAACGTGCGTTCCCCTTAAATTTGGTCGACTAATCAAAAATGATACATGGCACGACTCTGCTGCGCTACTGCCCTGCTCTTTCTATACACTGCCCTATATTGTCAAAATCAGGAAAAAAGGTTTACGGTAAAATTCATTACCGCACCTATACAAATTGATGGTATTCTTGACGAAGCCATTTGGCAAACCGCTGAAAGTGCACATGATTTTCAACAATACTTTCCCTCAGACTCTATTTTGGCCCTTCAACAGACCGATATAAAAATGCTTTACAGTGCTACCACACTTTATATTGGCATGAAACTGAATACCGAGGGTGACGATTACGTCATACCATCGTTACAAAGAGATTATAGAGCAGGTGGCAATGACAATATCAGTCTACTTTTTGATACTTTCAATGATGGTACAAACGCATTTTTGTTTGGTATGAATCCATATGGGGTACGCCGTGAAGCACTGATTTCAAACGGTGGTACGACCTTGAGTGGTTTTACCACTTCATGGGATGTGAAATGGCGTGGGGCATCTAAGATTTACGATGGATATTACATCTGTGAAATGGCCATTCCCCTTACATCATTCAAATTCAAACAAGGTGAGACCAAATGGCGTTTCAACAGCTATCGTTTTGACATGCAGACGAATGAAACCAGTACCTGGAAAGAAATACCGCAAAACCAGTTTGTGTTCAATCTGGCTTTTATGGGCGATATGGTCTTTGAAAAACCCTTGGGGAAATCCCGAACTCCCTTGGCACTGATTCCTTATGTCAACGGGATTTCATTAAAGGATTCTGAAAATGAAGAAACCACCAACGACCTGAATTTTGGTGGTGACGCCAAAATAGCCATCGGTAACGGCATGAATCTCGATATCACCCTTAATCCAGATTTTTCAAATGTTGAAGTAGACAACTTTTTTACCAATCTGACCCGATTTGAGGTTTCACTGCCAGAAAGAAGGCAATTCTTCATTGACAACAGTGACTTGTTCGGTACTTTTGGCAATGAACGTGACTCCAATCCATTTTTTTCAAGAAGAATAGGCATAGCCGAGGATTTGGATGATGAAACCATAGAAAATGGCATCATTGGAGGAATACGTCTTAGTGGTAAGTTGAATGAAGACTGGCGTCTTGGTTTTTTGAACATTCAAACTGAAGAAGATATTGAAAATGAGATTCCGAGCAATAACAATACCGTTTTTGCCCTTCAGAAAAAAATGTTCTCGCGGTCTAACCTTAGCTTCATTTTTGTGAATCGCCAAGCATTCAAAGACTATGACTTTTTGGAAGAAACAGATCGTTATAACCGTGTCGTCGGACTGGATTACAATTTGGCATCAGCAGATAACACCTGGGTAGGAAAATTTTTTTTCCATAAATCCTTTGCACATCAAATCGGTGATGAAGACAGTGCAGGTGGGGTTGATCTGCAATACAATTCACGATATGTCAACTTTGGCCTGAGAAGCAACTTTGTGGGTAATGACTATAGGGCAGATCTGGGCTTTGTAAGAAGAGAGGATATCATAGCAGCCCGCCCATTTATTGAGTATAACTTTTGGCCCAAGAAAGGCAATATCAATTCCCATGGGTTCCGATTTAGTCCGAACGCCATCTGGAGGCCGACCCTCGACTATAAAAATACCGACTATACAATTTTCACACGTTGGGGAGCCCAGTTCAAGACCCAAGAAGAATTATCGGCCCGAATGTTCAATAGATTTACTTTTTTGACTGATTCCTTTGATCCCACCGGCACCGATGATGCAGTGGAACTTCCAGCGGATGAAGGATATTATTACACTAGTTTTGAAGTAGAATTCCAGAGCGATCGAAGAAAGGTATTCTCATATTCAGCAGAACCCGGTTATGGGGAGTTCTTTAACGGCACCCGGTTTTCATTTGAAGGTGATATGAGCCTACGGTTACAGCCCAAGGTGTTCCTTTCCTTGTCATTGAACTATGATAGCATATCATTACCAGACCCCTTTCCGAGTGCAGATATATGGCTTGTAAGTCCACGTATCAACATCACATTTAACAAATCCATTTTTTGGTCAACTTTGGTACAATACAGCAACCAACGCGATAATCTTGGCATCAATTCGCGTTTACAGTGGCGTTTTGCACCCCTCTCTGACCTATTTATCGTATATAATGACAATTATTTTGTAGATACGATTATGCCCAGAAGCAGATCGATCAATTTAAAACTGACTTATTGGCTCAACATATAAGCATTCGTAATTTGCTATATTTGGCCATATAGCTTTTTCCCATGAACCAATTACCCATCACTGAAGATACCGTTATCTTTGGTCTTTTGGCACTTTGCCTTGGATTTGTTTTTTATACCTCATCGATCAAAAAAGGGTTTTGGAAAAAATTCTATTCCTTCCTTCCCGGTGTGGTCATGTGTTATTTACTACCTGCAATTTTTGTGAGTACCGATCTTATTTCTGAAGAAAACTCCGACCTGTACTATGTCGCCAGCAGGTACCTGCTTCCGGCTGCCCTGATCTTGATGACCCTTAGTATTGATCTGAAAGCCATAGCCAATCTTGGGTCAAAGGCATTGATCATGTTTTTTACAGCTACAGCAGGCATTATCATAGGTGGGCCATTGGCCATTTTAATCGTTTCCATTTTTTCGCCTGAAACTGTGGGCGGTAGCGGATTTGATGCCATTTGGCGTGGTCTCGCCACCATTGCTGGAAGTTGGATCGGTGGCAGTGCCAATCAAACTGCAATGCTTGAGGTCTTCAAATACAATCCGAAAAACTTTGGCTCAATGCTTTTGGTCGATGTCTTTGTTTTTAATATCTGGATGACCATACTGCTACTGGGTATTGGGAGAGCCAAAAAAATTGATCATTGGTTAAGGGCAGACACTACTGCAATCGAAGAGCTAAAAAACAAGGTGTCAGAATATACTGCCAAAATAGCACGTGTCGCCTCTACCAAGGATTATGTTGTGATGCTTTCGTTGGCGTTCGCTGGTGTAGGCATCGCCCACTTTATGGGACACCATTTCGCCGAATTTTTAGAAAATACTTTTGAGGTGGTCCGCAATAAAGACAAAGCGCTTTCTTCCCTAGGCTCAAAATTTTTGTGGCTGGTCGTTATTGCCACACTCATTGGAATTGGCCTTTCATTTACCAAAGCAAAATATTATGAAGGAGCTGGTGCAAGCAAGATGGGCAGTATGTTTATCTACATTCTGGTGGCTACGATAGGCATGAAGATCGATTTGACAGCAGTGTTCAAAAATCCAGGCCTGATCGCAGTAGGTTTTATTTGGCTTTCGATACATGCTGGGCTATTGATACTGGTCGCAAAACTTGTCAAGGCCCCTTTCTTTTTTCTCGCCACAGGTAGTATGGCGAATGTGGGAGGAGCAGCCTCTGCCCCGGTGGTGGCCGCCGAATTTCATCCCTCATTGACTTCTGTAGGCATATTATTGGCAGTCTTTGGTTATGCTTCAGGCACTGGAGGTGCCTATTTGTGTGCACTGTTGATGGAAATGGCCGCTAACCTCTAAAAATAGGGACCTGTCTTATTGATTCAACACGGCTGCCATACCATTACAACACCGTAAAAAAGAAAAACCGTCTTATCATTTTACCCAACCAACCAACCAAGTATAATGAACAAGAAAGCACCGATTCGTTTTCTCCAATCTTAAACAACGTATTTATTTTACGGCAATCAAAAGCTAAAAATGGATAGTTTTTCGATATTTGTGCCCAATTAAAACTGAAAAATGAAACAATTTATCTTATCCTTGGTCTTAATGGTTTTCTTTCTTTCATGTGAAAAAAAACCGAAAAACACCATGACCGTTTCGGGCAACATTGCTGGCTTGAAAAAAGGAAAATTGTTCTTGCAACATATTAAAGATTCTGCTTTGGTGACCATTGATTCTTTAGAACTACGAGGTGATGGCAACTTTTTGTTCTCCCATGAAATTCAAAGTCCTGAACTGTTTTACCTCTATTTGAAAAAAGCAGACAACAATGATATCAACGACCGTATCACTTTTTTTGGGGAAAAAGGAGAGACTACGATTAACACTTCGTGGAACACTTTTGATGCAAAGGCTAAAATTTCAGGCTCAAAAAGTCAAGAAAAATTTCAAGAATGTAGCCAAATGCTATCTAATTTCAATACCAAAGGATTGGAGTTGGGCCAAGCCTTAGCCAATCCAGAAATCCAAAATGATAGCACAGCCCTAGACTCCTTACAGCAATTGATTGCGCATAATATCATGGCAAGGTATCGCTATGTGCTCAACTTTGCACTGACCAATAATGACTCATACGTCGCTCCATATATAGCCTTGAACGAGGCTGGCGAAGCCAATCCTAAGTATTTGGATTCCATTGTCAATGTATTGGCGCCTGAAGTGTCGAATTCAAAATATGGAAAAGCGCTTAAAAGACATCTAAGCAGTAGCAAGCAATAACGACCTATGCTTCCAGTTTGTTCAATTCTTCCACCAATTCGGTGGTTTTGGTTTCCAAGTCTGCCCGTATACCATCGAAATGGCTTTTTTTATCAGTAACTTCTTTTTGATGTACCCTTTGTAGTAAATCGTCAAAAATGGCAATCGCCTTATCAATGATTTCTGAACCTTCCTTAGAGTTCTCATTATGGGTGGCCGCTTCCCATACGTATACCGCATCGATGATATCACCCAAAACAAAATTAATGTCTTTCTTTAAATCCCTGATACTTGCCATAATTCGTTTTGTTCAAATGTAATACTAAATAGTTACTTCCAAAAGTTTGGCTCCCTTGGTGCTGATATTGACCATACCACTGTATGCCGAAACCAATAAGGTCTCCCCTTTTTTGATGGGCGTACTTCCAAAATCATTTGAAATACTGGCATCTCCTGCAACACACATGTATATGGTGAAGGAGTCTCTCTCAGAAATATCTTGGGAAAAGTCTTGGGTCAAGTTCAAAAAATCAGTTTTGAAATATGGACATGATACCATGCTATTGAGATGATTTTTCGTGCTGCCATAGCCTATCTTAAAGTCATCTTTTCTTGAATAATCAATGGCGTCCAATGCCAAATCGGTATGCAATTCCCTCAAATTGCCGTTTTTGTCTCTTCGGTTAAAATCAAACACTCGATAGGTCACATCTGAAGTCTGCTGTATTTCAGCCAAAAGCACTCCTGCGCCAATGGCATGTATCTTACCGGTATTGATGAAAAAAGTATCTCCCTCAACAACCTTTTCATAGTTCAATAGCTCAAGCAGTGTATTGTTTTCAAGACTGGATCTATACGTTTCCCTATCAACATCTTTATTAAACCCTACGATCAATTGGGCATCAGGCTTGGCATCCATCACATACCACATTTCCGTTTTTCCAAAAGAGCCATGGCGTTTTTTAGCCAGTTCATCATTGGGATGCAACTGAATGGACAAATCTTGTTTGGCATCAATGAACTTGATCAAAATGGGAAAATCCACCCCAAATCTGTCCATGACACCCTGCCCCAATAATTCGACCGGATATGTATTGATCAAGTCTTGCAGGGAAATGCCCTTCAAAGTCCCATTTGAAACCACGGAGACATCACCTGCAACGGCCGATAATTCCCAGCTCTCACCCGTGATATCAGACGTTATAGGCTTGTTTAGCACTTCTTTTAACTTAGTGCCACCCCAAAGACGTTCTTTGAGAATGGGGTGGAATTTTAAGGGGTAAAGATCCATTTTTAGTTTTTAACCTGAATAGGTTACAAAATTACGTGGAGTTTCGTAAAGAACCACTTCTAAATCATTGCTGTTTTTGATATGGGGGCGAAGTTTTTTCCAAATAACGACGGCGATATTCTCTGCTGTCGGATTGAGCTCTCTAAATTCAGGAACATCAAGGTTTAAGTTCTTATGGTCTAAGGCATTCTCCACATGTTCCTTGATCAAATCTTTTAAGAGTTTCATATCGACCACGTAACCTGTGATGGGATCTATATCGCCAGTCACACTGACAATCAAATCATAATTGTGCCCGTGGAATTTCGGATTGTTACACTTGCCAAACACCTTTTGGTTCTTTTCAAAATTCCAATCAGGTCGATACAATCGGTGCGCTGCATTAAAATGTGCTTTTCTGCTTACTTTTACTTTCAAGAGACGTTATTCTTTGGTTAAATAATCATAGAATTCCTCAAAAATTATCTTGAACCAAGCTGTATAACTTTCAGGCGAACTAGAAATATCTTTTTGTACCGCTTCAGGGTGCATCCATTTCCAATCCGCGACTTCAGCAAGGTTAATCGTGGGCGATCCATTGTAGTTTCCCATCATCACATGGTCGTACTCATGTTCTGTAAGCCCATTGTCAAAGGGGGCTTTATAGATAAATGAAAAGACTTCTTCAAGTTCCACAACAAACCCCATTTCTTCTTGTAACCGTCTTTTGCCTGCCGCTATGTTCGACTCGCCTTCACGTTGATGGCTACAGCAAGTATTGGTCCATAACAAAGGGGAATGGTACTTATCTGCAGCCCGCTGCTGTAACATAATCTCACCCTTATCATTTACTATAAAAACTGAAAACGCCCGGTGTAAAATAGCTTTTTCATGCGCTTCCATTTTTGGCATGACACCCAAAGGACGATCTTCGTTGTCTACCAATATTACATTTTCTTCTTTCATAGTTACAAAATATAAATCTTTGTATCGTCAAATGATACAAAACAATGATAAGAAGTTTTTATAGTGAAATAAGTAATCTAAAAAAAACGTGGTGACTTCAAGTTGCTCAAGGTCCGTAAGAAGTCATACCGTAGAATAATCTCAAATGATCCGTCATTGAAAGAGGTTCCGCCTAAATCGGTGGTTTCACGATCATAGGCAATACCAATCAAAAATTCGTGGGAAATCTGAAATCCGGCCATACCACTGACGGCAGCATCCCAACGATAGGCGGCACCAAGAATAAACTTTTCATTGAACATAAAGTTTGCCGACACATCTACTTGCAAGGGTGCTCCTTGGACCGCTTTGGTCAATAAGGCAGGCTTAAATTTTAAGAATGGGTTCAAATCCCAGACATAACCGGTTATCAAATAAAAATTCATCTCCTCATTTGCCGTAGACAGTGAAGATTCTTCAAAATGAGTAGTTTCAAGTATTCGCGGTGCTGAAAGACCTGCATAAAAACGTTCTGTGTGATAGTAGACACCCGCCCCTATGTTTGGTGAAAACTTATTATCAATATTTTGCTGTAAAGTGGGGTCAGGACCTACTTGGGTATTCTGGTTCAGTTCAGAAAAATTCACATCAAGCAAGTGTGCACTAGCCTTTAGACCAAAGCTCAAGCGAGCATCCAAACTTGTCTGTATGGTATAAGAAAAATCGACATCAAAATACGTTTCTGAAGTGGGGCCGATAATATCGTTGACAAATGAAATTCCAAGGCCAAGACCCCTATATCCCACTGGGGTATGAAGGTTCAAGGTCTGTGTTTCCGGTGCGCCATCCAAACCGACCCATTGGGCCCTATAAAGTCCCCCAATGCTCATATGCCCCCTAGATCCTGCATAAGCGGGATTTACACTAATGGTATTGTACATGTACTGGGTATATTGTGCATCTTGCTGTGCCTGCAAAATTCCTGACCCAAGCATTATGAGGGCCAGTAGCAGTTTAAAACAATTTCTCTCTATCTTCCTTTTTTCCACAGCACTTCAATTTATCTATTAATGTATATGTAACCGGAAATCTGTTTTGTATTACCAGCAAGGTTGACGTAATCTATAATATAGAAATACGTACCTACTGGTAGCTTGTTGTCTTGATCGACAGTTGCCCGCCCTTCGGAGGTACCATCGAACACATTTCCTGAGGAGTTATAGGCCTTGGTCACATATACCAGTACGCCCCATCTGTTATAAATCTTTACTGTGTTGTTTGGGTAGTTTTCTATGTTTCTTATGGTCAATACATCATGTATACCATCACCGTTGGGTGTCAATACATTGAACACCTCTATTTCGTCTTCTTCGGTAGGTTCTAGGTCAGGGTCAAGGTAATTGGGGATGCCATCGGCATCAGAATCATCATTGGCATAATCCCCATCTTGGTCTAAATCTTCATCAATTGTGAAAATACCATCATCATCGTCATCCAAATCCCTAAAATCCACCTCACCATCTTGATCTGAGTTCGGTAAATCATTTAGGGGATCATCAATACCATCATTGACATCAACATCAATCATGGTATCGCCTTCATAGCCATCATCAAGTCCATCGTTATCTTTATCTGACCCTACCCATACAAAATCAGGAACACCATCTTGATTGAAGTCATGTGCCTCTATATTATCTGGCACATTGTCCCCATCACTATCTTCATCTACATAGTCGGGAATACCGTCACCCTCGGTGTCAACAGGTATAAGACCGACATTGCCCCCATTTTCATAGGCATCATCAAGACCATTACCATTGGCATCCAATCCGCTTGGTGGAATATAACCATTTGTGGTCTGGGCCTCAATATTATCGGGTATGCCGTCATCATCACTATCGATATCGAGATAATCCGGTACCCCATCACCATCAGTATCTGTAGCGTTGGTTGATGGGTCATTGTCACCATCGGTATTGAGGTCTTCAAAAGTATCGACTATTCCATCGTCATCACTATCTAAATCAATGTCTGATGGATTGACAACCACAGTCACCGTAGCTATACTACAGTTACCACTGGCATCACAAATCGTATAGTCAAAACTGTCAGTACCTGTAAAGCCAGGGTTAGGCGTATAGGTAACAAAGTCGTCAGATGGGTCATCGGGTGTTCCGTTATCATTGATGACCACCATACCGTTGGCAGCACTTGTGGTGCTCAATGTTCCTGATGTAGGTAAATCATTATCATTTGCCAGTATAGCAATATCCACTGACATGTCTTGATCCGTAGCAACAGAATCATCAAAGGCATCCACAATTGGAAGTACATCGACAGTCACTGTTGCGGTACTGCAATCACCTGAAGAATTACAAACTGTATAGGTAAAGGAATCTGGGCCATTGTAGTCTGGATTCGGGGTGTAGGTCACAATATCGTCTGAGGGATCGGTCGGAGTACCATTATCATCAATGGTTACCGTACCATTGGGCGGATCCGAAGTAGTCAGCGTTCCTGATGTCGGTAAGTCTGCATCATTATCAAAAATCGGTACAACCGCACTTTCATCTTCATTTACAGTCACCAAATCGTCCATCAAGTCAGCGGCCTGACTTAAACACACTACAGTAAAACGGGGAAGCTCGCTGGAATTTCCTGCTTTGGTAAGGGTAGCGGTATAGCGTACAACACTGGTAGTGGCCACAACAGTTGGTCGCAATTGGTCACCGGATACTACTGGACTCCAACTCACTGTAGCCCCTCCAGATATGTTAGCAGTGATATCTAAGGTCACTTCATTGCCTGGGGCATTACAATCGGTCAAAATGAAATATCCTGTAGCATTAGAACCGCATAATGTACCATCATAGGTGGCAAAATAAATTCCAGGTTGTGTTGCCTCGTAAAAAGAATCCGTTCCTAAAACAGTCGTAGCATCTGAGGCCTCGTACCATTGGTAGTTACTCTCATCTCCACTATTTGGTGCTTGCAATAAAAATTGGGCATTCAAAGAGGCAATGCTTATAAAAAATATAAGCATGTTAAGTTTTAAAGCGATATGTAATTTTTTGTTGTTCAAGATTTGGATGGACAATTTTTACGCTCTTATTTAACTACAAATACTACATTGATCAATGAGTTATAATCTGCTGGCTGCCCGATAATATCATATTCCATAAGACCAGCATCAGTAATGGTAATATTGGCAAAAACTGCCGGATCATAATACGTTACATAGTAATTGAGTTCATTGGCAGCATACGTTGGAATAGCATTGGGAGCACTTGGATTATATACCATGCTAGCAGAAGCAAATTGGTTTACATACTGATTGTAAAGATTGATCTGGGCATTGGTAACATTCGAGGACGCATCAATGGCTATTGAAGGTGGATAAAATACCCTGCCTGCTCTTGAGGTTATCGGTGCAATGGCTTGAATAGCCTCTTCTACAGTGGTCTCATTGGTAGGTGAAGATGCCCCACCTTCGTCTAAATCGATTGCTGTCACTAAATTAATTTCACTGGCATTCTGATCATCTGTTGCCCTTTGCCAATTAGAACCGGTATAATAGTAAATGGTACCATCGTCTGTATTGAACAAGCACCCCCCCATCGCTGGAGAAGTAATCGCATTCATCTCAGCGGTTGTTGCAGATGGCAATCCCATCAAAGAACCTGCATCTATTTGGGCATTGATTGTCACTGTAAGTCCTAGAAATGCCAGAATAGACAAACCTATTTTTTTCATCTTTTCAGAGTAATTCATTTTTTTAGTTTGGTATTGTTATTACGGTAAACATAAATTCTAAATCGATATCGTCTTTTTGAATACTACCATTATCACTATCACCAATATTTACCTTAAAACCTGAGGTCTGTTGATCATAGTAGGTAATTCCAGGATCGTCGTAATTAGCTCCAGAGTTACCTGGGCAATCCCCTCCACAGTCCAAAGTCACCAATTGAATGATATAACTGGCATTTGAAAGGGCAGTATCAAAATCGACTTGATAATCTCCTTCATCAATTCTGGTCACATCAGCACCAAAAAGGTTAGAATTGGTAGCATCCACTCCTGGTGTTCCCACATATTCTATGGCCACTTTCCCAGTAGCATAAATTGTCGGTACAGCCAATATCGCCGCAATATCTTCAATCGCCTGTTGTACGGTTGTTTCATCATTACCATCACCATCTACATCAACAGCACTGTTAAGATTGACCTCAGTAGCATCTTGATCATCAGTGTCTATCGAGGCCAACGGTACATCGAGGTCGCCACCGCCGTCGGTGATCCTCAGGTTGCCCCCCGTCACCGTGAAGCCCGTGTTGTACTCGTTGCCGATAACGGCATCGGCGTCGTCCACGTTGAGCGTCAGCGTGCTCCCGTCGTCAATGGAGATGTTCCCAGAGCTGCCGTCGGTGCTGATGTCCTGGTCGTCCGTGTCTATTAAAGCAGCTATATCTACCAAAGCAACTGAAAAACTGTTCGCGTCGGAATCTGTGATTACCAAATTCGTATTTGTTCCGTCTATACCAAAAGAAGCAATTGTCGTGTTGGTATCTGAAAAAGTATCGCTCAAACTACTCAAATCGACACTTACGCTTGTGCTGTTTTCAAGGTCTAACGTCAATGTGTTTGTGACACCATCAAGTGTAAAACCTGTCAATTGTTGGTCATCACTTGATGTCAATTCCCATGAATCACCATCCCAAAAAAATATAGTTCCTGTATTGGTATTGACATAAATGTCACCTATATCTGCTCCGGTAGGTGAAGTTGTTCCTGGGGCAGTAACATCTGTACCACTTAAAACTTCACAATTACACTGATCTTGTAGCGTAACTGTTGTCTGCGAAAATGCAAACCCCGTCAATAAAAGTGATACTATGAAAATGATGTTCTTCTTCATGGGGTTATTTTTGGTTAATATCGTATGCAGTATTTCTTAGATTTTGGTGCTATGTATGCTATCATTTTTCAGCAGTAATGTCCAATTTCATAGACTGGACAGATTACTGAACTATACAAAATTACCTTTACCACCAGGGGTTAAAAATATTTGTTGTGTACATCTCATTTCGCACAGTATAGCTGTTAAATTTTGAGGTCAACTACTTAAAAAGGCATTCTTATTTTGCTACCGATAATCGATAACATATTGAAAAAACAGCCTTTTTCAGTTATATGGAAGACAAATAGGTTCAATGATTCTTAATGTGCAAGTAGATCAATTAAATCATCTGATTACAGGTCATTGTACAACTGTCATAAATAAGTGTGGAAATTTAATGTGCGGTTTTAAAATAAAGTATTACGGATGTGTAAATGGACCTACCAAATAAGTAATTGTGCATGCTCATGGTGGGAGCTATTGATAATTTTGAGCAATCAAAATGAAAAAAATTAAGGAGCAGCAGCATTGGAGTACCGTACTATGAAACATACACAAAGGCACTGCACTCGCGAGTTATCTAAATTTAGGAATGCTATTTGTAGCAAAAAAACTGCCCAAACTAGGGATATCAACCCAAAATATCAGTTGCAATAGCATCTCCCATAAAATGCTATTCTAGAATAATGAATTCAGATCGCCTGTTCAATTGGTGTTTTTCTCTAGAACAAAATACTCCATTGGCACATTCATTGACCAAACGGGTCTCTCCAAACCCTTCTCCCTGTAGTCTATCTCTTGAAATCCCTTTTGAAACCATATAATCAACTGTCGATTCTGCTCTTTTTTGAGAAAGCCATAGGTTATATGCATCGTTGCCTCGACTGTCAGTATGTGAATTTACCCTTATTTTGAGACTAGGGTATTTCTCCATTGCCACAATCACTTTCTGTATTTCTATTTCTGCGTCAGGTCTGATATCAAATTTATTTAAATCAAAGTAAATCGTGCTTAATTGTAAGAGCTTGGCCAGATCATCACCAAAACCTCCGGTGACTATATCCCTTTCCAAATAAAAATCAACAATTCGCGGCTTACCGTATGACCTTGGCAAATACTCTTCTGAAGGCACATAACCTTCCATCAATGCCCTAACGAAATTCCCCTTGGCACAATCTAAATCCAAAATATAATTCCCTTTTGCATCGGTAATGGTTGAAGATACCTCTTTATTTTCCTCATCGATTATTTTTACTGTGGCACCCACCAAAACCTCATTTGAGATTCTATCCCGTACAGTACCGGTAACATCTTGAAGACAGTCCAATATCAATGGGTCGGTTTCAACAAATGCATAAATGTCATCTTCGCCCATTCCCCCAGTTCGGTTGGAAGAAAAATATCCTTCTTTAGATTCTTCATTAAGAATGAATGAAAAATCATCAAATTTTCCATTTATTGGTTTTCCAATATTCACTATGGCCTGGCTGTAATCGTCAAAGGCAATTTTTGTGGCAAAAACATCCAACCCTCCAAGTCCAGGATGACCATCTGAGGAAAAGTATAATATTCCATTTTTGGTGATGAAAGGAAAGGTCTCTCTCTCTTCTGTATTGATATTCTTGCCCAAATTGATGATTGGCCCATAAGTGCCATCTCCAATGATCTTGGTCTTGAATATATCGGAATTTCCCAATGAACCAGGCATATCTGAAACAAAGTACAGTGTTTTTTCATCAGGGCTCAATGCCGGATGTGCCACTGAATATTCATCACTATTAAATGGTAATTCCAAAATATTTGTCCACTGGCCATCTACGAATGTGGCTTGGTAAATTTTTAAACGCGTAGTACCCCCTGAATCTTTGTAACGCTTACCCCCCAAAAAGTTGTTTCTTGTAAAATACATGGTATTTCCGTCTTTTGTAACTATGGAAGTAGACTCATGTAACCTGGTATTGATCCTGTTCTTTCGCTTTGGCAGCTTATTCTCAGTGGATTTTAGATATCCTTCTGCATTCCCATCACTCTTCATGTCAATTGGAGTCTCATAGCCCTTTTCACCAATAACATCAATTTTTATGACCTTATCTAAAGAGAGACTGTCAACATTTACCCTATACAAATCCAAAAAATCCCTATTGTTCCATGTATGGCGATAACGGGCTAGATTGCCTGTATCCCTGTCAGAGGAAAAAATAAGTCCTTTTTTGTAAAACGATGTGGCAAAATCTGAATACGCACTATTGTATGGAAATGCCCTTATTTCGTAACGACCTGAATTCGATTCAATCTTTGCTAAATAGTCCTCCTCAAAAGCGGCCATTCTTCCATCACGGGAAGTCAGTTCACCAAACTTAGCCATCATGTTATCTGCAGCTTCATAATTGCCCAGAGTTTTTAGGGTCTGAGCATATCTAAACACATAATCAGGTCCTATATCTTCTGGAAATTCATCAATCAAGCGTTTATAGGTTTCGGCGGCCTCTTTGTAGTCTGCATTAAAATAATATGAATTGCCCAGCCTTTTTAATAAATCTGGGGAAACGAACCCTTTGTCCAACACCTTTTTATAGATATCGATTGCTGGTCTGAAAGAATAGCTATTGTATTGCTCATCTGCCTTACCCAACTGACGGTCTTGCCCAAAAATCAATGTGCCAAGACCAAGCATCAGTACTATAGAGAAAAGTATTTTTTTTGGCATGGGATGTGCTATTTAAAAAAACCGGGGAGATATTGTTCGACGAAAAGCCTTTACCAATTCCAAGCGCAGGAAGACCTCAAAAGACCCGTCATTGAACTGTGTTCCACCAAGGTCTGTTGTTTCACGATCGTAAGCCAACCCCAACATAATCTGATCTGTAATCTGGAAACCTGCAAGACCACTGACTGCAGCATCCCAACGATAGGCTGCACCAAAACTAAACCTATCGTTAAACAAAAAACTAGCAGATATATCTACCTGCAAAGGTGCTCCACCGACAGCTTTTGTCAATAATGCTGGCTTAAATTTCAAATCACTATTTAAATCAAATACATATCCGGTTATCAGATAGAAATTTATTCGCTCACTTGATAAAAAGTTAACCGAATTGGAATCATTTTCTTCGT
This sequence comes from Bacteroidota bacterium, assembly GCA_039184335.1. Taxonomy (GTDB): domain Bacteria; phylum Bacteroidota; class Bacteroidia; order Flavobacteriales; family Flavobacteriaceae; genus JBCDBD01. The sequence goes on along the minus strand of JBCDBD010000055.1, from coordinate 1,024 downwards.
TGTCAAAATATTCTGTTTCCAAAACATTGGGGGCAGAAATTCCTGCATAAAACTTATCGGTGTGGTAGTAGATTCCCAATCCGAAGTTTGGAGAAAAATCGTTATCGATATTATCTTCTTCAACAACTTCAGCATCAAAATTCCGTAGGCCGTCAAAGTCAAGACTCAGAAAATTTCCTCCTGCTTTTAGCCCAAAAGACAGTTTGGCATCCAGTGAAACATCAATGGTATATGATACTACTGCATCAATATACGTTTCCTGTACCACTCCATCACCAATATTATCATTCACTATAGAAATACCATACCCAACCCTACTATTCCTTATTGGGGAATGCAGATTGAGCGTAAACGTTTCAGGTGCACCATCCAACCCTACCCATTGTGATCGATACAGTCCTGCAAATGTCAACTGCCCCCTTGAACCTGCGTAAGCTGGATTGACACTAAGGGTGTTGAACATGTATTGTGTATATTGGGCATCTTGTTGTGCAAAAGTACCTTGAATGGTTACGACGATCAGAAAAATCGGGAAAAGTATACTTTTTTTGGTCATTTTGAATTTCAATGGTTTATCTACTGATATAGAAATAATCACTATCTGTAACTTTTCCTTGGTCTGTTTCGTACTCAAATATATAAAAATATACCCCCGCCGGTAGGTAATCGTCAACCGATATTGTTGACCTAGCTTTTGACCTACCATCAAAAATATTATTGATGTTGTTGTAGTTTGATCCCTCATATACGGCCACACCCCAACGGTTGAATATTTGCAATGTGTTGTTCCTGGCATTTTCAACCCCTCTTATAAAAAGAAAATCGTTTCGACCATCACCATTTGGCGTTACCAATTGGTTTACCTCTACTGTTATTTCTTGGGGGTCGTCATCGGGGTCCAGGTAGTCCGGGGTACCGTCTCCGTCCGTGTCGTCGTCCGTCGGGTCGCCGTCACCGTCCGCATCCTCGTCGGGAGTGTCGATGCCGTCACCGTCGTCGTCAAGGTCACGGTAGTTCACGTCCT
>JBCDBD010000054.1:0-16891 GCA_039184335.1 Bacteroidota bacterium | reverse complement strand
TGCGCTTATAACGTCTTAAAAATGATGGGCACCCATAAGTTTTGCCCCCTTATGCCGTTGAGATGTATAGTGTATTAGAAATGTCCCCTTAAAAATTTGGGGTATACCGTATAGCGATTAAGGTATAGTAAGGGTCAGTCTTTTAAAATGCTGCGAGAGATGACGATTTTCTGGATCTCTGAGGTACCCTCATAGATTTGGGTGATCTTTGCATCACGCATTAAGCGCTCGACATGGTAATCTTTGACAAAACCATTGCCTCCATGAATTTGAACGGCCTCTACCGTGGTTTCCATGGCCACCTCTGAGGCATACAGTTTGGCCATGGCCCCAGATAGATCATAGTTGTTGCCCATGTCTTTGTCCCATGCAGCTTTGTAGACCATGTGTCTGGCCGCCGCTATTTTGGTGTGCATATCGGCCAGCTTGAATGCAATGGCCTGATGGTTTGAGATTTCCGTTCCAAAGGCTTTGCGTTCTTTGGCATATTTTAAAGCGAGTTCATATGCCCCTGCCGCGATTCCGAGGGCCTGTGCTGCGATTCCGATTCTACCGCCAGCTAGGGTTTTCATCGCAAATTTGAATCCGAACCCATTTTCACCGATCCGATTTTCTTTTGGCACTTTCACATCGTTGAAGATAAGTGAATGGGTGTCACTGCCCCGTATGCCCAGTTTGTTTTCCTTGGGGCCGATTTCAAAGCCTTCCATTCCTTTTTCGACAATGAGTGCGTTGATGCCCCGGTGGCCCTTCTCGATATCGGTTTGGGCGATGACCAGATATACTCCGGCAGAACTTCCGTTGGTAATCCAATTTTTGGTGCCGTTTAAAATGTAATGGTCCCCCATGTCGAGGGCCGTGGTTTTTTGTGAGGTCGCGTCACTGCCCGCCTCAGGTTCTGAAAGACAAAAAGCACCTATGGTCTCACCTGTGGCCAATTTTGATAGGTAGTTTTTCTTTTGGGCCTCGGTTCCAAAAGTTTCAAGCCCCCAACAGACCAACGAATTGTTCACCGAAACGATTACGGAGGCTGAAGCATCGACTCTCGAAAGCGCTTCCATTACCAGTACATACGAAAGGGTATCCAATCCGCTACCACCATATTTCGAGTCGACCATCATGCCCATAAAACCGAGTTCTCCCATTTTCTTCACTTCCGCTAGAGGAAATTTTTGGGCATCATCACGTTCGATCACACCTGGCAGCAATTCATTTTGGGCAAAATCCCTGGCCGCTTGTTGCACCATGAGCTGTTCTTCAGAAAGAGTAAATTCCATAATGTTGTAAAAAGAATAAAAAACCAGTACAAATATAAAATCTAGGTATTGATTTATTAAGAAAACACGACAAAATGCGCGAATTTTTTAATTTGTTGAAATTCTATGTGATGTATAAAAAGTACTTTTCCATTCCTTTATATTTAATTATCTTCAATGCGTCTGGGGAGTCTTTTTGAATATCTTTAGGCAACGACCAACATTTTAACTAAAAGGACAATAATAAACCAACTGCATATGGAAACCATTATCATCATCGTATTTCTTGCTGGTTATTTAGCAATTACCCTAGAACATAACCTTAAAATTGACAAGCTTATACCAGCCCTGGCGATGATGGCCATTCTTTGGGCGATCATCGCTTTGGCCCATCTAGATGTTTTTGAGGTCAATGCGCAGTTAAAAGAGCTTGAGCCGACACATATTGATGAGATCTTGCTGCATCATTTGGGTAAAACGGCCGAAATATTGGTCTTCTTGCTGGGAGCGATGACTATTGTGGAGATCATTGATTATTTTGACGGTTTTGCAACCATAAAGGGGTATATCAAAACCCGGAGTAAGCGCAAGTTGCTATGGATTTTCTCCATATTGGCCTTCATACTCTCAGCCATTATCGACAACCTGACGGCTACCATTGTCTTGGTGACCATCTTACAGAAGGTGATCCGGGATAGGCAGACCCGGCTTTGGTTTGCAGGCCTTATCATTATCAATGCCAATGCTGGTGGGGCATGGTCGCCCATTGGCGATGTAACGACCACCATGCTTTGGATTGCCGGAAAAGTAGAAGCAGGCTCGTTGGTCACCAGGGTATTGTTGCCCTCGATCGCCTGTACCATTGTACCCACACTCATTGCAAGCCAATTCAAGGTCTTTAAGGGAGAGGTCGATTCTGATGAACAAGATATAAAGGTAAGCAAGTCAAAGTTTGGGCCTACGATGCTCTACCTTGGATTGGGTTCCATTGTTTTTGTACCCTTTTTCAAGACAATCACACATTTGCCCCCCTATGTCGGTATGATGTTATCATTGGCATTGGTGGCCACTTTTGCCGAAATCTACAGCAATGCGAAGTTCAATATAAGTTCAGCAACAGATGAAGAGCACCATGAACACGCAGACCACAGCCCTGTACACTCGGCTTTGACCAAAATCGAATTACCGAGTATTCTCTTCTTCTTGGGTATTTTATTGGCAGTGGCCGCTTTGGAGTCCCTTGGTATTTTGTTCACTTACGCAGAGCAGTTGAACGCGGCGATACCCCAGACAGATATTGTCGTCATGCTACTGGGTATAGGCTCCGCCGTTATTGACAATGTGCCCTTGGTCGCAGCCAGTATGGGTATGTTTTCTGAACCTTTGGATCATTCCCTTTGGCATTTTATCGCCTATTCAGCAGGTACCGGCGGCAGTATGCTGATCATTGGCTCTGCGGCCGGTGTCGTGGCCATGGGAATGGAAAAAATCGATTTTTTCTGGTATTTGCGCAAAATAGCGTGGTTGGCTTTTGCAGGTTTTGTAGCTGGAGCGCTGGTTTTCATCTTGATGCGCGATTTTCTTTTTTAAGATAATTTAATCCAAAAATCTCCGTTATTATTGCAACTTAAATTGGGGATTATTTATGGTATTGTTTCAAGATTTGGAAGGGGAAGCGGATTTGGCTGCGTCCATTTCGGAAGAAAAGACCCTTTCTGTCATTGACCTTATTGTCAATGGGGGCACCGGAAGTGTAATTATTATTGCAGTACTGTTTGTACTGCTCTTTGTGGCACTGTACATCTATTTTGAACGGATCTTTGCTATCAAGGCGGCGTCAAGAATTGATAAGAATTTCATGAACCAGATTCGTGACCATGTCATGAACGGTAAACTGGAAGCCGCTAAATTACTTTGCGCCCAGACAGATTCTCCTGTGGCCCGATTGACCGAGAAGGGGGTATCGCGTATCGGCAAACCCTTGGATGATATCAATACGGCCATTGAAAATGCGGGCACATTGGAAGTCTATAAACTGGAACGGAATGTAAGCGTACTGGCCACAGTGGCAGGTGCTGCACCCATGATCGGATTTTTGGGTACCGTTATCGGCATGATCTTGGCATTCCATGAAATGGCCAGTAGTGGTGGGCAAGCCGAAATGGGCTCTTTGGCGTCTGGTATCTACACGGCGATGACCACTACCGTAGCTGGGTTGATCGTGGGAATCATTGCCTACATCGGCTACAACCACTTGGTGAACAGAACCGATAAGGTGGTACATAAAATGGAGGCCAATGCCGTGGAGTTTCTCGATTTGTTGAATGAGCCAGTTTAAACACTTCTTCGTATGAAACTAAAAGGAAGGAATAAGGTGAGCCCCGAGTTTAGCATGTCGTCGATGACCGATATCGTGTTTTTGCTGTTGGTCTTCTTTATGTTGACCTCCAATGCACCGAATGCCTTGGATCTGCTGTTGCCAAAGGCAAAGGGCAAGTCAACGAACACGCAGAATGTCTCGGTCACCATCAACAAAGACCTGGAATATTTTGTGAACAACGAACAGATCAACGGAGCCTATATTGAAATTGAATTAAAAAAAGCACTTGAAGGCCAAGAAAAGCCGACAATTATCCTAAGGGCAGAAGAAAGTGTTGCCATCAAAGAAGCTGTCAATGTGATGGACATTGCCAATAGGAACAACTACAAAGTCATTTTGGCCGTGCGACCTAAATAATGTCGTTCTTAGATACGAGACACAAGAAAAAATCCTTTACACTTACCACATTGCTGCTAAGCGCAGTACTCTTATTGCTTTTTTATATTGGGTTGACCTATATGGACCCACCAATAGCGAATGGGATTGCCGTAAATTTTGGCACCATGGACTTCGGAAGTGGAAAAGTGCAGCCTAGAAAAACAGTGCGTTCGCAACCCGAAAAGATTACCGAGCAACCGGTTGAAGAAGTAACCGTGGCAGCACAAGAGTCTACCCCCAAGGTTGCGCCTGTCGAAGAAATGTTGACGAGCGAAAATGAAGCGACGGTGAAAATCGAACAACAGCGCGAAGCAAAACGCAAGGCTGATGAAACTGCACGAAAGAAAAAAGCTGATACAGAGCGGTTAGAGCGTGAAAAACAGGCTGCTGAAGAACGCAGAAAACAACAAGAACAGCAAAAAAGAAAATTGGATGCCCTGATCGGGGGTATTGGAAAGTCGACTGGCGAGACCACGGGCAATGAGGGAGACGATACCCGGGCGGGGGATAAGGGGAGCCCCGATGGCGACCCCTATGCCACGACATATTATGGCAGTCCGGGAAGCGGCAGCGGAATTGGAGGTTATGGTCTCAATGGCAGGTCATTGGTGCGTAAGGGCAAGGTTCAGCAAGAATGCAATGAAGATGGCAGGGTCGTGGTACGAATCGTTGTAGACCGTAATGGCAAGGTCATTCAGGCCACTCCAGGGGTAAAAGGGACCACGAACAATGCACCTTGCCTGTTGGAGCCCGCCCGAAAAACAGCATTTCTCCACCAATGGAACTTAGATGCTGAAGCACCGTCACAACAGACAGGGTTTGTGGTAGTCAATTTTAAACTCGGGCAATAGTGACCTATCAACAGACCTTGGATTGGATGTTTGCCCAACTGCCCATGTACCAGCAAAGCGGGGGGGTGGCCCTTAAGAAAAAGCTCGACAACATCCTCGGATTTTCTGAACACTTGGGCAATCCACATCAAAAATTTAAGAGCATCCATGTGGCCGGTACCAACGGCAAGGGCTCTAGTTGCCATATGTTGGCCTCGATACTACAAGAGGCGGGCTATAGGGTAGGGCTATACACGTCGCCCCATTTAAAGGATTTTCGAGAACGTATCAAGAGCAATGGTGTGCCCGTTTCCAAAAAATACGTCAAGCAGTTTATCAGCACCCACCACACCTTTTTAGAACGGCACCAGCTTTCGTTTTTTGAGATGACCGTAGGCATGGCCTTTGACTTTTTCTCGATGGAAAAAGTGGATATCGCCATAATCGAAGTAGGTTTGGGCGGTCGACTCGATTCGACCAACATCATTGTTCCTGAAGTGTGCCTCATAACAAATATCGGTTACGACCATATGCAGTTCTTGGGCAACACCTTGCAAAAGATCGCTTTGGAAAAAGCGGGCATCATTAAAAAAAATGTGCCGGTGGTCATAAGCGAAAGCCAGCAAGAAACTATGGGGATCTTTAAAATGATCGCTGCCCAGCACGCATCTAGGATCGTTTTTGCCGATCAATTGCCCCAAAAGAACCATAAAACCGATCTTTTGGGTGCTTACCAGACCAAAAACAGTACAGGCGTGGTAGCAGTGCTGAATGAACTGAAAGGCTTTGTGGTTTCTGAAAGCCACATTGCCAAGGGCCTGCAACATGTGGTCAAAAATACAGGATTGTTGGGTCGATGGCAGGTTTTGGGCGATACACCGACAGTAGTATGCGATACGGCACATAATCGAGAGGGGCTCACCCAGGTATTGCAACAGATCGAGCGGCAGGTATTTGATGACCTACACTTGGTATTGGGCTTTGTAAACGACAAGGAAATCGATGGACTGTTGGCCCTGTTTCCACCTGGGGCATGCTATTACTTTGTGTGCCCACAGATACCTAGGGGGCTACCGGCAGTAGCACTTCAGCAAAAGGCCATGGCCCACGGATTAAGGGGGAAGTCATATGATACAGTAAAAAAAGGATTGAAAAGGGCGATGAAAGCGGCCACTGCCCATGATTTTGTCTTTGTGGGGGGCAGTACCTTTGTGGTAGCTGAAGTTGTTTGACTTTTTCCCGGGTTTTCTTTTTGCCAAACAAAAAATGATGCTATATTTGCACTCCCATTTGAAAATGGTCAAGGGCTCTTAGCTCAGTTGGTTCAGAGCACCTGCCTTACAAGCAGGGGGTCACTGGTTCGAATCCAGTAGGGCCCACAACACAAAACCCCAGTAAACACTGGGGTTTTTTATGGTGGTCATCTTAGTTTGATGGGTATGCACTTGCCAACGGCAGGGAGCACGGTTGCTGTCTTGGTTACACAACTATTGCCATACCCTTACCTGATTTGCTGCAAAAACACCTTGGCCTGTAGGTAGGTGCGTTTACTTCGGTAATCTTTTTTCTTTTCAAAGCCTAAATGGTTGATGCTACCAAAACTTGTCAGGTTTTCCATGGTGTTCAGGGTCTTCAGAATATCGGTATACCCTCCCTCTACCTTGAACATATGGGTTTCAAGGGTGGCATCTCCATTTTCGAAGATGTGTGGTGCATTGAACTCGATGATCTTGACCTCGTTTTTTTCGGCTTCATTGTTTAGAAATTTAAGCAGGTTGTTTTGCATTGAAGAATTGCCTGCACTGAGTTTGGTCAATTGCGCATCTAAAAATTGCTCTTTCTGTGTCATCAGGGTAAGCTGCCTTGGTAGATTTTTGACCAATTCTTTTTTCGCTAGGTTGTTGCGGTATTGTTCACCCAGCGCTATGGTTTTTTTGATGGCAAAGCGGTAACTGACCAAGCACATGATCAGTATGCTGACAATCAAAAACCTGTTTTTCTTATTTGCTTTCATTCAGTACAATGTTGATGGTAAAATTGGCAGATGCATTGGAAATATATTCATAGTCAAGAATTTCGACCCTACTCGCCCAGTCTTGCATCTCTAGGTTGTCAGACCAGACGGTAAAGGCAATTTTATCATTGGTGATTCCTGAAATCTGTAGGTTGTTCTTGGTGGTGGCGATGGGTTTTTTCAACTGTACGGGTGACAGCAGAGGTTGGTACTGCATATCGCTCAACCAGATCGAATGGGGGAGGCCCTTGCCCACTTCATCAAAATAGTAGGTCGTCTTTGAGCTTTTTGAGTTTGACAGTTTGACCAACTTTTCTTCTTTTGCCGCTACCCTCTTTTGCAATTGTTGAAAAGCCGTGCTTTGGTTTTCGTGTGATACCAAAGTTGCCACAAGGGTCTCATTTTTGTTTTGGTAGTGGTGGTATACCAAGAAATTGCCCAGTAACAGTAAGAAAAAAAAGCTTAAGGCCGCTTTAAGGCCAAAGTGAAAGGCACGTTGGTTTTTAAAGGCCAATTGGTGGGTACGGTTCTTATCTGCCAAGTTTGAGACCTGCTCGGTTTGCTGCAGATGTGCCAAGATGTGGCAGAATGGGAGTACATGGGCACTATTGATGCGCATGCCATTGATTTCTAAGGGTTCGTTGACGGTAGTATCCGTATCCCTGGTTTCGAATTGCTGTAGGGTACCGTCTTTGAAGGTCACGTTGAAGTTGGATGCAGGGATCGATCCATTGAAAAACTGGCCTATGGTATGGATCTGCGCCACCCCAAGCACAATGGAGAAGGGTTTTAGGCCTATTTTGTGCAGTTGATCAACATACCAATCGACATAGTCTTTTTTACTGATGGCCACAATACTGTTTTCGTTCGCGTTCAGGATTTGGTAATAGAAGTTATCAAGCTCCAGATTCGGAAAGGCATTGACCACTGAGAGTTCGTGGTTGCCCCTTGCTTCTTCAAAAATCTCTTTTTTGAGTACCTGTGCAGTGTTTATGGTCAAAAAGAGCGGGTGCTTTATGTCGATCAATGCGGGGAGCGCTTTGAGATTAGCGGTAGTCTTCTCAGAGCGAATATGGAGTTCACCTCTCTTTTGTTCCAGTTTCAGCAACGACCATTGGGCCTTTCCGTTGCGCTCATATACTTCCAATCCGTAATAGTTGGAGCCCTCAACGATATGCTGTATCCATTTCTTTAGCATCAGTATATTACTGTAGGTTTGACAAGTATGGTCAATTTCTGTTTGGTGTCTTCACGCTTACGTTTGCTGAAGAGCCACTTGATCACGGGTATTCTTGCCAGTACGGGGACCCCGCTCCCAGAATCGTTTTTCAATTTTTCTTCAAGTCCGCCCAAAACGGCCAGATCTTGGTTTTGCATTCTGATGATCGAACTGAACTCACGTGAGGTAATATCTGGCGGGGCATCGTCTTCGATACGTTCGCCACTGAAATCTGATTGTACGACATTGATATCGAGGGTCACCTGGCCATCACCAGAGACCAAGGGCTTGATGCTCAGGCCAAGCTCAGCGTCGATAGGGGCATAATTGCGCACTTCAGAGGTGGTAGGTACCTGCGAGCCAAAAAAGTTTTGGTTGGTAATGACATAGTACGTGGTTTCTCCAATCGACAGGTTGGCCCGATGTCCATTAAGGGTCGATAGCTTAGGGGTAGAGCGTATCTTGATGTTTCCGTTTTCTTCCAGGGCCTTTATGGTCGCAAAGAATTCAGGTACCACCTTGCCGATGTTGAAAGAGCCAAAACCATCAAAACCGCCGATTACCTTATTGACCGTAGTGGCCCCCAAGGTAATGTCAGTTGATGGAAAAAGACTGCCTTGGGTACTGACAGGTTCATCACCGATTCCCCAGCTGATGCCGGTTTCGACCGTGGCCGATTTACGTACCTCAATGATCATGACCTCGATCAACACCACGGGTACGGGCCTATCGATTTCCTTGATAAAGTTTTTAAAGCGTTGGATCTTTGCAGAGGAGCCGCTCACAAAAAAGCTGTTCAGTTCAAAATCGACCTTGATATCGAGGTCTGCCTTGATCTCATCGGGCAGAATACTGACCAAGGCTTCCGTACCGTCGCGGTAATTGCCAAAACCATTGACTTGGGTGTTTATCGAGGTTCGGTTGTTGCCTCCCTGTTGCCCTACTTGAGCTCCCTGATTGGGCCCATTGGTAAAGTAGTTGACATTGTTGGACTGGGTTCTGCCCACGGTGCGCCCGCTACCGCCCGAATAATAGGAGGGATCGCTCAACAGCTCGATGGAACGGTGCATCATTTGAACGATCTCTATCTTTCTCAGACTGAGTTGGTCCGTTGTTCCAAAAAAATAGATGTTGTTCTCTTTTTTAAAGGTAAAGTTTTTGGTCTTTAGGCCGATAACGGGCGGGGCATTGTTATTTCTGGTACGGCCCCTGTTGTTTGGGGGGGTGGCCGGGCTGACAATGGGCGCCATGCGCTCATTGCTCTCAAAGATATGGGTCAATAGGTCATCAAAATAGATGCCATTGGCATTAAAGGTGACCGTGCCCGCTTCTTCAAGGGGGGTAGCCGTATAGACATCCAATTTGAGGTCAAGGCTAAGAGCTGCAATAATGTCGGCAATGGCGGTATTGTTGAAATCGACATTGACGATCTTGTTGATGGTGTCGCGTACCTCATAGTGCATGCCAGGATGAAAGCCCTGCATGCCCGATGCTCTGGTGGTCTTGGCTTCCATGGCACTGAAAAGATAAAATCCGTCCCGTGATTTCGAGTGCACCAGTCCGTTCAGTTCGGCAATTTTCTCCATGGCCTTATCGAAGGGTACCGCTTTTATAAAAAGGCTGATCGGCTTGTTTTTCAAGGCATTGGAATACAGAAGGTTCTGGCCTGAAACTTCCATCACCTTACGGAATACCTTTTCCATCGGATCATTGTTGAGATCCAATGAAATGGTATTGTTGGCCAGGTCAAAGTCGATGGCAATCTCTTTTTCTTGGGGTACTGGAGGTGGTTTGCTGTACCTCTTGATGGCCAATATACTTCCGGTAAAATCAATGGTCAGGTCGTATTCCTTACAGAGAAAGACCAGCAGGTCGGCGACGGTCACATTCGAAAAATTATTGACAATGGTAATGTTCGTGATGTCGTTGGAAACGCTCAGGTTCAATTTGTGCACCTTTGATACCGCCATCAGAAAATTGGGCAAGGTTACATTGGCCACATTGATTTCCATCTTTAGGGCCTCATTAAAACCAGGGTTGTCTACGGCCAAGAGCTCAAGATGGTTCTTGATGTTTTGGATGCGATCACTTTCTTGGGCCAGACCCAGCGTAATGTAAAGAAGCAATATGGTCAGAAATAGTCTTTTCATGTGGTTAGTCTGTTAACAGCGGATACACTTCTTCAATCGATGTGATCCCTTGCTGTACCATGGCAATGGCATTGGTTTTTAGGGTGGGTATGTGGTTGGTTTTGAGATAATGGTCGATGTCAAGGTCATTTGCCTTGATGTGCTTGATGATCGTGCCGGTGATGGGCAGTATCTCGTAAACGGCCTTTCTGCCGCTATAGCCTGTTTGATGGCACGAATGGCAGCCTGTGGGCACAAAATGTTTTTGAAACCCTTCAGGAATGGTAAATCCTTGCGGTAAAAGGCCCTTATGTATCGTTTCTTCCTTTTTGCAGTTCGGGCACAATTTTCTGACCAAGCGCTGGGCCACACTCATGTTGAGCGTGCTGGCGATCAAAAATGGGGGTATACCCATATCAACGAGTCGCGAAATGGTGGCCCAGGCAGAATTTGTATGTATGGTCGATAAGACCAAATGTCCGGTAAGGGCGGCCCTAATGGCCATATTGGCGGTTTTTACATCACGTATCTCACCGACCATGATAATGTCGGGATCTTGCCTTAAAAAAGTGCGCAGCGAGCTGGCGAAGTCAAGTCCGATACTCTCTTTTAACTGTACTTGGTTGATTCCTTCCAAGGTATATTCGATAGGATCTTCAATGGTGAGAATGTTGGTCTCATCATTGTTCAGCAGCTTTAGGGTAGCATAGAGCGTTGTGGTTTTTCCTGAACCCGTAGGGCCTGATATCAGTACAATGCCATGGGGCTTTTTAATGCCTTCGGTATAGTGGTCCAGTTCTGCGGCACTAAACCCCAATTGCGACAGTTCAACAGTGCCAGTATCCCTGCTTAAGATGCGGAGCACCAATTTTTCGCCATAAAGGGTGGGTAGTGAGGAGACCCTGATATCAAATTCAGTATCCGCAGATCGAATGGTGATCCTACCATCTTGGGGCAGTCGTTTTTCTGCAATGTCAAGATTGGCCCTGATCTTCACCTTATTGACCATGGCGGGGTAATTTTCATTGGGTATACTATACTGCTCCAGTAACTTTCCATCTAAGCGAAAACGTACCCGGCACCTTTTTTCATAGGGCTCAAAATGGATGTCGCTACTACCGATTTTTTTGGCACTCCGCAAAATATTTTCGAGAAAATCATTGGTGTATTCCAATTGGTGGGTCACTATGCCATTACCCTGCCTGTAATTGGCGGTCAAATAGTTTTGCAGTTCTTCGGGATCACATGCCTCTAAGGCCACGGTCTTGTCAAGCACGATGTTGAGTTCGGCCAAGAGGTTGGTCAGCGGGGTCACATCTGTTTTCAGGACCAAGGTGTCCGATTTTTCGGCCACCGGTACAATGCGATAGTGAAAAGCCTGTTCGGCCGTAATCTTTTGTTGCAAATGGGGCGGTATGCGAAACTTGTCTTTTTGCATCTATAGCGAATAAAGAAGGGTTGGGGTGGTCAACAGTTCACAGCACAGTACAGCCATCAAAAAGAGCCCCATTAGGCCGGCCAAGGGCACGGTGCCCGATTTTTGCAAGGGTGCCAGGGTAAATTGGCAGAGCAGTGAAAAGAAAATGGAACAGGTCAACAGTAAGATGAAGGTCAGCGTTGGAAAACCTAGCCCAAATGCATAAAGGAACAAGACATCGCCCAGTCCAAAGCCCACATTCAAAAATTGTTGTCGGCGAACATATCGGGTATACCCCCACAATAAGAAAAGTAAGGTGCTCACCAGCAGTAGGTTCGCAGCGCATGACACTATGAAGTACTGCAGGGTCACCTGTTTTAGGTGTAAAACGCCCAGTAAAAGCCCCACTAGGGGAAACAAGACCCACAATACGGCCCTTTCCTTAAAATCTTGAAAAGCAATCAGGCCAAACCCGAGAATGGTCAAAAGTTGCAGTACAAACATCAGTCTTTGATTACTTGCTTCGGATTGCCCTGTTCGTCAATTTCCCAGACATTCAGCACCCCGTCCCCATCAAAATCGGTCACGGCCTCGGCGCGTGCCTTAAAGGTGACATCTGTGGCCGCAACGATTTCGTAGCGATAGTTGCCCATACCGTCTTCCTTTACCGTTTTTGGGGCAACAAAGTCCAACGCATTGATGTCTGCCGTGAACTTGCTGTACATATAGCGGTGTGTGGTCTGCGAATTATAAATGGCCTTGAGTTGGGTCTGTGCCTCTACACTCTTTGCCTTGGCGATCAATGGCATAAGGTTGGGCAATGCCAATAGCAGCAGTATCCCGATTATGGCCAAGACGATCAAGGTTTCCTGTAGGTTGAAGGCAGCGACCTTTGTTCTGAGAAGGGTATTGGTTTGCATGGTCTCGATGGTTTTTCAAGAACTATAACCACGAATAACCCACAATTTGTATCAATAAAATAATAATTGTTGTGAAATGAAATCTTTAAAATGTCAAAAGGTAATCTTTAGAGGTATTTTATAATTGCTGTAAGAAAGCGTAAAATTTTTTTGACGGAAAATATAATAATTTCAAATACCGTCGTTTTGATGTAAGAGAACACTTCAGGAAAGGTAAAAATAAACCAAACCAAAACCAAACCAAAACTGATTGTTTGAATGACCACGACCGACCAGAACGGGCCCATTGCCGGCCCATCGTTACTACCCAAAATCAAACCACATCTTAAAATTACAACTATGAAGCAACTAAAAGGTGCGATGGCCCTATGGGGTATCTTATCTTGTTTGTTTGTCAGCTACGGGCAGCAAGAGACCCTGATCAAAAGAATCAATTGCGGCGGCAACCAGGTCAGCGGTGATGACGGATTTGTCAATGAGGCCGATACCACGGCCACCGAGATCGCCGCGAAGGGTATCGCGCTCGGCGCGATGGACAAGCTGCTGTTGGAGAAGGTCGAGGAACTGACGCTCCATATCATCGCGCAGGAAAGACGGATCCAAGAACTCGAACAAGCAGCACAAGAATAAGATATGGACCCACACAGAACGGCACTGTCCATAGCGACCAGGCCCACCATGTGGCCCACCAGGCCCTCTTACAAAAAAGAAGCCCCCCCTTTATTGCCACCGAACAAAGAACCATCACAAAAAACCAGTACCATGAAGAAAACACCATCGACGACCCTTACCTGTCTTTTGCTGTGGCTCTGCACCACCGTTGTGCAGGCCCAAGAGGCTTTCGACTACGGCGAAGAGCTCTCCAAGATGGCGACGATACCCAATTCACCGGAGGCAACGGCCTTTGCCCAATATGGGGATACGGGCACCGACCTGCACAGGGGCAGCCCTAGCGTGTCCATCCCACTCTATACCATCAAGGGCCGTGAGACCGACCTTCCGATGGCCCTGACCTATGACGGCACCCCGATCAAGGTGGACCAGATGGCCACCTGGACCGGTCTGGGCTGGAACCTGAACGCCGGGGGGCGCATCACCCGGACGGTCAACGGCCTGCCGGACGACTATATCGTCGGGGACTACCTGACCCTTCGCGACCTTTCCGTGCGCACGCAGATGGCGTCCTATATCGCTTCGCCCTTTTCCTTTCCCACCCAACAGGGCGTGCTGGACTATTTCAACTTTTTGCAGGACATCAGCCAGAACCTTGTCGACGCCCAGCCCGATTACTTTATGGTCAATGCCCCGGGGATCAGCGGTACGATCGTGTTCGACCAGCAACATACCGAGACGGCCCACGTACTGGACAACCCACGGATCAAGGTGGAGGCCTATGAGGGGGCCATCACCCCCTCGGGAAGCCACAACAGCATCACCAATTGGAAGGTGACCGGGGAAGACGGTACCGTATACCATTTCGAGGAACAGGAGACGACCCTGAAACATGGGGACGACAGCACCCCTGGCTCAGGGGGCATCCTCAACGAATATGTCTCCTCTTGGCTGCTGACCAAGATGGAGTCGCCCAATGCCAAGGACACCTATGAGTTCACCTATGCCGATTTCGGGTACTGGACCCAAGAACAGTTGGGGCATACCGCGACCCATGTCGAGAACAACGTGGGCAGTGGCACCTACTACGGCCTTCCCGACAGGGAGAGCCGCTTTTTGCCGACCTACCAGATCAAGCAGAAGTTCCTCAGTACGGTGTCGCACAACCAAAAGACGGTGGTGGCCACCACCCAGGGCGGCCGTTACGATGTGGACATCGCCTCCGCGCTGGAACAGTTGCAGGTCTTTGACCGTGGCTCGAACCCGTTGCGGTCGGTGGACTTCCACTACAGCTACTTCAACCTTGACGGGCAACAGCCCTATGAGCGGCCTGCCGAAGAGATCCGCCTCAAGCTTGACAGCCTGCAGATCAAGGGCAGCGATGGCCAGGCCTACCAGACCTATGCCTTTCAGTACATCGACCCCGATGGGCTGCCCGGGCGTACCTCGAAGGCGATGGACTACCTGGGCTACTACAACGGGGCCGGCAATACCGTGCTCTACCCCCAGGTTGACGATGACGGGCGTACCTATGCCGGAGCGGACCGTACCCCCGATTTCAACCATGCCCAAAAGGGCCTGCTGCAAAAGATCACCTACCCCACGGGGGGGCACACCCAGTTTGTGTACGAGGCGAACACCATCAGCACGACCCAGGACAATACCTTTACCGTGGTGGACTACGATGCCTTTGTCAACGGCAGCACGGTGACCGACGAATCGCTCTATCGGGACGACAGCGGCAACCACTGTGACGATGTCTATCTTGACGGCAGTTACCCGAAGATCAAGATCGGGGACTTCCAGATCACCGAGGCACGGCCGTACGACCTCAAGTTCACCGCATTCCCCGGGGAATCGCAGCTCTACATCGTGAACGCCCCCAGCCAAGCGGCGCTGCAGGGCTTCGACAACTTTTGCGACTTTTACCACTATGGGGCGGTGAACATGTTCTTGGAGGACACCTATTCCTTTGACACCACGATGGACCTCGACCCGGGGTGGTACCGTGTGCTGTTGCTGATGGACGAGGCCTCCGACGCGGGCAACAGCTATGGCACCGTGCGCTTCACGGTCTCCCACGAGGCGACCAGCACCTACAACACGAGCACCAGTGCCGTGGGGGGGCGCATCGCCGAGATCAGGGACTACACCGATGCCACGACCCTGGCACTGACCAAGACCTATACCTATACCGATGCCCTGGGGATCAGTTCAGGCACCGTAAACTACGATCCCGAACTGTACTACAAGACCATTTTGGACCAGAGCAATGGCCCCGCGACGGTCAAGATGCACCGTATGGCGGCCCTGCCCGCGGTGGGCAACCGCCCCTTTGTGACCTATGGTACGGTGACCGAGCGGCGTACCGATGGCAGTGGCAATGCGCAGGGGCACACCCGCTACCATTTCTATACCGGTAAAAAGGGGGCGACCCCCAGAGAGAGCCCGCCCTATGAGAACAACCGTTATGCCAGTCTCGAGGCCGGGGAGCTGCAAAAGCGCCAGGTATACCACCAAAACGGGGACTCCCTGGTGGAGGAGGAGCATACCTATGGCGGAGTGGGGACGCTCTCCGTACAGGGCATCGTATCGATCTATGACGAGGGCAAGAACGACAAAAAACTGGTGCTGAAGACCAATGGCGACGGTACCTATGGGTATGTTTACCATCCCTTTCCTGTGTGTCCTCCCCAATCTGGGCTCTGCTCGCAGGGGACCCTCTGTTCGGCCCCATCCAGTTTCGACCCCAGTTACATCAGCTGTATGCCAGACAATTACCGTTCACTGAACTTCAGGTACCACTATGCCTCCGGGCTGGTGGGCGGCCCGCAGGCCAAGGTGACCAAAGAATACTTTTACGAACCTGACGGTACCCAGCGGGAAGTGTCGCGTACCGAACAGCAGGTCTATGGTGCCACTGTGGATTATTTGCCCCAAGAGCGGCGGGTGACCACCAGCGATGGCAAGCTGTTGACCACGGAGTACATCTACCCTAAGCAGAATATCGTTCCTGGATCTTTTTCCCTTACCCAGGACGGGCAGCAGAACAAGGTAGTGGGGGTCCGGCAGTACCAGGACGGGGCATTGCTGCACGAACAGCAGACCCCGCACCTGAACAATTTTGACAACGGCGTACAGCCCAGTGGCATACAGACCGCCAAGGCGGGCCAGGCACTGGAGACCCGCATGCAGATGGAGCACTACGGCAACGGCAACCTAAAGGCGGCCTATCCCGTGATAAGCACGCCCGACACGCCCGGTCTGCCCGTAAAGGGCCCTGTCACGACATATTTCTGGGGCTATGACGACCTCTATGTGATCGCCGAGGTGAAGAACGCAAGCTATGCCGATATCGCCGCCGCCCTAGGGGTGGGGGAGAGCGCCCTGGACAACTATGACGAGACCGACATGGCGGCCCTGGACTCCCTTCGCGGGCTGTTGCCCGATGCCCAGGTGACCACCTATACGTACACGCCCCAGGTAGGGGTAGGCCGGATCACCGATCCCTCGGGCAATTACACCAACTATGAATACGACGGCCTTGACCGGCTCGAACGGACCAAGGACCGCGACAGCAACCTTTTGACCGACCACCAATACCATTACAAGAACCAAAACTGATACCGATGACCACGACATACCAAAACCTATTGGGCCATTGCCGCCCCCTGGCCCTCATGCTCTTCCTGTGCCTTATGGGCACCCTTTCGCTCCAGGCACAGCAAAGCCCCCT
>JBCDBD010000053.1:0-17361 GCA_039184335.1 Bacteroidota bacterium | reverse complement strand
GGGGCAGGCAGCGACCACCCTGTTGAGCACAGCGTCGTTGCCCTGTAACGCACAATAGTAGAGTGCAGTGGTGAACATGTAGTCCTTCAGTCCTTCGGGGCAGGCAGCGACCACCCTGTCTAGCGCATCCATGTTGCCCTGCTCCGCACAACGGTACAGTACAGTGGTGAACGTGCTGCCCTTCAGCCCTTCGGGGCAGGCAGCGACCACCCTGTCTAGCGTATCCCTGTTGTCCTGTAACGCACAGTAGTAGAGTGTATCGATGAACGTGTTGCCCTTCAGCCCTTCGGGGCAGGCAGCGACCACCCTGTTGAGCACAGCGTCGTTGCCCTGTAACGCACAATCGTAGAGTGCAGTGGCGAACATGTAGCCCTTCAGTCCTTCGGGGCAAGCAGCGATAACTGCCCCCAGGGCCCCTTCGCGCGGGGTCAGTGCATATGCCAAGAACAACGCACCGAAGAAGATCCCTTCACGCGGGATACATTGGGCACGCTTGCCCGCGGAGACATCTTGCTCCACAAGTGCCTGAAAGGGCACCTCGGCCATCCCCACCGTGGCACATAGTGAGCCGGCCAGCACTTTCCCCGATTCTTCCTCGATATGGGAGGCACTGGCAAAGGTATTCCGCTCCATATCATATATGCCATATCTGAAACCATCGATCGCGCTGTCTGCAACAAAGGGCCTTAAGAGGCCCACGAGCTGTTCAGCCCTATGGTTCTTTTCCGCCAGGTCGGCACAATTATCAAAGTCCTGAAGAATGCCCCTGATATCTTCGCCAAGTTTCTTGGCAAGGGTCTTTGGAAAGTCGAAGGCCCTATCGGCCAAGAAACAGTGGTGCCCCATGGTCAGGCCCGTAAAGCCGTTGAACATGAGGGAATCCCGCTGTACGACGGTACCCTTTGGAACCCCCACAAGGTGGTCGACCGCCGGTGGCAGGTGTACCTGCTCACCCATGGGTATGGCATTGGCAATGGGAACGTCGCGGCCGCCGGGGGGGCGTTCCAACATCAGGCCCTTGACATAGGCGTTCCAATGCGACAGCAGGACGGCCTCGGGGGACACCCGCAGCAGGTCCCTGGCATCCCTTATCTTACTGGCATGCCCGCCAAGGCAGACCCCATAGGCGGAAAGCTCGCTCGTGAAGATGGTGGAAAGGGCACTCTGTACGTCACCCCGTTTCGCAACCAGGTCATTGCCAGTGCATATTTTCGCCACCTCGGCGATGGTGCCGGACAGCTCCCGCATCAACTGTATGTGGCCCCCTGTGGTGTCCCAGTAACGATCATTGTGCACCATGTCACGATAGAACAGACCGCTTCTGTCCTGGTCGCCCGGGGCGATGGCCTTGGGATTCTCCGGCGTGGCCAGAACGGACATCAGGTCTTGGTAGGCCCCCGAATCCTCGCCCTTTTCCTCTTCGGAAAAAATAGCGCTGTGCTCCAAAAAGCCGCGAAGCGCGTCAAGGGTTGCCTTGATGCTGCCCGTCAGTGCGGACCTATAGGCATCGGTAGGGACGCCCAGGTCGTAGGCCGGATGGGGCCATTGGGTGTTCTCGCCCTCCCATACCGCAAGGGAGGAACGCAGGCCTTCACGTACCGGGTCTACGACTTCACCGGGGGCAATGGGGACCGACTGCCTACCATAGCTCCTTGATATGAGCTCTACCATACCCTGGTGAAAGGCGTCTGCAGCTGTTGTTTCGTTGGCCATGGGAATGATTTTTCGTTACCCTGTATACTGTCGTAGATGAGCAGGGGGAATTCCCCCAATGGGAAGTAGAATAAAAAAATGATAAGCGAATGTACATGTTAGTTGATATTAAACCATCCCATATACAGATACATACAAAAAAGGGATTCTCTTTCCTATTGTGAAAGTGAGGTAGGCAATTCAAAAAGTTTCAAATCAAAGTAAGGGACAGAAGCCAGCAAATGGTCAAAGATGTCGGCCATGATATATTCATAGTTCTGCCAGCGCTTGTCACTGCTAAACGCGTATATTTCTAAGGGAATGCCCTGTGCGGTTGGGGGTAGCTGTCGGGTCATCAAGGTCATGGCATCATTGATGGCCGAATGCGATTCCAGGTACGATTCGATATACTTTCGAAAGACCCCAAGATTGGTCAGGTTACGGCCATTGATGGCCAATTCTTTGTTAATGGCATTAGTGGCATTGTAGGTGTCCACTTTTTGTTGCCTATCGATCAAATAGGTGGCGATCAGTTCGATTTGCCCCAGCTTTTTAAGGTCATCGCTGTTCAAGAACCGAATGCTTTCTTGTTTAATGATCAAAGCCCTTTTGATCCGCCTTCCCCCAGATTCCTGCATTCCCCGCCAATTTTTGAACGAATCGGAAATAAGGGCGTAGGTAGGTATGGTCGTAATGGTCTTATCAAAATTCTGAACCTTTACTGTCGCTAGATTGATTTCAATAACATCACCATCGGCACCGTATTTATCAAAGGTAATCCAATCCCCAATACGGACCATATCATTGATACTTACCTGAATACTGGCAACCAAACCCAAGATCGTATCCCGAAAGATGAGCAATAAGACCGCAGAAGCAGCGCCCAATGCCGTAAAAAACTTCCAAATGGTGGTATCGGTAATGATGGCAAAAATGGTCAGTACCCCGGTAATCCAGGCAAATATCATAAAGACCTGAATATAGCTGTCAATGGGCTTGTCCTTAAACCGGGGTAGGGTTTTTAGGTAATCCCGAATGGTATTCAGCAAACTACGGATAATACGAAGAATCAATACCACGCCCAAAATGTACAGTACTTTCAATGCGATGTTTTCGGCATATTGAAAGTTGTGGAAAATAAAGGGAACCAACTCCAATCCCAAGAGCAACGGCAATACATGGGCCACAAATCTTGGCAAGCGGTTCACGACCAATAGATCATCAAAGTTTGTTCTGGTGCGCTTTGCCACCCGTGCCGAAACCAAACGCAAGATTTTCCAAATAATGAAATCCAGAAGAAATACCACAAACAGGCCCAGCACCAAAAGTACCATGGTATTGACATACATGGCCCCATTTTCGGTCATCCCCATTTTGATAAAATAGTCGTAAAGTCCGTTTTCAATGGTCATTTGTTGTGTTTACAAAGTGCAAAAATAAATGGAAGGTGCATAAACACCTAATTCGTAGTCAAGTTCAAAAAACATCCAATGAAAAAATGTGGGGTATGCCTTAATCCAGTATATGGGTAAACCTAAAAGGGCTTATTGCCTACGAATTTCCGTTATTTCAAATGGTATGGCACAAATATCCTCATCTTCGAATGTTTCGTAAACATACCCGCTAAAGACAATAGCAATACCATCTTCTTTGAGATCCTCTGATATATTGCATGCAAACAATTCACGTAGCGGCTGGTTTTCGACAACATTTTCAGATTCAAGAATAAATATATCACAAGCTTCCGTTGGTGCTAAGATGGTTCCATTTTCATTAGTGACAAAAGCTACTATACTTCTGTTCTCTTCTTGAAAACACCCGGGTACCGGACCATCATCAGCACAAGAGAAAAAAGACAGGACCCCAATAATTGACCATATAAGAATCTTTGTTGGTACCGTTAATTTCATAGCGTTCCATTTATAGGGTTGGTAGATAGATTATTCGCCCAAAAAAATACCGTTATCAAATCAATCTGCCTAAAAGCATTGCCATTCTTATCATATGATGCGGATTTTTATGGAAAGTTGCTCGTTTACTGTGACATTTCACTGTAATTTTTAACCAAGAATAGTTGTATCTTGATGTTTATGAAAACAGCTGTGCTGTATATATTTATTGTTACGCAACTTGTTGCTGTAAGGGCACAAGATACGTATACGGCACAACGACAGCGTATGGTCGATGTGCATGCAGTTGGCAGGTAGGGACATTGATGACAAGGCCACCTTACAGGCGATGCACACCGTACCCCGCCATCTTTTTGTTCCAGAAGACCAGCAACAGTTTGCCTATAATGACCGACCCTTGCCCATTGGGCGACAACAGACCATATCACAACCGTATATGGTCGCTTATATGACCCAGGCTATTCAACCCAAACCAAGTGATAGGGTCTTGGAAGTGGGAACCGGTTCTGGTTATCAAGCAGCAGTATTGGCCGAAATTGTCGATACCGTATATACCATAGAAATCATCCCTGAATTGGGACAAAGCGCTGAAAAGCTGTTGCGTGATTTAAGGTACAACAACATTCATGTCAAAATAGGGGATGGCTACCACGGATGGCACTCACATGCACCCTTTGATGCCATTATTGTAACCGCTGGTGCAACTGAAATTCCTGAACATTTGATCAGACAACTCCGCGAAGGTGGGCGAATGATCATTCCTGTTGGGCCGCACGGTGGGATAAGGAAATTGATATTGATTCGTAAGAGGAAAGGAAAAATCAGCACTACAAATCTGATGCAAGTTCGATTTGTACCTTTTACACGAAATTGATAGGCGCTATTTTTCTAATTCAGCCATCAACGTATCGTAGTCGTTAATCCAGGTGTAAAGGTGACCTCCAAGATTAACTATAGGTTGTTTTAGGGAATCTAATGGTTGACCCAATGCAGCTGAAAGCGTCTCCTTAATCTTTGTTGTTTCACTGAGATCAATATGCCTAAAAATATAAAGGTTATCGTTCAATCTTTGGATTATGGAGTCACATGGGGTACAGTAGGGGGTGGCATAAATGGTAATGTGCTTTTTAGGCTTTATAGGTTTTGGAGCCACTTCAATTAGGGTATACTCCTTTTTTAGTGCCCGTCTTGAAAGGCTATCATTTGTAGTGAGCGTATAGGTATAGTGGGGCGTTTTATCCCTGTATAAAATGATACTTTTCAAATATACTTTTGACGTTGATGGAACCCTTATCAGTCTAGGCTTTGCAGTACTTTGCCTAAAATTGGTACCCTTTACTTCAAAAAGGACGTCGTACGGTTTTTCATCTTCGTTCAACGCATAAAATGCCAGTCTATTCCCTTTTCGTTCCTCTTTGACCATGACCAGGATTCTTGTGCCATAGAAGTGGTAGTGGTTACTAAAAGAAAAACAAGAAATGCTTTCATGAGTATCAATATAGGGAATACAAATTCTGAAAAGTAGGGAATAGTTAATTAATTCGGTGTAATATTGGATTTTTAGGTTAAACCTGTATATTGATGAAGGGAAACAATACCACTACACTCATTGTCCTCGCTTTCTTTGCGATTTATGTCATATGGGGCTCTACCTACTTATTGAACAAGATTGCAGTCAGTGAAATCCCACCATTTTTCTTAGCAGGAATACGGTTTGTCTCTGCTGGAGCACTTATTTTTTGTATCGTCAAACTTTCTGGCAAGTCTATTGTCATTACCAAAAAACAATTTTTGAACACAACCTTTTTAGGGTTTTTGTTCCTCAGTTTTGGTAATGGGGTAGTGGTTTGGGCATTAAAGTTTGTCGATAGTAATTTTGCCGCTCTTGAGATATCGGCACAGCCCTTGGTCATTCTTTTAATGATGCGGTTGTTACAGGGTAAGAAAATCCAACCCATGTCATTACTGGGCGTGTTTTTGGGAATGTTGGGCATTTATTTATTAGTAAGTCAAAAGAACATTTTGGAGCAGGAAAATGCCATATTAGGCATGTTCATGATCTTCGCGGCTATGTTATCTTGGGCCTATGGTAGTTTATTTGTGACCAAAGCCGATTTGCCCAAAAACTATTTTGTGAATACGGGGTATCAAATGCTTACCGGAGGTGTCATGCTGTTTGTGTTGAGTCTTGTCTTTCAAGAACCATGGTCGCTACCCAAAGACTGGTCCGCTGCCACCCAATGGTCCATGGTGCTACTTGTTATTTTTGGAAGTATCGTAGCATTCACCTCGTTTAATTTCCTATTGAAGATCGTCTCTCCAGAAAAAGTGGCCACGAATACTTATGTCAATCCTATTGTGGCCATGTTTTTGGGGTGGTCCTTTTTAAAGGAACAGATCACGCTGCAATCCATCGTGGCAGCTGTCATTCTTTTGACCGGAGTATATTTTATCAATACCAAGAAAAAATTGCCCCTTTTAGCGCGATTTATCCGGTCTCGAAAGACATAATGCCCCTTTTGTACAATTCAGTACATGGATCGTACAGTTCATTACATTTTATTTTTTTCTGTAGTATTTGCTGCGCATCTTTGAGACATCATCAATCAAAAAACGAACAATCATGAATCAAATCATCAGGTTTTTGACCGCTTTTTTTCTCAGGGTCCTTCTGCTGTTGCTTATCTTGGCAAGCTATTCGGTAGACGCGCAGCGTAAGAGCACTTCTGTGCGTATTGACGACAACGGCAAGACCACCATCAGCATCAAGAATGGTTTTGGAAACAATTTTTCGGTAGAATACCGGGGCGACATTACACTGACAGAAAACGACACCGATATCTCTGCCATATCCAGAGGAGGTTATCTCGAAATCAAGAAGTCGGCTTTCGGCAATCGAAGACGCATCTTTATTGAACCGGACAATTCAGGCGGATTGATCAAAAAGTATTATGTCGGGGGGGCACAGAAGCACTTTGATGGCGAAGGCAAAAAGTGGTTGGAGGAAATTTTGCTCGAAGTGGTGCGCAATACCACGTTGGGGGCTGAAAAACGGGTTGAACGCATGTACAGAAAAGGGGGATCGTACCAAGTGCTCCGCGAAGTAGGTTATATTCGAAGCAACCATGTAAAGGCACGCTATATCAAGCTACTATTGGATAAGAATCCCAAGAGCAGCGACCTGGCCGCCGTACTCAATGTCGTGGGGGAAGAAATCGATTCAGACCATCACAGGGCAGACATCCTAAAACACAATGCATCCCTGTTTTTGGCATCAGAATCCGCTACGGCCGCCTACATCAAAGCTACCGGAAAAATCGATTCTGACCATCATAAGGCCGAAGTACTAAAAACTGCCGTTCGAAATGGATCAGTGTCAGAAACGCAGCTCAAATCGCTGTTTGTAATTGTAAAAGACATTGATTCAGACCATCATAAAGCAAGTGTTTTGCTTGAGGTAATGAAAAATAAGCCCTTGAGCCCAAACAACGTCAAGTTGCTTGTCAATACCGCAAAGGATATCAATTCAGACCATCATAAGGCGACCGTGCTTAAAAAGGCCTTGAGCTCGAACCAGCTTTCAGGCGATGCAAACCATACGTTGCTCAAATCCATTGAAAATATGGATTCAGACCACCATATGGCCAGTGTGTTCTCGGTTTTTGTACGAAATGAACTTGATGCAGCCGTATTATCACATATGTTACGCTTGATTGGGGATGAAATGACCTCCGACAACCATAAGGCCACAGTGTTGAAACTAGTGGTCGAAAAACAAGGTATTGAAAACCATGGTCTGAATGATTTCATCTACGCCCTACATGAGATCAATTCGGATCACCATCAGGCAGAGGTCTTCAAAAAACTGGCCCGAAAAAAATACAGTGATGTACAATTGGTAGCGCTCTTAAAAGCCACTGAAAGCATCAACTCTGACTATCATAAGGCAGAATCGTTGATTTCTTTTTCCAGTACCGTGGGGCAAAAGGGTACTGCGGTAAAAGATGCTTATAGGGATGCCTGTGACGACATTAATTCTGAATCGCACTTTGGCAGGGCGATACGCGCAATCCAATAATTGAGTCTTCTGACCAACCAAAATATCCGCTCCTGATACTTAAAATGAGTATTTTGGTAGCATGGAGCGGATTTTACATCATCTTAGACACCAACCTAAAGTGAGAAAACACTCATCCCTTGTTTTTTTTGGATTTCTTTTGGGCGCACTTGGCTATGGCTTTCTAAGTTTTACAGGAATGTACCATGCGCAGGATTTGGTGTCAAGCGGTGTTTTGGGCATATGCCTGGCGTATGTGACCGAGGGCTGCAACCATTTGTTAAATCAATTGTTGTCTTGGAAGAAACAACTGGGGCTACGACTGGCCATGGGTATTTTTGTGTGTTCCCTATCAAGTTTTCTTATGGTATTGTTCACGTTATGGGCATACCATGGTTTTGAAGCCCTTTCCACACTTTTTATGACAGGTCCGAACGATACAATCCCAAAAATAGCCGTGCTCTTGTTTTGCGGGCAGTTGATGTACAACATTGGCTATTTTGCACTGTATTCGTACCGGCAGTATGCTGAAGGACAAGTTGCCGAAATCAGGTTGAAACGAAAACAGACCCAACTGCAACTTGCCGTTTTAAAATCACAGCTGAGTCCGCACTTTCTATTCAATTGCATGAACACATTGTCATCATTGTTTCAAAAAGACGTGGATCGGGCAGAAATCTTTATCCGTTCCATGGCGAGGTCATACGATCATATTCTTGATAACTACGGAAAGACCTTGGTGACCATTGCCGAAGAGCTGGTGCTGGTCAAAGCCTATTGTTTTTTGATCCGTACCCGTTTCGGAGATCATTTGCAGCTCGAACTACCTGAAGCCGAGAACGTGCTCAATGCAAAAGTGCCCCCATTGACCTTGCAACTGTTGGTCGAAAATGCGGTGAAACACAACAGCATGGATGAAAAGCACCCGTTAAGCATACAGATACGGGCTGAAAACGACACGTTGATCGTAAGCAACAATAAAACTCCAAAAAAGGCACGTGCGGCCAGTTCATTACAAATAGGACTGCAGAACATAGCCGCACGTTACAGGCTTTTGATCGACCGACCCATTCAAATAAATGACAACGAAACGTTCACGGTGGTAATTCCCCTGCTCAAATGAACCGATTTTTCATTCATCACCCGCTGTTTCGCCTGTTGGCACCGCTTTTTAGTGGCACTTTGGTCTACCTGCTGATCTTATTGATCAACAATACCTTAGGTCAAGTCAAAGACACTTTCTTGGGCCAGGAGCTTTATGTATGCATAGGGTTGGCCTACCTCATACAAGAATGCTCAAGGTTGACGCTACTGCTTTTCAAACGTTTACGTAGACCGAAGTCTTTCTTCACCAAATTACTACTGCAGTTCATGGGATCCATGCTGATGAGCGTGATCTTGGTGACCGCCACCATGTACCTGTATTTTACCGCTATTTTGCAATATTCCCCCAATGGTCGTGAACTCTTGATCTTCAACAGCCTATTTGCCCTTATTGCACTGATTTACGTGATACTGTATATGAGCCATCAATTTTTGTACAAGACCAATACCGCATTGATGGCCAAAGAGCAAAGGACTGCCGAATATGTTGAAAAAGACTTTCTACAGTTCAAAAGAGGAATCAACCCCGAACTGTTGTTTGAAAGTCTGGAATCCATTATGGTATGGATGCGGCATGACCCAGAAGCCGCAGAAACACTTTGCGACCATTTTTCTGAGGTCTACCGTTACCTATTGTCAAAAAAGAACCATGAACTGGTCCCTATTGAAGAAGAATATCAAATTGCACGCCAACTGGTGCTCCTATTTGACCATTTGCCCTATCGCAAACTGCATTTAGGGGAACTCAAAACGAGCAATACGTTGATTGTGCCCGGAAGTTTGATCTATTTGGTCGAAAAGATCATCCGTAGTACCATCCCTTCTGAAAAACAGATGCTGGCCATTGATTTTTTTGAAGATGCCACCACCATAGGAGTAAAGTACCGGTCTTCAGAAACGTTGCGCAGAACACTGACATTAGAAGATTTGCAAGAGGTAAGCCAGAAATACCAGTATTATTCCACAACCGCTGTACAACTGTATACCAAATCATTTAACAAAATCATCCAATTGCCAAAACTGTACCTTGATGAAGACCGTAATCATTGAAGATGAACCCTTAGCTGCAGAAAAACTGCAACGATACTTATCGAAATA
Source organism: Bacteroidota bacterium (assembly GCA_039184335.1). GTDB lineage: Bacteria > Bacteroidota > Bacteroidia > Flavobacteriales > Flavobacteriaceae > JBCDBD01. Next base: position 7,500 of record JBCDBD010000053.1, on the reverse strand, counting down.
CAGCAGTGACATACAAATTCTCGAAGTGTTGACCAATCTAGAGACAGCCATCCCTTGGGTTTCGGAGCACCAAGCTGAGGTCGATCTTTTTTTTATGGACGTGCAATTGGGCGATGGACTCAGTTTTGAGATCTTTTCAAAGGTCAATGTAAAAAAACCGGTCATCTTTACCACTGCCTTTGATGAGTTTGCCTTGGATGCTTTTAAGGTCAATAGCATTGATTACCTGCTAAAACCGATTACCTATACTGCCCTTTCCAAGGCCCTTTTAAAACTGGATGCACTTAAGGCACAATTTTCACAACCTGAATTGATGGCAACCGTTTTGCGCGAATTGCCCAAAAAAACCTATAAAGATCGGTTTTTGGTACGTCTGGGCAATCACATACAGTCGGTTTTGAGTGAACATATTGCCCTGTTCTACGCCGAAGGCCGCGCTACTTACTTGGTTACCAAAGACAAAAAAAAATACATGATCGAGTATAACCTCGAATCTTTGGAAGAACTGATTTCCCCCAAGCAGTTCTTTAGGATAAACCGCAGCTTTATCGTACACATCAATGCCATAACAGACGTAACGGTATATGCCAACCGAAGGTTGAAACTATCGCTGAATCCAAAAATGGAAAAAGAGGTCATCATAAGCCGTGAGCGGGTAGGGGACTTCAAGCGATGGTTTGAGGGCAATTAAAAACCAATCGGCACCTATTTCTTAAATTGTTTGCCCGTTTATCGATAAAAAAGGGGGTGCCACACTAAAACTCGAGGTTTGCCGTTGTGCTTTCGTAACCCCAAATGCCAAAACAATGATACAGATAAAGACTGCCCTAAAAACAATGGGGCTTGTTTTTCTTACGGCTACATTTTTTACTTCCTGTAGTGATGATGCCAATGACAGCACCATCGATCAAGAATTGACCCAGACCGAAGTACAGACCATCGTTGAAATTGATGCCATCACCACCTCTGTGGACAATGTGCTTTCAGAGCTGTACACTTTTGGAAACGATGCCAGTAAAACCACTCAAAAAGCAAATGAGTGCTATGCTGCTGAGTACACCGAAAATGGATTTACCGCAACTTTCAATAATTGCGCCTTAAATGGTACGGACAATGTGAACGGCACCTTGAACGTGACCTATACCGTGAATGGCAATACTGCCGGTTTTTCAGCAACTTATACCGATTTTTATGTGGGAGAGGTCAAAATCGATGGTACCAGGGCCTACGTTATCGAATTTGATGAAAGTACCAATGAAGTGGCATTGGTCATTACCAGTGATATCAGTCTTGAAATGGCCGATGGCAGTATCATTGCCGAAAGCGGCACCAAGACATTGCTTTTTGGATTTGATGAGACGCTGGAGGAGCTTACGTTTGCCATCACAGGTGATTGGACGGTACAAGCTGATGGAAACACCTATCAAGTGACCACTATAAGCCCTTTGCAAATTGAAGGTATTTGCGATTATTTTACCAGTGGCAGTATGCAGATCAGCAAGAATGGATTGGAGGTAATCGTGGATTTTGGTGATGGTACCTGTGATGCACTGGCTACTTTGACCTATCCGAACGGTACCACCGAAGATATCACGCTTTAATTCCCTTTTTAAAAAAAATTACGATCAAGCCCCAATACTGGGGCTTTTTTCATTGTCTTTGTGAAGTAGGATATCGCAACTTACATCTATATTTTTTTAGCTTTTTCTTCACAAGGCGATAGCCAAAAAATATGTAACTTACTGACAATCATGCAAAGTATAGCGAACAAAAGAGGGCTAATCACCAAAATTGCAGCCTTGGTACTAAGCTGCGCCTTATGGGTAGGCTGTAGCACCACCTCAAAGACGGCTGAACAAACGGACAATGGTGCGATAAAAACCATGGTTGAGCAACAATCCTTTGAATTTATAGCTGAATGGGCAAATCCGTTAAATACCAACGGATTCAATCAGATTGCTACAATAGGCCTGCTTCCCCCAGGCAGTATGGCCAACCAAATCAACCTTATGGGAGGCTCGAACTATTTACGGTGGCAAGGTGATAGTGTTTCTGCCTATTTGTCTTACTATGGCGAACGACAGATTTCTGGGGGATACAACCAAGCAACAGCAATTGAGTTTGAAGGACTTCCTGAAAACTATACCGCCAGCTACAACCCAAAAAAGAACCGATATGAAATCCGTTTCGATATCTCACACCAAGTGGAGCGCTATACGGTCAACGCCTATCTCTTTCCCAACAAGCGCTTCAGCATGAATGTCAGTAGTTCACACCGACAGCCAATAGGCTATAGGGGGTATGCGATGGCGATTGAAGAAAGTGGGCCCTAAACAGAGGGGTGACCTTGAGCGACCAAAGAACTTGATCACTTGGCCCAAGAACACCAAGTCTACTGATCCAGTCCGTTGATCCGTTTAGTCGGACAAAACAGAAATTTATTAGTATTTGGGCATACTTATATTGAAGTTTCTACGTTTTTTTAATGTTGCTGTGCCAAAAATATCCCAATGAGGCTAAAGTTGATTCTTCGCTCACTACTAATTTCCACTTTTTTATCCATCTCTATTATCTTTCTATCCTGTACAGATGATGAATCCAGCGGGCTTGACCAACCAGAAAATAAGGCCCCTATTGTTGTAAACGCTTTGGCTGATCTATCTTTGGAACAAGGCTTTGGAGCAACAACGGTAGATTTATCCGGAGTATTTTCCGATGAAGACGGGACAACTCTTATCTATTCTGCAACTGTAAGTGGCGTGTCAGTGATTACTGCTTCCGTTACCAACACTAACCTAACAATCAATGAAGTAGGAAAGGGAAATGCTATTGTTACCATCACGGCAACGGATGAAAATGAAGCTTCTTCCAGCAGCAGCTTTGCTGTGACCGTTGATGCGCAAAGCCTTTTTTCTAGTGAATTGACCGCAATATTTAGCGAAGAATGTGAGAAAGGGCTAAATCCCGATAACGCGGGGGATAACATATTTGTGGAGCGGGATAGTTTTTTGATCATGGAAGCCGAAGATGCCTACTATGCCGGTAATGAGGGTAATTGGACTTTTAAAACGGATACGACGGGCTATTCCGGTACGGGTTACTACCAATGGTCAAATCCGGAAGCTATCTGGAATGGCGGCCTTATTAAGAGGTCTTCACAACTTTGGTTTAATATTTATATTTCAAAACCAGGGACTTACATTGTTGGCGTTCGCGGAAAAATTAACCAGGGAAACAGTGATAGTGAACATAATGACGTATGGCTCAAGATAAATGGTGCAGATGACTTTTATGCTTACAGAAATAAGGCCGGAGCAGACAGATTTAGGCGACCAGAGGATATCGCCGATTCAAATACTCCCGGAGAACCTATAGCTGCAGACCGGGGCTACATGAAAGCTTATAACAAGACCCTTGGCAGGTGGAGTTACGAAACAAGAAATGTCGACTTTGAAGAATACAATATTTTCGCCAGATTCGACGAACCTGGAATTTATAGTGTAATATTGGCAGGGAAAGTAACTGGTTTTGCAGTAGATCAGGTGGTGTTAATAGGAGACCCTTCTTGGCAAAATTATAGCCGATTAGCCAATAAAGTTGCCATCCTCAATGAGACCGCTGATAAAGCAGCGTACAATTGTGAAAAATAAGTGAAAAGATTCCATTGTGTATCTGAAATACAATCGCAATGATTGCATAAAAAACCATAAGAAAGACTATAGACAACATATAGCGAAAAAAAGGCCGTGAAAAAAGTGAAACCATCGATAAACATGAATTCATCTTTAAAAATGAAAGCTATATAGACGTGTATCACAACGATGGGCTATCGGCAAAAACATAGCGAACCACCAACGGTAAGAAAACCTAGTGGCAAAAGAAACTACAAAAGATTGTATCAGGCGCGTTTCTTCAAGCCCCTTAAGGCTCGGTTCAAACTTCGCGTGGTAATCCCAATATAATTGGCAATATCCTTTTTAGGAATGACCGTTATCAAATCGGGAAAGTTTGCCTGCAACCGAACAATATTGTCTTCGATGGGGTAGCCGTGTTGGTACGAATGCCTTGGGGCCTTGTACCGTATTTTATCGGCAAGGGCTTTTAGTACCAGAGTGTTGAACTTAGCATCGGTCTCAAGTAAGTTCTTGAAACCGGCATGTGAAAAAGTATAGACTTCCAAAGGGGTGACCGTGGCCACTGAACAAATGGTATGCTGTTCATTAAAAACCTCAAGTTCTCCAAACTCCATGCCCTCGCCCAAGAATTCCTGGATAAAAATGCGTCCATTTTCATTGGACAAATAACACTTGGCAATACCACTTTTGATCAAATAGACCTTATTGTACCTACGCGCCTGTTCCATAATGGTACGTTTGGCGGCATACGCTTCGGCCACTATACCATACTTACCAGATGCATATAACCATTCAACATAGGCCAATAGGGCTTTATTTTTTCGAATCATAGAGACAGCTACCTCCCTAGGGCCTTGGACACCTTGGCCACATATTGCTCTGCGGTATCCGTTACACTTTCAGGATTGTCTACTTTTGAGGTAACGATGGTCACCAATTGGTTTTCTTCAGGCTTCGTCAGGTCGTACACCGTAGTTTCTAAGATATAGACCTTACTTGTCGTAATCGTTGTCGTTTCTTCCACATAAGCTGCACTTGCTGTTGAATAGGCGTAAGGATGGTAATAATAGCGCCTAAAACCACCATAATATCTTGGGTAATAACTCAAGTAGTCGCCACCTACATAATACCCCCCATCTTTGTTGATACGGGTATCTTCTTGATAATCTTTTAAGGCAGTGAGAATAACCGCATCAAAGCCTTCATAATCCAAAATCTTTAGAATCTCTTCTCGTTTTTCCTCTGTAATCTTTTCATTGGGATCTATTTTGGGAAACTTGGTGTAACTGGCTGTCGCTTTTATCCCTTGAGCCGTCATATGTTCCACAATCTTGTTCTCAAAGGCATAGCGTATCTGGTTATCATCGGTACGTGCGATAATGATAAAATTGTTGTCTCGTATGGCCTCGACATCATCACTTTGCCAGGCATCCAGTACCTTGACCGATGAACAATTCTGTAAGGTCAATGCTGCCAACAAGAGCAGTAAGGTAAATGTGGTTTTTTTCATGGTGGTAACGATTTTTGATAGCGAAAGTCAGTAGCATAAAGCTAAGATAATTAACTGCATTTTGGAAGACGAAATTGATTTATTTTTTGCTTTTTTGTAAAAAAAGCGACCCTATCCAGAGTACATAGACACGGGGAAATGAAACGACAAAGGGTATTGCATATGCCATTGGGACAAATGTCCTTTTTTGGGCACGATACAGTAGCTTCCTTTGTGGTAACCAAGCAGTACGCACAAAGTGACCATAACAACAAAACGAACCAATACCCGGAAACTGCAGCGAATGTATACGCCAAAGTTTGTATGGCTATGCATGGCATCGCTCTTTTTCTCTGCCAGTTTCAACATGTTGATTCCTGAATTGCCCGCATACCTCAATGATTTGGGTGGGGCATCTTATATCGGCTTGATCATTGCCCTTTTCACCTTGACTGCTGGACTATCAAGACCATTCAGCGGAAAATTGACCGATACCATCGGCCGTAGACCGGTCATGTTGTTTGGAGCATTGGTCTGTTTGATCTGTGGCCTGTGCTATCCTATACTGACCACTGTTGTTGGATTTTTGGTGTTGCGGTTGTTGCATGGATTTTCAACAGGATTTACCCCAACCGCAGCAGCTACATTTGTTTCAGATATCGTACCTGCAAAAAGGTTAGGGGAGGCCATGGGCATCTATGGCATATCATTCAGCACAGGAATGGCCCTGGGACCTGCCCTAGGTAGTTATATCAAGTTGTACTTTTCATTTGATGTACTTTTTTACAGTTCTTCGGCAATGGCACTATTGGCCATACTGCTCATTATAAACCTCAAAGAAACATTGCCTCGGCAAAAGCCGTTCCGATGGCGGTACCTCAAAGTGTCTGAAAAAGACCTGATGGCCAGGGAAGCTTTGCCTGCAGGCATCATCACCTTTTTTGCCTATATCGGGTTAGGAGCCATACTGACCCTAATTCCCGATTGGAGCGATCATATCGGATTTACCAATAAAGGGTTGTTTTTTGTAGTGTTTACAGTGGCTTCTTTACTGGTCAGGTTTGTAGCCGGAAAGTTTTCTGACCGCTACGGCAGGGTCAAGGTCATCGCCATAGGGCTCTTGCTCATGTTGGTAGCCTTGGTATTGCTAGGGTATTTGACCACCAAAAACGGCTTATTGGTGGGTGCCACCCTGTACGGACTCGCGATGGGCATTGTTTCCCCGGCCATCAATGCATGGACCATTGACCTAAGCCATCCTAAACAGAAAGGGCGCGCCATGGCCACCATGTATATTGCTTTGGAGGCCGGTATTGGTCTAGGGGCATTGCTGTCGGGTTGGTACTATCAAAGTACCCTAGAGCATATACCCCTTGTTTTTTATGCCTGTGCGTTGATGGCGTTTTTTGGAATAGGGTACTTACGGATCAAAAAGAACAAAAATCATTGGTGAGTAACCTCGCTTAGGTAATTTTCTAATGGACAGGTTTAATGATCCATCGCTGGGTATCATTGTTTTGTCGTGTACGTGTGACCACCTTGTTATCATTGACCCCTTCATGGGCATCGACATAGCGATAGGTGCTCTTCTGCTGCACAGGGTATAGGTGTTTTTTTCCACCTTTTGCGATATCCACAATATCAAACTCTTGTTTGACATAATATAAATTATAGTACAAATGTCATTGTTTAATATTTTGGTAGGTATGCCATTCGTAAGCTATAATTCTCTATTATGTAAAATACCCCATAAAGTTTAGTACACGAAAAGAAACTTTTGTTTGGGGGTCATTAAACATTCGTCTTTTGGCTTTTGCTTTCTAAGAAACATTCGTCAAGCCATTTGTACCATAATTTGCCGTTATGTAAAATTGCCGCGCCCAACCGCTAGATTGCTTTTTAAAAATTTAAATGCTTTATGGCATTTATTTTTAAACACAATTTGCCACCGCTTGGCCACACCAAAAAAAGCTAACCCTTTTGCTGTTAATTATAATTCTCGTATTCGGGGAAAATCCTGCAAAATTTTTTTCTGTGAGACTCTCGTAAAGCGTTCCGCAAGAGTATAAAATTACTCTGCGAGATAATTTCTATACACTTGCTCTAATTGAACTACAATTTAAATTTTTAATAATTTGAGTATTGAAAATATTATTAAAGTTAGGAACAAAAGACATAAAAGAATTGGAGCTATCTGCTCGATTCTTGTCATATGCTTGAACTTACTTTTTGTTTTTTCAGTTAAATATTCCATTTCTTTTGTATAAAACTTATAAGGAAGTAAGATTTCCATGTCTTTTAAAACTTCATATTTTGCACTATTTAACTGTCGGTAGGATTTTATATTTAATCTCCAAATTAAAGCCATTAAAATGC
>JBCDBD010000052.1:0-17420 GCA_039184335.1 Bacteroidota bacterium | reverse complement strand
TGGATGGACAGCTTCCGTTCCCTGCTCAACAGGTTCGATACCACCACCGAAAGCTGGAAAGGATTCAACTACTTGGCATTCATGGTCATTGCCCTAAAAAAGTTTATGAAAAAGAAAAATGAAAAAGTTTAAATCATTTCTATTTATTAGGTGTCCAGAAAAAAATTATGTTCTGAAATTTCCTTTCTTAAAAGGGCTATATGAACTATACCAATCTGTTTTCCCCTGGTAATGATAAGTTGTTCTTTTTTTAATTGGGAAAGTGTTCTGATTACCTGTTCCTCTGTTGTTCCTGCATAATCAGCGTATTCTTTTCTGCTCAATGACAGATTTATAAATCCATCATATTGGCCAAACTTACGGTTAATATAAAGGAGTGTATCTATTACCCGTTCACGTACCGTCATTTGTGACAGTGATTTGACTTTGGCTTCGCTCCGATTCAATTCATTGGCGTAAAAAAGCATCAGTTCATAGGCAAATGAAGCGTCGCTGCGCAGTACTTCTTGTAACCGTTCTTTTGAGAAATAGCACAATACGGCATTTTCAAGGGCAATGGCACCAATTGGATAATACTCTTCCGTACCAAACCCTCTATGTCCAATCAATTCCCCCGCTTTTGCAAACCGAACGATCTGCTCCCGGCCGTTGATTCCGGTCCTAAACACTTTTACACAACCTTTTAAGATAAAAAACAGTCCGTTGACCGGGGCTCCTTCAATAATGAACTGCTGTCCTTTTTTGCAGTTGATTTCATTCTTGCCTAACGTAAGTCTACTAACAATGGACGAGCCCATATTTCGTTTTGTCAAACAATTTTCATTTTCACAACTCTTGCACGAAACCTTTAAAGCAATAGAGCCCTTTGATTTTGTGTCATGATTCTCCCAATATCTTCCGATGTCCGACATGCTTTATATAAGCTTAAACAGTATAACGATTGCTTTTTTTTACAATCTTTTCACCAATTTAAGTATTAATACGTATTTTAATGGTGAACTCTTATTGTAAATCGGTGGTGGGTAGCAATTTTTAGGAAGTACATTAAAATTGCTTTTAAAAATAGCAATTTTAAAAACGATATCCATTTTTCTAACCAATAAACCAAAGAAAGCATTAAAATTCAGAGTGTAAAACCCTCATTATTTCATCTTCAAAGAAAGATGGATGCTCAGAGACCACATTGCCTACAACGATAATGCCAGGTGCTGAGGTATCGACCCTTTCAAACAATACAGCAGCATTGTTCAGTGTGCCAATAATACAAGCTTCATTTTTCAAGGTGCCATTTTGAATAAGGGCAATCGGTGTCAGTGCGCCTCGATATTTCTTGATTTCATGGGTAATTTCAACAAATTTTCGAACACCCATTAAAATAACCATAGTTGCAGAAGATTTTGCTGCCAAAACCAGATCTTCAGAAAAACTACCATCCCTTTTTGTGCCTGTCATTACCCAAAAACTTGTGGCGATGCCTCTTTTGGTCAAAGGAATGCCCTGGCCCGAAGGTACGGCTAGGGCACTGGTAACACCTGGTACCACGTTGACGGGAATTCCGAAAGACTCCACATGCGCAATCTCTTCTGAAGCCCTACCAAAGACAAAGGGATCTCCTCCCTTTAACCGTACCACATGACCATGGGTAAAAGCATATTCGACCAAAAGCGAGTTGGTCCTTTCTTGTGTGGTATAATGTTTTCCACTACGTTTACCTACGTATATTTTTGGGATTCCTTTTTGGGCCTCATTCAATAATGATTGATCTATCAGGGCATCATATAAAATGACATCGGCACCTTGTATAACTTTCAAAGCCCTTATGGTAATCAAGTCTTTGCTGCCTGGACCAGCACCGACCAAGGTAACTTTAGGTGGTTTCCCCAATTGCTTCATTTCGATTGTTTAATACGTTGTTTTGCCAATTCCGCAACAAGAATACGTAATTTTTTTGATATAAATATTATTAAAATACGTAATTATACGTAATTTTGTTGAACGTTTTTAAATCGAAGCAACTAATGAAAACGATTCTTGTTATCGGCAATGGAATGGTGGGTTATAAATTTTGCGAAAAATTTACGGCCCAAGCCCCAAGGGAATCCTTCAAGCTCATTGTTTTTGGTGAAGAACCCCGGGTAGCCTATGATCGGGTACACCTAAGTGCGTATTTTGAAAATCAGGACGCCAATGCTTTGGAAATGGCCCCGATGGAATGGTACACTAAAAACAACATTGATGTAATTATCGATGAGCGCGTAACAGATATCAAAAGGGCTTCAAAAATGATAGAGACAGCCAAGGGCCGCGAGTTTTCATACGATTACTTGGTCATGGCCACTGGTTCTTCTGCCTTTGTGCCACCAATTAAAGGCGTGGAAAAAGAGGGGGTTTTTGTTTACAGGACCATTGACGACCTAGAAGGCATGATGGCGTATGCAGCCAAACTTAAGACGAAAAAACCGAATGCAAGAGCCGCTGTGCTCGGGGGCGGACTGTTAGGCTTGGAGGCCGGAAAAGCGGTACTGGATATGGGTTTGGAGCCCCATATCGTAGAATTTGCGCCAAAACTGATGCCACGGCAATTGGATGCCAGAAGCAGTGCTGTTTTACAACTTAAATTGGAGTCTATAGGGCTCAACATCCACTTAAGCAAGGCAACAAACCAGATTTTGGGTGAGGGTAAGATTGTTGGGATGGAGTTCGGTGAGGATGATATCTTGGAGGTTGATATGCTCATTATATCTGCTGGTATACGGCCAAGGGATGAATTGGGTAGGGCCTGTGGGCTTGAAGTAGGCGTCAGGGGTGGCATCGTGGTGGACAATACCATGAAAACTTCAGATGAGAACATTTATGCCATTGGTGAGATAGCACTTTACAATCAAATGATCTACGGTTTGGTGGCCCCCGGTTACGATATGGCCGAAGTTGCCGTCAAACAAATACTGGGCGACACTGATGTGACGATGGCAGAAGATATCGACATGTCCACCAAATTGAAACTGATCGGTGTAGATGTAGCCAGTTTTGGTGCACCGTTTATGCCCGCTGAAAAAGGGCACTCCATCATTTATGAGAATAAGACCAAACACCTTTACAAGCGTATCAATATCAGTCACGATGGCAAGACGCTTCTAGGGGGAATTTTAGTGGGTGATGCTGAAGATTATAGCATCTTACACCAAATGTACCTCAATGCAATGACCATTCCTGAAGATGCAGCACAATTGATTTTGCCAACCACCGAAGGTGGTGGTGCCTTAGGAGATGTCATGGATCTACCGGAAGAAGCCCAAATATGTTCTTGTGAAAGTGTGACCAAAGGACAAATATGTAGTGCTATAGAAAGTGGGGAAGCTACAGATTTGGCAGGTGTTGTAGGTTGTACAAAAGCGGGTACAGGCTGTGGGGGTTGCAAGCCCATGCTAAAGAATTTAACAGAAGCCACATTAAAATCATTGGGTATTGAGATCAAAGACCATATATGTGAGCATTTTGATTACAATCGTCAAGAGTTGTATAACATTATACAGGTAAAGGGATATCAAACCTTTAATGAGGTATTGGATAATCATGGTAACGGAGGCCACGGTTGTGAGATCTGTAAACCTGTTGTTGCCTCTTTAATGGCTACGATACATGCAGACACAGCGAACAAGGAATATGCCATTCAAGATTCAAACGACCGTTTTTTGGCCAATATTCAGCGCAATGGTACCTATTCCGTTGTTCCCCGTGTTCCCGGTGGTGAAATCACGCCTGACAAATTAATTGCCCTAGGGCAGATTGCCAAAAAGTATGACTTATATACCAAAATTACCGGCGGTGTTCGAATTGATCTGTTTGGGGCAACCTTAAGGCAGTTACCTTTGATATGGAAAGATTTGATTGCCCATGGCTTTGAAAGCGGACATGCCTATGGTAAATCGTTGCGTACCGTCAAGACCTGTGTGGGTTCTACCTGGTGCCGCTATGGAATGGATGAAAGTGTGAGCTTCGGTATTGAGTTGGAGAATCGCTACCGCGGTATTCGTGCGCCCCATAAAATTAAAGGAGGAGTTTCAGGATGTATCCGCGAATGTGCCGAAGCAAGAGGCAAAGATTTTGGCCTGATTGCGGTTGAGGGTGGATGGAACCTTTATGTGGGTGGCAATGGCGGAGCAAATCCACGCCATGCCCAATTACTAGCCGAACAGATTGACAATGAAACCGTGGTCAAATATGTAGACCGCTTTTTAATGTTCTACATGCGCACGGCAAAACCCTTACAACGAACGGCTGCTTGGTTGGAAGCACTTGAAGGCGGATTGGATTACCTAAAAGAAGTAGTCATTGATGATAAAATAGGTATTGCAGAAGATTTGGAAAAAGAGATGCAAACCCTTGTAAACAGGTATGAATGTGAGTGGACGCAAGCAATAAACAGTCCTGAAATGATGAAGCGCTTCAATCATTTCGTAAATAGCGAAGAAGAGGATGACAACTTGGTCTTTGTTCCAATGCGTGAACAAAAAATGCCCAAGCAATGGGTAAAGGTTTTGTAACGATAAATTGATATCATGAACATGATTATGGATCCACTACTTGCTATGTACAAAACCGTAAAAGAAAAAGATGTCAAAGTTTGGTTCAAGGCTGCACCGGTTGATGTTTTCCCAAAAGACGGGGGAGCCTGTGTAAAATACAAAGGCTTACAAATTGCCGTATTTAATTTTGACAGATTGGACAGGTGGTATGCCTGCCAAAACCTGTCTCCTGAAAAACAAGAAATGGTGTTGAGCAGAGGGATGATAGGTGATCACAATGGCATCCCCAAGGTGGCTTGTCCTCTACACAAAAAGACGTTTTCGTTGGAGAATGGTGAAAACCTTAACGGAGATTTACCAGCATTGGCCACCTATCCTGTAAAGATTAAAGACAACTTTGTGTATATTGGCTTTTCAGAATGATGCTTAAAAGCGAATATGGGCAATCAAGAAAAATTGGCAGAAGCCTTTCGTCTTTTTGATGCTGCAAACAGCAATGACCCGAATACGGAAGAATTTGAAGGGAAGAGCTATCCGAAGGAGTTGCTTTATGCCCTTAGGATGACAGAGACACTCAATGCCTTTGCGCCCGATGCAAGTGAAGCCTTGCAACTTACCGCACGTTGCCAGCATATTTGCCGTTGGGAAATTCCTAGAAATGCCTATGAAATGAACCGCGTGGGTTATTTGAAATGGCGGCAGCAACTAAAACAGTTCCATGTTACCAAAGCCACCGAAATACTCAAAAAAGTAGGTTATGAAACTGATACCATTGCAGAGGTAGCGTTCTTATTGCTTAAAAAACAGCTAAAAAAAAGTCCAGAGACCCAAACATTGGAAGATGTTATCTGTTTGGTTTTTTTGAAATACTACTTTGAGCCCTTTGCAGAAAAGCATGATGAGGACAAATTGGTTGATATTCTACAAAAAACATGGCGAAAAATGTCTGAAAGGGGGCAACAAGCTGCTCTAAAACTGTCTTTTTCCAATAATGCGGCCGTGCTAGTTGCAAAAGCAGTTTCTGACTGATGCTTATTTTTGATGTACAGTACTAAAGCTTATGGAAAGCCAAAGACAGCAACAGGCACTTGATACTGCTACTTTTTTAAGGGTTAGAAAGTGGTATTTATTGGCTATTGCCGCTATTGCACTGACCGTTATTGTTGCACAGATACTCATACAGCAGCACCTGAATTCCCAATTGAGCGATTCACGTGTCATCAATGTTGCAGGGCGACAACGGGCCTTTAGTCAAAAATTGGTCAAAGAAACCTTGCTGCTAAGGGCCACCAGTACTGACAAAGTTGCACAGAAGGATATTTTAAAGGACTTGGCACAAACACTTTTTGTTTGGAAAACATCGCATAACGGCCTTCAAAATGGAAATGATAGTATTGGTCTTCCAAAGGAAGAAAACGTGGCGATTTTGGAGTTGTTTGCAGATTTAAATCCCCATCATATGGCCATGGTCAAAGCAGCCGAGGCCATTTTAGCTGACAGCATATATTTAGATGGGGGTGTCACCACATATAACGCCCAGTTGCAGGTACTATTGGCAAACGAGGGGAAATTTCTCCAAAAAATGGATGCCATAGTCAATGCTTATGATGCCCTGAGTAAGGAAAAATTACAAAAACTTAAGCTGAAGGAATATTTGTTATTGGCCTTTTCACTTTTGATTCTATTTTTAGAGGTCGTCTTTATTTTTAGGCCACTTTCGATACAAATACGGGAGACCATTTCAAAATTGATACGCAATCAAAAAGAGTCTGATGCCACGGCTACCAAGATCAAAAAACTTTTTTCAGAAAAGGAAAAATCGCTACAACAGTTACAAGAGCTGAATTTTGTCATTGATAACGCTGCCCTTTTTGCAAGTACCCGAAAAGATGGTACTGTAGTTTTTATGAGCAAGAAGTTTTTGGGGCTATTGGAGCAAAAAGAATTGTTACTGAACGTTCCTCTGTCCGAAATCCTTACGAGAGATGAAGGGCAACAACAATATCTTAGGGAAATCTTGACGAGCAAGCGAAAGCGCATACGAACAGAAGAAATCGAAATCAAGACCAAGACAGGTAAACACCTGTGGCTTGATATGTCCATAATCCCGATGCACCAATCAAGTTTAGAGCAAAGTGTGCTATTGTTGTGTTCCGATATTACCGAGCGGAAAAAGAATCAATTAAAAATAGAAGAGCTGACCAAGCAGAACTATGAAGAGCGCATGCGGCAAAAACAATTACAGGCCAGTCAAATTGTTGAGGGACAAGAAGAAGAGCGCAAACGTATCGCCAAGGATATTCACGATGGTATTGGCCAGATGTTGACTGCACTCAAGTTCAATATTGAATCCATTAATACTGATCAAAAAGAAAAGACCAAAGAAAAGATTGCTTATTTGAAGGGGCTGACCACGGCGCTTATCAAAGGGGTCCGCACAGCGACCTTTAACCTGACTCCCCCAGAATTGGAAGACCACGGTATTTTTCCCGCTCTTCATAAAATGACGGTGGAATTGAGCAGGCTCACGGGTAAAAATGTTTTATTTGAAAACAAATCTGAAGAAGGTATCCGTTTTGATTCTTTGGCAGAAACCAATATTTATCGGGTCACCCAAGAAGCGGTCAACAACGCCATCAAATATGCAGATGCCAATTATATTTTGGTCACTATCAATTACAATGATGGTATTTTAAGTGTTGTTATCGATGACGATGGTAAGGGGTTCAATGCCAAGATTTTAGAAAATAAAGTAGCCAAGCATAACAGTGCAGGGGGTATGGGCGTATTTTTTATGAAAGAACGCATCAGCTATATCAATGGAAGGCTATTCATCAATTCAATACCAGGTGAAGGTACCCGGGTAACCATAAATTATAATCTTAAAGAAGCAGTGTTGGATGGAACGGAATGAGCTGTACCCTATATTCTTAAAAGTCAACAATCTTAAGGTATTGATTGTCGGCGGTGGTAATGTTGCGGAAGAAAAATTGACCTTTCTTTTGAAATCGAGCCCCAACGCCCAAGTAGACATGATTGCGCCCATGTACCGTGAACAGACCATTTCGCTCGCAAATGCACATGGGGTGACCATGCGTCTTGGCAAATACAAAAAAAAGTACCTCAGGGGCAAACATCTTGTGGTGGCGACAACCGATGTGCCCAAGGTAAATGAAAATGTTTACCAAGATTGTAGAAAACGGGCCATATTGGTCAATGTGGCCGATAATCCTCCCTTTTGTGATTTTTATATGGGAGGTATCGTAACCAAGGGCAACGTAAAGGTAGCCATCTCAACGAACGGAAAATCCCCTACTACTGCTAAGCGGTTACGTCAGTTCTTTGAAGACGTGCTGCCCGAAAACATCGATGACCTGGTGAAAAATCTGAACGAGTATCGAAAGACCATTAAAGGTGATTTTGAGGAAAAAGTAGAACAATTGAATGAGTTCACTAAAGGACTTGTAAGCAAAAAAAACACTCATGAAAATTCGAATTAAAGGGAACGCGGTTCGCATGCGGCTGACCAAAACAGAAGTAGCCATCTTTTGTGCGAAGGGAAAGTATGAAGAAACCACTGATTTTGGTGGCAGAACCCTACGGTATGCCCTTAGGGCAAAGGCCGGAATCAGTGAGCTTGAAGCCGATTTTATCGGTGATGCAATTACGCTTTATCTGCCTGAGGAGTCGCTTTCAACATGGGAGACCAGTAATCGGGTGGGCTACGCAAATTCAACAGATTGGAACGATGGGGGGCAGTTGTCACTTCTGGTGGAAAAAGATTTTACCTGTTTGGACAATACTATTGAGGACCAATCAGATAATTACCCGAACCCCAGATTAAAATAGCAGGGCCAAATTCAGATTTCCATAGGACCGAAGTATTGTTAAAAGTCTTTCTGAGCGACATTTTTGGTAGATTTCTCAAGGATGCCCTGTCAGGGAATGTATATGTACTTTCTCCTGTTTACCCTTTAATGAAATAGCCCCAAGTGGTTTTGAGCTTGATGATTTTTCGATATCCAGATCATGCCATAATTTTTCAGATAAGAGCAGGGGCACGTTATACTTTTTGCATTCACCTTGAATACGTGCCGAAGTGTTGATGACATCACCGTGATACGCCAATTCCTTTTTGACAAACCCGACTTCGGCGACCATCAACTGTCCTCCGTGCAAACCAGCCTTGAATTCTGGAAAGACCCCATATTTACCTATATAATATGATTCATTGGATTGTCTTTGTCTTTCAAATGCAAAAAAAAGATTGATACAATTATTGTTGTCCAACCCTTTCTCATAGGGCCAGCTGAGCACGGCCTCATCACCAACATATTGATAGATTTCAGCATCGTATTTGGGTACTATCTTGTTTAAATCATAAAAGCAATCCTGAATGAATTGACTGTATTTGAAGTGTCCTATCTGTTCAGCTATGGCAGTAGAGTCTTTAAGGTCTAAAAACATAAAAATGCGATTTTCTTCACGGGGGTTTTTATATTTTCCCAGAAGGATTTTTAAAAAGGTGCCTTTTCCAAAACGTTCTGTTGCTATTTTCAGTAATGAGAACAGAATTGATGCAATGACTATGTAGTAGATGAATCCCCAAAATCTTTTGTCTGTAAGCCACCAACCAGGTGTTAAATCGAAATTCATGATGGTGTAGATATCAGAATAAAAGTTCAGGCCACTGGTAATGATGCCGATTGTTCCCATAAAGTATGTGATGGTTTTCAAAAGTATATCCAACCCCAATGATATGCGGTTTGATATTAGCTTGGCAAACAATAGATCAAAAACGGCATATAACAGTCCCATACAAAAGCCAAAAACACCCAGTATTATAAGCGGCGTTAGAAAAGGGGTTTCTGCCAAATCCTGCTCGGGAACAAACCCTATATCCTGTTCTATTCCATAAAATCTAAATATGCCGTATGAAATAAAAGCGGCGGTCCAAAAAAGTATCGACTCACCAATTGATTTTAGATGTTTTCTAGAATTGCTTCCTATACCCATGGTTTTGATTTAATTGCCAAATACAGGGCAATATACTTTGATTCCTTAAATTTCCCCTGAAGATTTTTAAAAAGAACTATTTATTAGACGGCCGGTCGACTTTTTTGTTTACCTTTGAATCAACACAAAAAAATGCAGAAGACTTTAAAGCATGAAGCTAAGCTAAATGACCTGATCGATAAGGGCATGATGTTGTTATGGAGTAGGGGATATAATGCGACAAGCGTCAATGATATTGTTCAGGTTGCTGATGTGCCAAAAGGTTCCTTTTATTTTTATTTTGAAAGTAAAGAGGACTTTGCAGTCAAGGCTATTGAGAAATATTTTAATCAAATGTTTCCACCCGCGCTGGCGATATTGCAAGAAGCGAGTGTATCGCCGAAACAACGTATCATTGACTTCTATGTGTTTCGTGTCAAAGTACTCAAAGAAGAATTGGATTGTAAAATGGGGTGCATGGGCTGTAATCTTGCCCTTGAGATGGCCGAGCACAATGAGGCCATACGGAATATCATCAATGAAAAAAATGAACTGGTGCGTAGCCATATTCAAAGTGTTGTTGAAAAAGCACAAGAACAGGGAGAGATTGACCGAAATGTAAATGCTGCCAATCTTGTATCTTTTATGGAAGATGCCGGTAAAGGGGCCATGACTACGATGAAAGAACAAAATAGTGCAGCCCCCATCAATAATTTCACCGAAATGTTACAAACCATAATCTTAAAATAATTTTTTATCAAATAATAGATGACTGGTCAATTATTATATTTGTCCATTACATGATATTTAAATCGTCATACAACAAAAACCATTAAAACAATCGAAAAATGAATGCACTTAAA
The DNA here is from genome assembly GCA_039184335.1 of Bacteroidota bacterium. GTDB lineage: Bacteria > Bacteroidota > Bacteroidia > Flavobacteriales > Flavobacteriaceae > JBCDBD01. The sequence continues at coordinate 7,036 of JBCDBD010000052.1, read as the reverse complement.
AAAGTCGGATATGCGGGCAATGTTTTCGCCAAACGTTGGGCTGAATCTGTTATCAAGTATAAGTGGGTCGTATTGATAGCCTGCATCGCCTTGGCCTTGGGCCTTGGTTCACAAGGAAAAATGCAGTTTGATGGGGATTACCATGTCTTCTTTTCAGAAAGTAACCCAGAGCTTGAGGCCTTCGATGCCCTTCAAGACAAGTATACCAAAGATGATAACATCGTCATCGTTTTGGCACCGGAAAATGGCAATGTGTTTACCCGGGATAATCTGGTAGCCATTGAAGGGCTTACTTCAGCGGCATGGAACACCCCATATTCTTCCCGAGTGGATGCCATCACCAATTTTCAGCATACTTCAGCTGAGGGAGACGACCTCTACGTAGATGATCTTTCTTATGAATCGGGCAATAAAACAGACGATGAAATTGCCAAAATCAGGAAAATTGCCCTCAAAGAGCCCCTACTGGTAAATCGTCTTATCAATAAAGAAGGCAGCGTGACAGCCATCAATGTAACCGTTCGTCTACCCGGTGAAGACACTGCTGTTGAAATACCGGAAGTAACCAATGCGGTAAGGAATATAATAGCTGATTTTGAAGAAAAACACCCTGATTTCGATGTGTATACCACAGGGCTTGTTCCTTTGAATACAGCTTTTTTTGAGCACTCTGAAAAAGATTTCGCGCGGGTAGGGTTGATGATCTTGATTGTCATGGTCTTAACCTTGATACTTACCCGAAACTTCTTTGCAATGTTTGCCACATTGCTGGTGTTTATGTTCTCATTTATGAGTGCTTTTGGGTTTGTTGGATTGATGGGAATCAAGTTGACCCCGCCTTCCGCTGTGTTTCCAACCATGATCATGACCTTGGCAGTAGCAGATAGTATCCATATTTTGATTACCTTCTTGCAAAAGGTCCGTAAAGAGGGGTATGCCAAAAAAGAAGCCTTGGTCGAGAGTATGCGGCTCAATTTCATGCCAGTGTTCATCACCAGTTTGACCACTGTGATAGGGTTTTTGACCATGAATTTCGGTGAAGTACCTCCTTTTTGGGATTTGGGCAACATCGTTGCCTTTGGTATGACCATGGCCTTTCTATATTCGACCACCTTACTGCCTGCCTTGATGGCTATTTTCCCGATATGGAAGCGAAAAGAAGCCAAAGATGACAATGAACAGTTTGTATGGTATACCAATCTTGGTCTTTGGGTCGTAAAACAACCCATACGGCTTACCGGAATTTCATTGGTAATCATTGCCGTATTGGCATATTTGGCAACGTTCAATGTTTTTAACGACGAGTTTGTGGAGTATTTCGATACTTCAGTGAAATTCCGCCAAGACAGTGACTTTATCAATGAAAATTTGACAGGTTTTTATAATGTGGAGTTCTCTGTGGGATCTGGTGAAAGTGGTGGTATCAATAACCCAGCCTATCTGACTAAGCTCAATGCATTTGAAGATTGGCTGAAAGGGCAGCCCGAGGTGGTACACGTGAATGCATTCAGTGAAGTTGCACGAAGGGTTAACCGATCGATGCATGGTGATGATCAAAGCTACTATAAAGTACCCACCAATCGTGAGGAGGCTGCACAGTACTTATTGCTCTATGAACTATCATTGCCATTTGGCCTTGACCTGAACAACCAGATCAACGTAGACAAATCAGAAACCAGGGTCACGGCTACCTTAGAAAACAATTCCAGTGCCGAAATGGTCGCTTTTACCGAACGTGCAGAACAATGGTTAAAAGATAATGCTCCGCAGCCGATGCACGCTATAGGTGTGAGCCCAACACTAATGTTCTCAAAATTGGGTTTTCGCCAGGCAGATAGTATGTTCAAAGGCAATATCGTAGCCATTGTTTTGATTTCCTTGGTACTCATGCTGGCTCTTCGAAACTTTAAATTAGGGTTGCTCAGTATTATTCCAAATGTGACTCCGGTCTTGGTTGGGTTCGGGTTGTGGTGGCTCTACAAGGGTACCATTAACACAGGTATGGTCATTGTTTTTGGCATGACATTGGGTATCATTGTTGACGATACCGTGCATTTTATGAGCAAATTTTTACGGGCACGCCGCGAACTTGGCTATGATGCCAAAGCTGCCGTGGTCTATGCTTTTGAGACTGTAGGGCGTGCATTGGTCACAACCACTTTGGTATTGGTCGCCGGTTTTGCGGTACTCTCTACCTCGCCCTTCGCTTTGAACAGTTATATGGCCCGTATTACTTTGATAATCATTGTGGCCGCACTGATCATTGATTTTATTTTGCTGCCCTCGTTATTGATTTTGGTCAGCAAAGACAGTACAGAAACAATATCATTGAATGAACTGAAACCCCAAATACAATTGAATAAGTAAATAAAATCTAGGATAATAAAAATTTAACCATTCAAAATGAAAACATCGATTTTTACAGTATTGGCCTTGGTCACCACAGGGGTGCTGAGTGCCCAGACAGCAGAAGCGCGTGGATTGCAGATTGCCAAAGCAGCTGAAGAGGCCGATTTGGGCTTTGGTAGTTCGACCGTTCAACTTAAAATGACCTTAAAAAACAAAAATGGGCAGACCAGTGAGCGATATTTAGAAACCAAAACGTTGGAGCTTACCGAAGATGGCGACAAATCTTTGATCGTGTTCAACAGTCCAAAAGATGTGAAGGGTACAGCAACTCTTACCTTTACCCATAAAGTGGGCAGTGATGATCAATGGCTATACCTCCCAGCAATTGCCAGGGTCAAGCGTATCTCATCCAATAACAAGTCAGGGCCTTTTGTAGGTAGCGAGTTTGCCTATGAAGACCTGTCATCGCAAGAGGTGGAAAAATATACCTACAAATTCCTAAAGCAAGAGGGGAGCAATCTTATCGTGGAACAAGATCCTGTAGACCCAAAATCAGGGTATACCCGTAGGGTAGTTGCCTATAACAAAGATAGAGGGTATCGCATCGAACAGATCAAGTTCTATGATCGGAAAAATGCCCTGCTAAAAACGTTGGACTATACAGGGTATAAATTGTATAAAGATAAGTTTTGGAGGGCCAGTACTTTTCAGATGGTCAACCACCAAAGCAACAAAGAAACCCTACTGGAGTTCAGTGATTACGATTTTGATGTCAGACTTACCGACGATGATTTCACACAAGTAGCCCTAAAAAGAGCAGGTAGCTAGGTTTTTTTATGATGTAACAAAAGGCCATATCGGAACTCGTAGTCTTGTCATTCGTTTTATTTGTGACAACCGAACCGTGTTGCAACAAATATTTTTAGTCTGAACCGATATGGCTACTTGTTTTATCGATATTCTTGACACATTTCGCTATTGTAAAGACCATCTTTCAAATGAAAAACTACGCTTTTAAAGGGTTTAGACCCACTTTTTCCTGTTTTTTGTCCCTTGCTTTCCTGGCATTACATGTGCAGGCGCAAAATCGCGCAAAAGAAAAGGCAACTGGTGAATTCGAATTGGAACTCGAAGCGGAATACCGGTATTTTGTTGATGATGCCCAGTTTGCCGATCAATTGGATCATTTTCCCTCACTGGCTGTGCGCCCTGAATATTCCTTGGAATGGAATCAGGGGTATGAACAAATCAATTTTACAGGTTTTTTTAGATTGGATAGGGATGATCCACGGACCCATGCCGATATACGTGAACTCTACTACCAGAAGGCCAAAAACAATTGGGAGCTAAGCTTTGGACTTAAAAAAATATATTGGGGTGTAACAGAAAGCAACCATCTGGTTGACATCATCAACCAAACCGATGCGGTGGAAACTTTTGATGGAGAAGAGAAATTAGGCCAACCCATGGTTCAGTTCAGCTGGATTACAAATAACATCGGAACCTTTGACTTTTTTTACCTGCCCTATCATCGTAAGCTTACTTTTGCAGGAGAAAGGGGGCGTTTGCGATTCGGTACGGTCATCGATAAAGATGATATCGGCTATGAGAGTGGAGCAGAAGAATGGCGGCAAGATGTGGCCGTACGTTGGAATCACTATATCGGTATCTTTGATATTGGACTGTCACATTTTTATGGCAATGGTCGCGAACCTCTATTTATTTTTGATTCCCAAGGCAACATCAATGCTTTTTATCCAGTTATCAACCAAACAGGACTGGACATTCAAATTACACATGATGCCTTTTTGTGGAAGTTTGAAGCGATCAATAGGGATGCTGAGGCCCAAGATTTTTTTGCTTTGGTCGCTGGTCTTGAATATACGTTTACCAATATTGATGGTAATGGGCTGGATATCGGTATTTTGGGAGAATATCTTTATGATGAACGCGATGAACTGGCACTGACCGCATTGCAGAACGATATATTCTTTGGAAGCCGAATCGCGTTTAATGATGTTCAAGACACTTCAATTTTGTTAGGAGGTATTGCCGATTTGGATGCTAGCAGTAAACTGTTCAGTGTAGAGGCTTCCAGACGCTTTGGTAGCAATTGGACAGTAGAAATTGAAGGACGGATTTTTACTTCAATAGCTCTTCAAGAACTGATTTTGGCCAATTTCAGGGACGACAGCTTTTTTAGGGTAGCCATTTCAAGGTTTTTTTGATTGATTTCGTTTGAAGTGCAAAACAAAAGTGGCGTTGAATCCGAAAAAAAGGTTACCATCCCTAGTGTTAAAATTATTACGGGTTTGGGTGATAAATGCATCTTCAGCAATGTTAGGGGCATTGGACAGATGAAATTGGAGCATCAAATCCGTCAACTCCCAATTGACACCTATGGCGAAGGCATCGTAAGTGGTAATCGACTCCAATGGATTTGCCAAATAATAGTATTCAGAAGAAATAGAAAGATGCCCTCCGATTCGATAGCGTCCACCAATGCCCAATGCGAAATGATTGGTCGGGTCATCATCTGAAATAGCGGAACTTCTGTGGACAAAAGTAGGGGACAGTTGCATGGATAGGTTTCGCGTAAACTTTCGGGCAATCAAGACCTGTGTGGTAAATGAGAGTTTGTCTGAAAAGTTTTCGGTGCTGTTGATGCTCCTATCGGGGTTTGTGCGAAGACTTGAATTTTGTAATAGGGTTATGGTCAATGGAGATTCTTTACCCTCGCTTACCTGCCGCACAAGCTTATACTTTAGGTACCCATCCAAAATCCCATCAAAAGTGGTAACTCCGAATCCGGCAGTAAACCTGTCAGTAAAAGCATAGGAGACACCAAATCGCGTGCTCACACGATCAGCAATGAATCCTTGGGTCCTTTCCGGAATGTTCCAAAATCTTGAATTGGCAGAAATCTCCATGATTCCACTTTTCCGGGTCTGAACAGAATGACCCAATGCCAATCGGGTGGTCTTAAAGGTGGCCTCGGTATATACAGGATCAGAGATGAGTTCTTTGTCCAATTCTTGTAATAAGCTTTGGCCAAAAACCAAGGTGGTAGAACCGATAATATGGAGAACGGCAAGTATGAAGAATATTTTATTGTTCATAAGGCTGAAATTCAAATCTAAATTTTACCGCGATGGTTTTGGCAATGTTTCCAGCGACAATCGGTGGAATCTTGATTTTGTAATCCGCAACCGTCATATCAAAGCTGCCTGAAAAAACAAGCGTATTGGCTATAAATTCAATTTTTGTCTTTATTTCCTTTTCCTTGGTGATGCCATGAACGGTCAGCCTTCCTTTGATAATCTTTGTCTGTACTGTCGGCAACGAAGCATCAAAATCGATGATGTCGCCCTCAAAGGTCGATTTTGGATAAATGTCTGATTCCATATAACTCTCGTTGAAATGTTCTTGCATCAACGCCTTTGGAAACACAAAAGCCCTCATGAGTATACTTACGGCCAATTCATTTTTATTGAAGTCCAAAATGCTAAAAACCTGGTTATTGGTGGCTTCAATGTTCTCAACTGAAGTGTATGAAAAAAAGGTAACTTGTCCTTGCCTTGCTATAAATCTTTTTTGGGCATTCAGTGATAATGCCTGTCCAGTAAGCAAAAGAACAAGTAATACGATTCTATTCATCAGAGTTTTTTATCAGAACACAGTTCAATAAGATGGCATCCATTAAAAAGCCTTTACAAATTCCTTTCAAGGTAATGTTATCACCTTTTTTGATCTGTCCGATCTTTTCAATCTGTTCTGGATTCATATCGCACATCAAACAGGCATAATCACCTTGGCCTTGCAATAATATGGTATATCGATCATTCAAAAAAGTAATATCCCTTACCTGTCCTTCCACCTCAATGATCTTTTCTACAAAGTTCTTATTGGCTGTAGCCTCATCTTTCATAAATGCAGCCAATAGTTCCTTCGAGCCGATTTTAACTTCCACATTGCTGTTTTCAGAAACTGCATTTGATGCTTTTTTGGACAATGTATAAATACATACTACCAACCCGATCAACAACGACGTGATGATTAGAGTCAAAGTAAGTATTTTTTTTCTTGTGGCCATTGGTATAAAACGGTTTTGTACAGATCTCTAAGATAAGAAGAACCCGCAGGTATCTTAAAAAACGATTTTCGTGATATCTACGGGTTGCTGATTTAGGTCAATGTGAGGTATGTAAACATAGCAATTTGTTTCCCATCGATCGGGAACATTTCATTTTCTTGCCCAATACGATGATGGATTGATGAATAGGCACCGTCATCATCGCTATCACAGCTGGTGATAGTAATCAGTACAAAAAACAATGCTCCAATCATGATCATTGACCTTGCTTTCAAAAATTTAAGATGGTCCATTGCATTCACTTTGATGAAGGTTTTCTAGTAGCCACTTCCGTTATCAGAGTTGTCACCGTAATAACTGCCATCTCCACTTTGATCGGTGTTGGTTGAGTTGCCATTGTTTGTGCCACTATTGTTGGCAGCACCCAAAGTTGGCGTGGTTGCTTCTGCCCAGTCATCAGAAGTGTTTCCCTCCCCGTCATAGGCGATACTCGACCCGGGTGCGACGTTGGGGACATATCCGCCCGCGTTCCAGATACCTGCTGCTACGGCCACAGACTCCCTGACATTGCCTGAATTTCCCCATTGTACAAAG
>JBCDBD010000051.1:0-17449 GCA_039184335.1 Bacteroidota bacterium | reverse complement strand
TGCCTCTGATGCCGCGATGGCAGCCGCGAGCTCTGTCTCGAGTGCAAAGTCCGAGAGGTCCACGGTTGCCCCCGCGCCCCCTGTACCGGTGAGCTCGAGGCTCTCGACGTTGAGTGCCCCGGCGTTGACGAAGTCGTTGCCATCTGAACCTCCACCAGCTAAAATAGTTCCTAATACTGTGTCGATGCCTGCTAGGTGACTTTCCACATGATTACCAGTTTGGTTATAATTAGTAGGATTCGCTGCAACAGGAACCTCGTTTGCAACTTGTAACTCATTGCTATCATTGGTATCCCCATCTTCCACATTGATGGTAATGGTACTGCCGTTGTCAATCGATATGTTACCTGGAGAACCGTTAGTGGAAATGTCCTGATTGTCACTGCCACTATTGTTAAAACTTGCCAAACTTACGGTTTGTTGATTGGTACCTTCATCAATCACAAGATTATCACCTTGTACCTGGATACTAGTGATCAATTCATTCCCGATATCCAAGTCATTATCATTGCCAATATGGTCATTGATGAGGTTGCTATTGGCAAGTATGGCATTTTGAATCGCACTATCGTCATAAAAAGCACCTCCATTATCGGTCAATGCATTGTTGGGATCGTTGCTGAGTATCTCGGCACTGGTAATAAAACCGGCATCATTGGTAAAATCGTTTAGGGTAACCTGGGCGTAGTCAATTTCGAGGTCGGCAACCGTATTGTCCTGTAATTCTTCTTGACCTACCGAATTGGGCGCCAATTGATCCTCACCAATTGAATTGAACTGTATGTCTAAAAATCCGTTGATCGAACCGTCCACAATATTTTCCCCAGTGATTTCACTGACTTCAAAATTGTAGTTGTCTCCGGTCTGGGTAATGAAAATTGTCGCGTTGGCATTGACCACTGGATCTGTTGAAAATGTTTGTAGGCCTACCCCTTCTAGAGTCACGCTGACCTCATTGCCGTCACTATCGGTCAGCACCAATTCATCGTCTTCGAGGGTTAAACTGACATTGGTGGTGTTTTGCTCATCACATAGGTTGATCCATTGCCCACCATCATAATAATGCACACAATTGGTGTCGGTATTATAGATCAGGGCACCACGTAGCGGAGCCAAATTGTTCATTTGGCCAGTTGCCATTCTGGTAATGACCAACGCTTTTGAATTGCTTTCCAGTTCCAATACAGAACCGGCATCAATATTTTGTGGATTGTCCCCTATTTTGACCTGCGCTATAGCTATTGAGGCAGTAAACAGGGCCAAATGCAGCATGATGCAACGAATTTTCATGATGTAAGACATTTTGGGTGCATTAATCGAATGATCAAATGTAGTCTTCTATTTACATTGTTCCCGTTTTTTACGTCAAAATGCTTTTGTGTTGGGGTGAATGGGTATGGGCGACAGTCACAATTTTGAGAGGGTAGATGGTGTTAATTACAAAATAATTAACAAAAGTTTAGAACCATTGCATTTTTATATCCGGGGGGTAAGGGTTTTCTTTATCTTTAGCTAAACATTGTGTGTTATGAAAAAGGCGTTGTTTTTTTTGGTATTGGTCTGCTTTTCCACTCTTGTTTATGGCCAAGATGATGGTCGTGAGCTGCTACGGGGGCAGGTACTTTATCGGGGAAACTATGTGCCCAATGAGAATGTAGTGAACTCTACCTCGGGCTTCGCCACTATTACCGATGAAAACGGCCAATTCTTGATTTGGGTGAAAGCGGGGGACCAATTGGTTTTTACAGCGGTGAACTACCAGTTACAGATTGTAGACGTCACCCAAGAACTATTGGACAACAAAAGGCTGGTAGTCGAAGTAACCGAAAAAATCACCCAACTCGATGAGGTGGTGGTAAGCCCTGAAAACCAAGAGCGCTTTCTTCAGGTGAAAAATGAAAAGTTCAAGGGGTTTGAATATGAAATTGACCGTAGCACCGAAGTCGAGAATGTGGCTTATACTTCACAAAATGATAGGATTGAGGGGCGGCTTAATTTTGTGAATATTTTTAAAGCAATGTTTACCGCCCGTAATCAAGATACAGGTCAAGAACGGGCCCCCTTGAAAGTAAGTGAGGTATTGCGACAGGTATATGATGACGAGTTTTTTGTTGTGGACCTAAGACTGCCACAAGATAAAATTGATGCTTTTTTGGTCTACTGTGATGACAAAGTGCCCACACAGTCGTTGTTGCGCAAAGAAAATGAATTTCAACTGATTGATTTTTTGGTGACCCACAGTAAGACATTTTTGGCAGAATTGAATGGGGAATAGGCTTTTCTTATCTTTTTTTTTGGTGCTGGTTTCTTCGGTAACGGCCCAGAAGGTCGCTTCAAAAATATTGAACGGCAAAGTGGTAGCCAAGGGAGATGATGTCACTGGTATTGCAATTCAAAACATTAGTTCAAGAAAAGCCACCATCACTGATTTTGAAGGCCACTTTTCAATTCGGGTACAGTTGAACGATACCTTGGTATTTTCTGCAGTACAATTCAAGCGAAAGGTGCTACCCATAGATCAAATATTGATGGAAACCAACTTTATCACCGTTCCCATGGAAGAATTTGTCAATGAACTGGATGGCGTTGTGGTACAGCCCTATGATCTTTCAGGGGACTTGACCCAAGACATTGGGGGGCTACATCTGCAGAAAGATGTCAGTGCCGAAGCCCTTGGTCTGCCAAACGCCCATCAAAAAATACCGACGCAAAGCGAACGAAAGTTACAACAGGCCACCTATGGAAAATTTAATTTGGGGATGCTCTTAAGCCCTCCGCTGGATCCTATTATCAATGCAATTTCAGGTAGGACCAAAATGTTGAAGAACCGGGTGAAAACCGATGGCACCTATGCCCGTACACAAAGGGTCCAGGGGTTTTATATAGATTCCATATTTCAGTCCGATTTGAAGATACCTATAGAGAAAGTAGCCGATTTTATGTATTTCTGTGAGGTCGATTCGTCTTTTCAATCAACTGTAGATACCCATGATCGATTAAGGATATGGGAGTTTTTGGTGAAGAAGAGTATCGTCTACCGCAACAATTATAATCTCGATTGAGATATGTATGGCATTGGTTGATTTTGTGTAGTTAGCTATAAAGGTTATGGTACGAATAAGTATGATAATATGAAGAAAATGAAAAAGAAATTTTTTGTAGTATTGATGGTATTACCATTCTTGGCATTTACTGGAGCACATAAATTCTATGTCAGCGTTACCAACATTACCTATTCTGCCAAAGATGATGCCTTACAGGTTACCACTCGAATATTCATAGATGACCTGGAAAAGGTTCTTCAAGAACGTTATGGAATCGATGCCGGGCTAGCCACTGAATGGGAGGCCGAGCTAGCTGAACAGCACATCAAAAAATACCTTCGTTCAAAGTTTGTGGTATACCTCGATGAAAAACCGGTTACCTATGAATTCTTGGGAAGGGAATACGATAACGATGTGGTTATCTGCTATCTCGAAATTGCCAAAATCAATTTTTCAGAACGTTCTTCCATCACGGTGCAAAACGAGGTGCTTACCGATCTGTTTGATGAACAACAGAATATTGTCCACTTCAAATGGCACAATAAAAAGAAGAGTTTTGTACTTGTCAGAGAGAATAATAAAGGAATGTTAAATTTATGACGCTTCCTTAACGATCAGTTAAAAAAAGGTTATTTTTCATCGTTTTTAAATCAAGAAAAAAATGAACAAAATCAAGTACTATTTTGCTTCGATCTTATTTCTCTCTGGTGCTGTTTTAATGGCACAGGAAGAGGAAGGAAAAGAAGAACGAAAGCCAGGGCATTACAATCAAAGCAGGTTCAAGCAGTTGTATGAGGAGTTTTCTACCCCCAATACCTATCGTTCGGCTTCTGGTGCCCCTGGTCCCGATTACTACCAGCAACAGGCCGATTATGTGATGGACATTGAACTGGATGACAAAAATGCCAAACTCTACGGTGAAGAGACCATTACATACTATAATAATTCTCCAGATGATTTAGAATTTCTTTGGGTGCAGTTAGATCAGAACGTGCGTGCCAAAGATTCGAAATCACCATTGCGAAATGGTGGGGGAGTGCCATTAGCGTATCGGACCAGCAGTTTTTCAAGTGAATATCTGACAGAACCTTTTGAAGGTGGATTTCACATTGATTACGTAAAGGATGCCAATGGAAAGCCATTATCATATACCATCAACCAGACAATGATGCGCATCAATATACCAAATGCTTTAAAAAGTGGGCAACAGACCTCTTTTTCCATCAAGTGGTGGTACAACATTCCGAATCATACGATCAACCGAGCACGTTCGGGCTATGAGTATTTTGCAAAAGATGGCAATCGTGCCTATGTCATTGCCCAGTTTTTTCCGCGAATGGCAGTCTACAGTGATGTCGAAGGATGGCAGAATCATCAGTTTTGGGGCAGTGGAGAGTTTGCCCTTCCGTTTGGCAATTACGAAGTCAATATTACAGTACCTGCCGACCACATACTTGATGCAACAGGGGTTTTGCAAAACAGAAAGGAAGTCTTTACAAAAGATATGATGAAGCGTTATGAACAGGCCAAAAAGTCATATGATAAACCTGTACTGATCGTGACCCAAGAAGAAGCTGAAGCCGCTGAAAAAGGCTTTGCTGAAAAGAAAAAAACCTGGAAATTCAAGACCGAACCCGGGCAAATGGTGCGTGATTTTGGTTTTGCAACCTCACGAAAGTTTATTTGGGACATGCAAGCTGTAAAGATCAGCGGCAAAGATGTGATGGCCGTTTCCTTATATCCGAAGGAAGGAAACCCCCTTTGGGAAGACCTATCTACCAAAGCAGTGGCCAGTACCTTAAAATCCTATTCTGAGCATACATTTGATTATCCGTACCACAAGGCCATTTCAGTACATGCAAAGAATCAAGGCATGGAGTACCCGATGATTTGTTGGAACTATGGTAGACCACGTGAAGATGGTACGTATGATGATCGGACCAAATACGGAATGATCAGTGTGATCATTCATGAAGTGGGTCACAATTTTTTTCCCATGATCGTGAATTCAGACGAACGGCAATGGGGTTGGATGGATGAAGGGCTTGATACCTTTATGCAGTACGTGGCAGAACAGGAGTTTGGAGAGGCGAATCCTGATGTCATTGCACCAAATGACAAATATCCGTCACGAAGGGGTGAACCCTCAAAAATAGTTCCTTACATGAGTGGCGATCAAGACTATATTTCCCCAATCATGTCTAATCCAGAAAATGTATATCAATTAGGTCCCAATGCCTATGGAAAACCAGCTACTGCCTTGAACATTCTTCGCGAAACTGTAATGGGCAGGGAATTGTTTGACCATGCCTTTAAAACCTATTCACAGCGCTGGAAGTTTAAGCATCCTACCCCAGAGGATTTTTTCCGTACGATGGAAGATGCTTCTGCTGTAGACCTGGATTGGTATTGGAGGGGTTGGTTCTATACCACAGACTATGTTGATATCGGGGTCAAAGATGTGAAAAAGTACTACGTCAGCAACAAACCGACCAAGGAAATGGAAGAATACATGGCCACCCGTAACCTCACGGAAGCTGACCTACCACCTTTGGTCTATTTGGCAGAAGAAGGTAGTGAAGACTATAGTGATGACTTGAAGGGTAAAGCACCTTCAGAGACATCGACCACTTTAAAGGCATATATGATGGACAATATGACTGAAGAAGAAAGGGCGAAAGTACAAGAACCGAAGTACTTTTATGAGGTGACCTTTGATAAACCAGGGGGTATACCTATGCCGTTGATCGTAGAATATACCTATGCCGACGGTACCACGGAAAATGTGACGTATCCACCAGAAATTTGGAGAAAGAATGATGCCGAGGTGAAAAGGGTAATTTCTTCCCAAAAAGAGTTGGTAGGTATAGTTGTCGATCCCAAGCTGGAGACGGCGGATATCGATACCACCAACAATGCTTGGCCTCTAAAAGATGAAAAATCTGATTTTGACCAATTTAAGGAAAAGGTCAAAGGAAAATAAGATACACCGTTTAAATTGTCAAAAGGGCCCTGTGTTTTCACAGGGCCCTTTTTTAGTTTACACATAACTTCTCATTATATTTGTTCCATGTACTTTCTTTTCATAAGCGGAGGTGAGATTTTTTTTATCATGTTTATCGTGGTCATGGTTTTTGGTGCCGATAAGATTCCGGGTATCGCTAAAGGCCTGGGCAAAGGTATGCGGCAGTTACGTGATGCAACCGATGATATCAAACGAGAGATACAGAAAAGCGCTGAAAAACAGGGTATCGATACAGACTTTACCAAAGATATCCGCAAAGAACTGGATGAGGTCAAAAAAAATGTAGATGATGTCACCGGTACAATAAAACGCAGTACAAAGTAATCTATGTTTGAGGAATTACTGGAGTGGGACCGAGATACATTCATTTATCTGAACGGTCTGGGCATTGAAGCGCAAGATGGTTTTTGGGTTACGATTACCGATATTTTAACTTGGATTCCACTTTTTATGCTCTTTGTGGTGCTTTTGGTCAGAAAATTTCCCAAAAAGGAAGCTGTTGCAGCCATAGTGACGTTTATGGCCTTGGTTATTTTTATTACGCTTTTGACTGATTTTACTAAGCAAATCGTGGCTCGACTGCGGCCTAACAACGATGCATCAATCAACACTTTGATTAGAATTTTACGAAACCCGTCGAGTTATAGTTTTTTTTCGGGCCATGCTTCGAGTTCGTTTTCCATTACTGTATTGATGTATTTGTTTTTGCGTAAGCAGCTTAATTGGGCATTACTTTTTTTTATTTGGCCCCTTTTGTTTTCAACAAGCCGCATCTATGTGGGAGTGCATTATCCATCTGATATTATCGTGGGCGCTTTGGTGGGGATTGCATCTGGAATGCTGTTTTATCGGTTGAACGAAAGGTTTATACTACCCTACTTAGGGTCAGGCCATCGCGAATAGGTAAAAGAACCGTTTCAACCCTGGGATCTTCTTTCAGTTTTTTATTGTATTTCAATAGAGCCTCTGTCGCTTTGTCTGAAACGTTCAATGGTTCCACTACTTTTCCAGACCACAGTACGTTATCTGACAAAATAACACTGCCAGACCTTGTTTTTTTGAGTACTGCCTCAAAGTAGGCATCATAGCTGACTTTTTCAGCATCAATGAACACGAGATCAAAAACAACATCCAACTTAGGAATGATATCACGGGCGTCCCCTACATGTGGTACGATACGATTGCCATAATTGCTTTGATCAAAATATTTTCGCTGTATATCTATCAGTTCTTCATTGATATCGATGGTATGGAGTTCCCCTTCTTTTTGTAGGCCCTCAGCTAAACAAAGCGCCGAATAACCAGTATAGGTGCCGATTTCCAATATGTTTTTGGGTGATATGATCTTAGAGAACAAACTCAGTACCCTACCTTGAAAATGCCCTGTGATCATTCTGGGCCGTAATACTTTGAGATGGGTTTCCTTCGTAAGCGCCTTTAGTAATTTGGGTTCAGGTTCTGAATGGTCGGTTATGTAGTTTTCCAAAAGGGAAGACAAAAAATGCATGGCCTTGTTTTTACAAAATTATCGAAATAAGTACTATTTTAGGTTTTCATCAAAGCAGTGGTGCCATTATGGTTATTCGAGATGCCAAACCAGAAGATATACCAGTTTTAAAGGGTTTTGAACAAGAGTTGATCAAAGCTGAACGTCCATTTGATTCCACCATTGCCAAGGATCCCATAAGTTATTATGATTTAGCCGATTATGTCAAGCGTAATGATGTGAAAGTGGTGGTTGCAGAAATCGATAAAGTCATTGTAGGGTCAGGTTACGCACTTAAAAAAAAGGCACGGCATTATCTTGACCATAGTTTTTATGGTTATTTAGGATTTATGTATACCCTACCGGAACATCGCGGTAAAGGTATTAACCAAAAATTGGTAGCAGTGTTGAAACACTGGTGCAATTCAAATGGGCTCTCAGAAGTCAGGTTGACGGTTTATGAAGATAACCTCGCTGCCATTCGTGCCTATGAAAAGGCAGGATTTAAAAAACATATTGTTGAAATGCGTATCGTTTGATTACACCATCAAAGTTTACTTTTGCATAAATTTTGTTCATGCAGTTTCAAAATACATTGCAGTTTGCCCAACAGTTAGATGCTACAGATGCCCTAAAGCACTATCGTAATGCATTCCATTACCCCAAAATGAATGGTAAAGATGTCATTTATTTTACTGGAAATTCTTTGGGCTTACAGCCCAAACGAACGCAGAAGTATGTTGATGGGATTATGGAAGATTGGCGTGAATTGGCAGTAGAGGGGCATTTTTATGCCCAAAAGCCCTGGTGGGACTATCATGAAAGATTGGCTGAACCATTGGCCAAGGTTGTTGGAGCACAAAAAGATGAAGTGTCAGTGATGAATACCCTTACCGTGAACCTTCATTTTTTAATGGTGTCATTTTATCGACCGACACAAAAGCGTTTTAAGATTTTATGTGAGGCGAAAGCCTTTCCATCCGATCAGTACATGATACAGAGCCAAGTACGCTTTCATGGGTTTACACCAGAAGATGCCATAGTAGAGGTCAAAAAACGAAAAGGGGAGCATTTTTGGCGCACCCAAGATATCTTGGATAAAATAGGTGAATTGGGCGATGAGCTTGCATTGGTTCTGATCGGTGGGGTAAACTATTACAATGGACAGGTATTTGAAATGGAAAAAATCACCCAAGCAGGAAAGGCAGTAGGGGCCTTTGTAGGTTGGGATCTGGCCCATGCTGTTGGTAATGTCAATTTAAAGCTGCATGATTGGGGTGTTGATTTCGCTGCCTGGTGCAGTTACAAGTACATGAACAGTGGTCCGGGAAATGTATCTGGCATTTTTGTCAATCAACAACATTTAAATCGAAAAGATATTCCCCGTTTTGAAGGTTGGTGGGGTACCAAAAAAGAAACCCGATTCTTGATGAAACCTGATTTTGACCCTATTGCAAATGCTGATGCCTGGCAAGTGAGCAACCCCTCTATACTGTCTTTGGCCCCTTATTTGGCATCTTTGACACTTTTTGAAGAAGTCGGAATGGAGGCATTGGTAAATAAGCAAAAACTTTTGGTGGCCTATCTGGAATTCATATTATTGGAAGTGGACAAAAAAGTCGATAGTGATTTTGAGATCATAACTCCTAATGAGAGAGGGTGCCAACTCTCTGTTTTTTTACATGGAGAGGGTAAGGCATTATTCGACTATTTAATGAAAAACGGTGTTATCGTTGACTGGCGCGAACCCAATGTTATTCGTTTGGCTCCGGCACCATTTTACTGTTCGTTTGTCGATATGTACCGTTTTGGCGAAATTTTGTACAAAGGGATCCTTTCGAAACCAAATTGCTAACCGTGTTGTCGTCTCAAATATTCAGAAGGGGTAACACCTTGGTACTTCTTGAATTGTCTTGAAAAGTATGATGGGTCGTTAAAACCGTTTTCATACATGGTTTCCATGATAGAGTGTTGGGTTTCATTAAAGGATTCCATCGCTTTTCGTATGCGAAATTCATTGACAAAGTCCATAAATTTTCTTTGGGTCATTTTTTTAAAGAACCGGGAAAATGAGTTAGGGGTCAAGCCTACTTTTGTGGCAATTTCCTCTACCTTGATGTTCTTACTGTAGTGGATGTTGATATACCCAAAAATTTCTTCCAATCTTTTGACCTCATTCGGTTTGCAGCCCACTTCAGTGGTTGGGGCAAATAGAAGATTGTAATCTTCTGATTGTGACAAACGGCCCAAGATGGTCAACAATTTGAGCAGCTTGTCTTGATTGCCCAAACTTTCAAAGCTTTCGAATGCCTGACCCAAAGTATTTTTGACAGTATCACCAAAGACGAAGACTTGATTTGATTTCGCGACCAACTTTTTGATGGCATGGAGCTCTGGAAAAATACCGAGTTTTTCGTTCACAAACTCCTCGGTGAATTGAATGACGACTTCAACATTGTTTTTGTACACTTTATTGCCAAAATCGGAATGTGGAATGTTGCCTCCCAAAAAAACCAGTACGCCGCTTTGGTACAACACGTTCTTATTTTCGATTCGTAATACTCCAGAACCATTTTTTATATAGACCAACTCAAACTCAGGGTGTATGTGCCAACCAGAAGACTCACAACAGTTTTCGGCATAGTAACTCTCTACTTTAAAAGAGGCATTGGCATTTAGACTTATAGCTTCATAAATGGGCTTCATATATCAAAACTATCAAAAAACAAATAAAAAAAAGGTGATAATGAATAAAATATCTTTTTTATGGAATGTTTAGACCTAAAGATTGTAAACAAATGTTCTTTTCTTTGGTTTTTGATTTGAGAAAAGCATGAAATCATTATTATTGATTCTATCCAAGCAACGGTATTTTGCGCCGGCATGGGTCTTTACTAGTTTGAACATCTGGTTCGGAACATGGGCGATTTATATTCCTATGGTAAAAGAAAAGCTGGGTATCAACAAGGCAGATTTGGGTATTGCCATCTTCTTTCTTTCTTTAGGTGTTTTTACGGTATTTCCCATAGCCTCAAAACTCATAAATAAGTTCGGGGTGGGTAGATCCACTTGGTATGGGGTATTGTTGTGCAGTACTACCGCATTATTTCCATTATTGGCACCCAATTATGCCATTTTGTGTGTCTCATTGTTTCTTTTTGGCGCATCCAATGGCTTTTTGGACATTTCTATGAATACCTTGGTAACCGAAATAGAAAAAGAAGACAAACAGAATTTTATGTCAGCTGCGCACGGATTTTTCAGTTTGGGTGGGGTTGTTGTAGGCTTGGGTAGCTTTTTGATTCCTTTTATTGGTAATCCAACTTTACATATGCTTATTACCATTGGCGTTGTACTTCTGATCAATCTCGTTTTTTACAAGAGCTATATTGGGGTTAATGCAGCCCCGGTATCAAAAGAACCTTTTAGCCTAAAATTGTTCAAGCCCTTATTCATTTTGGGAATCATTTCTTTTGTGAGCATGGGCAGTGAGGGTGCGATTATTGATTGGAGCGGACTTTTTCTAAAAGAAGTTACGTTAGCTCCTGAAGCACTTATTGGTAGTGGTTTCCTCGCTTTTTCGACTGCAATGACACTAGGGCGCTTTTTAGGTGATGGTATCAGTAAAAGAATTGGATCGGTCAAGATTGTGGCATTGGGGGCAATGGTTGCTATTTTGGGCTACGTATTGGTACTATCAGGCCATACATTTTTGGCCATTGCAGGTTTTGCCTTGAACGGGTTGGGCTTTTCGGTCATGGTACCTGAACTTTTCAGAATTGGAGGCAATGTGAAAGGCGTTGAATCATCACAAGGTGTTGCCTTTATTGCAGGCTCAGGATATTCAGGTTTCTTGATTGGACCCGTAATTTTGGGTTTTTTAGCAGAAAGTGCCTCTTTACGACTGAGTTTTATTACCCTATTGGGATGTGCAATCCTCATTTTGGTAGCGACTTCCGTTCTTGGCAAACGCCGTACATGAATTATTCACTCACTACCTCAATACCAGACAATGATAAAGTGAAGCTATCATCATCTTTGTGGTGCATACTGGCCAGTTTTAGCCCTGAGTAATCATTGTAATCTTCCCATGTAGTAATTGTTGAGGGTTCTGATTGGTTACTTTTTCTAAATACCCATTCTTGGATCAAAAAATCATCTTCAAAATAGAAGTCGTAGGCATCCCCAGGCGTGTACCCACCTTCACTTCCATACACAATGGTCAGTTTTTGCATTAGGCTCTTGCTGATAGGGGCCTGTTGTCCAGCAACATGCTCATAAGTAAAGTTATTAGCATCCCAAATCAGATTAAATGGGGCCAATAACCAATACCGGTCGTTGATAAAGCCTGCATTGGCCTTGAATGCGACGCTGTCCATCTGGTTTCTAGAATATCTGAGCGTATCCCCATCTTGAGAGACGGCGGTGATATGGTTTTGTTCAGGTTTCCAAATCCAGGTACGTTCGAAATGGGAAGAATCCCGATTTACGTTGAACGTGAATTTTATGCTTTTTACTTTCTTCCAATGATCAAACCCATGGGCATTCGCTACTTTTTCGAGAATGGTCTGTGCTTTTATTGATTCGGAAGCATTTGCATTTTCTTCATTTTTGGGTTTACAGCCAATAAGCAACATAATAAAAAAAGAACCAAGGATATGGTATTTCATGGGAATATCTTTTTCTCAAAGATAATTGCTTTTCATATTTGATTGGTACTGTTGATTAAAATTAAAAGCAAGGGAATGCCCATCATTTTGCCAATTCAACTTTCGATCCTTTAATTTGGATTACTGGAAACTCCGTTCTTCGGTTTAATTCGAGCTCTTCAGGGGTACAATCGTGTTTACCGGTGCACCCGTTGATGGGTTTCCTTTTTCCGAAGCCCTTATACGAGATGATATGGTGCTTGGGCACTCCATGGGCAATCAAATATTCATAGGTAGATTTCGCCCTTCGCTCCGATAATTGATCATTATAGCTATGGCTGCCCACGGGATCTGTATGTGCCTCTAGCTTGATGATCATGTCTGGATATGTCTTTGTCATCAGTTTTACAACCTTATCCAATTCTTTTGCAGCATCTGGTCGAATATCACTTTTATTGAAATCGAAATAGATTTTGTTAAGGTTGGCAAGCAATTTGACATCCAAGACAGGTTCGAGTTCAATATTTTGGATAATTTTTTTGGTAGATCGTAGAACACTATGGGTCTCGAAAAATGTGTTTTTATGGGGATGCGTTTTTCTGACAGCTTCTATCATATAGTTTCGCTTTCTATCAATGAACAGTTGATAGGCGCCATTTTGGTCAGTAGTGGTTTGGGCAACCAATTCTCCATTTTGCTGGTTGAAAAGCGATATGTTTACACTATCCAGCACTTGCCCATTGATTGCATCTGTGACTGTACCTGATACCATTAATGAAGGGATGAACTTAAATTTATAGATGTCATCACCTCCAGTACCCCCTTCGCGATTAGAGCTTACATAACCATCAATACCATTGTCGAGTGCATAGTAACCGAAATCATCCTTTTCACTGTTAAGGGGTTTGCCCAAATTGATGACATCGGTGAACGCTCCTGTAGTGTCTTTCACCGTGGCAAATACGTCAAGTTGTCCAAAACCGACATGTCCGTCCGACGAGAAGAACAACTGTCCTTCATCATTCACATATGGAAACATTTCATTGCCTGCTGTGTTTATCACCGGACCTGCATTGATGGGTTTTCCAATCCCCCCCCTGGGATGTATTTTTGCATAGTAAATGTCAGTGCCGCCATGTCCACCAGGCATATCAGAGGTAAAGTAAAGATAGGTTCTTGCTTTGTTCACACTAGGATGGCCCGATGAATAGTGGTCTGCGTTCATCTTTAGGTTACGGGTCACCTGCCATTTATCATTGATTTTTTCGGCCTTATAGATTTTGAGATTGTTAAGACTCTCAATTTTTAGGTCTTCCTTTTTTGTATAGAACCCTTCTTTGTTGCCGAAGTAATTGTTTCTCGTAAAATAAATGACAGTATCGTTTTTATGGTTGGTAGAGAAAACCAAAGAGCTCTCATGGTACTTTGAGTTGATTTCCCCTTCAAATTTTTTGGGTACAGAAAGTTGGTTGCCCTCATCTACATAATAGATGTCCAACCAAGCTTCATTGTTCCAGTCATAAATATTCTCTGATTTTTTGTCTATTCTACTTGAACTGAAGTAAAGCATGCCATCATGTACAAAGGTCCCAAATTCTCCATATGGGGTGTTAAAAGAAACTTCTTCTATCTCATAACTGTCACGACTGTTGAATACCACAGAGGTTAGATTGCCTTCTTTAAGGTATTTCTTGACCTTGGCATCGTTTTTAGTCAGTTTTTTGTACCGTTTGAACCACTTTAGGGCCTCTTTTTCCTTTCCCAGACTTTTTAAGGCCATACCGTACTTGAAATAGTAATCTGGTTCGGTACCTTCATCTTCAATAAACTTTTCAAAATAGGGAATTGCTCCCCCAAAATCTCGAAGCATCAAATGTGATTCTGCCAAACGTTGCCATGCGTGGTTACCGGTTGTTTTGCCAGAAATAGCAAGTTTCTCATATAGCGGAATTGCCTTCGCATAAGCGAATTTATAAAAAAGAAGATCAGCCTCTTTTTTGAGACTCGACTGTGCCATTGTGGTCAGACAGCCAGTGAGCATTATGAAAAGAACACATATGGAGTAATTTTTCTTCATGGTGTTGTTGCTTAAAAATACCTTGGTGATTTGTACAGTTTGGTTCGTTTTGAAAACCTTGGCTCAAATATCAAGATGACCTCATGGGTTCCCCCTGAATAGGGCCTTATGGTCGATGTTGGTAGATCATATGCATACCCCAATCTTACATTATGGGCTACTTGGTAATCCATGAAGGCTCCAAAATTTGATGCGTCATTAAATCTATAAGAGGCACCGAACCAAAATTTTTCGTACATCAGAAAACTTGATGTAATATCGTAGGAAGCAGGTGCCCCATTGGTAAATTTGCTGATGACAGCAGGTCGAAACTTTATATCGGCAGAGATATCAAATACCAGACCGCCAATGGCATAGTAACTGTTTCTTTCAAGGGCTTCGAATTCTCCTTCATTGAGATCGGTATTCAATATTCTCGGGGATGATATGCCAACATACCATCGATTTGAACTTAAGTATAGGCCAGCACCAAAGTTGGGTTTCCAACTATTAAAATTGGCACTGAAGAAAGGGTCGTTCAAATCTGGGTTTTCAAGTTGGTAATTGGTAAATCCTGCCTTAAGGCCGAAAGAAAGTTTGGTGCTTTCTGAAACGGGCACGGTATACGAAAAATCACCATATACGTAATTTGTTTGTTCGTAGCCCAATTGGTCGGCTATATACGACAATCCTAGGCCTATTCGCTCATTTTGTAATGGTGAGTGAAAGGAGAAAGTGCTGGTGGTCGGATTTCCATCCAATCCTGCCCATTGATTTCTATGAAGGGCGGTCAGGTTTATGGCCTCACGGCTACCAGCATAGGCCGGATTGACCGAAATTGTATTGAACATGTATTGTGTAAACTGCGGCAATTGTTGCGCTCTGTTATAAACAGTGCTCAAGATCAACACCAAGAGAAAGGAAAAATAGCGGTTTTTCATGGTAAAAGAGGTTCAGATTTTGGTTATTACATGCAATTTGATTGGGGTCTTAATTCTTGTCCAAAGCAACAAAAACATGGTTTTGTGCCATAATATTGACGTTGAATTTCATCTTTAAGTCGATATGGGATTGATATTTCGATAAGGTGTTTTATTTAATGGATGTATGTTTTTTATTATGTTTCGATAAAATGTCAACAAATTGGTATTAAATGACATAGCGTGAAAAGGGATGCGGTGAAACATCCCTTTTCAAGTACTAATTGGATCCTAAATAGATATAACCGTTGATAGGTTCTAAATTCGCTCCATTGATATTGATAATGTAGTAGTAAGTTCCTGAAGGTAACATTCCCGAACTGCCGAAGGCATTGTCAGGGGCATATCCTCCCCAATTGTTTTGATAGTCAGCAGTTTCAAATACCTTATCACCCCATCTGTTAAATACCATAAGGTCAAACGTATAATTACAGTATTCCACTCCAGTAATTTCAAACATGTCGTTGATACCGTCACCATTTGCGGTGATTGCTTTCGAAACAATGATCTCATTTCTTCCGCATGGCACACAGTCACTGTCAACGGTGATGGTGAAATCAGCATAGTATTTACAGGTACCCTCAGTGGAACTGTAAGCAATCAGGTATTCCCCAACTGCTAGATTAGCAGGGTTGAAGATACTGCCGTCAAGTAATACGGAACCTTGCACTACTTCAAAAGTACCATTGGTATCGAAAGATTCAGGCAAATGTGAAAGCAGGTCAATGGGGTCATCCTCAACACAAATTTCCAAGATTATTTCTTCCAATTGCGGTTGCATCACAAATATCAACTGTTCAAATGTGGCCGTATTCAAGCATGAATCTGTAACTGTCCAGGTTCTAACGATCATATAATCATCAGTATCACTTAACGATACAATATCTTCTATAAATTCAACGGTAAATCCTCCGCAACCTCCCATAAACGTTAAATCTGGTATTTCAGGAATCATGTCTCCACATATCATCGTGATTTCCTCATCATAGGGTCCGGCCATAATCGGACCGGTTGGCTCTATGGTGATGACCTGGGTATGTGAATTGGTGTTGCCAGCACAGTCGGTTACCGTCCATACCCTAGTTACCGTGTACCCATCCGCACAGTTGGCATCGTTGGTGATTGTTTCTTCAAAAACGACGTCAACATTGGGATCGCAATTATCGGTTGCGGTCAATACCGCAGCCTCAGGTACTTCATTACAGGCTACGATCATATCTTCAGGTAGCGTTTCGACAAATACAGGAGCTGTGGTGTCTTGTACGGTGATTACCTGAACGTGTTCAATGGTGTTACCGGCACAGTCGGCCGCTGTCCAAGTCCGCGTTATCGTATATTCCGTACCACAGGCACTTTCGTTACTGATCTGCTCGTCAAAAACGACCGTGATATTGGGATCACAGCTATCCGTTGCCGTTAAAACATCGGCCACGGGTACGGCATCACAAGAAACTACGGCATCGGTGGGCAAGGCTTCGACAAAAGTCGGGGCGATGGTATCCACCACGGTAATGACCTGGGTGTGGACCCGTACGTTTCCGACACAATCGGTTATCGTCCAAGTTCTTGTCAAGACATAATCCAAAGCACATCCGTCGTCTTGCCCAACGATATCTTCGGTGAAATCCACGTTGATGGCACATGAACTTGTCGAGGTGATATCAAAAGGATCCGGTAGCGTGTCACAGGCTTCCAAAGTGATGTCTTCCGGCCATCCTTCATTACCATCATTATCGATGATGTTGACGGTCGCGGTATCGTTGGCCAGGATGGACACCAAACTGGTCGAGATATCGGTGAGCAACACCTGGAAATCCTCGGTATTCTCGATGAGGGTATCATCGATGATCGGGATGGTGATGGTCTGTGTGTTCGGATTGGCCCCACCGAAGGTAAGGGTCTGGGTGTCTTCGGGCACGGCGGTATAGTCACCGGGCGCGACGGCCGTTCCGTCGGTCGTATGGAACTCGACGGTGAACTCGTCTTGAACGGTGGCGTTCAAGCTGACGTCCAAAGAAACGGTACCCGCATCCTCGTTGACATCGATACTGGCCAGGTCGAACTGGACACCCAACGATGGGTCGTTATCGTTATCGATGATGTTGACGGTCGCGGTATCGTTGGCCAGGATGGACACCAAACTGGTCGAGATATCGGTGAGCAACACCTGGAAATCCTCGGTATTCTCGATGAGGGTATCATCGATGAT
>JBCDBD010000050.1:0-18196 GCA_039184335.1 Bacteroidota bacterium | reverse complement strand
CTTTGTTTTTAAAAAATGGTAGTAACCAAAGAAAAAATATCACCATGAAACTGGACCGTCTCGATAAAAGACTGCTGCAATTGTTACAGGAAGATTGCAAAAAAACCACCAAAGCTTATGCCAATGACCTGCAACTTTCCACTACTGCGGTATATGAACGTCTTCGTCGCTTAGAGCGATCTGGGGTCATTTCGAGCTATGTGGCACTGGTCGATAAACAAATGGTCGATCGCGATTATACGGTGCTCTGCCATGTTCGATTGATACAGCACACGAAAGAAAATGTACTGCGATTTGAACGTGATGTACTACGGCTTGACGAGGTGTCAGAATGTTTTCATATCAGTGGGGACTATGATTACATCCTTAAGATCAATGTCAAGAACATGAAGGCCTATCGTGAGTTTATGGTAGCTAAGTTGACGGCTATCCATAACATAGGCAATACCCAAAGTTCGTTTGTCATCAATGAAGTAAAATACACCACGGCCTTGCCTATTTAGTAAAGTTTAACCTAAATCGTTGTTAAAGTAAAGGGGTTGACAGATTCATATGTATAATTTGCATAGCATCAATCAAAAGCAACCTTTTCATGACCGCACAAACACGACTGTTCCTCACCGTGATATCCACGGTTGTGGGAGCACTCAGTCTTATGCTGTACACGACCCTGGCCCAAGATGTATTGTTAGAAGGCGTGGGCTTTTGTACATCTTCCAACCTTGATTTGGTATTTTCAGGGCTCGCCACCTTTGTCGCAGCCACCATATCGGGATTCCTCGCCTCGTTGATAGTGGTCAAAGACAATTTTTGGCCGCATGTGCTGATTTCGTCTTTTGTGGCTGGCAAGTTGTTCTTTATGACTTTTTGTGGATTTTGGAATGGTTCTTTCTGGTTTGAGACAGGCCTTCACCTTTCTTCAATTGCGGGCCTATGGCTAGGCAGTTATGGTGCAATAAAATTTCCTTTGGCACCAGTGTAAATTTGCAGGGTTTAACAAAAAAACATTCGTATTTTTACATCCATTTTTACGGATTTTCCGTTTAAAAATCCTTACAATTCATTAGTATGAGTCAATATGATGTAGCCGTAATCGGCTCTGGACCTGGAGGCTATGTGGCAGCCATCCGTTGTGCCCAATTGGGTATGAAAACTGCAATCATTGAAAAATATCCGACGCTTGGTGGTACCTGCTTGAATGTAGGTTGCATTCCTTCAAAGGCCTTATTGGATTCCTCGCACCATTATGAAGATGCCATTAAACATTTTAAGGACCATGGCATTGAAATTCTTGATGGGGTCAAGGTCAATTTGAGGCAGATGATCGCTCGAAAACAGGCCGTGGTTGACCAAACTACCAAGGGAGTCCAGTTTTTGATGGACAAAAATAATATTGAGGTTTTTGAAGGTATGGGCAGTTTTAAGGATGCTACCCATATCGATATCAAGAAACCGGATGGCACCTTGGAGACCATAACGGCAAAGCATACCATTATTGCTACAGGTTCTAAGCCGTCGACCCTGCCTTTTATCCAAATTGACAAAGAGCGGATCATCACCTCCACCGAAGCGTTGAAACTGAAAGAAATACCGAAACATCTTATCATTATTGGGGGAGGGGTAATCGGGCTCGAATTGGGGCAGGTCTATAAAAGATTGGGTGCCGAAGTGTCCGTAGTGGAATATATGGATCGTATTATCCCTGGTATGGATGGGGCACTGTCAAAAGAACTGGCCAAGGTGATGAAGAAACAGAAAGTGAAGTTCCATCTTTCGCACAAGGTGAAATCCGTAGCGAGAAAAGGTGACGAGGTCATTGTAAAAGCAGATGATAAAAAAGGGGAAGAAGTGACGTTTACTGCAGATTACTGCTTGGTTTCTGTAGGTCGAAGACCTTATACCGATGGATTGAATGCCAAAGCTGCGGGAGTAGAATTGGATAATAAAGGTCGGGTTGTGGTCAACGCGCACTTACAGACCAACATACCCAATATTTATGCCATTGGCGATGTGGTCCGTGGCGCTATGCTGGCCCATAAAGCAGAAGAAGAGGGAACTATGGTCGCTGAAATTTTGGCGGGTCAGAAACCACATATCGACTACAATTTGATTCCTGGTGTGGTCTACACCTGGCCAGAGGTGGCCGCTGTGGGCAAAACGGAAGAAGCGCTCAAAGCTGAGGGTGTTGCCTATAAAGTGGGCCAGTTTCCGATGAGGGCCCTTGGTCGCGCCCGTGCCAGTATGGATATCGATGGGTTTGTCAAGATTCTTGCCGATAAAGACACTGATGAAGTTTTGGGCGTACATATGATTGGTGCCCGTTGTGCCGATTTGATCACAGAAGCCGTTACCGCCATGGAATTTCGTGCTTCAGCAGAAGATATGGCACGCATGAGTCATGCACACCCAACCTATGCCGAAGCAGTCAAGGAAGCAGCATTGGCGGCAACCGCAGATCGGGCACTGCATGTTTGATGGATTTTGGTTGCTAAAGGGCACTATTGCAGTACATGATTTTATGATCATCATCCAATTATCATAATTTTTTGGGTCCCAAACCCGGAATAAGAAAACAAATTGCAGCTATAGTAAGAAGTATTCCTGGGGCGAAGGCCCCTAAATAGAATGCGGCCAGGGCATCTGCAACGACCAATATTGCAATTGCGATCAAAATGGTTTGGGCCTTTTCCCTAAGGTGAATTGCCAAGATTCCGAAAATCGAAAGCCCTATCAAATGAATGGAGGGATGGATGAACAAAACCGGAAAAATGGCTTTAAGAAAGCCTTCGGTATTGGATTTCATGATGACGTCGTTCACAAAGAAAAGGCCACTACCATGAAACAATGCCATAAAAAATAAAAGGGCAATACCTACAGCACAAAAGACACGTGATTGCTTAAAATGTACTCTTATACTCATTTAAATTCGCTTTTACATTTTTTAGACGCAATTTCTTTGTCTATGGTTGTCTGAAGCTTTTTGTTAAATAGGTTGGTTGCCTATCACTTGAGTCAAGAGGTATCTTATTGCCAAATCGGTAAGTATATGTATTGAAAGATGCTATCGCCCTTAGCGTTACTTAATTTTGACCGTAGCAAAAATACGGTTGAGAAAAAGCCTGGCCTTTATCATGAAGCTCTTCACATATGGAGTTGTTATTTTCTGAAGCAAAAGCCCCTGTCTTTGCAGGTACAATACACTAGTATTGATGGTCAGTTTGATATCAGCTTCATATTTGCCATACTGAAGTGCAAAAAAGGTACAGCTGAACATAAATAGAAGTGCTCCAATAATAGCGGTTACTGGTGGTAACGAATGGTGAAAAAACTTGTAGAGACCTAAACCGGTAAAACTTCCATATAAGATAATGAAATGGATGACATAAATGGAAAGTGTATTTTGCCCAATCTTCAAGACAGTACTATGGGTCAAGAATTTTCTGAAAACCATAAAAATGGCAAATACCACAAAGACATCCCCTAACCGTATGAACAAGTAATTGTTCTGTTCGATCAAGGAAAACAGCTCAATTCCAGTTATTCGGTGCAAGTTGAAAAACCCTAGAGACGAGTAGTAAATAAGTGTAAAACCTGCCATCAACATGATGCTGATAGCAACGGGGTAAAGGTATTTGTAGTTCTTGAACCGAGTGAATAAAATAGAAAGAAAACCACCTAAGGCAGTGTAGCCCAACCAGGGTATAATGGTAAACACCGACCCATTTGCCTTGGTAAAATAATTGGCCAGGGCAGTTGGTAAGAAGCCAAAGGACCATTGTTTATAGATGGGCTCAAACAAAAAGAGCAACAAGGTGATGCTAGCCAGAATAAGGGGGAACACATATTTTCTTTTTTCAGCAGCAAACAGGTAAACTCCTATGATGACCAGAATTGACAACCCTATGCAGTGCAGTACGTCTACCAGATAAAAGCCACTGTAGATTTCACCCTTGAGCAGCCCAAAAAGATTCATCCGCAACAGGTAGCCAATCAACAGCAGTTGTAGCCCCCTGCGCACCCCTTTTTTTATCCTGGGGTTCTGAAACCCTTTTTGAGGCACTCGAATCAACAGATAAGTAAATATAAAGCCTGAAACGGTAAAGAATACAGGGGCGGTGATTCCCCTAAAATAAAGCCAAATGGTATAGACCGTGTTACCAGTATTTCTGAAGAAAGGATCTAACAGCCCGTCGATGAAATGGCCTTGGAGCATCATTAAGATGGCCCAGGCACGTATGGCATCGATAAAAAACAGTCGTGTTGTTTTTGGGTTCATTGCTGATGACCTATGGTATTCTATATACTTCGTTAACAGTCGCTTTAGACGTTTTGTGACGCAAAATTAGATAAAATACTCGCAGGTCATCCGCTTTTGGGCTATTTTAGCGAAATCAGCAATATTTTTTTCAAATGGCTCAAATTTTAGCATTTGCAGGTAGCAATTCTTCAACTTCCATCAACTTTAAATTGGTGATGTACACTACGGGTCTTATCAAGGAACATCAGGTACAACAATTCAATATGGCCAACTATCCCTTCCCAATGTACAGTGCCGATTTGGAAAAGGAAAAAGGATATTCAAATGCTTTGGTCGAATTCAAGAACGATATTCAAAAAGCAACTGGACTCATCATTTCTATAAGCGAGCACAACGGTTACCCATCTGCCTATTTTAAAAATATGGTAGATTGGCTATCGCGTTTAGAACGAAAGTTTTTAATGGATAAAAAAATATTATTGTTGGCAACTTCGCCCGGAAAAAGGGGAGGAATGGGAGCCTTAGAGGTTGTGAAATTAATGTTGCCGCGATTTGGCGCAGAAATTGTGACCACTTTTTCGTTGCCTTCCTTTCTTGAAAATTTTGATATGGACGACGGGATAAAGGATAAAGCATTGGCCACCAAGCACCTTCAGGCACTGAACACCTTTTTAGATACGTTGTAATATATATTTGATTGCGAGTAACGCGTTCTTTTCATATTGAATCGATACCTAGGTTTAAAGATGCCATATTGCTATGGGCACAACAATTTGAACAGGTCGCTTGGTTAGACAGTAATTTTCATAACGACCGTCATGGTGTTTTTGAGGGAATCCTAGCAGTAGACAGTCAAACCAGTTTGTCTGTAAAAACCTGTAAAAACATCGATGAAGCAAAAGATTTTTACGACGAAACGCAAGATTGGTTGTTTGGTTATTTTTCTTATGATTTCAAGAACGCTCTAGAAAAACTGGAATCCACTAATCATGATGGGTTGGGTTTTCCAGAATTGTATTTTTTTCAGCCACGAAAAGTGATTGGTTTTAAGGCCCATATGGTGACCTTTATGTACATGGATTCGGTTGCTGATGCCATTGAAAGTGATTTTGAGACGATTGTCGGCTACGATGTACGCATAACAGATCACCGTCAACAGATCGATCATGTGAAAATCAAGCTTCGTATTCACAAAGATGAGTACTTTGACCGAATAGCCCAGTTGCAGCATTACATTCAAAGGGGTAACATCTATGAAGCCAATTTTTGTCAAGAATGCTATGCCGTTGATACGTCCATAGACCCGCTATCGACCTATCTTCGGTTGAATTCCATATCAGAACCCCCATTTGCCGTATTCTTTCGATTCGATGATAAATTTTTACTTTCGGCTTCCCCTGAAAGGTATTTACAAAAAAAAGGTGACACCATTGTTTCACAACCCATAAAAGGTACTGCCCCAAGGTCTGATGACCCCCATCAAGACAACGTATTCAAAATGCAGTTGCAAATTGATGGCAAGGAGCGTGCAGAAAATATTATGATTGCCGATTTGGTGCGCAATGACCTTTCTAGAAGTGCTCTGAAGGGCAGTGTGATTGTTGAAGAGCTCTGTAAAGTGTATTCTTTTAAGCAAGTACACCAAATGATATCGACGATCACTGCTAAGGTTGACCCTGATCAACATCCGATGGACATCATAGCGGAAACCTTTCCAATGGGAAGTATGACAGGTGCCCCAAAAATTGCGGCCATGAAGATTATCGAAGAATTGGAGGTAACCAAGCGGGGACTGTACAGCGGGGCAGTGGGATATTTTGACCCCAAGGGTAATTTTGATTTTAATGTGGTTATTCGAAGTATTCTGTACAATGCGACAAAAAAATATATTTCCTATTCCGTTGGCAGTGCCATTACCGCGAAATCGATTCCAGAAAGCGAGTATGAAGAATGTTTGCTCAAGGCAAAGGCCATGCGTAGCGTTCTCGAAGAAGGTTGACCCCATAATATGATTACTTTTACCTATGCTCGAAGAATTTGAAAGACATATCAAGACTGATTTTCCTTTTATGGAAGACCATACCTTTATCATCGCCTGTAGCGGTGGTGTAGACAGCGTGGTTTTGGTACACCTCTGCCATCAGTTAGGATTGCCATTTGACCTGGCACACTGTAATTTCAATCTACGCGGTGAAGAAAGCGATGCAGATCAGTACTTTGTGGAACAATTGGCCCAAAAACTGGGTCGAACCTGCCACGTCAAGTCTTTTGATACTACAGCCGATAAAGGTTCAATTCAGATGCGTGCCCGTAAGCTTCGTTACACATGGTTTCAACAGCTTATAGACAATAAGGACTATGGTTATGTGTTGACTGCCCATCATGCAGACGATGATTTGGAAACGTTTGTTATCAACCTTTCAAGGGGTACGGGAATTGAGGGACTTTCAGGGATACCCGCCCTAAATCAAAATGTGGTGAGACCCTTATTGCCTTTTTCCAGAGAATGGATTTTGGCATATGCAACATATCATGACATTGCATGGCGGGAAGACAGTAGCAATATAGAAAACAAATACCTGCGCAACAGGATTCGGCATGAAATCATTCCACGCATGAAGCTACTGCATCCCAATTTTATGGCAAATTTTCTTTTGACACGGGATTTTTTGCATGAAGCGTCAGTATTGCAGAAAGACTATGCGAAGACTTTAAGGCAAAAACTATTTGTAAACCAAGGAGATACCATAAAGATCGATATCGAGCAGTTAAGGGCTTTGGAGCCCTCGAAAGCTTATCTGTATTTGTTGTTCCATGATTTTGGTTTTACGCAATGGCAAGACATAGTCCATCT
Organism: Bacteroidota bacterium; assembly: GCA_039184335.1. Classification (GTDB taxonomy): domain Bacteria; phylum Bacteroidota; class Bacteroidia; order Flavobacteriales; family Flavobacteriaceae; genus JBCDBD01. The sequence continues at coordinate 11,084 of JBCDBD010000050.1, read as the reverse complement.
TATGACCGGCATGAGTGGTAAGGAAGTCCATTCCAGAACCCATCGTTTGCTGAAGAACCGTGACCATTTGTTGTTGGCCAGTCGTATTCAAGGTACTGTTTCAGCATTTGAAATACACCATTTCCAGCGAGAGTTGCTTCATCCTATGCGCCTAAAGATTACCGAAGTGGAAAAAATGGGAGTTGCATCAGCAAACACACTGTATGTTGATAAGGAAAAGTTAAACTATCCGTTAATGATAAGAAAATGGCAAAAAGGCGACTATTTTTATCCATTGGGAATGGTCGGTAAAAAAAAGGTTTCCAAGTTTTTCAAAGATGAAAAAATGGATGTCTTTTCCAAAGAGCGCCAATGGGTACTGTGTTCAGATGCCGCTATTGTCTGGGTAATCGGTAAAAGGGCAGATGACCGTTTTAAGGTGACCAAGGCAACACAAAACATTATAAAGATGACTGTACAATGAAGCATATTCTAGCCCTGTTCTGTTTTTTTGCCTTTGGCCATATGGGTGCTTTTGCACAATCTGAAAAGGCCCTTGCCACATGGGATTACGAAGTAAGCAAGATTTCTGAAACCGAATATGAGCTTACGTTCAAGGGAGCTATTTTGAAAGATTGGTTTATATATTCGCTTTACACTGCCGAAGGGGGATCGATGCCCAGTGCGTTCGAGTTCAAACGAGCTGGGACGGATTATGAATTGGTGGGAAAGACCATCGAAGGTAAGACCTATAAGAAATATGTCGAGGTTTTTGGAGTTGAAGAAACCTTTTTTAAAAACGAAGCACTTTTTACACAAAAGATAAAATTGCTGAGACCCGGGGTCAATCAGATTTCCGTAATGCTCTATTATCAAATATGCAAAGAAGTCTGTATACTCAAAGAAGAGGTATTCCATATTTCATTGACTGGAAATGGGTTCACCGCTGCCACCACAACACTTGATGAACATGATGCGGCACTGACCTCCGCCTTAGACTTGAACTTGAAGAACCGGCAACTGTTAGCACAGGATTGGGGCAGTACGACGAATAAAAAATCAGGCTTATGGATGATTTTTGGTCTCGGTTTTTTAGGTGGGTTGATTGCACTGCTGACACCTTGCGTTTTTCCGCTCATTCCATTGACCGTCTCGTTTTTCACCAAGCAGTCCACCAAAAAGTCAAGGGGAATTGCCAATGCGCTGCTATATGGTTTTTTTATCGTACTGATCTATTTTCTGTTGAGTCTTCCCTTTCATGTATTTGATTCGGTAGATTCGCAAATTCTGAATACCATAGCCACCAATGTCTGGCTCAACATACTTTTCTTTTTGGTTTTTGTGTTTTTTGCTTTTTCGTTTTTTGGCTATTACGAATTGACCTTACCAAGTTCATGGGCCAACAGAATGGATACGGCATCTGCAAAGTTTGGTGGGGGATTGGGCATTTTCTTTATGGCCTTGACCCTTGCGATTGTCTCCTTTTCATGTACCGGCCCTATCTTGGGGGGGCTCTTGGGGAGTACTACCTTGGCAGATGGTAATGTAGCGATCAACCTGAGTGCGGGTATGACTGGTTTTGGCTTGGCCTTGGCACTGCCCTTTGCCTTATTTGCCTTGTTTCCAACCTGGTTGAACTCATTGCCCAAATCGGGGGGTTGGATGACCACGGTAAAAGTTGTGCTCGGATTTTTGGAATTGGCCCTGGCGTTCAAGTTCTTATCAAATGCAGATTTGGTAGGCAATTGGGGTATTTTCAAGCGGGAACTGTTCTTGGGTATCTGGATTATACTTTTTGTATTGCTGGCACTGTACTTGTTAGGGGTTTTCCGTTTTCCGCATGATGGGCCCAAACAGCGATTATCAATTGGAAGAAAAGCAGTGGGTACCATGAGTGCACTTTTTGTCCTCTATTTGGTTTTGGGACTCTCGAATATGGTCAGTTTGAAATTATTGAGTGGTTTTCCCCCTCCTGATTTTTACAGTGTGGTCGCGCAAAGGACCGATTGCCCACTCGGACTTGACTGTTTTAAGGATTTTGATGAAGGAGTGGCTTTCGCAAGGGCTGAACGTAAGCCCATCCTGTTGGACTTTACCGGTTGGGCCTGTGTCAATTGCCGTAAAATGGAAGAGAACGTTTGGAGCGATGCCCAGGTCTTTCCTTTATTACGTGACAACTATGTATTGATATCACTTTACGTCGACGATCGAAAATCACTTCCGAAAAATGAACAGTTCAATTTTCAATATGATTCGGGCCGTATCAAGGCCATTGAGACCATAGGGGAGAAGTGGGGTACGTTTCAGGCCATAAATTTTAATGTAGCTTCCCAACCCTATTATGTATTGCTTTCCCCAGACTTGGAAGTACTGAATGCTGCCGTTCAGTATGTCGATGCAGCGACCTATGGGGCATGGCTGAGATCTGGTCTAGAGCAATACGATGTATCCATGAACCTAGAATAGTGGTTTCACTTTCAGTAGCTCCATTTTTGGTAAATGGATTACTTTTAGGCAACAACTTAACTTGGAGAACATGCGGAGATTGAAAAAAGTGTTTTTTATAATGCTTGGATGTCTTTGGAACGAGATGTTGGCCCAGATGTGACCCAATGGAAATGGGAAAGGGTACATACATTGGAACACCATCACCCAATTGGCCAAGTAGCGGCATTGCGCAGTTATTTTAACGTGGGGCCATTTCCTGTACCTGGTAGTCGTGAGGTAATCAATAATTTAGGTTTTTCATATAATGATGGGGGGTATTTTCGTGTCGGTTCAGGGCCATCGACAAGAAGGATCATTGATTTTTCAGATGTTACGAACAGCATCAGCATTCTTCCGACAGGCCAATCAGGCAATCCATTGAGTCCACATTATAAAGATCAAGCCGAATTATACGCCAAGGGCAAGTTTCGAAAAATGATGATGGACAAAAAAGAAATCCAGGAAGTGTCGAAATCACTCCTCATTTTTATACCTCTAAAGTAAGTAGTGGTTCCATAGTTTTTGAAATTCCACTGCTTTGTAAGAAAGTTTTTGTCACATATTAATTTTCTTACAAACTGTAAAATGATATATTTTTAGGGCCAAACAGCCGACATGCTCACAAAAGTTTACGGGAGTGCCGTTTTTGGGGTTGAAGCAACTACGATTACGGTTGAGGTCAACATCAATAGAGGTATTGGTTATCATTTGGTCGGTTTGCCCGACAATGCCATAAAGGAAAGCAATTACCGTATCGCGGCGGCACTTCAGAACAATGGATATAAAATACCTGGAAAGAAGATTACCATCAACATGGCACCCGCCGACCTTCGAAAAGAAGGCTCGGCCTATGACCTAACACTGGCATTGGGCATTTTGGCCTCATCAGACCAAATTCGTTCAGAGAATATCGAAAAATATCTGATTATGGGTGAATTGTCATTAGATGGCAGTGTGCAACCCATCAAAGGGGCACTTCCTATTGCCATTCAGGCACAGAAAGAAGGTTTTGAGGGATTTATTCTCCCAAAAGAGAATGCCAAAGAGGCGGCCATTGTCAAAGACCTGAAAGTATATGGGGTTACCAATATTAAGGAGGTCATCGACCATTTCGATTCACACAGTGATTTAGAGCAGGTCATTTTAGATACTAGGGCAGAATTCTATAAAAACCTGGATTTACCCGATTTCGATTTTTCTGATGTGAAGGGGCAGGAAGGAATCAAACGCTGTATGGAAATAGCAGCAGCAGGGGGGCACAACATTATCTTGATCGGACCGCCAGGGGCAGGAAAAACGATGTTGGCCAAACGGTTACCTTCCATTTTGCCACCCATGACCCTACACGAAGCCTTGGAGACCACCAAAATACATAGTGTGGTCGGTAAGGTACAAAATACGGGTCTGATGACACGACGTCCGTTTCGAAGCCCCCATCATACCATTTCAGATGTGGCCTTGGTCGGTGGTGGTGCTTATCCGCAGCCTGGTGAAATCTCACTTTCGCATAATGGTGTACTCTTTTTGGACGAGCTGCCAGAATTCAAGCGAAGTGTACTTGAAGTGATGCGCCAACCCCTTGAAGATAGGGAGGTCACCATATCAAGGGCAAGGTTTACGGTCACCTATCCCAGCAGTTTTATGCTGGTCGCGAGTATGAACCCAAGCCCAGGAGGATATTTTAATGATCCCGATGCACCCGTAACGTCATCACCCGCAGAAATGCAGCGTTACCTGAGCAAGATTTCTGGCCCTTTATTGGACAGGATTGACATCCATATTGAAGTAACACCCGTACCTTTTGAAAAATTATCAGACGAACGAAAGGGGGAGACTAGCCTTGCAATACGCGAAAGGGTAGTGGCAGCACGTTACATACAAACCAAACGTTTTGAAAAATCTGAAAAGATACATTACAACGCACAAATGGAGTCAAAGCAAATACGGGAGTTTTGTGTGATGGATGATGCATCAAAGATGTTGCTCAAAAATGCGATGCAACGGTTAAACCTTTCAGCCCGTGCCTATGACCGCATTTTAAAAGTAACAAATATTGATTATAAGCAGATATGCTTAAACTAAAAAAGACAAGAAACAAAAGCTTGCCACGTTGGTTCAGGTTGCTGCGTTATGGCTTCAATTGTGTGTGGTATCACGTCCTAATGCCACTTGGGCAGAAGAATGACCCATTTATGGACGATGTTAAAAAGTAATTTTGATGCAGAAGGATATATTCCATAATTTTGGATTATGTCCAAAGTGTTCAGAAACAACGACAGGAAAGCTATTAGGGTATTAATGAAGGAAATAGGTGCGTACCGCTATGAACGTGCTTTGGAGAACATGAAGATTACTGAGCAAAAGCCAATGTCAATGTCGGGTTTCTATTTGGAATCAAATGAACATTGCATCTTTCTTTGCCACCGTTACCCATCGGGTTATATCTTGAAACTTATGAAAGTGGATGAATTTGAGCAGATACCAAAAGAAGGGTGGAAACTGGTCAAGGAAAAAAGATACATCTAGGATTCATGGCTATCAATGAGCATTTGTGCTTCATACAGTTCGTTTTGTATACTATCTAAATCCTTCTTTAGACCATTTTCTAGCTGCTCCATTTTCATTTCTATATTGTTAAACCTACTATTGTCAATAGGTTTTGAAATCTCCTTAGAGGGCTTAAAATATGACGCTAGAGCAATGACCAGTCCAAAAAGGGAAATGATAATCGGAATCCAATGGGTCTTTAGTTTTTGTTTGTTAAGCCTATTGATTAATTGCAAATTCTCTTTTTGTAGTTCCTGCAATTTGTTGTCCTCCCTTTTCTTTTGAATGCCCTCCTTTATTTTTTCAACCTCTAGTTCATATTGCTTTGTAAAACCTCCTAAATCCAGTAATTCCTTTCCTTGATAGGTAATCTCAATACGTGTACTATCCTTAGTTCTAGAGGTAACGTTTATTAAATTTGAATCAACCAGTTCTTTAAAAATGTCCTCAAAATATTCACCCTTCGCATCTTGACTAAATAGAGAAGAAACATCCCTTTTGTTGCACCTTCCTGATTCACGTACAAGTTTTAAAATTTCGTCTTTAAATTCAACTCTATCTACTTTGTCCATATCAAATACTATTTATGTCAATGTTCCCTGAATACTTATCCAATGTCTCACCTGTCTTAAAATGACCCTTGCCAACTATTTTATCCGTGTTTGGGTCTAATTCAACCTCAACGAAAAAACCGTAAAGGGCATAAAGACTGAATTTCTTGTTCGATTCAATTCGATGGGTCAGAAAGCTGCCGTTTTGCCAAAGATTATTCCATTGCTCGGCTTCATCCAGCATCATGTATTCGTAAAGACCCATGCAATAAAAATAGTGCTTTGTATTTACAGATTCTTCTAGAACAAGATCAGAATAAATTTTCTTGAGTGGAGCTAAAAAACTATTTTGCTCAAATCTTTCTCCATGAAAATATCCAAAAACGCTGATCACTCAAATAACCTGAACGAATTGATTAAAGATGCCTACGGTTCACGGGAGGAACTGGCTGAGGTTTTGAATTTGGGTATTGAAATGCTGTTCTATTTGGAGGAGGACACCTTTGAGCGTATAGATGTTCAGCACGTAGCTAGTGCATTGAGATTAGTATGCGAATTTTTAAGACATAGCGATTCAACTTTTACAAATGAGAAAAGTTAATGCGTTATTACACCTGCCTTACAATTGGAATGGTTTCTTTAAAGACCTGAACTAAAAGTCGTTGATGTCAAAATTTTGCTTTTTTTCTGTTTCGACCTCAGATATCTTTTCTTCTAAAATAGCTCTGACAGCAGGCTCTAGCGTTGGATTGAATTCGTCTATTTCTTCGTTGATCAAGGGAATTGTCTGTTCCATTATAATGATGGCCTCTTTGATATACTCCTTTGATTCTTCTATTTTTTTGTCGCTCAATGGTTTTTCCTCAAAGGTTCGATACTCTATGGAAAGCTTATTATATTCCTTTTCCCCCCTGAATTTTTTATCGAATGATGCTTTTTTTGGCCTTAATCTAAATAGGGTTGAATCACCACTGGCATTGAAAGTATATACGGCTTTTGCCCTCACATAATACTCTTCAGGTCTTACATCAAAGCCTTGGGGGAAAATTGAACCTTTAAGGTTTTCATTTACAATACTTCCTTTTCTGCTTTCGAAGTCAACACCAATTGAAGCCACCGTATGTTCTTTGACTATTTTCTTACAAAGTTCATCTATGTTGTCTTTTTTTACCTCATGGGAAGGAATGGCCTTTGCTGCCGATTCGGCATTTTTCTTCCTATTTGCAAAATACTTTTCAGTGGTAATCTCCCCGAATAATATTGTCATGGTTCGTTATTTTTAACCGTAAAATCTTTCATTTGTAGTACGAATCTAGCACAAAAAGGATAGAATAGATAAAATACTTTTTAACAATTAATGACTGGTATGGATTTATCGGCCTTTTAGCCGTCATAGCATTAACCTTTTGCCTGTAAAGGGATTACGACCATTTGCATTACAACGAATACCTACTTTGCAAAATACTATTCTCCTTTGTTTTGGGTTTTACTTTCCTTGAACCTTATATCATTTGATACAACCTTAAAGCCACATGCAATGAGCAGTATAGAATGGACTGAACAAACTTGGAATCCAACCACGGGATGTACAAAAATTTCCAAAGAATGTGATAACTGCTATGCTGAGGTAATGACCAAGCGGTTGAAGAAAATGGGGCAAAAAAAATATCAAGCTGGGTGGAATACTTTGGTTGAACATGAGGACACCCTTAAAGAACCATATAGCTGGAAAAATGGTCAGGTTGTTTTTGTCAATTCAATGTCAGACCTGTTCCACAAAGACGTCAGCCTGGACTTTATCAAAAAGGTTTTCAAGGTCATGAACGACACTCCCCAACATACCTATCAGGTATTAACTAAGAGAGCAAACATTTTAAATAAATACTCGGCTGAACTCAATTGGACAGATAATATTTGGATGGGTGTTTCTGTTGGTAGTAATGCATCGGTTAGGAAAATAGAAAGACTAAAGCAATGTCATGCCAAAAACAAATTTCTATCCGTAGAACCCCTCATAGAGGAACTAAAAGACTATTCGTTAAAGGGTATTGATTGGGTCATTGTTGGTGGAGAAAGCGGTGGAGGTGCCAGAGAATTAAGGGCAGAATGGGTAGAATCCGTTAGGCAAAAGTGTATTGAGGATAGTGTACCCTTCTTCTTTAAGCAATGGGGCATGGATAGATTTAACCCCAATAAATGCGACCCTACTATAAATAAATTGCACAGATATCATTCTAAGGGGGGAAGTCAATTAAACGGGAAAACATATTGGAACAATCCAGCAGCCAATTTTAATTCTGACGACCACACCTTACTTCTTTTCGGCACGGTGCATGAAATAATGGAAGAGGTTGAAGCCAAAACCAGCGATGAAGCTGTTACGTTAAAAACAATATGGGAACTAAAGAGCTTTCTGCCCTTTAATGAAGATTCCACATTCGGCCTTTTAAAGAAAGATATTCAAAAGAACGGAGTTATAGACCCTATTTTGTATTTCACGACCGAAAATGGCGATAACATCGTTGTAGAAGGGCATACAAGGCTAAGAGCAGCTTTAAAAACCAAAAAAAGGGTAATTCCTTGTAGGCAGATAAAAGAAAAGTTCAAGAACCTAGATGAAATAAAGCTGTGGATGGTAAAGCACCAGTTACAGCGAAGAAATCTATCCAATACGGAAAAAGTAAGACTGGCGTACAGTTCTAGGGCTACAATCGAAAAACTTGCAAAAGAAAATCTATCCAAGGCAGGCAAGGGCAACGAGGTTGAAAAGGAAGTTGACACCTATGAAGAAATAGCTAAAATAGCAGGTGTTAGTAGGGCTACAGTAGGACGGTATATATCCGTGCTCAATAAGGGTAGCGAGGCTTTGGTTAAAAAACTCCACAAAGGCGATATTACCATCGGGAATGCTATCCAGCAGGTTACTGAAACAAAAAGACCTGCCAGTAATAAGCCCACAGAAAGTAAACTGGAAATAGTTGCCTTTGATAGCTTGGAAGATGCCAAAGAATCGTTCAATAAAAACGAAGTGGATTATGTCGTACTTAGTAGGGATAGAGGTGTCGAATCTATTCTAAAGAAAAGTAAGGCCAGTAAAGTTGGAATCGTGTGCAATTTTTAATTAGTTCTATTTATCTGTTTACCAGATAGTTATAATATTGCCTAGAAATACCTCTGGTGCGAAACTCGGGGAATTGAAAAAAGGGACGAGGTCACGTACCTGTGTTTTAGTGGAATGCGGATGAATAATATTAAGCTGCTACCGATAACCGCTTAATTAATCTTCTTACTGTAGTACCGTTAAACTGCTTGCCTGTACTGGTCTTAAAGCCTGCTTCGTTTAGTCTTGCTGCTATTTCACTTAACCCTAAAGATGCAGTGTTCAATGCGCTTATATACGCCTCAGCCCGTTTATTATTTTCATTGTTTTTGGCTCGTAGCATATTACTATATGAGCCTTTTGCTCTGCCCTCTGCGGTTAGATTTTTCTTATTGCCTAGCTGCACACCTTTATCCTTTAGTACCTGTAAAGCTGCCTTAGTACGGTCGCTTATTAGCTTAGCTTCGTGTTGTGCCATTGCTGCAATGATATGTATTGTAAGGCTGTTAGCATTGGGTATATCCAACGCTATGAATTTAACACCTGAATCCATTAATTGGGCTGTGAATGCAACGTTACGGGAAAGCCTATCCAGCTTGGCTATTATTAATGTGGCGTTGTTTTGTTTGGCCTGATCTATGGCCTTGTATATTTCCACCCTTTGCTTCTTGGCCGTACCAGTTTCCTTTTCTTCGTACTCATGTAAAAGGTTGCCGTTATTTTTGCTTAGGTGTTTATGAACTTTTTCCTTTTGAGCTTCCAGCCCTAAGTTTTGGTCTTTGGTTGAAACTCTGTAGTAGGCAATGTAATTTTCCATAATTGACACGATTTGGATGTTTTTGTCAGAACTGCAACCACCGTTACAGGTGTGATTTCTACACCCAAATATAACTTGAATAGGTGGAATATATTGCATAGTTGGTGAGGTTATTTGTCTAATAATCAATATTTTACCACTCGGCGTTGATACTCTTCGGTTCGACTAATTTCTTTTCATTAATGGCTAGGAAGTGGTAATTTTATAGTATCAATCTTACTCACCTACTTAGGCTCACATCCCATCAGCAAATCAAGGCGAAGGGTCGATCCTAACTTTTTTTAAAAAAAGAATTTATTTTATTTCGTGGCAGACCATTGAGGACTGATGACGTTTGTCCTATGTCCGTTTCATGTGATTTTGGTATAAGTACCTCGGTTCTACATTTGCTCATGCTCTAATGGTCTGTATCAACATAATTGGGAGAATGTTAAAATTCTGAGTAGTTCGACTAATATTTTTGGCTGATAAAAAAGGATTGCGCTCGCTGATTTTTGAACAAATTTTCCCGTAATTACGTCTTACGTTATTATGTGTGTTGGGAATTGTTGCAAATGCAACATTTTGTGTTATTTGCCAATATATCCGTATTACGGAAGGTTTATCCCAAGATGAAAAATTGCGTCTTCGGGGAATTGTACACTTTCTTCCAATTTTAAGCTGATTACAGACTATTTGGTTCAGTTTTGTTCACCCTGTGGTATGGTTGGCAGGCTATGCGTAAAAAAAGGAACGTAACGGTTAAATTACGTTCCTTAACATGAAAAAAGCACCAGAGCATTAAAAGGCCTGATACCATTTTGATCACAGAAGAATTATCTTGATTTAAACCCTATGAAGGATTCAGGGTCATTGTTGCCCAATATCCTAAGCATGGTATTTTTATCGTACCTGTCCAGCTCTAAGTGCTTTTTGAACACCTTTAGCACGGCCAGTCTGGAGTTTTCTAGCTCATTGTTGGTGTAGGTTGTACAGGCTTCTGTGAGTACCTGCTCCACTTCTTCAGTCAGAACTATTTCACCATCCACTAGCCATTCTTTTGAACCCATGCTTTGGAACAGCAACGATTGTTTTAACTTCTTTGCCCTTGCAATGAAGTCCAATTGTACTTTGGTAAGTTCTATGTTTTCTAATTGTTCCAGTTCACGCAATGTTACGCCCTGTGCATCTGCCCGTTTTCTAATAGCGGATTTTTCTACCTCTTTGAAATAGTTTTCCAGTGTGGAAGGGTCTTCAATGAAGTCCACCACATCCGCTAGAGAAAAAGTGGCATCCATCTTGGCGTTTAAATCCAGTTTGAACTGATTGACATTATTGGCAAGAATGCCAAAAGCTCTTTTTTGATTTTCGATTCTTTGCAAATCAACCTTAATGATCTGCTTCTTGAAATTCTTCATTCTGAATATGGATGTGGCCCATGTTGAACAAGGTGACACATAAGCCTGCAACATTGCCGATTTCTTGTTGAATGACGATTGATTGTTGTAAGTATTTGAGTGCGGTGTCGTAGTCTCCGCGGGCTTTGTAGATTTGATAGATATTGTTGAGTGTGGTGCCTTCGCCGGATTTGTCGCCGATGTCTTGTGTTATGGCGAGTGATTGT
>JBCDBD010000049.1:0-18256 GCA_039184335.1 Bacteroidota bacterium | reverse complement strand
GTACGGCCTCCGTGCGGCCTTCTTGATGAACAATGTCACAAGAGACATCGGCAGTCCCTTTCTTGTAACATTGTTGCCCGATTTCGCTATATTTCCATAAAAAATCCCGGAACTACGTTTAGCGGGTCGTTGTAGCACATTAAAAATATGGACGAAAGAGCTTTTCTAACCTTAACAAATATTTGGAGAAAATCCCTGCTATTCGAACACCTATATCAACTGGAGAAGACGATGGATTTTGGTGGGTCAAATTTCAAATAGATATTGAGCACGGCTTAGCTTGGCACACAATTCAAGAACTTGGATCTGTCGTGAATTATCTTTCGGTCAATGAAAGATTGCCAACTACATTTTATCCAGTTTCACCCGCCCCTTCATAACCCTGAGGTCGGGAGTTCAAGTCTCCCTCTCGGTACAAAAAAGACCGTCATTAGATGGTCTTTTTGTTTTTCATTGCCCCATTTACCCCTAACTTTAGGCTATGCAAAATATCATTTCAGAGCGTGTAGCTGATTTTTTAAGGCACTACCCTCCATTTGAAGACTTGTTGGCATTGGATCTCAACGAGTTGTCGTACGAGGTCACCATTCTGTATAAAGAAAAGAACAGTATTGTATTTAGAGAAGGTGAAGTACCCCACGAATGTTTTTATGTAGTACATAAAGGAGCGGTCAGTTTGACCAAGACAAAATCAAACAACATTATTGATATCTGCGATGAGGGGGATATTTTTGGGCTACGCCCCTTAATGGCCAATGAAAATTATCGCTTAGAGGCGCGAACCAATGAAGAGAGCATTCTTTACGGTATTCCCATTGCCTATTTCAAACCACTGGCACAAGAAAATAGACAAGTGGGCACTTTTTTGATAGAGAGCTTTGCCTCAAATACCCGTAACCCCTATTCAGAAAGCCATCGTGGAAAATTACTGGAGAACAGTACCGAACCCAATTCAGAAAACAATACGAAGCTCTTGGACCTACAATCGGTCAACTACTCCATCGCCATTGTCAGTTGTACAATAGCAACTTCCATCAAGGAGGCCGGATTACTGATGACAAAAAATAATGTGGGTTCGATACTGGTGTACAGTGATGAAAAGCTGACTGGTATCATTACTGACAAAGATTTTAGGAACCATGTCATTTCTGGGGATTTTCCTGTCTCTGCCCAAGTTGAAGAGATTATGACCTCACCTGTTATTACATACCCTTCAAAAATGACCATAACCCAAGCACATATGGCCATGATGAAGAATGATATCGGCCATTTGGTATTGACCCAAGATGGCACTCCAAATTCCAAGGTGGTCGGAGTACTTTCAAAACATGATGTTATGGTTGCTATGGGCGATAATCCAATGGTACTCATGAAAGCCATAAAACGTTGCAAAACCAGCAAACAATTAAAGCGGATTCGCAACAGCGTCATGCAATTGCTTCGCGGATATTTAGAACAGAATATTCCCATGCAGTTGACCACAAAAATAATTTCAGAACTGAACGATGCAAGTATCAAGCAGATTATCAAGGTTTCCTTGAGTAAGATGGATGGGCCACCTCCTGTTAAATTTGCTTGGTTGGCCATGGGAAGTCAAGGACGGGGAGAACAACTGTTGCATACCGATCAAGACAATGCCATCATTTTCGAAGATGTTGCCGAAAAGGAAATGGACAATGCCAAGACCTATTTTCAAAAATTGGCCGATTTGGTCACCATAGGACTCAATGACATTGGTTATGAATTCTGCCCGGCAGATATGATGGCTTCCAATCCCCGATGGTGCCATAGTCTTTCGGAATGGAAAAATGTTGTTGCCCATTGGGTCAACAATCCCGGGCCCGATGAGGTATTACTGTCTTCCATTTTCTTTGATTACAACAGGTCATACGGAGACAAAAATCTCGTTGAAAGTTTATCGAAATATATTTTTGAACAAGTAAAAACCCATCGCTTGTTTCTAGCCCATTTGGCAATTGGTGCGTTGAAAAACCCATCCCCAACCGGTTTTTTCCGTTCATTTTTGGTAGAACAGGATGGAGCGCACAAAGACTTCTTTGACCTCAAACAACGGGCAATCATGCCACTGGTCGATGCGGCAAGGGTATTGATTCTATCATATTCCATAGATGCCATCAACAATACGGCAGAACGGTATCAAAAATTAGCAGAGCTCGAACCCCAAAACGAAGAGTTGTTCTTGTCTTGTTGTTATGCCAGTAAGGCACTCTTAAAGTTTAGAACGAAGCAAGGCCTTTTACACAATGACTCTGGTCGATTTATTGCCTTGGACCAATTGACCAAAGAAGAAAAAATAAAATTAAAGCGCACCTTTAAAACCATTAAGGAAATTCAAGAATTAATTGCGGTCCGCTTTCAGACCTCCACTATTTTGGCATGATCTACCTATCTAAAAAAAAAAGAGAGGAACAGCTTCCAGATTTTTGGAAAACCTATGCCCATGCCTTTGAAGAAAAACTTCCCAAAGACATCACCGATACATGTTTTGTGGTCTTGGATACTGAAACAACAGGCTTTGATTACCAAAAAGACCGTATTCTCTGCATGGGTGCGCTACGACTTCAAAACCACCAAATCAAGGTCAAGGAAAGTTTTGAGGTGTATTTGGATCAAGAACATTACGACGTTGCCAGTGCCCATGTACATGGTCTACTGCAACAAGAAAAAAAGACCCAGATTTCAGAACAAGAAGCTATTGAACAGTTTTTGGTCTATATCAAAAATAAGGTCTTGGTGGGCCATCATATTGGCTTTGATGTTGAAATGATCAACCAAATGCTTAAAAGAACAGGGCTGCCCAAACTCCTAAACCATGTACTGGACACTGCAGAACTCTATCGGAGAACGCTGCTCCCTACCCCAATTTTATACAAAAAGGCAAATTACAGCTTAGATGATTTGGCGCGTAAATTCAGTATTCCAAGAAAGGACCGACATACAGCATTGGGAGATGCTTATATTACGGCCATCGCCTTTTTGGAGATTTTAGAACAGCTAAAGCCAAAAAAAATGACCAATCTACTCAAAAAGCCCAAAAACAGTATCTTCTAGAAGATATCTATAACCTTTCTTTTTTGATATGTTCGACCACTTCTGGGTTCAACAGGGTCGAAATATCGCCTAAGTTACTGGTATCGTTTGATGCAATTTTTCGAAGGATACGCCGCATGATCTTTCCACTGCGTGTTTTGGGAAGACCTGGTACAAACTGTATTTTATCCAATTTGGCAATAGGTCCGATATGTTCGGTGATGACCTGGTTGATTTCCTTTTTGAGGTTGTCTCGGTCCCGTGACTCTCCCGTTTCCTTTAAAATGACATACCCATAGAGCGCATTTCCCTTAATGTCGTGCGGAAAGCCGACAATGGCCGATTCAGCAACGGCCGGGTGCTCGTTAATGGCATCTTCAATAGGTGCCGTGCCTAAATTGTGACCCGACACAATAATGACATCATCGACCCTGCCTGTAATGCGATAGTAACCCACTTCATCACGTAAAGCACCATCCCCGGTAAAATATTTTCCTTCAAAAGCCGAAAAATAGGTGTCTTTATAGCGTTGGTGATCACCCCAAATGGTTCGGGCAATAGAGGGCCACGGGAACTTAATGCATAATCGTCCATCAACCTGATTTCCTTTGATCTCATGGCCATTTTCATCCATTAGTGCAGGTTGTATGCCGGGCATGGGCATTGTGGCATAGGTAGGTTTGGTCGGTGTGGAAAATGGAATGGGTGAAATTAGAACCCCCCCTGTTTCTGTCTGCCACCACGTATCTACAATGGGGCATTTTTTCTCCCCAACATGGTCATTGTACCAATGCCACGCCTCTTCGTTAATGGGCTCACCAACGGTGCCCAAGACCTTGAGGCTCGAAAGGTCATATTGGGTCACAAAATCAAGATTTTCCTTTGCCAAGGCCCGTATGGCTGTTGGTGCCGTATAAAATTGGGTGATTTTGTGTTTTTGCACAATATCCCAAAAACGTCCAAAATCTGGATAAGATGGTACTCCTTCAAACATCACCGTAGTTGCCCCGTTGGTCAACGGACCGTAGACAATATAAGAATGTCCTGTAATCCACCCGATATCCGCCGTACACCAATATACATCGTCTTCACGGTATTGGAATACGTTTTTAAAGGTATAAGCAGTGTAGACCATATATCCTGCGGTGGTATGCAACATTCCCTTAGGTCTTCCCGTAGAGCCCGAGGTATACAGAATAAACAAGGGGTCTTCAGCGTCCATGATTTCAGGAACACAGTCGGCATAAGCTTTATCCAATAAGGGCTGCAACCAATGATCCCGGCCTTCTTCCATGCGGATTTCTGACTGTATCCTTTGGGCCACCAATACCGTTTTCACAACGGGGCACTGTGCCAAGGCTTCATCTACAATCCCCTTCAAATCAATGCTCTTGTTTCCTCGAAAAGACCCATCAGCGGTAATGACCATTTTAGCTGAACAATCGTTGATCCGGGTGGCCAGGGCAGTAGATGAAAAACCGGCAAACACTACGGAATGGATAGCACCGATACGGGCACAGGCCAAGACCGAAATGGCCAGTTCTGGAATCATGGGCAAATAGATGACCACCCGATCTCCTTTTTGAATTCCCTGTTCTTTTAAGACATTGGCGAATTTGGAGACCCTTTCGTGCAACTGGCGGTAGGTGATATGCTCGGCCTCTTCATTCGGGTCGTTGGGTTCAAATAGAATCGCCGTCTTCTCTCCCCGAATATGCAAATGCCTATCGATACAGTTCTCCGTAATATTGAGCTGTGCCCCCGCAAACCATTTAATTTCTGGTTTGGTAAAGTCCCATTCCAAGACATTTTTCCAGCGTTTGCGCCACAAAAACTGCTCTTCGGCAATTTCTTCCCAAAACGACTCTGGATTACGGACCGATTTTCGATACACCTGAAAATACTCTTCAAGGTGTTTGATATGATAGTTGCTCATGATTTTTAAAAGCTTGTATGATGACGGTAGTTAAATTTAAATTAGATTCATGGAAGAGAAAAATTAAGTCAGAAACATTTAATGCTCCGTAGCTTTTCCTGCCCCACTCGGTATCCGGATATCCTCTACGATGTGCTGTACTTCTTTTGGTGGAGCGTCAAAAAAGCGGGATACCAATAGAGCCACCATAAAATTGATCAACATGCCCACTGTACCAAATCCTTCGGGTGAAATGCCCCACCACCAATACTTGGTCCCACCGGTTTCAGGCTTACCGATCCACCCTAGTTTAAACCGGGCGATATAGTAACAGGTAATCGTAAGACCAGCAATCATTCCTGCAATGGCCCCTTCGCGGTTCATCCGTTTGCTAAAAATACCCATCACAATGGCTGGAAAGAAAGAGGAAGCCGCCAAACCAAAGGCCAAGGCCACCACCGAAGCCACAAAACCAGGGGGATAAATCCCAAAATAGCCTGCAACAATTACCGCTAGAAAAGCGGATCCCCGTGCAATCCACAATTCTTCGCGATCCGATATTTTTGGGGCGATCTGCTTTTTGATCAGATCATGGGAAATGGAAGTGGATATCACTAAAAGTAATCCTGCTGCGGTAGAAAGTGCCGCAGCCAATCCCCCCGCAGCTACCAGGGCAATGACCCAGTTGGGCAAGCCAGCAATCTCTGGATTCGCCAATACGGTAATATCACGATCGACATAGAGTTCATTCTTGTTTGTTTTGCTGTAATTTGAGATCATGCGTTCGCCTGAATCACCCCGAAATTCTATAAATTCTGGTTTTTTACCCTCGAGAGCAGCCCCAGGCAGGTATTGGATCTTTCCGTCGCTATTTTTATCTGTCCAAGCAATCAGACCTGTATCTTCCCATTTTTTGAACCATGATGGAATTGTCCCATACCGTGTATTTTGCACGGTCTCCATCAGGTTGGTGCGGGCGAAAACCGCAATGGCCGGTGCCGTGGTATACAAAATGGCAATAAAGAACAAGGCATAACCGGCTGATTTTCGGGCATCACTAACCTTAGGAACGGTGAAAAACCGAATGATGACATGGGGTAGGCCGGCTGTGCCCAGCATCAGGGCAGCAGTGATAAAGAACATATCGATGGTCGATTTGGTGCCATCAGTATACGCTGTAAAGCCCAATTCGGTCATCAATCCATCCAATTTGTCCAATACATACACCCCATCTTCTCCGGTAGCACCAAAACCCAGTTGGGGTATGGGGTTGCCCGTAGCCATGATCGAAATGAAAATGGCAGGAACCATAAAGGCAAAAATAAGTACGCAATACTGGGCCACCTGGGTATAGGTAATACCTTTCATCCCCCCCAAAAAGGCATAAAAGAATACAACACCCATACCAATATAGACCCCAGTATTCACGTCAACATCCAAAAAACGGGAAAAGACCACTCCAACACCGCGCATTTGACCGGCCACATAGGTAAACGAAACAAAAAGGGCGGCAATGACTGCCACAGTTCGGGCCACATTGGAATAATAGCGGTCACCGATAAAATCGGGTACCGTAAATTTGCCAAATTTTCGTAGGTAAGGGGCCAATAGCAGCGCTAACAGTACATAGCCTCCAGTCCAGCCCATCAAATAGACCGAACCGTCGTATCCTGAAAAAGCAATAATGCCCGCCATGCCCAGAAAAGAAGCTGCTGACATCCAATCGGCGGCAGTGGCCAATCCATTGGCCAGGGGAGAAACCCCACCACCCGCTACATAGAACTCTTTGGTAGAGGCTGCCCGTGACCAAATGGCAATACCAATGTATAGGGCAAATGAAAGTCCGACAATAAGAAAGGTCCAGGTTTGGATATCCATCTGTTCAGTCGTTAACCTTGTATTTTTTATCCAAACGGTTCATCAAACGTACATACACAAATATCAAGATAACAAACACATAAATGGCCCCTTGTTGGGCAAACCAAAAACCGAGTTTAAAACCGCCCAATCGAATAGTGTTGAGTTCATCGACCCATAGAATTCCAAATCCGTAAGAGACCAAAAACCAAATAAAAAGCAAGATGGCAAGGTACTGCAGGTTTTTATGCCAATATTTTTTTCGGTTGCTAGTGTCCATCCATTAATTTGAATTGGAAAGATATAAAATCAAAGGGACTTTAGATAGGCTGCCACATTTTGGCCTATCCGTTCATGGATGTTGGATACATCAGCCTTTACAAAAGACTCTCCTGTAATGCTTTCATAGAGTTCAATGTAGCGTTCAGAAACTGATTCGACGTAAATGTCATCCATTTCAGGAACCGTTTGTCCTTCCAATCCTTGAAATCCTTCCGAAATGAGCCATTGGCGTACAAATTCTTTAGAGAGTTGTTTTTGTGCCTCTCCCCTACCTTGTCGCTCTTCGTAGCCATCAGCATAGAAATAGCGCGAGGAGTCTGGGGTATGTATCTCATCGATCAATACAATTTCCCCCTCCTTGGTCTTACCAAATTCATATTTGGTGTCCACTAAAATCAATCCCTGTTTTGCGGCGATTTCAGTACCTCTTTGAAACAGATCATGGGTATACCTTTCCAAGGTTTCGTAATCACTCACCGAAACAATTCCCCTTTTTAGAATTTCTGCTTTTGAGATATCTTCATCATGGTCACCCTTTTCTGCTTTTGTTGCCGGGGTAATAATAGGGTCAGGAAATTTATCGTGCTCACGCATTCCGTCGGGCATCGGTTCCCCGCACAAATGACGCTTGCCTAGACTATATTCACGAGCGGCATGGCCAGACAGATATCCACGAATGACCATTTCAATCTTAAATGGCTCACATGCTTTGCCGACAGCCACATTGGGGTCTGGGGTTGCCATCAACCAATTGGGTACCAGGTCTTCGGTAGCAGCCATCATTTTTGTGGCAATCTGGTTCAAAATCTGCCCCTTGAACGGAATTCCTTTGGGCATCACGACATCAAAAGCGGATAATCGGTCTGTAGCAATCATGACCAAAAGGTCATCTTCAAGTGCATATACCTCACGTACCTTGCCCTTATAGATTGATTTTTGCCCTGAAAACCGATACTGGGTATCCATTAAGGTATTTGCCATGTAGTATCAGTTTTGGTGCTCGATATTTTTATAGGCATCAATGACCTTTTTGACCAGCTTGTGACGAATCACATCTTTATCGTCGAGGTAGACAATTTCAATACCCTTGGTGTTTTTGAGAATCAACAGTGCCTCCTTAAGTCCAGAAATTACCCTTCTCGGCAAATCGATTTGCCCAGGATCACCGGTCAACAAAAACTTGGCGTTCTTTCCCATGCGGGTCAAGAACATCTTCATCTGGGCATGGGTCGTATTCTGCGCTTCATCTAAAATCACAAAGGCATTATCCAGTGTACGTCCGCGCATGAAGGCCATTGGGGCAATCTGTATGGTTCCATTTTCAATATAATTGGCCAACTTTTCTGGGGCAATCATATCACGCAGCGCATCATAGAGCGGTTGCATGTAGGGGTCCAGTTTTTCTTTGAGGTCACCAGGTAAAAACCCGAGGTTTTCACCTGCTTCCACTGCCGGTCGCGTTAAGATGATACGTCTGACCTGTTTTTCCTTTAATGCCTTTACCGCCAAGGCAACGCCCGTGTAGGTCTTACCTGTACCGGCAGGCCCAATGGCAAAGACCATATCACTCTTCATACAAGCATCGACCATTTTGCGCTGGTTGACCGTTTGAGCCTTGATGAGCCTACCACTTACACCATGTACCAAAACATCTCCGCTCGAAGTCGAAGACTGGTAATCTTCTTGCCCATTACTGGTCAGTACCCGCTCGATCATGTTTTCGTCAAGCTTGTTGTACTTGGCAAAATGCTCGGTCAACATATCAAATCGTCTGTCAAACTCCTCCAGTAAGTCCTCATCACCAAAAACCATGATTTTACTACCACGGGCCACAATCTTAAGTTTTGGGAAATACTTTTTTAAGAGTTCAATGTTTTCATTCTGTTGCCCGAAGAATTCCCTAGGGCTTATCTCTGTAAGTTCGATTATAAGTTCGTTCAAAGAAATTTTTCTATTAAAGGATTAGTGGGGTCATAGAAAATCTTGTTTTCCCTTTTTGTTTAATTTTACCCAACAAACTTAACCAAAAAAAGGGTTTTAAAGGGCAAAAACATATCAACACCATGGCATGGCAATCATTACATTAACGACTGATTTCGGATACAAGGACCATTCTGTTGCAGCCCTCAAAGGAACCATTCTCAATGCGCTGGACGATGTTACCATTGTGGATATTTCACACAATATCTCACCATTCAATATTCAAGAATGCGCCTTTGTCTTAAAAAATGCCTATCAAAGTTTTCCGAAAGGAAGCATTCATATCGTTGGTCTTGATGCCGAAAGATCACCCGAAAACCAACATATTGTTGTTGAAGTTGACGGCCATTTCTTTGTCAGCGCCAACAATGGTGTGATTTCATTGATCACTTCTGAAGTATCACCCCAAAAAGTAGTGGAACTCCACATACCAAATGTGACCAACACCCCATTTCCTGTACTTGATGTTTTTGTGCCAGCGGCATGTCATTTGGGAAGAGGCGGAAAATTAGAGGTCATCGGAAAACCAATCCAAAACCTGAAAGAACTCAAGGAGTTTGAGCCAAGAGTTGAAAATCAAGGCCAAACCATATATGGCAATGTCATCTATATCGATAATTATGGAAACGTGGTCACCAATATTCAAAAGACGCTTTTCGAAGCCTATAGAAATGGTAGGGATTTTGAGATTATCGCTCGTTCATATAAAATAAATTCCATCTACAATAATTATAACGGTATCATCAACTTTCAACTGGGAAGAACCCAACGCAAGGGGCCCGGTGACCTTTTGGCACTGTTCAATTCATCAGGTTATATTGAGCTCGCCATTTACAAGAGTGACCTGAACACCGTTGGTGGGGCTTCTACCCTACTTGGTCTCAGTTATAGGGATACCATAACCATTAACTTTATATAAATGCTCATACGTATTGTAAAGCTTACCTTCAAAAAGGAAAATATTGCTAGCTTTGAGCAAATTTTTGCTACGACCAAACAAAAAATCAGAGCCTTTGAAGGTTGCCTTCACTTAGAACTGTATCAAGATACCACGCACAGCAATGTATTTTTCACTTACAGTCATTGGACAGATGAAGCCACTCTAAATACCTACCGAAACTCTGGTTTTTTTAAAATGGTATGGGCAAAGACCAAACTGCTCTTCGAAAAAAAGCCTGAAGCCTGGAGTGTGCATAAAGTTCTAGAAGCAAAGTAAACCAATATTACATGATCGCTATATTAAGAAAGGAAATACAATCATTCTTCACCTCACCGATCGGCTATCTTATCATTGGCCTCTTTTTGTTGCTGAATGGGCTTTTTCTGTGGGTATTCAAGGGTGATTTCAATATTTTTGACTACGGTTTTGCCGATCTTGGCAATTTCTTCCTATTGGCTCCTTGGGTTTTTCTCTTCTTGATCCCCGCCGTCGCCATGAAGAGTTTTGCCGAGGAAAGAAAAATAGGCACCCTTGAACTGCTTTCTATAAAGCCCATATCGACCTGGAAACTCATTCTAGGAAAATTTTACGGAACCTTTCTACTTTGTATACTGGCAGTGTTTCCTACAATATGTTATGTATTTGCTATTTCAGCACTTGGTACTACCCCGGGCAATTTTGATCTCGGTGTCGTCATGGGTTCTTATTTTGGGTTACTTTTCTTGATGGCAGCCTATGCCGCCATCGGTTTGTTTGCTTCTGTTATTTCTGACAACCAGATCATGGCCTTCATTTTAGGCGTATTTTTTTGCTTTTTTATTTTTTATGGCTTTGAGGCACTTTCTACGGTATTTTCACAAGGCACTGTACAGGTCACCATTCAAAGTATTGGAGCAAAGACCCATTTTGAAAGTGTAGCCCTTGGTATCTTGGATACCCGTGATATCATATATTTTGCAAGCATCTGCACTTTCTTTCTTTACCTGACACACGGTCGTTTAAAACCAGTAAAATGATGGTCCTAAAAAACACAATGTCATTGCTCAAGGGCATTGCCCTATTGGTTATTGTCAATCTGATGGCGCATTTTACCACCATACGCTTTGATCTGACCGAAGATAAGCGGTATACCCTGTCCCCCCAGGCCTTGGCCATGGTTGAGCCATTTCACACCCCTGTGATAATCGATGTTTTGTTGGATGGCAATATTCCTTCTGAATTTATCAAGCTCAAGGTAGAGACACTACAACTGCTCGAACAATTCGCCACCGAAAACAACAATATCAAATATAACCTGGTCGATCCCTTGGAAGACCCATCGCAACGAGAGCAAACTGTTCTAGATCTACAACAGCTTGGTCTTAAGCCTGCTAGTGTGACCATAGAAGCAGAGGGAAAAGTTACACAGGAAATCATTTTTCCATGGGCCATGGTGAATTACGACGGACAAACGGTCAAGGTACCACTGCTCAAAAATAAATTGGGCAGTTCAACCGAAGACCGGATCAATAATTCAGTGCAGCAATTGGAATATGCGTTTGCCGATGCGTTTATGAAATTGCAGGCCAAGAAAAAGAAACGTATTGCTGTGATAAAGGGCAATGGGGAGTTAGACGATAAATACCTCGCCGATTACCTCACCACGATACGTGAATACTACAATATTGGTGCCATTACCTTAGACTCGGTCTCCCAAAACCCCCAAAAAGTACTGGACCGACTCAACGAATTTGATCTCGCCTTGATTGCCAAACCAACAGAAATGTTCAGCGATGGAGAAAAGTATGTGATGGACCAATTTATCGTTCAAGGGGGAAAATCGATCTGGCTCATTGACCAAGTTGCCATGGACCTTGATAGTTTGCTCAATTTAAATGGACGTGCAGTGGCTGCATCACGGAGTCTAAACTTAGATGATTTTTTCTTTAGATATGGAGCAAGAATCAATCCCGTGTTGGTAAACGATGTTTATAATACCCCCATTGTTTTGGCTTCAGGACAGGGAAATGATTCACAGTACAACCCTTTGCCCTGGGTATACCATCCTATGGTATTCTCTAGGGAAAACCATCCTGTGAACACAAATATCGAAGCGTTGCGTTTTCAATTTACCAATACCATTGATACCCTGGCCAATCAAAATAAAAAAACCATTCTGTTGGCGTCATCACCGCTCTCGAAATCTGAAGGTACTCCAAAACAGGTTGCCCTTGACATCATCAATGAGCCCTTAAATCAAGAAAACTATGCTGGCAAGGGCAACCTTCCCCTTGCCGTATTGATAGAGGGCACGTTTCATTCTGCCTTTAAGAACAGGGTCAAGCCCTTAGCCCTGAAAAAGCCCCTAGACGATGGTATAACCAACAAAATGCTCGTCATTGCAGATGGAGATCTTATCAAAAATCAATTGACCAATGGCAGGCCCCTTGAGTTGGGATATGACAAATGGACCAATAGTTTTTATGGCAACAAAGAATTTTTGGTCAACAGTACCAATTATTTACTGGATGGTACCGGACTTATCAACATACGAAACAAAAAAGTGGCCATTCCCCTTTTGGACAATCAAAAAATCGTTGATCAGAAACAAAAATGGCAACTTCTTAACATTGGCCTACCTGTTGCCCTGACCCTTTTGTTCGGAATTTTCATCAATTACAAACGAAGAAAAAAAAATACAGCCTAGTGTTGATAAAATAGTTTCCTTCCCAAATAGTTTTAAAATATATTTGCTTTTATCGGTTTTAACAACTTCAGGTTTCCATGTATCTTTGCAGCTAGGCAAGCCCTTCAAAAACCCGTTTGATGAAATTTATTGTATCAAGTACTTATTTATTAAAACAGCTACAAGTATTGGGAGGAGTTATCAACAATAGCAACACCCTACCCATTCTTGATAACTTCCTATTCGATCTCAAACAAAAAAAATTGGCTATTTCTGCGTCCGATCTAGAAACCACCATGAGTACCGTTCTAGAGGTCGAATCTGATTCAGAGGGTACGATTGCCGTGCCTGCCCGTTTATTACTGGACACGCTAAAGACGTTTCCCGAACAGCCCTTGACCTTTGTGGTCGAAGACAACAATACCATTGAAATTAGCTCTAACCATGGAAAATATGCCTTGGCTTATGCCGATGGGGCAGAATTTCCTAAAGCTATTGAACTGGCCAACCCAAGTTCAACGACCATAATGGGCGATATTTTGGCCACTGCCATCAGCAAAACCATATTTGCTGCAGGTAATGATGATCTGCGACCGGTCATGAGTGGCGTATTTTTTCAATTCTCACCTGAAAACTTGACTTTTGTGGCTACCGATGCCCATAAACTGGTAAAATACCAACGCCATGATGTGCAGGCCACAGAGGTAGCGGAATTTATCATGCCAAAAAAGCCCTTGAATTTGTTAAAGGGAATTTTAGCTGGTTCTGAATCGGATGTCAACATCGAATACAACGACAGCAATGCCAAGTTCACCTTTGACGATACCGAGCTGATCTGTCGGTTAATCGATGGCAAGTATCCGAATTATGAAGCGGTAATCCCTAAAGAAAATCCGAACCAACTGTCCATTTCAAGAAACCAGTTTCTCAGTTCTGTACGAAGGGTCGCCATTTTTTCAAACAAGACAACACACCAGATTCGATTGAAAATTGCAGGTGCCGAGTTAAATGTTTCTGCAGAGGATGTAGATTACAGTAATAAAGCAGAAGAGCGACTTTCTTGTGCCTATCAGGGTGACGATATGCAAATTGGCTTCAACTCGCGGTTTTTGGTAGAGATGCTCAACAATCTATCATCAGATGAGGTCTCTTTAGAAATGAGCCTACCCAACAGAGCTGGTATCTTAACCCCATCTGACGGTTTGGATGAAGGCGAAACAGTTACCATGTTGGTCATGCCGGTAATGCTCAATGGGTAACTTTCTAAATAAAGCGAATGGTCAAAAAATAGGATGGCGGCTCTCCGTTTGATGCCTTGACCGCATTGACAATGGGCAAAACAAATCCCAATAGCCCCACCCCTATCAAGGTCAATATGCCCAATCCTAAAAGTAAGATAGCTGGAATGCTCAAGACAATGTACAGCAAAAGGCTCAACTGAAAATTGATGATCGACCTGCCATGCGCATCCATTCCCATAACGCTATTTCTGGTAGTTAACCACAATATCAATGGTACTATAAATCCGCCAAAACCTGTCAGGTAGTGTAACAGTTGACTCAAATGGGTCACTGACACCAATGTGTTGTCTTTTCGAAGAATTGAGTTGTTGATGACTTCCATTTTTGATTGATTTTGATGTTATACTTTATTGGTAGTCCCATCGATAAAAATGTTACAACACACCGGTAATTCTTACTTTTGCATGCATGTCGTATTCAGATACCATTATCGCCTTGGCTACCCCGGCAGGAATTGGGGCCATTGCCGTTATACGAATTTCCGGTACAGATGCCATAAAATTGGTTGCCTCTAAATTCGAATCCATAACACATAAGGATTTAAGAAGGCAGAAGACCCATACCATTCATTTGGGCCATATTGTTGACAATGGTACTGTTCTAGACAAAGTATTGGTCTCACTGTTTAGGGCACCGAATTCATATACTGGTGAAGATGTCGTTGAAATCTCTTGTCACGGATCCAGCTATATACAAGAACAGATCATTCAACTTTTTCTTAGAAACGGCTGTAGAATGGCCAATGCGGGAGAGTTTACCCTGAGGGCCTTTTTACATGGAAAAATGGATCTGAGCCAAGCCGAAGCGGTAGCCGATCTAATTGCAAGTGATAGCCAAGCGGCCCATGAACTGGCCATAGGGCAAATGCGAGGCGGCTTTAGCCATAAAATTGAACAGCTCCGAACCGAACTCTTGAATTTTGCATCACTTATAGAACTGGAGCTCGATTTTTCTGAGGAAGACGTTGAATTTGCCGATCGTGGGAAGTTTGATGAACTTCTAGGCGAAATCACCGAAACATTAAAAAATTTGATTGATTCCTTCGCTTATGGCAATGCCATAAAAAAAGGGATTCCTGTAGCAATTGTCGGAGCCCCCAATGTCGGAAAATCCACTTTGCTCAACGCACTATTGAACGAAGAACGGGCCATCGTAAGTGATATCGCTGGAACGACGAGAGACACGATAGAAGATCAAATTTCCATCAAAGGAATCAATTTCCGGTTTATAGATACCGCGGGTATTCGTGAAACCGATGATAAGGTAGAACGTATCGGTATTGACAAAACCTTTGAGAAAATCAATCAAGCGAAATTGGTCATTTTCCTGTTTGAAGGAGGTCGTATCAATCCAACAGAAATTGAAGTGCTAAAAGACAAGCATAAAGACAAGCGTTTTTTGTTGGTATTCAACAAAATGGACCAAAACAATCCTTTAGCGATTAAAGGACTGGAAGCCCTTTTGGAAAACATACATTTGATTTCAGCGAAACAGGGAACGGGAATCGATGAATTGAAAGAGTTGCTATTTCAAATGGCAAATACAGGTAAATTAGGTAAAAATGATACCGTCGTGACCAACAATCGACATTACGATGCGCTTATCAAGGCATTGGGTGAGGTCCAAAAAGTAAAAAATGGGCTAAAAACAGAAACTTCGAGCGATCTATTGGCGATTGATGTGCGACAAGCCCTATTTCATCTTGGTGAAATTACCGGTAATGTCACCAATGAGGATTTATTAGGAAATATATTTGCCAATTTCTGCATAGGAAAGTAACTTCAACAAAGCAAAACTATACCAAATATTAATTCTAAAGGCTTAACAGCCTATTCGCAACATTCTTCACGTGCAGTTGTTTTGTGCCGCTTACCGTTTTTTTGTACTTTTTTTGTACTTTTAGTATTTGAGGCATAAATATTTTTACACCTTGGTGTAAATCTTCAACTAAAAGTGGACTGAACTTGGTTTAAGGTTAAGTGATGGTTTTGTTATCTTCAAGGCTAGCCTTGAAGATGGATTCATTAACCATTTAAATCACTTAAAAATGACAAAGAAGAAGAACACTGAATCAATCGTAAAGGACATCAAGAGAAAGACAAGGCGGAAGTTCTCTGCCGAGGAAAAAATCCATATCGTACTGGAAGGGCTCAACCCCAAAGGCAAAAAGTAGTTTGCGCCCTATGGAATTTCTTTTCACCCCGCTATAAAGCGAGGCTTCTCGCTTATCTTCCCGAACGCAGAAGAAATCCCATAGGAACCGCGCGCAAGGTTTGGGGTAAGTATTTAGGGGTGCTCCAAAAAATATTGTCAAATATGTCCATATTTGCTAAATTTCATTAAAACCAGTACCTTTAAGCTATTAAAGCTTAAAAAATGAACATAAGTTTCACTAAAAAACAAGAAGAATATATAGCGAAGCAAGTGGCTTCTGGCGAATATCAGAACAATAGCGAGGTGATTCGAGATGCGTTACGACTACACGAGATTTATCGTGATAAGGTCATTGCTGATTTAAGAGCTGAAATTGAAAAAGGATGGAATGGCCCTGATAGTGATATTTCTGTTGACGAAATTATAGCTTCCAGAAAACCAGCTTAATGAATCGATACGTTCTTGCGGAATCTGCCAAAAATGACCTTCAGGAAATTTATGACTTCGGAATATATAAATTCGGGCATTCACAGGCTGCTAAATATTTGGAAGGATTGAAGGAGTATTTTGAAGCTTTGACCAAGAATCCTGACATAGGTAAACAAAGAGATGAAATAAAAGTTGGATTGTATAGCCTTCCTCATGTGTCGCATGTCATTTTTTACCGAATATTGCCTGACCGTATTCGTATTGTTCGGGTTTTGCATGGTCGAAGTGATATTCCAAAACATCTTAAATGAAAAGAACTATTTCACATAAACAATATCTAAATGCCCATCTTCGCATGGAAGAGCTAATCAATTTGGTCGATGATAATACCCCGACCGATGACCCATTGGCAAAAGAATTTCTTAAAATTTCAGATATTATTGAAGAATACGAGAGCATTCACTATCCAATAGAAGATTCAAATCAATAGCTGTGGAAAACAAAACACTACCAAAAGAAAACAAAGGTTTTCACCTATTTTCCACCTCAAACTCCCCTACCCCAATTTTTATGGGGATTGTAAAATATTGCATCGGAAAGTAGTCGTTTATAGTAAGGTGTACGCCTTTAGAATGTAATACCAATCGTATGTTCAGTTTTTTCGAAAAGAAAAAGTTTTTAGTAGATTACTTAGGTGGATTTGTAGATATCCACAATCATATTTTACCAGGTATAGATGATGGTGCCAAAACAGTTCATGACTCCATTGCGCTCATTAAAGGTTTCTCAGAAATTGGAATCACGAATTTTATCTGTACTCCACATATAATGCACAATTACTACAATAATACACCAAAGACCATTAAAAAGTCATACAAAACCTTAAAACAGGCACTCAAAAAAGAAAATATTGGTGATATTAAAGTCGACTATGCTGCTGAGCACATGATTGATGACAATTTTGAATTTATCTTGGAAAAAGGAGAGGTCTTGCCCATAGGTGGTCAAAACCTATTAATTGAAATGTCGTTTTTACAACCTTCGATTAATTTTGATGTTTCGATACAAAAAATTACCTCAAAAGGTTACTTTCCTATTTTGGCGCATCCTGAACGATATTTCTTTTTTCATAACGATTTTCAAGTCTATCAAAAACTAAAAAAACAAAATATCCTATTTCAAATCAATCTTTTGTCCCTAACTGGTTATTATGGGAGTGAAATAAAAAACATAGCGATAAAACTTCTGGATAAAGGGTTAATTGACTTTTTAGGGTCCGACATGCATAATATTTCACAATTAAAAGCCATAAAAGATGCTAAGCTGCCAGTGAATCTGTTAGAAAAAATCAATACTGTAATTGTCCATACGATAGAACACTTTCATTGATTTGCAAAAAACGTTTGAAGTACTTTATAAAATCTTTAGAACAAAGTCAATTTTATATGTTGTCCATACGATAAATCCATTTACTTCCGAATTCTTAACAGTATCATGTGAATCCGGACGCTGATCATAGACAAGGGAATTCTAAGATATATATTAACGTGAGTTCGATGTAACTACAAAGCTAAATAGAGCTGTTTGGTATCGGTGAATTTCTTTTTAAGGGAAGGTTTTCTTTCGGTGAAATTGTAGGCTATCAAAGCAGAGAACAGGTTGGTCAAGAAGTTCTTTGGGCT
>JBCDBD010000048.1:0-20038 GCA_039184335.1 Bacteroidota bacterium | reverse complement strand
GTCGACCTCCTCAAAGGCGGCCGCACCGTAAAAGTTCAGGCCTTCCCTGGCCACATCGGTGTAGGCATCGCTATAGATCGAGATCACGTCGGCCGCAGCCTCGCTTGGCGTCGGTGCCGGAGCGGTCGGTGCTATAGGACCACCGCTTGTTGTATCGTTGTAAAAGTAAATGTTATCGACATAAATGGTACCTGTAACATCAACCACATCAAGAATCAATTGACTGAAATCCGTTGGCGTAGCTGTCAGGCCTGCAGCCTGTAAGTCTGCAATGGTCACATCTATGGCATTCCACTGTCCGGCGGTCAAGGTGCTGCTCGCGTCGCCCCTAGTATCATTGCCACCGTCAAATCCGTCACCGCCAAAGTCGACTATACCAGAGATCAAGTCAAAGCCTGTCGCTGTCCATACGTCGATGTGAAAGTTTGTCATAGTAGATAGATCCACACTTGTAGTAAGCGTTTCAATAGCTGCAAAATCAAGGTCGGTATACAGCTTTACATCATCACCAGCCACTTGCATGTCGCTTACTCCACTACCCTGGCTAAAGCCAGCATAGAAGGTATCTACAGTAATATCAGTGTAGGCATTGCTGAAAATTGAAATCACATCGCCAGCATCCCTTGCTGGTGGGGTCGGTGCCGCATCGGTTGGTGCATCGCCACCGCCTCCCATAGTAGCTGCTTGTTCAACATCATCAATATAGAAGGTGCCTGCTGTTGTACCAGGACCATCTACGAATAAGGTCAAGCGGGAAAAGCTATCTGATGAGGTAAAATCAAATGAGAGCATTTCCCAACCTGTTCCGCCATGACTGGCGGTCACCTCTACATCTGCACCTGTTCCCTCTTCAAGTTTCAAAAGAACGTCCACCGCGGCATTTGCCCAGAAGTTCATCTGTATGGTCTTTTCAGTTGTCAGGTCCACTGGGGTACCCAAATCAAAAAAGATACCTTCAAATTCAGATCCACTGTTTGTAATCTGGCCAACATTGGACTCTTTATCGTTTGTTCCTGAAACGTCAGGATTGGCAACAATTTCAAAGGCTGCTCCATTAAAGGTAGCAACATCATAATTTACATTGGTGTCATCAAAGGTAATGGGCACCATGATAGGTTCGGGAACCACTATGGTGAGTTCATCAGTAACCGTATCTGAATCACCTGCTGCATTTGAAGCGGTCAAACTCACGGTATAGGTACCCGTAACATATGTTTTTATCGGATTGATTTCGGTTGATGATTCCCCATCCCCAAAGTCCCACTGAAAACTATCAGCTTCTTCAGAAATGTTGATAAAGGTAACGGTACCTGTATCATTGTTTTGCGTAAAGGTAAATCCGGCCACTACAGCTGGCAAATTGGTATCATCATCATCTTCACACCCTAAAAAGGATATCGCCAAAATCAAAATTGATAATAACTTGGCTTTCTTAAGTAATAGTTTCATTGTATTGTATGTTAGTTTAGTCTTTTAATTAATTGTATACTCTCACATAGTCCACCAACATGGTTTGGGGAAATTCAGTTTCGGCATCGGGAGACCCCACAAAAGAGCCCCCTACAGCCATATTCATCAATATGAAAAATGGTTTGTCAAATACCCATGGTCCAGTTACATCTTCTGGGGTAATTTGATTGTACAACACATCATCGACGTAGAAGTTCACATAATCAGGGCCCCATTCTATACCAAAAATGTGGAACCCAGTATCAAAGCGGTCATTTTCTAGGACATATTCCTTAGATATGGCGTTACCACCGTTATAGCCTGGCCCGTGTACACTGCCGATCAAGACGGTAGGTTCTTGCCCCCGATATTCCATGATATCAATTTCTCCGGCTGCAGGCCATGGGTTTTCATCAATGTCTGCTCCCAACATCCAAAAGGCCGGCCAAATGCCTTGCCCATAAGGCAAGCGAATACGTGCCTCAAAACGCCCGTACTGTTGCTCAAACAAATCTTTGGTCAACAACCTGGCTGAAGTATAGGAGGCCCCTTCAAACGATTCTTCGCGTGCCGTAATCAACAAGACCCCATTTTCTATCCTAACATTATCTTCGCTATCGGTATAATACTGTAACTCTTGATTTCCCCAGCCATCACCGTTCGGTCCCCTGCCTATATCGTAGTCCCAAACGCTTGGGTTGGGAGCACCGTCAACTTCAAAGTCCTCGGCCAAAACAAGGTTGTTCAAGGTGGTGACCGTTTGTGTTTCGTCTGATTCGCAGCTTGTAATGCCCATTTGCACCGCCAGCAAAAAGAGTGGGAAAAGCAGATACTTTACTTTATCGTATTTAGTGAATTTATTCATCTTCTTTTTCTTTATTTTGAAATTATTTTTCTTACCTGTAGTAATAGATGTTATCAACGAAAATATCAGATATGGTACTATCGGATATAAAGAACAACAGTCCTATTTGTGAACGATCTGCCAAGCCTGAAAAATCAGCAAGTGGTATGTCTAGACCGACCCATTGATCCGTTGTAAACGTATCTGCATTGAAGGTTACCGATCCAGATGTTTCATTATTGCCCACAGAATTCAACAACTGTACTGTAATAAAATCTCCTGGGTCTATCGCTTCATTGACCTTGACGTCAATGTGTAGATGGGTCATTTCGGTCGCATTTATCGAAGGAACGTCCTGAAAGGTTCCTATGCCCACAAAATTCAGGTCGGTATAATTGATAACGGCGTCTCCATTGACATCAAGAGGTGGACTTCCACCTTGGGTAGTTTGTCCATCAGGTGTAAAGAATCCGTTGTAATAATCAACGGCGACATCGGTGTAGGCATCACTGAACACCGATATGACATCAGCAGGATCCCGTGCTGGTGGTATCGGTGCAAAATCAAAGCTTCCCTCTACATTAAGGCTCAATGAGCCCGTGGCAGCGACATTGGCCAAGCTTGCCGTGATGGTCGCTTGCCCTGTGCCAACGACAGAAACAATACCCAACTCACTTGTCCTGGCCACATCGTTATCTGTGGATTCAAAATCATAATAGGAGGGCGTGGCAATAACCGTCACATTTTCACCTGAATCTGTGTTGAATGTTTGGGTCAATCCAGATAGTGTGACTGGAATAGCAACAAAGGCTTCTTGTTGCACATCGGTGCCATTCAGTATGGCAGGTCTTGGTTGGGCAATTGTTCCCAATTTTTCGAACCTTATCTCATCTAACCAAAATGAGTACCCAAACCCACCAGTATCAGCAGTGCCCGCAGAATACCAAAGCATTCCCCTTTCTTCCGTTAATTTTGATGGGTCAGGAATCGGAATGATATATTTTGTCCATTGGGTACCTATGCTGACATTCGTTCTGGTCACCTGAAACTTATTCTCTAAAAAATCCTGTCCAAATCCTATCTCTCCAACAGTGACTCCTTGTGAAGCTCTTGCATAAAAGGTCAATGCATCAAAACCGGTCAAATTACGGCCCGCACCATCAACCCGTATGATCGCTCCAGCAAAATTTCCCTCGGGATCATCTGCATTGGGCACATCGATACGTATTGCCGTTTCACTTTCAAATCCATCAGGGTCATCAAAAGCAGCTGCTGTTGCCTTGGAGCCTATAAAGGGAAAATAAAAATTACTCCCCAAATCAATCGGTGAATCTGTAAAAATATCCCCAGTGGTTGAAAAGACAGCAAATTCAGCATCATCAGAGAGATCTCGCTCACAGCCCAAAAGAGAAGTGAGCACCAGTACTAAAAAGAGGGAACTTAAATTAAGGTATTTTCTATTCTTCATCTTTATTTTTTTATTTTCCAATGTTAATGTGCACATATGTTCGGATTTCCCATTCAGAACCGTTGTCAAATCCGACCGGACTTATCGTGGGTTCACCGGAGAATTCCGCTCCTACATTTGGTGCATATCTGGGTGAAAATTCATTGAGGGATCTCCAAGTTCCCCTTATTCCAATTCGTGTACTTGGTAAAATAAACCAATCTGGTTTGCCAAGGCTGGTTGAGAGATCTAACATGAGCTGCAATGGAAAGGTGAGGTTAAAATCCCTATGATAATCAAATGGACCCCAATCTTCAACCTTCACATGGGTCTCTAAACTCATGTTCTTGTAGATGGCCCTAATGTTTCCTCCCACACGGTGTATCAACCTGTCACTATCTCCGTTGCCTTGTCCGTTGCCGTAATAAAAGTTACCGATGATACCAAGGTCGGGGTTGAGCTTTGATACCATTCTCGAATGTATCTCCCATAAATTTTGGGCAGGTACCGCACTGGGAAAAGCAAAGAATCTACGATCGGCCAAGAAACCAACGTGCGCATCCATAGAGGTGGGGTGGTGTCGAAATACAAAGCCTAAATTCATTGCAAACTTGGCATCTTCTGCCCTATTATTATCCCACTCATACATCCATGTGCCCGGTGTGGGATCGTATGTGATCAGTATTTCAGCTGCGGTGGTCTCCCGATTCGCACGTACTGAAAAAGGGTCGTCAATAATATTCCTTAATCGCCCAGGGGCCTGCACATCAAGCGGCATGGGACCTACCAATGGTTTTTGCCACATGAAGTTCGGCGCTATCTGAAATTTTCCGGTTGAAAAGGTAAAGCCAGATAAGATGCTTGTCAGGTTGCCGCTTCCGGTATCTCTCAACTTCCAACCAGTAAACGTCACCGTCTGGTCAGCACCACCGTTGGCCACCAATCCCATGGCTGACCCTTGGCCGTACCAATTGAATTTACCGCCTTCGTAGGTAATCTTGACCTTACCCCCCCAGTTATCACTTTCTTGTACTTTGTCTTGAAAAACCACATAGTTGCCAGAAGATCCGGTTACATCTTGGAATGTACTTCCGTTCAGCGGGTTTCCAGCCCAAATTCCACCCAAGGTGACCCCAAATTTGCCGAATTCACGCTCTATCGCTATCGTGGCCCTTTCGGTCGGCCAAGCGGGAATAATACCACTTCGAACCTGGTTGGCATCCAAAATCCGTCGCCCGTTTTCATCAAAGACCAGATCGGTCTCAAAGTCCCTATGATAGATACCTGTAATATTGTATTTTCCAATATGCTTGCTGTACTTGAACAGCATGGTAGGGTTGGCTCCCCACCATAATTCTGGACCAATAGCTGCCTTAAGACCACTTAAGAATTTTTTACCGTCTAACTCTACCCCAAATATCTCTCCACCATAAATATCAAGGTTTGGGCCATAATTTGCCTCTGGGTATAGACCAAAAAAGTCGCCTTCATACCCCCAATGGTAGTGACCGGTTCTGTAGAAACCCCTCATATCGAATTCCCTTGCCTTCCATTCAAATTCAGATTGGTACACATTGACCCTGTTTACATCTTGAAGATTGACCTGCCCTTGATCGGTCACGACATTTACAATTCTTGCCCTGTTCTCATAGAAAATCTCATCAATGGGGTTTTGGGCCACATCTCCGATATAATTGAAAGTGACGCTGGCCCGCATATTCGGTGCTGGGTTGCCTTCAATACCTAAAAAATAAGATTCCATATGGTCAAAGCCCAGTTCTGTGGGGAATGTATTGGTATCGGGATCTGGATTGTCTGGGGTGGTAATCAGACTACCCCCAGTATGGAAAGAAGTAAACTGTGCAGACAACCTACTCACCCTTAGTATCTGTGAGGCACCCCCTTCTAAAGCAGCCTTGTCTCCACGTGCTCTTAGAACCGCGTCCATCAATTCGATATTATCGAAATGATTGGCCACAAATTCAGCGGTCACTCCTTCTTCATAAGGATCAAGGGAATGGGCTTCCTTCAGTGCATAATAGGCTGCCCGGGGATAGAGATCGTAGAGCCCCCTTTCATTCGTAGGCCCTTTGGCACAGATGCCGAACCACTCTTCGTTCATATTATTTTCACCAGGTTCCAAATCAATATAATAACCCCCATTTGCCCAAGAGGCATTGTTATCATGAACATCCAAGTTACTGGTCTGCCCAAACTTCCACCAACCATCACTGAACTGAAAGGTGAAACCTCCAATGGAATTTCCAGATTTTCCCAAACCTGCGGCATTTTCATAAATCTCTTTCCAGTTCTCCACCATAAAAAATGCCTGCATTTTCTGGTCTTCTGAATTTGTGATGGCATTGAATGCATCAGAACCAAATTCGGTAAACATGATAGGCATGTCCAGCTCGTTCTTTACACGTTCAAAGGCGTCACCAAATGACTTTCCCCGATACATATTGACACCGTAGATGTCTACATCTTTACATTCTTCTGCAATAATCTCTGCAAATAACATGTCTCCATTACATATGGCAACTGGATGTGAGGAATCGATTTGCTTCATTTTGATGGCCGCATCGTTCATGAGCTTGTACATCGGCCTTCCACGCTCTTCACCAATGAACTTCTTTTCTTCTTCATCATCTGGGAAGTCTTCGGTTTCAGCACCAGCCCAAAAAAGGCCGTAATTGTTTTCGTTGCCCAATAAGAACAGTAGTAATCCTGGGGTGTCTTTATAGGCTTCTGCCAGTTGTGTGGCCTCGAACATCAACAATTCTTGGGTTGCTTGGTCCCTATAATCGGTTACGGGTACCCAAACCCCATTTATGGTCAACCCATAACGACCGAAAGAATGGTTGAGCATGGTATATATACCATAATTTTCATAGATATATTCTATCCATTTTGGCTGTACGCCGGTATATTGCCGAATCACGTTGACCCCCATATTCTTTAACAGTCCCATTTCCGCATCCAGTGCGGCTTTAATGACATCATCGGACTGTTTCCATAAACTGTAGTTGAAATTGGTGCCGATAGGAAAATAGTCCCAGTTCATCCCATTGATCATGAAATCCTTTCCGTCGACAACCAACTTCATACCTTCTGCATTCTTCACAACGGACACTTTTTCGGTCTGGGAATAAATTGCTGTTGTGAACAATGCGAATAACAGTAGCAGTACTTTGTTTTTCATAGTGAATGTTTAATTAAGTTTGGTGTTTGCCAAAAAGCCGTCAGCAGTTGTTCTCTAAAAAATCCGCTTTAGACCAAGACAGGCATTTAACAAACGGTTAAACTTATATTAAAAAAATATCAATTCCATAAAAAATGCCTCAACAAAAAATATACATGATAAAAAACATATATAAATTTTATGTAATTGATAAAATTACTTGTTTTTAGAGGGTTTTCAAGCCTATCAAATGATACTGCTGTTTTGTCTTAATACTGTGTTTGTATAGGTATTGTTGAGGTGGTGTCGAGTGTATGTATAGCGATTTAAAGCTTAAGGATGTAGTCGACCAGATTAGCCTCATGGGACAAGTTCATCTTTTTCCGAAGTCGATACCGCTTTATTTCTACACTGCGGGCTGAAATATTAAGTAATGGGGCAATCTCTTTTGATGATAGGTTCAATCGTAAATAGGCACATAACCTGATGTCATTGGGGGAAAGGTTGGAATGGGCCTTTTTCAATTTCTTTAAAAATCTTCTATCTGCATTGTTGAATGCTTCTTTAAACAATTCCCAATCATCATTTTGATTCAAGCTCTTATCAATGAGATGGATGATCGGTTTCACCAAATTCTTATCTTCGACTGTAGCAACGAGTTGTGCTTTGACCTTTGACAAAAGTTCATTCTTTTTGATGATGCTCATTGTAGATGCAGCCAGTTCATTGCTCTTGCTCTTATACTCGTTCTTGAGTTGCTTATTTTTTAGGGCGATGATCTCTTTTTCGCTTTGGGCCCGGGCCAATTCCATTTCTCGCTCGCTTTCTTCAATGAGCTTTTTCTGGTAGTTGTGGTAATACCTTTTGTAAAGACTGTGCACCAACATCGATGCAAGTAGTGCTCCTAAAAAATAGATCCCCCACATCAGGTTGGAAAAATACCAAGGCCTTGCGATTGAAAAAGCATATGAAGCCATATTGGAAGAAATTTCACCTCCTATTCTGGCCCTTACATTGAAGGTATAGCTACCCGAAGGAAGGTTTTCAAATGATACCCTTGCTTGATTGGACCAATCGCTCCATTTTTCATACCTGCCCAGAAGTTGGTATTGAAACTGGGGTTTTACATATTTATTGAACTGGGTAGTATAGAATGATATCTCGAGATTATTATCATTTGTTTCAAAGTTACCTTCTTCACTCTTGTCCACGATATCCTTCTTTGAACTGTCTGTGTTTTTACCAGCCTCTCTTATCGTTCCAATACCAACCTCAAAATTCGAATCGTTCAAGTCATCCATTCGAACAACAATATAGCCTGAAGTGGTACCAAAAGCATATCTAAAATCATCGATAAGTGGTGTGACACTTTCATACCCCACGATTCCATTGCGTATATTTTCTGCAAGCGGTATGGTATTGATACGCGGGCTGCTGTCCAGTTCCCCTTCAGAAATATAAACAATAGCTGACGCTGTAAAGATCCAAAGGTGTTTGTTGGCTTCATCTACCATCAGTTTGCCAGAGACATACTCATTTTCTGTAAAGGCGTTACTCAACAGGCTATCTTTAACAAATTTCGCCTCCCTTTTATCGTATTTGAAAATTCCTTCCTTATAGGCATACAGTAAATCTCCTTTGTATCTCACCAATCCGGAGTTGGAACCTTTGATCAGCGTATCAACGGTTACCGCTTTTACCGCTGAAAAATCAGGAAGAGCCTCTATCTTGAAAACACCTTTATATTCATGGCTTACAAAAATCTTTCCTTCAATTACCTCAACATATCTTGAGGAGTTTTCGAACCCATTTATCTTGTTTTTGTAGTACCATTCTCCCTTTCGCCGTTCCAGAATGTGCAATCCATCATAATTGCCCTGTAGCACATGGTCCTTATCTCCTTCAAGCTTTCCTATTTTCCATGTTCCTTGTATTTTAGCCACTTTTTCGGCCTTGGTGCCCTTTATGGTGAACGTACCTTTATGGTGGCCACAGAACAGTGTTTCACCTATGGTATTCAATGACCATACTTGACCTTCGGTACCTTCGATCATCTTAAAATCCAATCTACTTCTAAAGTCCTTATAAAAAAGCCCTTGATTTGTGCCCAAATACAGTATGCTGTCTCTAACTGTTGCCGCATATACGCTGCCTACTATACCCTTGTTATCATGAAATACCCTATAAGGCGATTTAAGATTGGCATAGCTGATACCATGATCGAGCCCTAACCAAATATTATTATCCACATCTTCAAATAAAGACAATACAGTATTGTTACGTAGTCCATTTAACTGATTGATATAGTTGAGCAAGTTGCCCATTCTATCAATATGGATCAATCCGTGCGAAATGGTGCCCAAGGCAAAACTGCCATCCTTTAATTGAATACTGCCATATACACTTACTTCTGATATTTCGTCTTCAGCAGCTATATTCCATTTCACAAGGGACTCTTCTTTAGATTTGAAAAATCCGTTATGCTTGGTCAAGACCAAGATTTGCTGTCCTTCTTCAAAAATACCCACCACCTCATCATCACGTACTATTGGGTCATCAAAAACCAAAGAGGCCTTTCCGTTACCAATCCTGTAGATCCCTTTGTTGGTCTTTTGAAAATAAATGCTTTGCCCTACATTGAAGGCTTTTGACAGTGACGTCTCTGCATCTATCGTATATATGGTGTCATCTTTTACATTGTACACATATATTCGGTTTGGTGACTGAAAGACCACCCAATCTTCAATATCTAAAATGCTCCAAAACTCTTCATCGGGCAAAAAATCAATTCTTAGCCTTTTGGACAGCGAGGTATACTGAAGTACCCCATATTTGTCTTTTTGCCAATAACCAAACTCCATATAGCAACCCGAATAAATTCTATTGCCAATGGCCTTAACCGATCTGATCACAGTTTCGTTAGGGGATGGATACCTCATCCATTCTGCACCATTGAACTCCAACAAGTTTTTATTGTTGGCGATATAGATCAACCTATCCCTTGATTGTGTAATAGCCCAATTTTGATTTTCCCCATTGTACTCCGATGGGGCATAATTTTGTAGTGGGGGCACTAATTCTTGGGAAAGTATTGGGGAACAAAAAAATAATATGGGCAAAAAGTGTAGGCAGAACCTCAAACGATAAAATTTTAAATGATTGAAAACCAAAAGATAGCAAAAGCAAAACTTATAGCTGCAACGCTTTCAGGCAATTTAATAACTGATTAAACTACTTCAGCACTCAAACCAGCCTGTAGCAATCTTGAGCATCTTGGCCTCAAATCATCGTAATCACCTGTCTTAACGGTACACTTACCATTATGGTGTACAATTATGGAACACTGTTCTGCTTGCTCTAGTGTATGGTCACAAACATCGACCAAGGTTTCAATGACATGCTCAAAGGTATTCACATCGTCATTGAACAATATGATTTCGCTCTGCTTTGTAATCTCTTCCTCAACAAGAAGTTCTTCTGATAATTTTTCTTTACCCCCCATAGAAAAAATTAGTTTTCACTAATATAGTGATTTTGGGGAAGCAAGATTTGGATAGATCACAAAAAAAGCATCCGAAATAGGCTATTTTTTTTGCAAGTAAATCCTTTCTTTTTTCATTGATATGAATAGTTTAAGGTAATA
The DNA here is from genome assembly GCA_039184335.1 of Bacteroidota bacterium. GTDB lineage: Bacteria > Bacteroidota > Bacteroidia > Flavobacteriales > Flavobacteriaceae > JBCDBD01. The sequence goes on along the minus strand of JBCDBD010000048.1, from coordinate 9,474 downwards.
ATATCGTTGCTGTCAAACCCACAAGGGACAAGTAAAATTCTGCAATCTTAATATCGTCAACATTGAAAATTTATCATGAAGAACGTTTACTACTTCCTTTGTGATTTTAAAGAAATGTTGTTAGGTAATGTCAGACTCTACCGATCCAATGGTTTTGTCCTCTTTGCAAGAAACCAAAGCATCAAAAAAAAGAACAAGCTGCATAAGATTTTAAATTTTTTAATGGCTTGTATTTGGGGCCATAGATAATATTTTAATTAACAGCCCCAAATACAACATAAAGCTGTTCTTTTTAATATGGCTTTAAGAAAATCGGTACACTGCAGCCACCCAATTGTTTTTGACCTTGTGGTCGTGGTAAGTAAGTCCGTGCGTTTCACATCGGGAAGAAATCAAGGACAAATCGTCTTCGTAAAAACCGCTGAGCACAAGTGTACCTTTTTGATGTAGGCATTTTGAATATTTTGGGATATCATCTAAAAGAATGTTTCGGTTGATATTGGCCAAAATGACATCGTAAACCTTTATTCCCAGCAAGCTGGCATCCCCTTCAAAAATGTGAATACCCCTACAGTGATTGCGTTCCACATTTTCCTGTGAGTTCAGGAAACACCACCTATCGATATCGATGGCATCAATATGCATTGCTCCTTTTTTTTCTGATAAAATGGCCAAAACTCCTGTACCACAGCCCATATCTAAAACCGATTTGCCTTTAAGGTCAAGCCCTAGAAGGGTTTGTATCATCATGTACGTTGTTTCATGATGGCCCGTGCCAAAACTCATTTTAGGCTCAATGACAATATCGTATTTGGTATGTTGGGCCGGGTGAAACGGTGCCCTGACCAAACATTCGCCACCAACCTTTATCGGTTCAAAGTTTTTTTCCCAGACCGCATTCCAGTTTTGTTGTTCCAGTTCCTTTATCGTCCAAGCAATCTGAACATCAGGGTTTTTAAGTATATGGAGTCCGTCAAAACCAATTCCACCATAATCTGTTTTTTTGATGTAGGCCAAAAGTCCATTTTCAGTTTCGACGAAACTCTCAAATCCGATTTCGCCCAATTCTGCCATCACTATTTCTGATGCTGGAAATAGTGGGACAATCGTGAAGTTGAACTCAAGGTAAGCCAAAAGATGGGTACTTAGGTTTTACGATATATCGTAGCCTGTCAAATGGACTTAATGATGGCAACAAAATCATCAGATTTTAAGGAAGCTCCGCCTATGAGGCCTCCATCTACATCAGGTTTTGAAAAAATATCTCCTGCATTATTGGGCTTCACACTGCCCCCATAAAGGATCGACACTTGTTCGGCAAGTGTTTCACCGTAGGCAGCCGCAATCGTCTTTCTAATGAACGCGTGCATCTCCTGAGCTTGTTCAGGGGTAGCCGTTTCGCCGGTTCCTATGGCCCAAACAGGCTCATAGGCAAGTACAAGCTTTTTCCATGAAGCTGCCTCCAATTCAAAAAGTGCATTTTTTAACTGACTTTCCACTATTGCAAAGTGATTACCTGATTTTCGATCTTCCAATTCCTCGCCAAAACAAAAAATGATGGTCATGTTTTTTTGTATTGCCGTTTTCACCTTTTTGGCCAATAGACCATCAGTCTCCCCAAAATGGGAACGCCTTTCAGAATGCCCCAAGATCACGGTTTCAACTTCAAGGTCAAGCAGCATATCGGCTGAAATCTCTCCGGTATACGCACCATGCTCTGCATAGTGCATATTCTGTGCAGCAACCTGGATCACAGATGATTCTAAGTGACTTTGCGCTGATGATAGATTCACAAAGGTGGGCGCAACAATAATTTCAGCATCTGTATCCGGTATTTTTGCTGCCAATTCGGTCAAAAGTGCCTCGGTTTCTTTCAGGTTTTTATTCATTTTCCAGTTTCCCGCAACTATTTTGGTTCTCATATTCTATACGTTTTTATATCAGTTGAATTTTAATTTATGAAGGTCTTTGTAATGTACCTTGTCTACAATTGTCCCATTATTAAGTACCAAAATCCCTGGATTGGAGCGTACTATTGTCTTTAATGTCGTTTCGTCAGTGAAATAAAAATCAAAATTCAGGCCGTACTGCTCCACCAACCCATTTGCAAAACCATCTCCGCCTGCCGATGCCGACATACCAATGACCTTGTATCCTTTTGAGATGGCATTATCAACCATTGTTTTTAACGCCTTAAAACTATTGTAATTGCTCTTTGCCAAATCGTAGGCAATGACCATCACCAATTTTTTCTCTTGCAAGTAGGTATCGGTAAAGTCCTCCCCATTTTTTTCAATGGTAAAATCGTGTATGGGTGGTTCGTAGCCTTTTTGTATCTCTGTGGTCGTAACCCCAATAAACTTGCCATCGATCACTGGATAGTCACCATTGGTCACCACTACTTTTTCTTTACCGTCCACCTTAAACCTCCAAGCGTATTCATAAATCGCCTTTGGCGCACCAACAGGTATGCCCATACCTTCTTCGATATTCGCGCCTATTTTGTAGGGTCTGAAATCTTTTGCGGGTAGGTGGTTCAACACATAAAAACAAAAAACGCCGCAGGCTGCCAATGCGACCAACACCAAAACAATACCGGCAAGTCGGCCAAAAAGCGGCTTGATATGGTTGATGCCAAAAACCAATACCAGAATCAAAACAAAAAGCACTACATCTTTTGTAAAAGACTGCCAAGGGGTTAATTTAATGGCATCGCCAAAGCACCCACAATCAGTCACTTTGTTAAAGTACGCTGAATAAAACGTGAGAAAAGTGAAGAACACTATCATTGCAAACAAGTTCCAAACCGTAAACCGTGACTTAAAACCCACTAACAGTGCAATACCCAAAAGCACCTCAGCAATGACCACAAAAATAGAAATGGTCAAGGCGTAGGGCATCAAAAAGGGCAAATCCAACACCCCTTGACTAAAATATTCCTCAAGCTTAAATGAAAATCCTACAGGATCATTAAGCTTGATCAACCCACTGACAATAAATAAAAGGCCAACAACAATTCTTGAAAAGGCAACCAAATATTTCACGACCTGTTGTTTAAGTGTATCAGTGCAAAGATTGCATAGTTGATGATATCTTGGTAGTTGGCATCAACACCTTCGCTGACCAAGGTCATACCTTCATTGTCTTCGATCTGTTTTACCCGGAGTAATTTTTGAAGGATCAAATCGGTCAATGAACTCACGCGCATTTCTCGCCACGCCTCTCCATAATCATGGTTCTTGTTTTCCATCAAGGCCTTTGTCAGCTTTACTTTTTCATCGTATAGTGCAACGGCTTCATCAATCGTCATATCTGGCTGTTCAGCCACTCCTTTTTGCAACTGAATCAATGCCATCACAGCATAGTTGACAATGCCTATGAATTCTGACCCTTCATCTTCATCAACCTTTTGGGTCTCATTTTCCTGAAGCCCTCGAATACGTTGCGCTTTGATGAACAGTTGGTCTGTCAATGATGGCAATCTCAAAATACGCCATGCCGTACCATAGTCTTTTGCCTTTTTTTTGAACAGTTGTCTACAGCCATCTATTACCAAATCATATTGTTCTGAAGTCTGCTGCACTTAATCTATTAATTTGTGTAAATTTCAATCTGGGTTTTGTGTAGTGGAACACTGGCCAAAGATAATCAAACCAGAAAAAGAAGTTATTCGAAATGACCATAAACTGTAATGGCGAGTTGATTGACCTAAGTGTACCCAAAGTAATGGGAATCTTGAACCTCACTCCAGATTCCTTTTTTGATGGGGGTAAATACCAGAATCAAAAAACCATTTTGAAACATGTGGAAAAAATGTTGGCAGAAGGGGCAACCTTTATAGATATCGGAGCCTATAGCTCAAGGCCTGATGCCATCGATATTACCGAAGAGGAAGAATTGAAACGCATCGTGAAAACAGTGACTGTGATATCAAAGGAATTTGCGGGAGCCATACTTTCAATAGACACCTTCAGAAGCAAAGTGGCAAAGGAATGTTTGGACCATGGTGCCACTATGATCAATGATATTTCTAGCGGACAATTGAATCTAGAAATGTTCGATGTAGTGGCAAAATATCAAGTACCTTACATTATGATGCATATGAAAGGGACCCCACAAAATATGCAAGACCATACCGAATACCAAGATTTGGTAAGAGACATGGCCTATTATTTTTCAGAACGCATCAACATCGCACAATCAAAAAAAATCAATGATGTCATTATAGATCCCGGATTTGGTTTTTCGAAAACATTGGCACAGAATTACCACCTTTTGGCAAACCTAGATTTTTTTTCAAACCTTGATGTTCCTATACTGGTCGGATTGAGCAGAAAATCAATGCTGTACAAGCTTTTGAAAAACAATCCGGAAGAAGCCTTGAATGCTACAACGGCGATGCATGCGGTTGCACTGTTGAAAGGTGCCCATATTCTAAGGGTACACGATGTGAAAGAAGCTGTGGAATGTGTCAATTTGATGGGTGCCCTAAGCGCAAACAAAGACTGAGGCGGTTGTCTTATTTTTGCTAATTTTACAAAAACACAGCATTTGGATTTTCTTAATTTTCTTGAATTTAAAATCACAGATGTCATCGACATCATTTTGGTTGCTGTTCTTCTCTATTACATCTATAAACTCGTAAAAGGTACTGTGGCCATCAATATTTTTATTGGTATTGTCATTGTCTGGGCACTCTGGAAATTGACCGAACTGCTGCAAATGAAAATGATCAGTAGTATGGTCGGCGGTTTCATGAACATTGGTCTGATCGCATTGATCATTGTCTTTCAGCAAGAAATCCGAAAGTTTCTATTGATGATAGGTTCCACCAACTTTGCTTCGAAGCGAAATTTTATACGCCATTTTAAGTTCTTAAAACAGGAGGCAATGCCAACCGATACCGATATTGAAGCAATTGTAACAGCATGCAGGAACATGGGGGTCGGCAAAACAGGGGCCATCATTGTTATTGAACGCACCAACAATCTTGATTTTGTCAAAACTTCAGGCGACAAGATGAATATTGAGGTCACCCAGCCCATTATCGAAAGTATTTTTTACAAAAACAGCCCATTACATGACGGTGCTGCCATTGTACAAGATAATTACATTACTGCCACACGGGTCATATTACCGGTATCAAATGAACGGAACATTCCACTTCGTTTCGGGTTAAGACATCGGGCTGCGGTCGGCATCACTGAAAAAACCGATGCCCTTTGTTTAGTGGTCAGTGAAGAAACCGGACTTATTTCATACATCAAAAATGGAGAATTTGTGCTATATAAGAGTATGGACGAATTGACCGATATCATCAAAAAGGACTTGGCCTAAATGGAATGCAAAAATTGTGGCCATAATTTAAGAACAGATTATCGTTATTGTCCCGATTGTGGGGCCAAGGTAATTCGAAACCGGATCACGTTCAAAAATTTGTGGTATGACGTATTGGAACGCTATTTTAATTTAGACAATACGTTTGTAAAAACGTTCATTCATCTTTTTACACAACCTGAAACCGTGATCAATGACTACATTTCTGGAATACGGAGAAAGTACCTGAACCCAATCAGTTACCTTGGCATAGCCCTTACTCTATCAGGTTTTATCGCTTTTTTGATGACCAAGCTTTCCGACAAACTCAACTTTGATGTTTTCAACACCGGAAACGCCGGGCAGTCCTCTGAAAAGATAATGGACTACACTTTTGATTTTCAGTCACTTATTTTTATTTTTTATATCCCCATTATGGCTGCGGCCAGTTGGCTCAATTTTCAAAAGAAGCAGTATAATTTTTCAGAAAGGGTTGTTGTGTTCATGTATACCCTGGCCCATTACAGCCTATTTATCTTTATTCCCTCAATCGTTATACTGTTTTCAAAGCCAGAACTCTATGCAAAATTTGCATTGCTGACCGTGGTATCAATGTACGTGTACACCACATATGTGATCAAGAAAATATCAAAGGACACCGGAATTGAATTTATCGCCAGGGCACTTCTTTTCTGTGCTGTATTCACCTTGCTTTATCTAGCAACATCATTGGTCATACCCTTACTGTTGTTGTTAACCGGTGAAATTTCGCTTCATGATTTTGCTCCTACCAAAGGAGGGACTTAAGCCATTTCTTCTGCAAGAAATTGGGCTTCGTACAAATCGCTGTAGTACCCCCCTTTCTTCAATAGCTCTTTATGGGTTCCTGTTTCAACGATATTACCGGCATCCATCACCAAAATTTTATCTGCTTTTTTGATGGTGGCCAATCGGTGGGCAATGATAATGGAAGTCCTTCCCTCTGTAATTTTTTCTGTGGCCCGTTGGATCAACTGTTCTGAATAGGTGTCAACAGAAGAGGTCGCTTCATCGAGCACCAAGATGCTGGGGTTACTCACGTAGGCCCTTAAAAACGCTATCAACTGCCGCTGACCGCTGGATAGCATACTGCCCCTTTCCCTAACATTGTATTGATACCCTCCCGGAAGACTTGAAATAAAATCGTGTACCCCAATCTGTTGCGCAGCTGTTTCAATTTCTTCCATACCAATAGTATTATCACGCAACGAAATATTGTTGGCGATGGTATCTGCAAACAAGAAAACATCTTGCAAGACAATGGCAATGTGTGACCGAAGCGATTTAAGTGCATATTCACGAATATCGGTACCGTCTATTAAAATCATTCCCGAATTGATTTCATAGAAACGGTTGAGCAGATTGATAATGGTCGATTTACCTGCTCCAGTGCTACCGACAATGGCTACGGTCTCTCCTGCTTCGACATCAAAAGAAATACGGTGAAGTACCTCTTCATTCTCTACATAACCAAATCGTACTTCTGAAAATTTGATATGGCCCTGGACATCCAATTTTTCAATGGTCCCATTATTTATAATATGGCTTTCGGTGTCCAAAATTTTAAACACCCTATTTGCGGCCACCATACCCATTTGTAATATATTGAACTTGTCCGCTATTTGGCGTAACGGTCTAAAAAGCATACTCGATAAAAGAATGAAAGCGAAAATGGTCCCATACTCCTCTGCCGAAATGTTTGCTACATTCTGTAGACCGCCAAACCAAACAATCAACCCGACTGTAATCGAGGATACGATTTCGGCCACAGGAAAAAAGATGGAATTGTACCACACTGTTCTTAGCCAGGCATTTTGGTGCTTTTCATTGATGCTCCTAAATTTCTCTTTTTCAATTTTCTCACGGTTGAACAACTGTACGATTTTCATTCCGGCAATACGCTCTTGCACAAATGAGTTAAGGTTGGCAACTTGGGCCCTAACCTCAATAAAGGCCACCTTCATTGCTTGTTGAAAGAGCCTGGTGGCATACAGTATGATAGGGAGTACCGCAAATACGATAAGTGCCAATTTCCAGTTCAGAACAAGCATGACCAATGCCACCACCAACATCTTCAATAAATCGGCAACAATCACAAAAAAACCTTGGCTAAAAATCTCTCCTATACGCTGCATGTCTGCCACGGCACGGGTCACCAAGACACCAATGGAAGAATTGTCAAAATAGCCCATCTTAAAGTCCATCATATGCCTGAACAAGAGTATCCTGACATCCTTGATGACCGACTCACCCAATAAATTTGCGAAGTACGTAAACAACAGTTGGCATATTACCTCGCCTACGAGCACCCCCGACATCGCCAAGACCAAAAAGAACAACAGCTCTTGATCTTTATTTTTGATGGCCGTATCAACAATTTCCCCTACGATCAGTGGGGTCAATACCGCAAAGGCCGAGAGCAAGATGGCAACAAAGGCAACACCTAAAAAATTCAAACGATAAGGTTCGGTATGCGTAAAAACACGCCTAAAAAGTCTAAAATCGAACGCTTTCCCTATTTCAGCCTCGTTACTCATCGAATATCGTTTCTTGGTATGAAACCTGGGTCAAATATAGCCCTTTTGCAGGCACGGAAACCCCTGCTTTAGACCTACTTTTACTTTTAATAACGTTATGCATTTCATCAGATGCCCTTTTCCCCATGCCAATATCCAACAAAGTTCCCACAATGGCCCTTACCATGTTTCTCAAAAATCGATCTGCTGTTATGGTAAAGACCAACAATCGCCCTTGTTCGCTCCATACCGCTTCTTTGATATTGCACAGAAACGTCTTCACATCTGTGTTTGATTTTGAAAAACATTCAAAATCATGGTATTGCAGTAAAATGGAAGCAGCCCTGTTCATAGCTTCCACATCTAAGGACAATTTCACCAAATGGGTGGCATTTTTGTAAAAAGGATCTTTCTCTTTGATGACCCAATACTCGTACGTCCGCTCAAAAGCATCGAATCGTGCATGGGCATCGGCTTTCACTTTTTGAATGGACCGAATGGCAATATCATCGGGTAAAAATGCATTGAGACGTTGTTTTAACAAGATTCTGTCTTCAATTTCGTCGCTATCGAAATGCGCATACATTTCCTTGGCATGTACACCCGTATCCGTTCGTCCTGCCCCCACTACATCTATTTTGGCCCTAAGCAAGGTCGTAAGTGCCTTTTCCAACACCTGCTGCACAGTTATGGCATTGGGTTGGTTTTGCCAACCGTGATATGCTTTCCCGAAAAATGAAAAACAGATAAAATATCTCAAGGGAATCCTTTGCTTTAAAAGTTAAAGATAAATTAATCGGCTTCACGCCATAATCCAACCTATATTTTTAGCATATTTTTAGCGTATGACCAAAATTTTATTGCTTTCAGATACTCATGGCCATATCGATGCGGCCATTTTAAAATATGCCAAGCAAGCTGATGAAATATGGCATGCAGGCGATATCGGCAGCCTTGAGGTCACCGATCAATTGAAACAGCTTAGCCCGGTTCGTGGGGTTTTTGGTAATATTGACAACCACTTGATCCAAAAAGAGTTTCCTGAACACAATCGTTTTTTATGTGAGGATGTCGATGTTTGGATGACCCATATTGGGGGATATCCTGAAAAATACAATCCACGTGTTCGGGAAGAAATCAGAAAAAACCCACCAAAGCTATTCATCTCGGGGCATTCGCACATTCTTAAGGTGATGCAGGACAGAAAGCTAGGATTACTGCATATGAATCCCGGTGCATGTGGCAAGCATGGGTTCCATCATGTAAGGACGATGTTGCGATTTATAATAGATGGCACCAAAATAAATGATTTGGAAGTCATTGAATTGGGAAAACGGTAAAATGGAAAACTATTGGGAAATGTAATCCATAACCCTGATATTTTTAAAACTCCATACCACATCGAATTAGAGAACACAACCATTTTGACATTTTCACATGGTAGCTACCACCGTAAGAAATCAAAATAAACCACTATGGATTTGAAATCCATAGTTTTCTCAAAAGAATGAAATTCTTTTTTAATATCACTCAAGAATCCAGTTACCCTTTTCAGAATTGGGACACCCCTTGTGGTGTTCAAGGTATTCCTGAACCATCTCGT
>JBCDBD010000047.1:0-20567 GCA_039184335.1 Bacteroidota bacterium | reverse complement strand
CGAGATGGTTCAGGAATACCTTGAACACCACAAGGGGTGTCCCAATTCTGAAAAGGGTAACTGGATTCTTGAGTGATATTAAAAAAGAATTTCATTCTTTTGAGAAAACTATGGATTTCAAATCCATAGTGGTTTATTTTTTTAAGTATGGCTTCTCTCTGTGATGGAAAGGCTTTCATCTCAGCACAGTCCATAATATTGGTCTTCGACTCCAAAAACTTTTTCAGATCGTTGTTGAGTTTTGTGATTATGGCCAGTTCACTGCCAAGTGTATTTTCTGTTTCACCTCGTTGAAACTCATTCATGGCGAATTCGTCATAGAGTCGTGAAAACAATGAGGGTACTTCGGTGTCAGTAACCACAAAAGACTTACTTACCGTAACATCATATTTTAGGGTATTGATGGGGCTGATTATGAAAGTCAGGCCTTTGTCCTTTACTTTACTGTAGTTCAAACTTTCTTTGGTTTCGTCGTCGACATATAACTGCCAGTGGTTTGTACAGGGGTTGTACTCGATACGGTTTTTTGATAATGGTAGATCTATATTCGAAGAAGACATTAGAAATTGGGGATCAACAAAACTGATGTCGGGTAGTTCGAGTTTTTTTAGGGGGTCAATTTTTGAAGCTTCGCCATCCGATTTCATTGTTATTTTTCCATCTTTTGACAAAGCAAATGTAGCGATTTTGGCCCCGTTCTTAAAAATTTCTCCACTTAAGTCATTGGTCGGCTGTTTTTTGAAGTTTCAGTACGGTGGATGTATTACACGTAATATCATCAAGTGGCAAAATAACCTTGTCATTCGCTTTGATCCTTATCTCGAAAACATCTTTTTTCTCGCACCCGGTAATGTTTACATTGACGCCATCTGTCAATGGGAATGCAAATGTAGAAGTGAATTTTTTTTGGGAAGCATCAAAAACAAGTGCTGCCTGTCCCCATAGCAGATGGCATGAAAAGTACAAGATTGCAGTGGTAAAAAGTTTCATGGTTTTAGGTTTAGAATGAGATATTTAGTTTTTTTTCGATAAAATAAGCATGCATACCGTATGAAACGGTGTTATTGCCGCCAAGTAAAAGTCCAGCAGCCTTACCTTCTTTGTATATAATGGAACCAGAATCCCCTTTAGCTGAAAATCGTTGGAAATCCCCAATAGGGTTCATAACGATGAGCAATTGGAACGCTACTCTTTTTAATCCGTAGTAAAATATGGTTTCGTTCTCTTCATATCTTAAGAATTCACCCTTTGTTTCAAACGTACTTGCCCCTTTTTTTTCAAGAATGTCTCGAGTATCCATTTCTGAAAAATGTACACTCTCGGTCGGTGTATATTCAATTTGGTCCATAAATGCTTCTGAGAATTCAATAAGGGCCGTGTCAATTTTATTGTCAAAGTGTACTTTAAGGATACGGCCAATTTTTATTTTTTCGTTTCTAGGTTCATTCAGTGTCACAACATCCAACAGTTCTTTTTGTGCGATATCCACATTTTTAAAAGTGTTCCATTGCAAGCCTTCTGTCCAGACAGAGTGGTAGGCAGTTATTCCTACCGTTTTATTGGTGCTATGATCAAAGACAATACCCCCTAAAGTTCCGAATGGATATGTGCCACTGTTGTTCAACCTTGCGTTTTGGTTTAGAATGGGCATGCCTGCAACAATTCTCATGAGTTCTGAAGTACGGGTGCGATTCGAATGGTGTATCCCAGTTCATTAAATACAGTATCCAAAAAGCTGATATGGTCTTGGGTTGGATTTTTTGCAAATAATAGTTCAGGTCTGCCATTGTTTACGCTTAGCGCAATAAAATCATCCATAATCAAGATTTCGGGATAAACCTTTATCAGTAACCCAAGCAGTTGCTTTTCTTTAGTTTCAACGCGATTTATAGTATTGTCCATTTCTTGCTTTTCTGCCCTAAATCGCCCTAGTTCTGAAAATTTGAGAACGATATCCAATACATCGTGCCAAAATTTTGATCCAAGACTGATGAAAAAACCGGTCAATAACATTCCCAAAATGGGTTTACCATAATCTTTGAAATAATCGGCCACAGCAATAAGTTCTGCATTGTTTATGAGATGAAATAGATCGGCGCCAGCTAAAAAAGAGACCAAACATCCAGAAAAAAGGGCGAGCCATAAAATGTTTCTTTCCCTGATCTTTTCCTCTTTTTTTGATTGCAAGCGCTCTCTCAGGCTTTTCCAATTGAGTTTTATTACATTGGAAATTCTTTCAGCAATGAGGCTTAACGCAAAAAGTATTGTTATGATTGTAGTCCAGATATTATCACCAATATCAGCTTGTACCAGTTCCATATGTAGTAATTTAATTACAAAATTAAGTCTTGAGTTCGATTAGGACAATACCCTTAAATGGGGATTCCCATTGGAATATGGTAAAAATCCCATAATTAGTAGAGGCCAGCCTATATGGTTTGACCGTATTTTATGATTTGTCCAGGGTTTGATCAAAGCCGCTACCAAGGGTGAAAGATATTTGTGATTACAGAAAAAGCTTTATATTCATGTAAATCAATTCTTCAGTAAGTGCTTTTTTTCTTAGTTTTAAGATAACCTAATACCATATCATGAGACTGTTCCTCTTATTGCACATATGTATTTCCCTTGTTTTTTGCCTGTGTACGGTTTTGCCCTGTAGCGCACAACAGGTACCCGTTCGCAGTGGCAAAGCGGATCAAATAACACCAGGCGCCTGTTATATTTTTGCCACAGTGGCTGCAGTAGAGTCCCTGGTCAAGCAAAAAACCGATAAAATGCACAATCTTTCAGAATGGCACTACTATAGCGGTTGTGTTCAAAACGGAATAGGCACAGGAAGGTTGTTGATGACGAATACACTAAATGAAATCCAAAATAATGGAGCTCCCCTCGAAGAAGATAGTTATGCACCAACTACGCTATTGGAATGTTTGAGCTATTCCGGTTTTGACAGTGCCTGTTATATGGATTTTAATACAAATTCAAGCTGTTGTGCCGAAGGAAAGACTTTTGAACCATCGGGTGAAGAAGGGATTTGTAGACCAGGTAGCGTAGGTGATAGTCTCGGTCTCGCTTTCCTTTCATCACCCTATGTGCCACGATTTGAGATGGGGGGATCAACACTGTTCAGGGAAATCGATTTTTCTGACTGTTCACCCAACGATGATGATTGTAAAAAAGATAAGATAAAGAACGTTATTAGCGGAAATGTGTCGGGTGGCGCAAAGGGGGTCATCACCTTTTTTGACGAATTTGGTATTACTTATGGCAATGAAATTCGCAATAGAGACCATGCTGTATTTATTTATGGCTATGGCAATGGTTTTTGGAAATATAAGGATAGTTGGCAGGGCGATGCGGGTTTAAAGACCAATGTTCCAGACTCAGCAATTGATTTTAACAAGATGACGGGGGCCTTTTATTTGACCGCTACGATTACAGACAAACCGCTGATAGGTCTTCCCATAGACGATGACCCAGTGCCCAATCCAAATTGTGAAAGTAGCATCACCCCCAATACCTCGGTATCGTATGGCGGAAGCACTCACACAAATCCTTTTTCCGATATCGATGTTTGTCTGGATCAAAGGGCCACGATACGTGTTACCAATACAGAGATTACCAACTTCTGTCCAGACCGACTTATCTGGGGCATATCGGGTCGATTGGGTTCGGTGGCCAATGCTTCCACTGTTGAGCTGATCGCTTCGGGAACTACAGCCAGTGTTGAGATCTTACGACCTGGGGCCTATACGGTATGGGTGCGACATCGAGGTCAAGACAATTCACTAAGTCCCAAAAGAAATATCTATTTCAGGTACTCCCCTTTGCTCTGTGCTTCGGGAATTGGATTAAGTGTATCGCACAATAAACTCATAAAGGTTTATGATTGGTATGGAAAATTAGTGGCCGAAGGTGGTAGGGAAGAAACCCTAGGTGTACTGCCAGAAGGTCTATATATCATCCATGACCTTGAGGATGGCGTAATCCATAGGCGCGAAAAAATATTTATCAGCTACTGACCAAAAGTTCGTTTCACCCCACCTTTCTAAACAAGATGCACGGCTATTCCATAACCTTTGGGCATTACAAAATCGAAGGTAAAATCTTTTTTAATTTATGGTTATTCTAAATAAGTTAGTGTTTTTAATAGCTTTATCTTCCGGGTTTTCTGGTTGGACACTTCGGGTAATCCGTTAAAAATTTTACGATGAACATCCTAAAGAAAAATAGGGCTATTCCTGACTTTGGTGATATTTTTTGGTGGATTGGCCCAAGAAAACGTTTTTTTAGAGCGCAACTACTTGAAAAGCGAATCCAACAACCACCCATATTGAGCACGATATTGCCCATAAATACAGGGTACTTTTCTCTGGATCAATCAGGAAAAATAGGTCAGATGGCAAAATTGCACTTGTCTTGAAAAAAAAATAGATGCACCTGCCTGCAATGCACCACAAAAACCACATTGCCCAAAGTCAGTTTGTATACAGAACCCATTTGTAAGAAAAATAACCTGGTGAATATCTTAAAATTTACGTTTTATGCCTAACTTAACGTATGGCAAAATCAGAACAGGGCTTTAACAAAAGCGAAAAGGAAAAACAGCGACAAAAAAAGCGCGAAGAAAAACAAAAAAGAAAGGCGGCAAGAAAGGCAGCGGGCAAGACAGGCATTCCCTTTGCCTACGTGGACCAATTTGGACATCTTACCGATACCCCAACAACTCCTGAGGAGAAAGAGGAGGTTGATGCATCTACCATAGAATTGGGCATTCCAAAAAAAGAAGCGATCCAAGAAGATACCGATGACCCATTACGGAAAGGTACGGTAGCCTTTTTTGACCACTCGAAGGGTTTTGGTTTCATCGTCGATTCAGGAACCCAAGAAAAACATTTTGTTCATGTTTCAGGACTGATTGACAAAATCAATGAAAACGATAAGGTGGTCTTTGAACTGGAAAAAGGCAGAAAGGGCATGAATGCGGTACGTGTCAAGTTGCAATAGCAAGGCGGAGCAACAGCACGCCATCTAAATGCATGTCGATGATAGGGCTACTTGATGATTTTAGACCGTTGGGAAAATAGCTTACTGAAGATTTAAGCTTTCAAGATATTTCTCGCCATTTTCGATATGTACTGTTCTTTTTTCCTGAGGCATTTTGTCAAACATACGTACCAACATGCCCAATCTCGGATTTTGTAGAAAAAAGGAACGGTGCTTGTCCATAAATCGCCAGAAAAGCCCATCCCAAACCGATTGCCATTCCCCCTTTTTATAATCCCCCATTTTCATCAGGTAGTTACTGCCACTGATATATGGTTTGGTGGCCATTAGCCCACCGTCGGCAAATTGGCTCATGCCATAGACATTGGGTACCATGACCCAATCATATGCATCAATGAAAAGCTCCATAAACCAACGGTAGACCTCATCGGGGTCAAATTCACAAAGCATCATGAAATTGCCCAATACCATCAAGCGTTCGATATGATGGCAATAGCCTGTTCGCAGTACTTTTTTAATGGTTTGGTCTACAGGGTAGAGGCCTGTCGTACCTTTGTATAATGCGGGGGGGATCTTTTTGGTAAACCCCCAAAAATTACGGGTGCGTTCCGCTGTACCACGACTTTCGTACATGCCCCTAATAAATTCACGCCAACCAAGTATCTGACGAACAAAACCTTCAGTGGAGTTCAATGGAACATTGTTGTTTTTTGCATAAGCGATACTTTTTTCAACCACTTCTTTAGGGGTGAGCAGGCCCACATTCAGCATAGGGGTCAATACACTATGGTTGAGTATGGCATGTTCGGCAACAATGGCATCTTCATAGGTGCCAAAGTCCATAAAACGTTGTTCTAAAAATTGCTGAAACCAGACTTCGGCTGTTTGAAATTGCGTAGGGTATAGCAATGGTTGGGTCAATTCCCCCAAATGGTCTGAAAAATGGGTTTCGACATAGCTTTTCGCTTCGGTATAAAAGGTATCTACATCGGGATATTGGATAGGGGGCGGTATTTTTTTAGTTGGATATTTTTTTCTGTTTTCAGTGTCAAAGGTCCATTTTCCACCACTAGGTCTGCCATCTGCTTCGATAAGGATATTGCGCAGTTTGCGCTGTTCGGTATAAAAGGTGGTCTGGTGGTATTTCTTCTTGTCATTTCTGAAGAAAGGGGCAAGCTCTTCCCTTGTGTTGAGAAATAATGGGGAATCAAAGACCGTCCAAGTTATTTCATTGGCGATGCAGCTGTGGTGGAGCTGGTTTTGCAACCAATTATCTGTAGGATCTATATAATTGATGTGCGTGATGCCTTGCTGTTTTAAGCTTGGCACAAGTTTACGTACCTCTGCTTCATCTTCAAGGGCCGTGATGTAACGCACGTCATGGTTTTTTGTTTTTAAAAAAGCTTCATAGGCTTTCATTGTTGCCCTATGAAAGGCTATTTTCTGTTTGTGGAAGGGATATTGTCTGAAAAACAAATATTCCTCTACCAGATATATGGGCGCGCCGATATTGAAAAGTGGCGATTCTTTGAACAGTTGGTGTGGAAATATCAGGTGTACGCTACGCATTCATGTTTTGTTTTTTCTACAGCGTTGACTACAATAGACTACCATCTCCCAGTGCTTCTCCCATTTCTTTCGCCATGAAAATGGACGCTGGCAAATGGGGCATGTCTTTTGGGGGAGCTGCTTTTTTCGCATGGGTTAAAATTCGGGGACTTCACCTATTCGAACATAAGGATATCGGGCCACCTTCTTCACGGTATAATATGTGTTTAGCCCAGAAATACCTACGCTGTTTGCTAGCTCAAGGTCAATATCACCATCTTGTATTGCTATAGCCGGTAACACCAGATGTTCGATTTCCCCGATGACCAAAGTGGTTCCGTTCAATGAAATGGGAATGGCTTCTTTAAAGCGTAACGCCATTTTAAAAGTACTTTCTTTGACAAAGGGTGCCTTACACCCCTTTACGTACGCTTCAGTCAGGCCACAATGGGTAAATTCTGAACTATCTCTATCAAATTTAGCCGAGGTACAGTGGGCCTGTTCGGTATACCCTGGGGGAATATGGTTGATGGTGTATGCCCCGTTCGCCCTGATATTTTGAAGGGTATGGCCTACCGTCTTGGTCTGTGGCCTGCTGATAAAGCCCAATAGGGGGGGGTCACTGCCTAAATGTACGACAGAACTGAATACTGCCAGATTGGTGGTGCCGTTATTGGCAATCGTCCCGATTAAATTGGCAGGCTTGATACCGGTGACCGAGTTGATGATCTTCAGTCTTGAAATTCGATCTAAATTTGCAAGGTCGTCCTTGCAGTACTGTATGTGCTCCATTTCGGTTGCTAAGTCTTTGTTACGGTAATTTCTTTTTTACATTTTTTCCAAAACGCGAAGAAGGAAGGGTAGTACCCCCGTACATCGAACATCCAATCGCGTGGCATTTCCGTACCTTGATAATGGCTGTTCAACGGATGTTCTTTATAATGGATATTTTGTAATGCATATGAATCGATCAACTGATGAAACTCCCCGACATAGACTTGAATGTCCTTTATGTTTTTTGAAAGCCCCAACACAAAGTCAATCGTTTTTTGCGATACGGGATAGGCCTTAAAATGTGAGGGCTCCAACAACAAGATCCTATTGGCTGAAATTTCTTCTTTCCAAAGAGGATCCAGGTTATAAAAATTATAGAGCAGTGTCGGTAAGGTGTCATCAATCGTGATGGGGTGTGCTGCGGGCAATGGGGTTTCTAGACATAAAGGGTTGAGCTCTTGCAGCACTTTCGGTATTTCAAGGGTGGCAAAGGCATCGTACCCAACATCTAAAAAGGTGTCTTTCTGCGTTGTGTAGCAATACCGATTGATATTTTCTTGGTTGGCATAATACTTTTTAGGGCTATTGGCACCCGCCACCCATTGCCAACTGAGTGCATTACTGGCCCAATCAGCATCCAAAAGATAATAGTACATCCAATGTGCAGGCAATTTCCAGTGGCTTTGTGCAATATTGCAGGCTACGGACGCTATGTACATCCGTACATGGTTGTGTAGGTATCCGGTGGCATAAAAATGGGCAATAGCGGTGTCTATGGCCTCAATTCCGGTCGTTGCGTTTACAATGGCCGCTGAAATTGCGGTATTGCCAACTGGGTGTTGTCGTTTTTTTAAGTCAGTGTTGATGGCATCGCCTTTGGCAACCCAAAGCTGTTGCCAGTAATCGCGCCAAGCAAGCTCTTGAATGAATTTTTCAATGTCCTTTAGCCGATATCCCCGTTGCAATACACTGTTAAATACCTGTCGGGTAGAAACAACACCCCTTGAGATATATGGGGATAGATAGGTCACGGCACCGTCAATAAAATTTCGGGTGCTGCCATAGGTGATGGGATCAATTGCATGTATACGCTGTACAATGTTCGGGTACCTAGTAGAAAAAGACACTGTTTTATGGAAAAGAAAACCATTCATTGGCGTTTACTGATTTTGTTTCCTGAAATGGCACGTTGTCGCGAACACTTAAAGCGGTTGATTTCTGGATTTCGTTTTTTAAGGTGCTTTTGACTCACCCCGCTGTTCACACGTTTACGCCAACGGTTAAAACTCGACCGTTTCAAGTTTGTGCGCATGAGTTTGATGACTTCTTTCTCGGGCAGGTCAAACTGAACGTATATGGCCTCAAAAGGTGTACGGTCTTCCCAGGCCATTTCTATGATGCGATCAAGTGCCCATGCTTTAAATCTGCTCTTTGCACCCATAAGAATCATACTATTTTCAAGAACAGCTATTTTTTTGTTTAAATTTTTATAAAAATAATTAAACAAAATATGTAAAACAATTCCAATTGTACTATTTTAAACCCCAATATTCGTAACGACATCATTTCAGCTATCGGCTTAAAGAGCTTTGCCCAGACATGCTAAAAACTACTTGCAAGACTTTCACTTCAATTTTTACTCCATAGCATTTTATAAGAAAATGGCGATATATTTTTATGAATCTACATAAAATGATAAGTAAAAAGCTACAAATTGTGTATAACCCGCATAATTTCTAAGGTTTGCGTGCAATGAGTTTTTGATCTCAATTTCTATTTTTACGTGTCAGGCTATCTATTTTCAGTTCCTCCAAAATAGGTGCGCCAACTCGATATAACATTAGTTGAACAAGCAACTAAAAACAACAAAAAGATTTAGGAAATGCTACAGGTGTTGATCATACGGGATATGTTTTTTGGTGAAGAAGCAAGTTTGGGAATTTGCCTTGTACTTAATGGCAACCAAAAATTGTTTAAGAGCGAATCCCTAGAAAGGGGGTGGGTGAACAACCATAGGGATGTAAGCTGTATACCAGAAGGTGAATACCCTTTGGTCTTGGAGTATAGTCCAAGATTCAGAAGGGAACTCTGGGAAGTCAAGGATGTTCCTGACCGCGATGAATGTAAATTCCATTCAGCCAACTATTGGTATGAGCTCAATGGCTGTATTGCCCTAGGCAACAATCGAAAGTATCTGGATGGCGATGAGGTGATGGACATCACCTCGTCAAGGCCAACAATGCGAGCGTTTCACGAAGTGCTTGAAGGTGAGAATGAAGTTAGGCTGACGGTTAGAAATGCTGCCAACCTAGTGCATTATTAAAGCTGCCAATTTCGTTTTCTTCAATTTACTAACATACATAAAACCAACCTATGAATTGGAAAAACATCGCTGAGAATGCAATCAATCAAGTACTGACAATAGGGGGAATCATTGTTTTCTCCATTTTTGTTCTTGTCCCTATCGTGAAAGAGGCCATCAGCACAGAAACCACCAAGATCGAGAACAACATTGACACCAAAATGGAAAACAAGTTCAAAAAAATAGATGAACTCAATGCGAAGATTCCCCTGTTGATACCTGTTGAGAACAACCAGCAATTGGGGCAGGGGTGTAGTGAAGACATGGTCTGTATCAAAAAATCTGACTTGACCAGGGGGCAAAAACGAAAGTATGGCATCAAGTGATATCCCAGGTTCAAAGTTGATGCAAGAGCTGATAGCTGTGTGATTCTTCAACGGAGTGTAGGTGGCAGCGGGCGGTATTTTGAAATGGAGTTTACCCTATTCGGGGCACAGTGGAATTTTATCCTGTAGGGAGCTTTCTCTCACAGTTTTTATAGCACTTGCATGTAGTATTTGCTGCTGTCCTTATGAAGCCCTGATATGCCAATATCGTCCCGTTTGGCTTGGTTGGGGGTAAGTGAATCGGCAGTAGTCAATAAATAACCAAACCTCAGACCATGGAATATAACATCGTTGTACAATTAGTTCTTTTAGCTGTCCATTTTGCCATCAGCTTTTTTGTGGTATGGTTGGTGTACAGGCTGTTCAAAAAACTGTTCGGTCTCTTACGAAATCCAATTTCAGGAACAAATACCAGTGTACTCAACTTATTTTTAAGTTTTGGCATCACCTCTCTTTTCTTTCAGGGAGTTGTTCATAAAACGATATTTAATTTTTGGCGTTTCTTGATTGCACCATTTGAAAATGCCCAGATCATCAAAACTTATGTGAAGGATGGTGCCTTTATGGATGAGAGCCAAGAAATTGATTTTGCAAATTTTGTTTTTGATTGGTCCCAAAGACTGGGCGAGTCATTTGTGCAGCATATTGTATATCTCGATTATACGGGTATGATCTTGTTTCTTACCTTTTGGCTCTTGATTTCCTTGATTTTTCGTGAGATCGATCAGAGTATTCGAGAGGCAGAATCCAGTGCTGCGTCCGGCAAGTTTAAGAACCTTGCCGGAAATTCGACGGTCAAGAACATCTTCACCATACTTGTGCTGACCTTCTCTATCTACCTCAGCATTTCCTCTATTGTGGCTGTCCCAGAATTTCAGAATTTAGAGGCAACATCAAGTGTCAGTGAGATCAACAAAGAGTTCAGCGAAGAGTTGGAAAATCAAAAAATATATACCAGCGACAACCTGATCATTGAAACAGACTCCATATTGGATGCCGATCCAGGATTGTTTGAGGTTGACATCACGCTACGTAGGTTACGTAATTCCGTTGAGGATTATAATACTTGGGTAAACATGAACTGGACGAGGGATGAAAAGGCAAAAAAAATAGCCATTCAGCGTTTAAAAGCCGCAGTGGACCAGAAAATAGGCGTCAAGGAAAGGATCAAGTACAAACTGGATCTTACCGAATGGTACCTGTCTTCACATTCAAACTGGACATCGATAGCAAGTCTGTATCAGTCTAAATTGGTTTTGGCTACCGAGAGCATGCGGGAAATTTTGAGCGATAAGGGCAATTTGCGATTGGATACCATCTATGATTCCAGGGATAGTCTGAGGTTCGATGTTTCCTTGAACAGGGCCACGAGTTCAGGTCTGGAAAGGATACAACAAGACCTGCGTGGATTCACCTCCCAGATCTATGCCGTCAATGCCAATTACAATATTGGCCTGATACCGGACAAACCATCGATAGGGGAGAAGTTTGGGATTTTTAATACCATATCGGGATGGTTGTTAAAAACAGAGTCCCTGTCCCTGGCATTGATTGTCGGCCTGTTTGGTTT
The DNA here is from genome assembly GCA_039184335.1 of Bacteroidota bacterium. Classification (GTDB taxonomy): domain Bacteria; phylum Bacteroidota; class Bacteroidia; order Flavobacteriales; family Flavobacteriaceae; genus JBCDBD01. Next base: position 8,977 of record JBCDBD010000047.1, on the reverse strand, counting down.
TGGCCTTTTGGGTTCCATTGGCTCCACCTTTATACGGCGTAGGCTTAAAAAGACTCCAGAAGACCAGGCAGACGATGCCATTGTAGTCTATGACCTGCAGGGTATTTTGATCAATGGTATCAGTGCTGCCATTGTGGTCTTTTTGGCCGTTAAGGGCGCCATTGTGATATTCAGTACCAATGGAGACGATAACCTAAATCCGTACGTATTGTTTTTTACCTGTTTGGTCGCTTCAGTTTTTAGTGAGGATGTATGGAGTTGGGCCAGAAAAAAACTGAACCAAAACCTAGGGGAAACCGCAACAGCCCCCAAGGGTACCAAAGTGGTCAAAAAGGGAGCTGCCCAAAGTGCTGGTCAAAATAAAGGGACGGCACAGAAGAGTACCTCCCGTACAAAGGGTTCCGGGCCTGCGAAAACCAACAAAACCAATGAAGGTGATGGTATAGAGAATGACAAAAAAGATGAATAGTGAAAACGCAATGACCGCAATAGGTTGCTAAAGGCGAAACCATGATGAAAAGGTATAGCGACCATATTGGGTATTCAATTTTCAATATTTAGAATTGATAATCAATAGATGTACTGTAGTTATTTAAACTAGTGGTTTAAAATATTTCAATAGTCATCAAGATTACCCACCATTGGGTGTTTCAATAGTGTACGCTTCCAATTAACTTACACCATACAACTGCAAACAGGAATGATCAAAATCAAAAAAGCTTCTGTAAAAACATGGAAAATCCATTCCGGAGGCAATGAACCAGCGGGGCAAAACAAACTAGCTATTATATGTGGTACAAGATTGTCCATGACCGGTAAATCCATAAATGAGATAGGGCAATGGAATACGAATTCCATTTTTTCTGTCAGATTTTCTAACCTTGATATTGCTATTCAATGAAGCTGCAAAAGCCATCTGTTGGAACAATGTTAATGGCATTCATGCTTTTATGCGGATGTCAAGCGATAAAAGACACTCTGAACGACCCTTCAGATTTTACATACAAGGCTACTGATGGTGCATTGGATGCAGTTTACGATAAACAATTGGATTCATTGTCATTCTTGATAACATCACGGGCAATGGATGCTGTTTTAATGAAATTGGATTCTGTTGAGCTGGATAAAATAAGTCTCGAAATACAAGACATCATTAAAGAGTCCATAGAACAAGGGGCCTTGAATGATTCTACACAAATGTTGTTGAGATCAAATATGGACCAACTTATGCTTGTGCTCCAAAAGCGAATAACACTCATTGCAGCTTCGTTACGAGAGGAAACTTTAGGAGATGCTACGAATGATGCCATATCTAAAATCACGAGTGAATTCTATGATGACCTTATCAAGCAGCTTGAGCATGAAATTCCAATACAGGTAAACAAGTTGATTGAAGGCGCTCTTGATACCACGGGAAAGGGTTATGAAAAACATCTAGGCCCCAAGATTGCAGAAACTTTGAATGATGTTATCTTAAAGACCGAAGATTCGGCCAAGGATCTCATTTTTACTTTGGTCATTGCGGCTATTGCCTTGCTTGCCTCAGGTTCCATTTTCTGGATTTGGAGGCAAAAAAACAAGGCGGAAAGACTGGCAGAGGAAAAACGTGAGATTGCCGAGATTCCCATGATCGTGATCGATCAACTGCCCCAAGACCAACATGATAAAATAACAAAAGAAATTGAAGCGCTTACCATTCAAAAGAACATGAAAGAGAAGTTTGACCAAGCCTTGGACGAAGCCCCCCTGATTGAACGAAAACGCTATCAACAATACAGTAAAAGGGCCAATATGCTATTGGGTGAAATTATGCGAGGCGAGAAAAACCATGAGGACATTTCCACGATTACCCAAGATATGGATGAAGGATTTCAAAGGTATTTGGAATCGATCATGCACGAGAAAAAAACGAAATGATGTGTGGACCTTAAGTTATTTGCGGCAAGCGTTGCGAACCGTTTATTAATTAATTTGTATGCAAGCATCACCTACTTGGTGAAAAATGATAAGGTTGCTTCCAATACTTCCTCTGGTTTCTCTTCCACAATAAAATGTCCGGCATCCAATTCTAAAAAGGACACCTCATTCACTTCGTTTTTCCAGATAGCTGGGTAATCAAAATTTCCTGTATTGGATTGTTTTCCCCAAATCACTAAGGTGGGAACGGTAATCTTTACATCTGCGTCCGCTTTATCGTGCTCAATATCTATACCCGCGCTTGCACGGTAATCTTCGCACATGGCATGAAAAGCATCATCTGTCCCATTGGTCGCAGCATAATCTTCGCCAGCTTCTTCATCGTCCATGGCCGCCATTTTAGCAAATGCCCCAGCTTGGGGCCCCATGAGTTTTTCAGGCAGGGGATAGGGCTGTGACCAAAATGTCCAAGCCCAAAACCTATTGGCTACCTTGGTATTCATATGCTGCCAAACGTATGTAGCGGGAATAATGTCCATAATAATCATTTTTTTTACGGCTTCAGGGTAATCTTTTGCTAATCTTCTAGCAGTATGTGACCCTCTATCATGGGAAGCGATCAGAAAAGAATCATATCCTAATTCGTTCATTAATTCTATTTGGTCTTTCGCCATACGCCTTTTAGAGTAATCACTGTTTCTAGGCTTATCGCTTCGTCCATAACCACGCAGATCAGGCACAATTACCGTAAAGTCTTTTGCAAGTTTTGGGGCCAGATCACGCCACATAACATGGGATTCCGGTGCACCGTGAAGCAACAGTAAAGGTTGTCCAGAACCACCAACCACAGCGTGAATGTTTATACCGTCTATAATAATGTCAACATCACGAAATCCTGAAAAAAATGTCTCTGTTGTTGATATAAGGTTTTGGGTTTCTTTTTGTGAAGTTTCCATCATAACTTCTGTTTCGGGTTCAGTTGTTTGTTTTTGTTTACACGCAACAACGACTAAAAACAATAGTACGGTTGGTAATGCTTGAAAAGTGTTGCTTAACCTCATGGTTTATGGTTTTATGGAAAAGGGATTTTTTTAATTGTGCCTTCAGGTCTATATTGTAAAAATTTCCAATTTTGTGGATAAATAATGATCCAAACAGCTTTCTGCGCAAGAGGTATATATTCGAAGTAAGTTCTTGGGCCGTTGGTTTATCTTCCCATTTTTTCAGAAGTTAAATCTGCATAACCTTCCATTTGCTTTACCATGTCATGGTATTGTTTAGTGCCGGCCTGAGCCTCAGGATATTTATAATCCGGAAAATCATATTCTGAAATAAAGTCACTTAATCTCAAGAACGTGCCTGTTAATTCAGAAACCAGATCAATAGCTCCAGTTTCAATGTTACGCCGTACCACTCCCAACATCTGAGGGTTTTGAATATCAACTTGCATGACATTGGCAGTAGGAATTTCTTGAATGCCTTCCAAACCCGATGCAAACATGGCGCGTTGTCCAGCCATTCCCTCTCCTTTAATACCAGCTATTACTGAACTAAAAGGAATCATGGTTCCGCCTCTGTTCTTATTGGTAACTATTAGACTTTTGCTGATTGAACCATCAAAGCCTTGTGTCGTTACTACCAGCATATCTATTGGGGTATTTCCATAGCCAAGCTCGGCAATGGTTTTTCCTTTAATGTCAGCTCCTTTTGTAATGTCATCAGCTGGAATGGTCACTAGAGGGGTACAGGTATAACTTGCCAGCAAGGTAGCGTTTCCATTTACTTCCTCAAACAACATTGTGCGTATGGGGGCACGTGTTTCGTTTTGTGTATGTACCGCATGATAAATTTCGACACTGTTCACCATTTCTTGGGCATCAGTAAACGGATATGGTATTTTCCGTAGGGTAGAAGCAAACTCACTATTGGTAAGCCCAGCAACATAGACATACCCATCATTGTAATCGATGTCAGTAATATTTAAGTTGCTTGCGGAGGTGTCTTTCCAAAACATTAAATCTGAAGATGCCGGATTTTTTATGGAAACACTTTGGGAGTTATTTTCTGTGATTTCCACTAATTGGATATCAGTAGAAATTGGATTGACTACAGCTATTACCGATTTGGCATCCGGTTGATATCCTAATTTAACGGACACATATGCTTCTTGGCTTACAGGATGAATTTTCATGTCACCAATAATGACATCCCGAGGTTCTATGTTCAATTTTTTAGCCATCAAAATATCGAAACCCTCCATATTATAGGGGACAGGGTCTTTTAACTCATTGGCTTGCGTAGGTACCGCATATAATTTGCCAGCCTTACTATCACCTATAAATAACACGTTATTTGGCCCAAAAGCCAAGATATTGGCACCGCCTATAAGCATGTTGTCATTAAGTGCCATCGAAGATTTCCCTTCATCACCTACAACGGTAAGTTTATTGTTTGTAGTGTCTTTACAGCCTATGGACGAAAGTAGGAATAGGCTTAAAAGTAGTCTTTGCATTCTCATGAGTCATAAATAGTTTTTGTATTACATAACGTCAACTTATTGAATAATTTGTATGTATTTATTAACTTAAATTAAGAAATGAAGCTGGCCCCAGATCAGTATATTTAGCCTGTGTTGCCGAAGGTTTTAGTCTCTTTGCAGTTTTCCTCAATTTAAAGCTAGAGCACACAGTCTCTGTGGTTACCCTAACGAGGAAGCACCAATAGTTACCAGATTTATATTACCAATTATCAGAATGAATCTGTAATGATTATAAGTTGGCACATGAAAAGTGCCCAAAGAAAACCAGTGGTGCTCACAAAAATGGTATAACCTATTTTGCCCAACCAGAGCCCTTCTGTGAAGAAGTATAGGGGCACAGGGCGACGAAATGCGCTCAAAATAGACAAAAAACGTATAATTTTTAAGGTTTTAGTATAGTGGGTTTTTGTTCCCAATTTTTATATTTAAGAGTTATAACATCTAGGTTTTCCCTGGTTCACTTTCTTCCCCCGAAAAAGATTGCTGTGTAGCGCAATCGACCAGGGTCGTGATAAAGTAAGGATACTTTAAAAAAGTATCACATGTCAATTAGTAATTCTGTAGCAATGGAAAAGAAAAAATGGTATGAATTGGGCGAGGCCGCCAATAGAAATAGACTGGCCACTATCATCATCTGGTTGACATTTAGTGCGATCATTTTATTGGCACTGTTTTATTACCTCACCAAACAGAAAGCTGATACCATGCAAGACATTTTTAATACATTGATTCCCTTGTTTGCTACTTGGATCGGAACGGTACTTGCATTTTATTTCGGAAAAGAGAATTTCGATATTGCAACGAAACGCTACGATAAATTGATAGATAAGTTAAGTCCAGATATTTTGGATGATATTAATGTCACCCAAATAATGATTTCCAAAAAAACCATGGTCTTTAAAAATCTGGAAGAGCTTGAGGCGAAAAAAATAAAGGAAATCATAGACTTTCTGAACGAGGTCAAAAAATCCAGACTTCCCATACTTGAGAAGGGAGAGCTTAAATATGTGGTTCACAAAGCTACATTTCTCAATGCCCTAAACGAGCTGGAAGATGCGAACTCTGTCGCCGATTATGATTTCAGCTCATTTATCTCCAATAAAAAGCACCAAGAAGTAGCACGTAGTTTTTTAACGTTTGGTAAAGGGGTCATCTTGGAAGACATTCGATTGGCACTTGCCAAAAATTCGAGTATCAAAGATGTGTTTATTCTTGATAAGAATAAAAGTTTGGTGGGTTGGTTGACAGATAGCCTGATCCTTAGGTACCTTTCTGGGGGGGACGAAGCCATTGACCCAATAGAATAAGGAACATTATTACGCTTCGTGTTGCCCATACGATTTCTTTAACTATGGGCTGATGGCAAACGACCTATGTCGAAGTGCCACCAAAAGGCTTTAGATGCACAATAAAGGCAAAATGATCTAATAAACAATTTACATTTCTAAAAATACGATATGAGACACAGGTGGGTTTTCTGCATGTGTACGCTAAAGACAAAAATTGCGTTCTAAATACATGAAACGATTGTGTTTAGCACTTCTCTTTATGTTGTTTGCCTGTGATAACGAGCAAGAAAATAGTGTTACGGCCGAAACTACCGAATTATTGGATGCCATCGTAAGTTCGGCAGTGGCCTTTTCCCATTCAGATCTAGGGGCACAAAGTTTTTTTGAGACACCTACATTGGCATATGTCAGTGGCCACTTTTATTTTGAAGATGACCTTGCCCCTGATATCATTTTTGGTTTGGATATCGAACTTTTAGAGGGTTTGGAAGATCCAGTCCGATTTGAGGGAGCAGATTGGATGGCCCTTGCAGGATTTGACAGAACGGGCCGACTTTGGTTTCCTGTTGGTTATCCTGAAAACCGTGAAGGAATACCAACGAATACCGATAATTGGATGGTTCAGGATTTTGAAGTTGACCTGCAGCCCAATACATGGTATAAAATGACCATTCAGTGTGACTTCGATATGCTTGAGTTTGTTTCCATTCGCCTAGAGGGGGGCGGAGTTGATAAAACCCTATCCATCACCGGGAATCCGTTGGAATACCCGAATTATGCACCTTTTGATAAAGCATCCCTCACTGCTTATACCTTTGCGCTTCGCGGTGTGGAGTTTGCTCCTGAAAATGAAGCCGGTTTTGAGGTGTATTTTGATGATATTGAAATGGGCATACAGTCAGGTACAGGTCAATTCACCGTAATTTTTGAAGACGGGTTTGAAAATCAGGTTACGGTCGGGGATATCCCTATCACCAATATACCCATAGCCTTGGATTCCATTACCGAAGCCCTTTGGTACCTTGAAAATGAAGATGCGAAGCTTCTGGTGACCGACGCAATGGCAAGAACGGGGCAACACTCCCTTAAATGTATTGCTGACTTACGAAAATAAGTGTTTTCCATTGTTTCGTTTCGACCGGTGGTTAAAAGAGTGCCATGTCAGTATTTCAAAACGAAGGCGCACGTTTCGCTGCCAAGAATGTGTATTTTCGTAGCTAAAATCGTATCTATTGGATTCATTGACCCAAATCGTTTTGGGAGCAGCGGTAGGCGAGGCCGTTCTTGGAAGAAAAGTGGGCAACAAGGCGTTGCTTTATGGGGCTATTGCCGGAACCATTCCAGATTTAGATGTCATTGCCAATTTTTTTACCGATACCATTACCGCTATTGAGGTGCACAGGGGCTTTAGTCATTCCATCGTTTTTAGTTTGTTGATGGCACCCCTATTCGGATGGTTGGTCAATGCGATAGAGCGAAAAAAGGATTTGGGTTGGCAGCCTTGGGCAAAACTGTTTTTTTGGGGCTTCTTCACGCATCCGCTGTTGGATGCCTTTACCACATGGGGCACCCAATTGTTTTGGCCCCTTGATATGCGGCTGGCCTTAAATTCCATCTTTGTGATCGACCCATTGTACACGGCCCCCTTTTTGATATGCACCATGTTGGTGCTCTTCTTTAAGAGCGGTTCTGAGACTAGGCGAAAGCTAAACAAGGTGGGGCTTACCGTTTCCACTTTTTATCTCTTGCTCACTTTAGTGCTCAAAGCGGCGGTCAACCGAAAATTCGAGCAGGCCCTCGATAACCAAGGCATTACGTTTGAAAAAATCAGCACACGGCCTTCACCCATGAATACGATTTTATGGAACGCCAATATAGAAACCGAGGATAGTTATTTCATAGGGGACTATTCCTTTTTTGATGCCCATCCCATACAGTTCACCTCGTATCCCAAGAATAGGAAGGCTTCACAACATATGTTACAATATCCCAACGTGCGGCGTCTTGTTGCGATTACAGAGGGTTGGTACATTATGGAAGAAAAACAGGGCAATTGGTATTTTTATGATTTGCGATTTGGCTTGATTCCCCAAAAAAAGGGACCACCATTTTTTTCGTTCACCTATGTACTGGAAAACGAAGATGATATCATAACGGCAACAGAAAATGAAAAAACGGGCAGGGATGCCCATTACCTATTACAGGTCTTGTGGTCACGTATCAAAGGGAAGCGACCATAGGGATCCATCAAAAAAAGAACATGAACAGCAGCAATTTCATTACCTAAATGGACAACAATACATTTAACAACAGAAAGTTCATGGACTATGCGATACAGCATGTCAATGACGATCACGGCAAAGAGATGGTGCAGATTGTTCAAGTGTATGCTGACTTTATAGATGTTGCTAAGGTTACCTTACTGGATTATGATGCATCGGGAATGGAATTGCTAGTAGTGCAGACCGAGAAAGGAGCACAAAAAACACGGATACCTTTTCCAAAAGGTTTGAACAGGCCGAATGATTTTCGCCAAGTGCTTGTAGAAATGGTAAAGGTTGCTCGAAAAAGACAAGAAAAGTGATTCTTGTACATCTAAAATTAAACTCTTTTTGGTGTTGAACATCAGTGAAATTTACGTCTATCCCATAAAGTCGATGGGAGCCATAGCCTTGAAAAGTGCAGTAGTGGCCGAAACTGGTTTTGCTTTTGACCGGTATTGGATGTTGGTCGATCGTAATGGAAATTGCCTGACCCAACGGGAATTCCCCAACATGGCGCTTTTTCAGGTTGCCTTTACGGATGGTGGCATACGGGTCAGCTTCAATGGGGCGTCCATGGCAATTTCAAATTCATTGCCACTAGCAGCCAACGAAACTATGGAATGCCGTATTTGGGAAGACACCATACAGGCAATCAAGGAACCCCATACAGTTTCGAAATGGTTCTCGCGACACTTAGGGTGTGAGGTTTTTTTGGTACGAATGGCCCCAGATTCTTTTAGATATGTAAAAAGACATGCACCTTCTCAAGTTCATTTTCCCGATAGTAGCCCATATCTCGTTATTGGCAGAGCGTCGTTACAATTTTTAAATGAGGTGATTTAAACTTTTTTTGGATCGAAAGTTAGGGTTGCAGAGATTTGTGTTGCGAAACATAAGTCAAACCCAAACAACCCTTTATGTACTTTGTACTTGATAAAGATATGATAGAAAAAGAGATTGTGGCCTAT
>JBCDBD010000046.1:0-20640 GCA_039184335.1 Bacteroidota bacterium | reverse complement strand
GGATGGACAGCTTCCGTTCCCTGCTCAACAGGTTCGATACCACCACCGAAAGCTGGAAAGGATTCAACTACTTGGCATTCATGGTCATTGCCCTAAAAAAGTTTATGAAAAAGAAAAATGAAAAAGTTTAAATCATTTCACCTTAAGCATATGGATTAAATATTATATATGCCAGTGATGGTTCAGTTTTCTTTTTTAGTACCCAGCATTTGGTAAAAAGCCTTGATGCCATAGGCCAATTGCCCAATTTTAAGATTTTCGTTGGGACTATGCTGGTTGTTATCAGGGTTGACCATGGGTACTAAAAAAGCTGGGGTGCTCAACTCATTGATAAAGGGAGCAATGGGCACGGTACCACCCATGATACGAATGCGGACCACCTCTTGTTGAAAGGCGTCTGTAAGCACCTGATGTAAAAATTGCCCGTAAGTATCACTAATATCGGTGCGGAAGGCATCGGTGACACTGCCCTCAGTGACTGTAATGATTTTATCGTGTGCCATTCGTTGTTCTTTTGAAGGGATATGGTCAATGATATAAAACCCTTGCCTCGCAATATGTTCTTTGACCAATTGTTTCAGACGGTCACCATCGGTTTCGGGCACCAAACGCAAATCAAGTTCAGCAGTGGCACTTTCAGGTACGATGGTTCGTACTTGGGAGCCAATCCATCCCGAGCCCAGGCCACGTATGTTTAACGAAGGATATTGCAGGGCCTCTTGGTAAAAACCACCAACTTTCTCAGCTGTCTTAAACTGAAGTTTTTCTGCAATTACATCATCATCATCGGGTACGCTTTTTAATACGTCGAGTATGCTTTCGTCCAAGTCGATGCCATCGTAGTATCCTGGTATGGTAACCCTACCGTCTTTATCTTTCATCGTGGCCAATAGCTGTGCCAACTGAAATCCCGGATTGGGTGCATAATTACCATAGTGTCCACTGTGTTGCGGATTGACAGGGCCATAGGTGGTCAGTGTTAGGGTGGTAATACCACGGGTGCCAAAAACCAAGGTAGGGTTTCCTGAAGCATGCACAGGTCCATCAGCAATCAACAAAAAATCAGCTTCGAGTAGTTCTCGGTATTGCTTTACTGCTTTGGGCAAGGGTTTGCTGCCTTTTTCCTCTTCACCGTCAAGAATCACCTTAATGTTGAAGGGCAGCTCTTTTCCTTCTTTTCTTAGAAGGTCGAACGCGTTTAAGAACATGATGATCGGTCCTTTGTCATCTGAAGTCGAACGACCGAACAAGCGCCACTCATAATTGATAGTAGTATCCAGTTCGTCTAAGGAGATTCTTTCGAAACCATCATTTACCGGGTTTTTCAATACTACTAGGTAGGGGTTGGGTTGCTGCCATTGGCTGGGATCTACAGATTGCCCATCAAAGTGCATATAGATAAGTACCGTAGGCTTGCTATCCTCCATAGGCAGAGCGGCAAAGAATAGGGGAAGCCCCTCAGTTTGTAGTTCTGCTGTATTGAAACCACGTTCACTGAACTGTTTCTTTAACCAAAAAATATTGTCATCGATATCATCGGCATTCAGGGCATCATTCGGAATGGCCACAAACTCCCGAAGATCATTGATTGCTTTGGCGACTTGCGATTTTAAGGCCGTGGAATCTTGGGCAATACCTGCATAGCATAGTGCAGATAACAAAAGGGAAATGAATTTTCTGATCATAGTGTGCTTTGTTGGATAGGAGTTCAATTTAGCGAATTCCTGCAATAAAATTGGCAATGGTTTGGGTTCCATTTTCGGTCAAATGTTTGATAAATGCAGAACCGATAATGGCCCCTTTAGCCTTTTTGGTCGCTTCTTGAAAAGTGCCCGAATTGCTGATACCAAAGCCCACAATTTGCGGATTTTTGAGATTTAGTTGTGCAATACGTTCAAAATAAGCGGTCTGTGCCGCTCCAAAACCGGTTTTCGCCCCAGTGGTACTGGCTGAGCTGACCATATAGATGAATCCATCAGAAGCTTCGTCAATCGCACGAACGCGCGTTTCACTGGTTTGGGGGGTAATCAAAAAAATATTGGATAGTCTATATTTTTGGTATATCGGTTCGTATTCTGCTTGGTATACATCCAATGGTAGGTCGGGCATAATGATCCCATCGATTCCAATATCATGGCATTTTTTACAAAAAGCCTCCACCCCATATTGAAACATGGGGTTAAAATAGCCCATTACAATCAATGGAATGGACACTGTTTGACGAATACTGGCCAGTTGTTCAAAAAGCAATGCTGTGGTCATGCCGTTCTTGAGGGCGACTGTCGAACTGTTTTGGATGGTAGGCCCGTCAGCCAAGGGGTCACTAAAGGGCAAGCCTATTTCTACCATGTCTACACCGGCCTTTTCCAGGGCCTGTACAATAGGTATCGTATCTTCGAGCTCGGGATAACCTGCAGTGAAGTAAATAGACAGCAGTTTTTTGTCTTCTTTGAGTTTTTGGTGTATCCGGTTCATTTTTTTGGTCAACCTGAATTCGTTTCAGGTTCGTATTAAATTAGTAAAATAATTAGCGTAGGTTTTTTCTTTTTGATAGAATTTATCTTCCAAGTTTTGTGCCTATTTTCAACTATTTTTTTGGGCAATTGCCTGTTCTATAGTTAAAAATTCTTCAAAGTAAATTAAATCGTTCAGGTCATATTTTTTGGTGAAAGAGGCACCTTTTCAATTTGCCTGTTCCATAATTCTCGGGTTTAAATCTCCAGTAATACCAATATAAAATGTTGTTCGATAGTATTGGTCATAATGTAGACATAGCTTGGTTTCATTTTCATGGGATGCTGAAACAAGTTCGGCATGACATCATAACTTAAAATAGTCGATATAGGTCTGAAGGTCTTTGTCTCCCCGACCAGATAGGTTGATGACCAAGATATCTTCTGGCCGAAATTTTTTATGTTCAAAAATGGCAAAAGCATGTGAGGTCTCAATGGCCGGAATGATACCTTCCAGTTGTGCCATTTCAAGACCAGCAATCATTGCCTCATCATCGGTGATGGATAGAAATTCTCCCCGACCCGATTTGTACAGATGTGCATGCATGGGACCTACCCCAGGGTAGTCCAGTCCAGCTGAAATGGAATAGGGTTCTGTAATTTGACCATCATCGGTCTGCATCAACAGCGTCTTACTGCCATGGATGATACCTGTTTTGCCCAAGGCTGAGGTGGCGGCACTTTCTCCAGATTGGACACCTTTTCCGGCAGCTTCCACGGCAATGATCCCAACTTCAGGTTTGTCTAAATAATGGTAATAGGCGCCAGCCGCATTGCTGCCACCGCCAACACAGGCCACAACATAATCTGGGTCTTCACACCCTTCTTTTTCTTTCAATTGCCATTTGATCTCTTCAGAAATCACTGATTGAAAACGTGCTACCATGTCAGGGTAGGGGTGCGGACCAACTACAGAGCCGATGATATAGTGCGTATCTACTGGATTATTGATCCAATCACGAATGGCTTCGTTCGTAGCATCTTTTAGTGTTCGGCTGCCTGAAAGCGCTGGTCTTACCTGAGCCCCTAACATTTTCATCCGCGCCACATTGGGGGCCTGTCGGCCAATATCAATTTCACCCATGTACACCACACACTCAATGCCCATTAAAGCGCATACCGTAGCTGTGGCCACCCCATGTTGCCCTGCACCGGTTTCGGCAATGATTCGGTGTTTGCCCAATTTTTTGGCCATCAATATCTGTCCAATGGTATTGTTGACCTTATGGGCACCTGTATGGCAAAGGTCTTCACGTTTTAGGTAGATTTTGGTTTGGTGTTTCGCAGAAAGCCGTTCGGCAAAATAGAGTGGGGTAGGGCGCCCTACGTAATCTTTTAAGAGTTGGTGGAATTCTTCCTGAAAGGAAGGGGTATTCATAATATGCAGGTAGTTTTGCCGCAGTTCTTCTGTATTGGGGTAGAGCATTTCAGGAATGAATGCCCCGCCGAATTCCCCATAATATCCTTTTTCATTAGCGTGATAACTCATATCGTAGCAGTTTTTTGAATTCTTTTAATGTGTCCGTATTCTTTAGTCCAGGTCTCAACTCGAACCTACTGTTGATGTCTATGGCATGGCAATAGCCTGATTCTGGTGATTTGAAAAAAGATCTTAACTGTTCCACTTCTTCTGGTCCAATCCCACCACTTAGAAAATAGGGTTTGGTCGAACAATAATTTTTGAGCACTGACCAGTCGAAGATGTATCCGTTGCCTCCTGGCAATTTTCCCTGGGTATCGAACAAGAAGTAATCACAAACATCTTCATATTCCCTTAATACCGAAAAGTCAAAGTCATTTACCATAGAAAACACTTTTATGATTGCAAATTCTGTAGGCTTTAGCTTTTTACAATATTCAGGACTTTCTTTTCCGTGCAATTGTACACCATATAGCGAATACGTATTTGCTTTTTCGAACACCTCTTTAATTGGGGCATCGACAAAGACACCGATTTTCTTTGTTTGGGCAGGCAGTGGGGGAATTGTTCCCTCAAAAAAACGTTTTGAAGGTTTCCAAAAAATAAACCCAAGATAATCAGGCTGCAGTGCAGCGACTTCTTTTATATTGTATTTCATGCCACAAATCTTGAGTTTCATATTTTATTTACTTGTCTTAACTAACACATATTTCGGTTGCGTAATCTAACGACACTTCACATATTCAACCGAAATGACACTTATTTTTCTAGTCCATCAATAAATTTCTTTGCACTTTTTCCGGGATTGTCGGTTTTCATGAAATTTTCACCGATTAAAAAACCTTCGTACCCATAGGGCCGTAATATTTTGATGGCCTCAATGGTACTCATGCCACTTTCAGCTACTTTGACGAAATCGTTCGGTATCTTGTATGCCAATGTCTTGCTGGTTTCTAGGCTGACTTCAAAGGTTTTCAGATTTCTATTGTTCACCCCGATCATATCTAAACTGGGCATAAGCGATTTATCCAACTCTTCTTCATTGTGCACTTCAAGCAATACTTCCAAGCCTAAACTTTTGGCAGATTCAGACAACGCTTTGGTTTCGTGCCTTGACAATATTGCAGCAATCAGCAAAATGGCATCAGCTCCATAGGCCTTGGCTTCAAGAATTTGATACTCATCCAAAATAAATTCTTTTCTTAGCATTGGAATATCGACAGATGCCCTAGCTAAAAGTAAATCATCTAAAGATCCCCCAAAGTATTTCCCATCGGTCAATACCGACATACCGCATACACCAGCTTTTTTGTAGCCTCTAGCCACATCTTCAACATTTAAGCCTTGATTGATCACTGATTTTGAGGGAGAGCGTCTTTTATGCTCGGCAATGATACCATTTTGACTTTTTTGCAATTGTAGGGCCAGCGACTTTGAATGTCGATCTATGAGTACTGATTTTTCCAATTGGGAAATGGGAATCAACGATTTTTTTAAATCAACCTCTTTACGTTTGTCCGCTACTATTTTGTCTAGAATGTTCATGCAGTGTGTTTTGTCGTTGCTGCCAATGCAAGAATCCATATCAAGTCTTTGTGTATTATCATAAAATCCTCTAGGCTATGCATATTTATTTGTTCAGTGCCTGTAACTTTTTCAGTGCTTCCAATCCCTTTCCTGCCAACAATGATTCCTTGGCTTTTTCAAATCCTTCCTTCAGACTTATGTGCTCAACTGTAGCTATGGCAACTCCTGCATTGGCACATACCACATGGTTTTGGGCCTCACTGCCTTTTCCTTTCAAAATATCCAAAAAAAGCTGTGCAGAATGGGCAATATCTTCTCCACCGATGATAGCATTGGGCGAGATGGTACTTACCCCAAAATCGGACGGATACAATATACCCTCTGATGCGTTCGAAATGGTTTTTGTGGCCCCGGTCAATGAAATCTCATCGTATCCATCAAGGGCATGGAGTATCGTGAAGTTTTTTTCGGTATTCTGATATAGGTAGCCATACATACGCGCCAGTTCGAGATTAAAGACACCGACCATCTGGTTTTTTGGGAAGGCCGGGTTTACCATGGGCCCCAACATATTGAAAAATGTCTTTACCGCCAGTTCTTTGCGTATGGGTGCCACATTTTTCATGGCAGGATGGAACAAAGGGGCATGCAAAACACAAATGCCTGCCGTTTCAATGGATTTTCTGAGAAAGTCAGGGTCATTACTGAATTTGATGCCCAAAAATTCCATGACATTGCTACTGCCGCATTTTGAGGAAACCCCATAATTACCATGTTTGGTGACCTTGATACCTGCACCTGCGGTAACAAAAGAAGCCAGCGTTGAAATATTGAATGTGTCCTTTCCGTCGCCACCGGTACCACAAAGGTCGATAGGATTGAATTCGGCAAGATCAATGGCTAGACAGAGTTCCAAAAGTGCATCCCTGAACCCTTCCAACTCTTCAATGGTTATGCTACGCATCATATAGACGGTCAAGAAAGCAGCAATCTGACTGGTATTGTATTCCCCTTTGGCAATATTCACCAAAATCAGCTTGGCATCGTTCTTTGAAAGGATTTCATGGTTGATAAGTCTATTCAGTGTTTCCTTCATTTTTATGGATGTATGATTGCGGGGATTAATGGTAAAGAAAATCAATAAGTTGTATCATCAGCTTCCAAATTGTTCTGTACCATATGTGATCCAGTTTTTTAGTATTTGCTTACCGTATGGTGTCAGTACTGATTCGGGGTGAAACTGTACAGCGCGAATGTCATACTCTTTATGTTGTAAAGACATCACCTGCCCATTTTCATCATAGGAAGTTGCAGTTAAGGTCTTGGGCAATTCATGGTGAACGACCCATGAGTGGTAACGCCCAACCTCAATTTCATTGGGTATACCATTAAAAATATAGTCTTGGCCAGTGATTTTTATAGTGCTGGCCACCCCATGGTAGACTTCATCTAGGTTAATAAGTTTTCCACCAAAGACTTCCCCAATGGCCTGTTGCCCCAAGCAGACCCCAAAAATACGTTTGGTAATGGCATATTTTTCAATGATAGGTTTGAGCAAACCTGCTTCATCGGGGATGCCAGGACCTGGAGAGAGTACAATTGCGTCGAAATTGTCAACCGATTCCAACGATAATTGATCGTTACGTTTTACGACCACTTGACAATCCAAATCCTTAAGATAGTGAACGAGATTGTAGGTGAAACTGTCGTAATTGTCAATCATCAAAATTTTCTGCTCCATTTCAGATAGTTTCTGCAATTTCAAGGGCTTTGTTCAAAGCACCAAGTTTGTTATAGGTTTCCTGCAATTCGGTCTCTGGATCAGAGGCGGCCACTAAACCTGCCCCGGCTTGAAAGTGCAGTTCATGGTTTTTGCTCAAAAAGGTACGAATCATGATGGCGTGGTTGTAATTGCCCTTAAAATCCATAAAACCAATGGCTCCACCATAATACCCGCGACTTGTTTTTTCATATTTTTCGATGAGTTGCATGGCCATGTGCTTTGGTGCACCACTTAGGGTACCGGCGGGAAAGGTGTCTGCTACAATCTTTAATGTTGGAATTTCTGGTTTTTTGATGCCTGTTACCTTTGATACCAGATGGATGACATGAGAGAAATATTGTACTTCGCGATAGGTGTCTACATTTACCAAATTCCCATTTCTGCTCAAATCGTTCCGAGCAAGGTCGACTAACATGACATGTTCGCTGTTCTCTTTATCGTCTTCTGCCAATTGTTTCGCCAAGGCGGCATCTTGTTCGTCGTTTCCTGTTCTTTTATAGGTGCCCGCTATGGGGTGTATTTCTGCTTTACCTTCTTTGACAATAAGTTGGGCTTCAGGGGAGCTACCAAAGATTTTAAAGTCTCCATAGTCAAAATAGAAGAGGTAAGGGGAAGGATTTATGGAACGTAAGGCACGATAGACGTTGAACTCATCTCCTTTGAATTTTTGGGAAAACCGCCGTGACAGCACCAACTGAAAAACATCTCCGCGTTGGCAATGTTTTTTGGCAAAAGCAACATGTTCTTTATAGGTTTCATCGGCTAGGTTGGAATTGACCTCTCCTTCCTTTAAAAAGTTATAAGAGGCGAAACCCTGTACATTTAAAAGCTGTACCAATTCTTCGATATTACTTTCACCATTATAATTGTGCGAGAAGAGATAAGCCTCATTTTTAAAATGGTTGATGGCAATAATGTTTTGGTAAACTGCGTAAAAAATATCTGGAATTTCAATTGAACCTGCCTTTTTTGAGATGTTTACGGCTTCAAAGTAGCGCACCGCATCGTAGGCCGTATACCCAAAAAGGCCATTATTGATAAATTTAAAGTCATGGTCAGTGGTATGGAACTTTTTGGCGAAACCATCCAGTACATCGATCACATTGATGCCCTCATCAATGGCAATGGTTTCCGATGTACTGTCTGGGTAATGCATTATAGCTTCTTCATGATGCACCTTGATGGAAGCAATGGGGTTGCAGCAGATATAGGAGAAACTATTGTCATTGGCATGATAGTCGCTGCTCTCTAAAAGAATACTGTTCGGAAATTTGTCGCGTATCTTTAAATAGACGCTCACGGGGGTTATGGTGTCAGCCAATATTTTTTTGTAATGGGTCTTTAGTTCAAAATTCATCTCAAAGGGTTGAATTAAAAAAGGCCTGTCGTGATGACAAGCCTCTGTATTATGAATGATGGGACTAGCTCACGAATTTCTCTGTAAGTCAATCCACCACCAAGTATGTACGCTTCGTATTTTCATTGAACCAAATATAGAATGAATTTTGTTATTGGGCAATGAAAAATTAAAAATCCCGTCCAAACAGTCTGGACGGGATTTTTAAAAACACTAAACCAGGTCAATTAAAATTCTAGATCGACCACCAAATCAAATTCATCATAGATTGTTTTATCGCCCAAGTTTTCGAAGAAGCTGCCCGAACCATATTTTACATCATATTTTGTACGATCTATCTTTAATGTCGCGGTAGCTTTACTGCCGTATACAGAGACATCAAAAGTGACAGGTTTGGTGATACCCTTTATGGTGAGGTCACCGGTTACCTCGTAAGCGTTTTTTCCGCTCGCACTGACGTTGGTAAATACCAGTTTTGATGTCGGATTGCTGGCTGTGGAAAAGAAATCATCAGAATGAAGGTGGCCATCCAATTTTTGTTTGTAGTCACCATCGAGATCGGTAGTGTTGATTGTGGTCATGTCAACCACAAACTCCCCACCGGTCAGTTTGTCCCCGTCAAATTCCAGTGCGCCAGATTCTAGGGCAATGGTTCCGGTATGTGAACCAGTAACTTTATAGGCTTTCCAAGTGATTTTACTGCTTTCGGTCTTTACTGCTTTTTTTTCACCATCAATGGGGTTTGCCACTGCTGAAAGTCCGAAAACTAAGGTCAATGCTACGCTTAAAATGTTTTTTTTCATGATTTTAAAATTAATTTTTGTTCTTACTTGTTGTTTTTAAATTTATAAATGGGTAAATAATTCTTCTTTCGAATAGCGCACTTTTTTATAGTGTTGGGTCACATCATCCTCTGATCGGTACCCTAAGGCCACGGCCACTGTTGCGTTAAGCCCCTTTTCATCAAGCCCTAAGATCTCATTGTACTTTTCGGGTTCGAAGCCTTCAATAGGGCAGGTATCAATACGCAATTCTGCGGCTGCATTCAATAAGTTGCCCAATGCCAGATATACCTGTTTGGCCGTCCATATGCCTTTATCGGTATCAGTAAGGGAGAGTAATTTTGATTTCATAAAATCACCATAATCTTTTAGGCCATCATGTGGGATGCTGCGGGTTTCGCTCACATTTTCTAAATAATTGTCGACCAGGGCACCATCAAATCGAACCTTGTTGGCAAAGACGATAAGATGTGAAGCTTCTGTAATTTGGGCTTGGTTCCATGAAAAAGGGCGCAACTTTTTTTGAAGCTCCTTATTCGAGATTACGAAAACATGATAGGGCTGAAGTCCATAAGAAGAAGCACTGAGGCGCGTGGCCTCTAACAGCACGTCTAAGTCTTGGCCTTCAACTTTTTTGTTGGGGTCGAATTTTTTTGTGGCATATCGCCAATTTCTTGATGCTATAATTGTATCCATGTTAAAATTTATCGAGTAAATGATTCAATTGGTTGAGTTCGAGATCAGAGAATTTTGTGAGCAATTCATTTTCAGTTTCTTCCATCACCTTGTCCAATACCGTTAAAACGGCTTTGCCTTTGTCAGTTATGGTAATTTCTACCTTCCTTCGATTGTCAGCACAAGTAATACGATCTACATATCCTTTTAAAATTAACTTGTCTACCAATCGCGTGGTGTTGCTCATTTTGGTTACCATACGTTCATTGATGGTTGATAGATGGGCCGGCTTTCCCTTTTGTCCTCTTAGAATGCGAAGTACATTAAATTGTTGTTCTGATATCTCATGGGGCTTGAGTGCTGCCATAAAGGTCTCATTGATTTTATTGCCCACTAGTGAAAAATGTAATATTGTTCGCGTGCGAAGCGGTAATTTCTTTTCAGTTTTAATGACTTCCTCTACATTCATGTAAATACAATAATTGTATATACAAATATACATTGAATCATGTTTTGCCCACAAGTGTGTAACAGATAAAGTTTTGTTAAAAAAGAAATCATGCTTGGGGCTTTGGTTAATTTTAAAACATCAAATTTTGATGAATGCGACACTTGTTCTTTTGCTTGCTTTTTTTCTTTGTGCTGTCATGTGTTGATAAGCGGAAAGAACCTGTAGCCAGTTCAAATGGAGAAGTTGGACAAACTGTTGCGAAATCCCATGAAATTGATTTTCCCATCTATGATTTTGAAGGATTGACCCCACTTTTGCACCAAACTGATGGTAAAACCTATATCATTAATTTTTGGGCGACATGGTGTAAGCCTTGCGTTGAAGAACTGCCCTATTTTGAGAAAGTCTATGCAGAACAGAAAGACAACGATGTTGAAGTGATTTTGGTCAGTTTGGACATGCCCTCGATGTGGAAATCAAGACTGGAGCCCTTTGTCGCTGAAAAGGGGCTAAAGTCCCGTGTTGTCATATTGGATGATCCCAAACAAAATGAATGGATTCCTAAGATTGACGAAAACTGGGGTGGCGGTATCCCGGCAACATTGATATACAATACCAAAAAAAGAAGTTTTTTTGAGCAGGGTTTTACTTATGAAGAACTCAAAAAAGAATTGCATAAATTTTTATAAACATTCATTTTTCCAATGACTATGAAAACTTTGAAAACTCTCGGCATACTGACATTGGTATTCTTTTTAGGGGCCTTTTCTAAAACAGTCAATTTAACCGACGCGGGCTATGACATTGGTGATATTGCCGCTGACTTTTCCCTAAAGAATATAGATGGCACCATGGTATCGTTGGCAGATTTCGGGAATGCCAAAGGGTTTTTGGTGATTTTTACCTGCAATACCTGTCCATATGCTGTGGCCTACGAAGATCGGATTATCGCCTTAGATGCAAAATATAAACCTTTAGGAGTTCCCGTGATCGCCATCAACCCGAATAACCCAGCTGTCAAACCGGGCGACAGCTACGCCGAAATGAAAGTGCGCGCCCAAGAAAAAGGGTTTACTTTTCCCTATGTGTTTGATGAAGGGCAAACGGTTTATCCGCAATATGGAGCGACACGCACCCCGCACGTTTTTTTATTGGAGAAGACCGACGAAGGTAATAAGGTGGTATATATTGGTGCCATTGATGATAATTACCAAGATGCAGCATTAGTTGAGGAAAAATATGTAGAAAATGCTGTCGATGCCATGTTGGCGGAATCTGAAATAGAGGTGAAGACAACTAGGGCCATTGGATGCTCGATAAAGGTCTAATAAGAAAATCATAGGCTTTAAATCCGGAGTAATGCTTCGGATTTTTATTTTTGCCAAACTTAAATTATTGAACATGTCAGATTTAACACAAGAAGAATGGGCCACGAAGCTAGAAAATGATGATAATGCCTTTGTTTTGGATGTTCGTACACCTGAAGAAGTAGAAGACGGTTATATTCCGACAGCTACAAATATTGATATTTATTTGGGCCAAGGCTTTTTGGATGGGATTGAAATGCTCGATAGATCTAAAAACTACTATGTATATTGCCGTTCTGGTAACCGAAGTGGTCAGGCTTGTGCAATAATGAAAAGTGTCGGTTTTGAAAATGCGTACAATCTCATGGGTGGATTCACCGAATGGGAGGGTGAGGTAATCGAACCCTAATGAATACGACAAGGACTGTCAGCGTATTCCAAAAACTGTAGATAGGTATTTGACAACTGGTACACTTTTCTTCCATTATCGTGCCGTGCATACTGCCATATAGGCCGGGCTCACACTACAAAATATCACTATTTATAGTAATTTTCTGATGAAGGTTTAAAGTAAACCCGCCATTGTTCGGTAATTTTCTATTTTCGTCCAATGCGTGAAGAATTGCTCCATTTTATTTGGGAATATGACAAGCTCAGGGGACAAGATTTGGTTTCAGAAGACCATGAGAAAATACATATACAAGACACTGGTGTTCGTAATCTTGGATCGGGGCCAGATTTTTTCAACGCCAAAGTTGAAATTGGCGGGCAATTGTGGGCAGGTAATGTTGAAATACATGTGAAATCCTCTGACTGGTATGCGCATGACCATCAAAATGACCGTAGCTATGATAACGTTATTTTACATGTCGTATGGTATGATGATGTTTCCGTTTTTAGAAAAGACAACTCCAAGATTTCAACCCTTGCCTTAAAACAACTTATCCCTAAAGACCTGTTACTGTCTTATAAATCGTTATTGCTGAATACCAAGAAGACTTTTATCAATTGTGAAAATGATATTGGTACGGTAGAAAGTTTCAAGCTTAAAGATTGGATCAAAAGACTTTATGTTGAAAGATTGAACAATAAATCAGAACTTGTTTTCAAGTATCTTAACGAGTATGGTAACGACTGGGAAAAAACGCTTTTTACAATGATGATGAAAAGTTTTGGACTCAATGTCAATGGACCATCATTTTTGACTATTGCCCATGCATTGGATTTTAATATCGTAAGAAAGGTAGGCGGTAATTTGATGCAATTGGAGAGTATACTTTTTGGTTTGGCCGGTTTTTTGGATAGCGATCAATGTGTTGACCATTATTTTCTTGGACTTCAAAAAGAATTTGCTTTTTTGAAGCATAAGTTTGAATTGGACAATTTTGGAGTTCGCAAACCTGATTTTTTTAGGTTGCGTCCCAATAATTTTCCCACCATTCGTTTGTCACAATTGGCTGGCGTGTACCACAAGAACCAAAATTTGTTCAGTAAATTATTGGCTGCAAAAAACCTTATGGATGTTCGTTCGATTTTTGATGTAGCAGCGAGTGACTATTGGGACAATCATTACACATTTGGAAAGGAGGCCAAAAAAAGAAGCAAAAGAATTTCTGCCAGTTTCATTGATTTGGCCATCATCAATACCGTAATTCCCATCAAGTTTTGCTATGCCAAGTATCTCGGTAAAGATATCAGTGATGAAATCAACCATCTTATAACGGGTCTGAAGGCCGAAAAAAATGAAGTGGTCCATGGCTTTGGCAAGATTGGGCTTAAGAGTGCCAACGCATTTGAAAGTCAAGCCATAGTGGAGCTGCACCATCGCTATTGTAAGGTGAATAAATGTTTGCGATGTGCTGTTGGTACGACTTTATTGAATAGAAATGGCTAATTTTAATTATGCGTTGGTTCTATCACTTGTTATATTATTTTCAAAAAAGGGGGTTTGAAGTATGCAGAAGAATAGCCGAACGTTTGGGTATTCGCGCTAGGGTCGTTCGAACGACCTTTATCTATTTGACCTTTGTAACCCTTGGTTTTGGATTTGCCCTATACCTGTTTATTGCATTTTGGCTGAGGATCAAAGATTTGGTATATACTAAAAGGACATCGGTATTTGATCTGTGACCATGGTTAAATTCTTCCGTTCGAAAATTGTCTTGGCCTTTATTTTAATGGTTCTGGTGCTGTGCTTTGGTGCGGTGGGCTATAGGTTTATTTCAGGGTTTTCTTGGATAGAGGCCATTTACATGACAATCATTACGGTAACCACTGTAGGGTTTTCTGAAGTCAAACCATTGGGTACCGAAGCCAAGGTCTTTACAATTTTTTTGATTGTCACCAGTGTCTTTATCTTTGGGTTTGCCATATCAATCGTTACCGAATACCTGCTCAGTCGAAATTCGTTGCAATTATTAAAAAAGAAAAAATTGAAAAGCAAGATCAAGAATCTATCGGACCATGTGGTGGTTTGTGGTTATGGAAGAAACGGTCAGCAAGCCGCTGACAAATTGAAAGCGTACAAAAGGCCCTTTGTTGTGATTGAGAAAGATAGGGAAGTGGTTGAAAAGTATGGGGATGGGGTTTTGTTTGTAGAAGGTGATGCCAATGAAGATGAGACATTGGTTGCTGCAGGTATCGAACGGGCAAGCTATCTTATTGCGGCAGTTCCCGATGATGCCGTCAATTTGTTCGTAGTGCTTTCTGCACGGCAATTTAATGCCGATCTATTTATCATAACCAGGGCTTCACAAGCTACCTCGGTAAAGAAAATGCGATTTGCTGGTGCCAATAAGGTCATTATGCCCGATAAAATTGGTGGGGATCATATGGCCTCGTTGGTGGTCATGCCCGATTTGATCACTTTCATGGACAAACTATCTGTCGAAGGCGAGCACACCACCAACCTTGAAGAAGTCGAAATAGCGGATTTTAGGGATCAGATGGATTGTAGCTCCATCAGGGATTTGGATTTGAGGAACAAAACCGGTTGTACCATCATCGGCTATGTAACACCTGATGGAAACTATATTATCAATCCTGAGGCTGATCTACAGTTAGAGCCCAAGGGAAAAGTCATTGTTTTGGGTCGGCCAGAACAGATTCAGAAGTTGAACCACATGTTTCAAATAAATTAGTCAAATCCAATCTTTTTTTGATTGCATTGATTTTTTTTAGGATATTGTCGCCCTTACAATAAGTTAACATATCCAAAATAGAAAAAATGAAGTATAGACTTCTTACATTGATTTCTTTTCTGATTCCATTTCTTGCCCAAGCGCAAGAAACCAATGAAGTAGGTTTGGATGAAAGGATTGACCAAGCTTTTGCTCCAGTATCCGATTTCTTTAACACGGTTATTTTCTTTGAGGTTTTAGGTACCCCGTTCGTACTTATACTTCTTGTAGGAAGTGCACTCTTTTTTACACTTTATTTTGGTTTCCCTAATGTCAGGCATTTTTGGACTGCCATAAATGTGGTGCGAGGCAAATATGATGAATTGGAAGCTCCTGAAGGCCATGGCGTTGAAAAAGCCGAGGTCAACATTGTCGATGGAGACTTGCCTGATACCATTCGTGATGAAAGTAAAGAAGGTGAAGTAAGCCACTTTCAAGCTTTGGCCACTGCGGTGTCAGGTACAGTTGGTAATGGTAATATCGCTGGCGTGGCCCTGGCAATTGCCCTGGGTGGTCCAGGTGCTACGTTTTGGATGATCATTTGTGGTCTATTGGGCATGTCAACCAAGTTTGTTGAGTGTACACTTGGTGTCCAATACCGAGATGTCGATGAGAATGGAACGGTGTATGGTGGCCCCATGTATTACATTAGTAAAGGTTTGAAACAAAAAGGGTTTGTGACCTTGGGCAAAATTGCTGCGGCATTATTTGCTGTTTTTTGTATTGGGGGATCTTTCGGAGGGGGGAATGCTGCACAATCCAACCAAGCGACGATCGTGGTCAAAGAACTGTTCGGTTGGGAAAGTACAATGGCGGGCACGATCATCGGGGTTGTCTTGGCACTCTTGGTTGGAATCATAATTATCGGGGGCATCAAAAGAATAGCTAGCGTTACGGAAAAAGTGGTTCCCTTTATGGCATTGCTCTATATCGTAGCTTGTCTTTATATTATTTTTGGTAACTTCTCACTAATCGATGATGCCATTTCTTTGATAGTGACTGAAGCTTTCAATCCCACGGCAATAGGGGTCGGAAGTGTGATCGGGGTTTTATTGGTTGGTTTTAGACGTGCAGCCTTTTCGAATGAGGCTGGAGCTGGCTCGGCATCAATAGCACATTCTGCAGTTAAGACAAAGTATGCTGCATCTGAAGGATTAGTGGCACTTTTAGAACCATTTATCGATACCGTTGTCATTTGTACAATGACAGCCTTGGTAATCATCATCTTTAATTTTGGCGGTGTTTTTGATTATGGCGGTGATGGTTCAGGTGTAGTGATGATAGACGGTCTTCCCTATGAAGGTGCCGGTATTACTTCAAAAGCTTTTGCGCAGTATATACCTTATTCCAACGTGTTTTTGACCATTGCTGTCGTACTTTTTGCGGTTTCTACTATGATTTCTTGGTCTTACTACGGCTTACAATCTTGGAAATTTTTGTTCGGTAGAGGAAAGAAAACCGATCTTACCTATAAATTGTTGTTCTGTACTTTTGTGATTATCGGGGCCGCTGCCAGCATGGATTCAATTTGGGCATTCTCAGATGCCATGATATTTGCCATGGTGTTTCCCAATATGCTGGGATTGTATTTCTTGTTTCCGGTGGTCAGAGAACAACTGAACAGGTACTTGAAAGCAATACGGTCCAATAAGTAGGCAAAATAAATTTTTAAAAAGTGAACCCCCATTTTAAGTTAACCAAACAACAGCGAAGTGGGGTTTTCTTTCTGTTGTTGGTTGTAATTGGGCTTCAGGGGATCTACTTTTATTCAAAGACAGAAACTTTTGACCTTCGTGCAAGTATATTTGCCAAAAATTGCGACTTGCAACAGCAAATAGATAGTCTGAAAAGATTGGCTCAAGTTAAGGATACAGCAAAAATATATCCATTTAACCCCAATTTTATTACAGACTACAAGGGTTATATGCTGGGCATGTCCGTTGCTGAAATTGATAGGTTGCACGACTATAGAAAGACCGATCGTTATGTGGACTCAGCTAAAGAATTTCAAGAGGTAACCCAGGTTTCCGATTCTCTTTTGAACACTATTTCCCCCTACTTTAGATTTCCAGAATGGAGCCAGCACAAAAGGAAGCCCTATGTAAAATATACCCCAAGGACAAACATGGCAATATCCGGTTCCACTATCAGGGATTTGAACAGTGCCTCGATTGACGAGTTGACATCGGTGTATGGAATTGGAGAAAAATTGGCTACCCGTATCGTGAAATTTAGGGATAGGTTGGGCGGTTTTTTGGTAAACGATCAGCTATACGACGTCTATGGATTAAGGCCAGAAGTTGTTGAGAGGGCGTTACTTCAATTTCAGGTGTTGCATAAACCAGACATCAAAAAAATAAATATTAACAGTGCCACTTCATCCGAAATAGCAGAATTGGTGTACATACGTTATGATGTGGCCAATAAAATTGTCAGATACAGAAATGAAAAGGGAGGCATTGCGACCTTTGGGGAACTACGGGCCATTGAGGGGTTTCCTTCAGAAAAGATTGATAGAATTAAATTATATTTGTTGTTATAAAAATTGCTTGTAATGATTACGGATACCTTGTCCAAAACCAACTATGACTATTCAGAAACGCAGCTCATGGTCGCTCAATCTGCAAGAGAGTTCGCGGAGCAGTTCATTCGCCCCCATGTAATGGAATGGGACGAATCACAGCTTTTTCCTGTTGAGGTTTTCAAGAAAGCTGGTGCAATGGGCTTTATGGGAGTTTTGGTGCCCGAATCACTGGGAGGTTCTGGATTAGGATACCATGAATACATTGCAATTATCGAAGAAATTTCAAAGGTAGACCCATCCATAGGGCTTTCAGTGGCAGCGCACAATTCCCTTTGTACCAATCATATCTTATCTTTCGGAAATGAAGAACAGAAGCAGCGCTGGATACCACGATTAGCCACCGCAGAATGGCTTGGAGCTTGGGGCCTCACAGAACATAATACAGGTTCAGATGCTGGAGGTATGAATACCACAGCTGTAAAGGATGGTGATTATTGGATTTTAAATGGTGCTAAAAACTTTATCACCCATGGAAAAAGTGGTGATATCGCTGTGGTCATTGCACGCACGGGTGAAAAAGGCAATAGCCGGGGAATGACGGCTTTTGCCATTGAAAAGGATACCCCAGGGTTTTCAAGTGGTAAAAAAGAGAATAAGCTGGGAATGCGGGCAAGTGAGACTGCCGAATTGATTTTTTCAGATTGTAGAATTCCAGATACGAATAGACTTGGCGAAATTGGCGAAGGTTTTATACAATCAATGAAAATATTGGATGGTGGTCGCATATCTATTGGAGCACTATCGCTGGGTATTGCAAAAGGGGCCTATGAAGCAGCTTTAAAATATTCAAAAGAGCGCGTTCAATTTGGCAGGCCGATAAGCGAATTTCAGGGGGTTTCGTTCAAGTTGGCTGAAATGGCCACTGAAATAGAGGCAGCTGAACTTCTGTTGCACAAAGCCGGGTTTTTGAAAACTGAAAATCGGGAAATGACCAAATTCAGTGCAATGTCTAAAATGTTTGCCTCTGAGGTATGTGTCAGAATAGCAAATGAAGCGGTACAGATTCATGGGGGCTATGGCTATACCAAGGATTTTCCCGTTGAAAAATTTTACCGTGATGCGAAGTTATGCACCATAGGCGAAGGTACCACAGAGATACAAAAAGTGGTCATAGCAAAAAATATTTTGAAGTAAGGCTTTCTACAATGGATTTCATTTGTATATTTGCGAGCTCAAATTCAAAAGAAAGGAGGTTGTAGCCAATGTTAATAATACCAGTTAAAGAAGGAGAAAACATCGATAGGGCCCTAAAACGTTTTAAGCGAAAGTTTGACAAAACAGGTACGATGCGTCAGTTGAGAAGTCGCCAGCAGTATACGAAACCTTCGGTCAGGCGTAGGGCTGAGATACAAAAGGCACAATACATTCAAGGTCTTCGTGATAAAGAAGAGCTGTAGACAACAACATTTTACCATATACTGTTAATCCTGCCCGATGGCAGGATTTTTTGTTTTTGGTAATGATCACGTTTTAATTAGTACCTTTAAAAGATGTCTCTTCAATCGTTTGTTGCGTATCTGTCACATGAAAAAAATTATTCGACCCATACGGTCGTGGCCTATGAACGGGATGTTGTGGAATTCACCGTATTCTGCAATGATATGTATGGTGTAGATCAGATAGAAGATGCAGCTTATCATTGGATAAGAAGTTGGATTGTAAAGATGGTCAATAGTGGAATAACAAATAGGAGCATCAACAGAAAAATTTCATCATTAAAGGCATACTACAAGTTTTTGTTGAAGATTCAACGAATTACCATCAATCCACTTTCAAGACATAAAGTATTGAAGACAGCAAAGAGAATTGAGGTCCCGTTCTCTGAATCTGAGATGGAGAATGTGCTATCGAAGATTCCGTTTAAAAATGATTTTGAAGGGGTACGTGATAAGTTGATCATTGAATTATTGTATACGGCAGGAATTCGAAGGGCAGAATTGATCAACCTAAAGATCAATGATTTTGATACTGTACAAAAGACCTTAAAAGTATTGGGCAAACGTAACAAAGAACGTGTTTTGCCATTATTGCCTTCAACATCAAGCTTGTTTAATGAGTACCTAAAACAACGTTTTCAGCATGGCAATGCTGCAGGTGTGTCTTATGTTTTTTTGACAAGTGCGGGTCACAAAATATATGAAACTCTTGTTTATCGGGTTATAAATAAGTACCTTGGTATGGTATCTCCAAAAGTAAAAAAGAGTCCACATATCTTAAGACATACCTTTGCAACGCATTTGTTGAACAAGGGTGCGGATCTGAACTCGGTAAAGGAGTTGTTGGGGCATACCAGTTTGGCATCGACCCAAGTTTATACGCATAACAGCATTGCCGAACTTAAAGAAGTGCATTCAACTGCACACCCTAGAAATAAAGAATAGCCATATTCTTTAAATTATGTTTAACCTTGTCTGCAAGCTGCAGATTCTAAAAAACTAATCTTATGAAGGTAAATGTACAATCGGTCAATTTTGTTGCTGATGGTAAGCTGCTTGATTTCATTCAGAACAGGATGGATAAATTGGAACTTTTTTATGATAAAGTCATCAGTTCAGACGTGTACTTAAAAGTGGAAAACACCAGTTCAAAAGAAAATAAGATTGTTGAGATAAAAGTGCATGTTCCCAGAGATAAATTTATGGTAAAGAAACAATGTAAATCGTTTGAAGAAGCAGTGGATTCAGCGTGCAATTCCCTAGAACGAAAACTGGTAAAACGAAAAGAAAAACTCAGGGCAAAAGTCCAGTAAAATTTTTGAAAATTTGTTTTGAATAAACAAATAAATATATACATTTGCAGTCCGTTAGAAATAACGGGCTTTTTTTGTGTTAAAAAGGCTGTAAAAGCCGATATAGCTCAGCTGGCTAGAGCAGCTGATTACAAATCAGTAGTACCAGATTAGTATCAGTACTGCGGGCGTCATGACAGGGAAATTTATCTTTTTTGCCTTCCCATTTCTGGTTGCTTCCACCAACATCGGTGAGGGGGCAGGGTATTGTTCGACTACTCATTCATGGCGGAATGGTGCCTGGGCATGAGGAGCTCTGCTTGTTACGCCCTGC
>JBCDBD010000045.1:0-21697 GCA_039184335.1 Bacteroidota bacterium | reverse complement strand
TACTTGTCGAATGTGAATTCCTGAGGTAGTCAGACATCCGGTAAATCTAAAATATTCATAGAAACTAAAAGTAACTGCAATAAAATTGCAGGGTTTTAACCTTTAACTTGATAATAAAAGGACCTTAGCTTTCTCTTACCAATAAATCGCCTGGGTAGCATATGGGAAATATTCATAAATCTTCCCACTACCAAAAAAAAAAATTAAAAATTGTATAATTAATTTAAAAAACAGCTTACAAATCAATCATTACATCCAAAAAATGAATCTATTTAATTTTTTTTTGCATATATTAGGTTAAACGTTTAAACTTAAGATATAGTATTTGGTTTATATAATTTTGTTTTGGACTTTTGAGATACACCCCCGAAAATGAACACATCATGAAAGTAAATGAAAAATCCGCAGCTTATATCTTTTCGCTCATATTTGTAGCAGCATTGACATTTCTTTATCTGTTTATTAAAATAGTGCTGACCCCTTATTGGCAAGAACTGTCAGGCACTGAACTCCAGATTTGGTGGGCTGGTCCTTTTGTCCGTTTTTCATATGTCATGTGGCCCGTGCATTTATTATCCGCACTTACCATTATCACCGCATACGTACTACATTTCAAGGAAAAAAAAATAATCAAAATATGGTGGTTGTTGGCACTGATAGCTCTGTTTATTTGCCAAGCTTTTAATTTTGGGGTTTTGGGGTTTGTCTATAATCCATCCTTACAACCAGGGACACTCGATGCAGAGGTCGCCTTGAAAATGTTTGATAACTGGGATTTTTATCATACCCTTCGCACAATTTTTATATGCCTTAGCTTGTTCAGTCTCTCTGTTATTGGAATTATACCAAAAGGTAAGTCGTAGATGGTCCAATGAAGTAATTCCAATAGAACTTCCTATTACTTCCGGTCGGGTATGGACAAAAATGCCTCAGAAAAAAGTTCTAAGGCACTTGTCTATTTTTATTCGTCGGGGTGGCAGGATTCGAACCTGCGACCTCCTGCTCCCAAAGCAGGCGCGATAACCGGGCTACGCTACACCCCGTACAGAGTGTCAAAAAAGACAGGTTGATAAATTAGCGAAAGGGCCATCCGGTGCATGTTCCTTTCTAAGTTCAACCTCGCGGAGAGACTGGGACTCGAACCCAGGCGACACTTACGCGTCGACAGATTAGCAATCTGCTCCGTTACCACTCCGGCACCTCTCCAAAATTTCAATCCTAACCTGCACCCAAAAATGCGGATGCAAAAATACCCTTTCAATGTTTAGAACGCAACTATTTTTTCAATTATTTGAATCTAGAACAAAAAGCACCGTGCTAAGCCGGATACTCTACCCGTAAATGGTAGATATTGGTCAACTTTTGTTTGAGTACTTTTTTTATGGCTTCAATTTCTTTGAAGGTAATGTTGGCGTTCAAAAATTGGCCTGATTGCATTTGCCCCAACACTATCTTTTCAACAAATTCCTCAATCATCGGATATGTAGGTGATTTTAAGCTCTTGGAAGCAGCTTCCACGGCATCTGCCATCATCAATATAGCAGTTTCTTTTGAAAAGGGTATGGGCCCTGGATATCTAAAATCTGACGCTGGGGTATTTTCATCCAGTTCTTGTTGTTTTTTAAAAAAATAGTACACCAGGGTCGTGCCGTGATGGGTTCTCAAAAAATCAATGACCCTGTCAGGTATATTATTCTTTCTGGCAATTTCGATACCTTCGATCACATGGTCAATAATAATTTTTGCACTTTCCTTTGGAGGTAAATCATCGTGTGGATTGACATTGGTTGTCTGATTTTCTGTAAAATAGGTGGGTTTTTTCATTTTTCCCACATCATGGTACAATGCGCCTACTCTGACCAGCATGGCATTAGCACCTATTTCATTGGCCGCGGCCTCGGCCAAATTCGCCACTTGTAAAGAATGGTGAAAAGTGCCCGGTGCCTTATTGGCCATTTCTTTGAGCAGTTTTGAATTGGTATCTGATAGTTCGAGAAGCGAAACATCAGATACCAGGCCAAATACTTTTTCATACAGATAAATCAGTGGCTGTGCAAAAAGGGTAATCATACCGTTCAATAGAAATATACCAAAAGTGGTCCATTCAATGTTATCCAGATTTCCCTCATGGATAACATGAAATGCAAAATACCCGACAATATAGATTAGCGTAATCTGCCCTACAGAAATAAAAAGGTTTGCTCTTTTGTAAAGTTCTGAAACCGTCAATATGGTCACTATACCCGCAATTATCTGTAAAAAGATATATTCAAAGCTATTGGGTACCACAAAGCCTAGAACCAAAATGGTCAACACATGAACAAAGAGCCCCAACCGTGCATCAAAAAAGTTTTTTAGTACCAACGGCATTATACATAGGGGCACGACATAGACATAGCCCTCATTATTTTTTACCACTAGGGTCGTAATAAAGACCATCAGTAAGATATTGGCAAAAATTAGGGTGACCTTATTGTTGTTCTCAAAGACTTCTGGTCGGTATTTCTTTAAGAAGAAAAATAACATCATCAGCACCAATGCGACCAGTATGGTATAACCGAATAAGATAAAATAAGAGTTACTGCCTTTCCATAACTCTGACTCATATTCATCTTTGAGCGAATCTAGAACGCGGAGATTTTGTGCCTCGACCACTTCACCTTTGGCAATGATCAGGGCACCTTCGGTAATGGTACCCCTTGTATTTGAAATTTTAGACAATTCGTCATCCAATGCTTTTTGGGTAAGGTCGCCATCAAAAAAAACGTTGGGGCGTATGGCTTTAAAAAGCAAACGCTCAAAGTTAGAACCAACCAATTGCGCATTAGCGCCATCCAATATTTCTGAAACTTTTTTTTTGGCCAGGGCCAGGTTGGCAATAGCGCCTGGCACAACCTCAAAAGACTGGTTTTCCCTGACCAAACGAATATTTAAATTCTGGGGGCTTTTTTCGAAAACACCGTATGCATAGATACTGTCTAATAGCCTTAGCCCTATACCCAGCAGGTTTTCTTGCTGAAAAGTACTGTAGTCAGGTGCCACAAACTGATTTAAAAAATCTTTTCTAAAAGAATTTTGAACGGATTGAAAAACAACATCGTCGAAGTTATAGTAGTCAGGATTATTTTCCTTTAGGGACTGCTGTTCCAAAGCGATTTCACCATCCTGTTTCTTAATCGAGAAATCAAAAGGTGCGTATAGGTTTTCATACTGCCAAGGCCTTCCATTTTGAAAATCGTATTTAAATTTTCCTTCTTTCGGAAAAAAAAATACGATTAGGCCGATAGCAACTAAATAGAGAAAATATTTGTAGATTGTTGATTGGTTTTTGTAGATACCATCCAAAGTTTTTCCCATTTTTTGTGTGTCTTTTCCAAAAATAGAAAATATAAACCATTCCTCCTTACCGGCGAATTATCCGCAATACTTTTGCCTTAAATTTTAGTATTTTCGCAGCATTAAATCACAAATTCATGAGGGATGTTGTCATTGTGTCTGCTGTTAGGACACCCATTGGAAGCTTTATGGGCAAACTAGCCACCATACCTGCCCCTAAACTAGGGGCCATAGCGATATCAGGGGCTTTGAAAAAAATCAACTTGAACCCAGAAATGGTGCAAGAGGTTTTAATGGGCAATGTAGTACAGGCAGGTACCGGACAGGCCCCGGCAAGACAAGCAGCAATTTATGCTGGCATACCTGATACCGTTCCGTGCACTACCATAAATAAAGTATGTGCTTCGGGTATGAAAACTGTCATGCAGGCAGCACAATCCATAGCTTTAGGCGATACTGATATAGTCGTAGCAGGTGGAATGGAAAATATGAGCCTAATCCCACATTACATACACATGAGAACAGCTACAAAGTTCGGTGGTACAGCTTTGGTTGACGGTATGCAGAAAGATGGGCTTGTCGATGTGTATGATCAAAATGCCATGGGGGTATGTGCAGATGCCTGTGCAGAAAAATACCAATTCAGCAGAGAAGCACAAGATGCTTTTGCCATACGGTCGTATGAACGTTCGGCAGCTGCATGGCAGTCAGGAAAATTTGCCCGTGAGGTGGTTCCTGTTGAAGTTCCCCAAAGAAGGGGTGACGCCTTAGTCGTTGTCGAGGATGAGGAATTCAAGAACGTTAAAATTGAAAAAATCCCCAGCCTCAGACCGGCATTCTCCAAAGATGGCACGGTCACTGCCGCAAATGCATCCACTATCAACGATGGTGCAGCGGCACTCGTGCTCATGAGCTTAGAAAAAGCGGTTGAACTTAAAGTACAGCCCCTTGCCACTGTAAAGAGCTATGCTGATGCCGCACAAGAGCCAAAGTGGTTCACAACCGCCCCTGCAAAAGCATTACCAAAGGCGCTGGATAAATGCAGTCTCTCAATGGATGATATTGACTATTTTGAGTTTAACGAAGCTTTTTCCGTCGTAGGATTGGCCAACATGAAACTTCTCGGTATCGATGATGCCAAGGTCAATGTCAACGGAGGTGCGGTCTCTTTAGGGCATCCGTTAGGCTGTTCTGGGGCACGAATAATCGTCACCCTACTCGGTGTACTCGAACAAAACCAGGCTAAATATGGAGCGGCGGCGATTTGTAATGGCGGTGGTGGAGCCTCAGCCTTAGTACTGGAAAGAAACTAAGCCATACCCATACATGCAATTTGGTATCTGTCCAATAAGTGTTGTACCTGTTAGAATACAACCAGACCATGTAAGTGAAATGTCGACCCAATTGCTCTATGGCGAACTTTTCAAGGTATTGGTGGAACGAAAGCAATGGAGTAAGATCAGTATTGCCTATGATGGTCAAGAGGGTTGGATCTCAAATGACCAGTACATGTCGATTTCAGAAAGTGACTTTAAAAAAATAGCACATTCAAAAGAGTCGCAATTTACTTCAGACCTTGTTTCGCATATTGACACCAATACAGGGCTTCTATTACCTATCGTAATGGGTACCGATCTAAAGGGTCTCGATTGTTTGAACCACACATTTGAAGGAAATCTTAGCAAGGGAAAAAAGACCAGGGAACACCTCATAGAGACCGCCCTACTGTACCTAAACACACCTTATCTCTGGGGAGGAAAGACCCCATTCGGCATCGATTGTTCTGGATTCACACAAATGGTCTACAAAATAAACGGTTTTGACCTCATGCGAAATGCGATACAACAATCGAAACAAGGTATCGCGCTAAGCTTTATTGAAGAGAGCGAACCAGGGGATCTGGCCTTTTTTGATAACGATGCGGGTATAATTGACCATGTGGGCATTATTCTCAAAAACAATTACATCATCCATGCGCACGGTAAAGTACGGATTGATCGTTTAGACCACACGGGTATTTTTAATTCTGATGTGAAAAGGTATTCGCATAAGTTAAGGGTCATCAAAAAAGTGATATGAAAAAACCCCGGCGTCATGCCAGGGTTTTAGTATAATCTTTGATGTTTTACCTTATTCTCCCAAAAGTCCTTTGATGCGCATAAAGTTTTCATTATCGCCCAAGGCACCATAGATATTTTTCAATTGCGATAATATGCCTTCGTTATCAGGACTTGTTTTTAAAGCAGCTTCCAAAATTTTTGCCCCTTCTTGAAAAAGTTCGTCCTTTTTTTGCTTCAATTCCTCATACCTCGCAGTATCGGCCCGTGATGTGCCGAGTGAATTCATTTCATCGATCAAGCCATTTCCCTCATCTACATATGAAGTGGAAAGATTCAACTGCGCGTTCACATAATTGGGGTCGATCTCAAGTGCCTTTCTGTAGGCGGCCCTAGCTTCTTCGAGGTTGCCCTGTTCCATATTGATTACACCAATATTGTATAACAAATCGGGGTTGTCAGGTGCCATTTCAGAAGCTTTTGACATAAGCTCCTTGAATTTTTCCTTTTCTCCCATGGTGTAGTGTAGATTCGCCTTGTTAAGAACCAAGTTAACATCGTTGGGATTATTTGCTATGGCATCGTCATATGCGGCCAATGCCTCATCATTCTTACCTTCTTGTTGGTATATCAAGGCAATGTTCTTAATAATTTCAGGTTTTTTTGAAGGCGTGCGCTTTTCGTTGGGGTCTTTGTGGGTACCGGCCTTTACATACAGGTCGCGCGTGTTTTTATCCAATGTCTCTACCTCTCCGGTTTCAACATTCACGGCAGTATATTCAACGCCACTACCATCGTACCCCAAATCTTTCAATTCGTTGTAATATTTCAGTGACTCATCATAATGGGCGCCATTGACAGCGCTACTGGCAGCATAGTACAGATATATGGTATCAGAAGGGCTTAATTTGTATGCCATGTACAACTTTTCTGCTGCATCTTTGTAACTTTTGTTGCTATTGTCCTCAACTGCAGAATTAACAAGCTCAGTGGTCATTTGATCAAGTTTTTGACGCACCTCTGTAGTATACTTTCCCTTACCACTTTCTTCAATCGAAATCACTTTATTGTACGCTTTGATTGCAGGTTGGTAAGCAGTGGCATCTCCCTTCTGGGCCAGATCAGTATATATTCTTCCCTTCAAAAAATAATACTGTGCCTGTAACTTCACATCTGCTCCATCAATTGACGAAGCGATACTTTCCAAACTTGATTTAGCTGCCATGGCATCACCTCCCTTCAGTGATTTCTCTGCAGCCTTAATTTCATTTTTTTGAGAGAAACCTGACATTGAGATTGCCAATGCTAGCAGTATTACAATTCTAGTTTTCATTGTCTTTGTAATTAAATATTAGTGTTTATTATTTTTTATCAGCTTCGTTCTCTTCTTGATTTCCAAGAGTCATGCCATCTTCACCATTCACTTCAATATTACGAATATCAGATTCATCTACAGCATCTTCATCTTTCATCACTTTAGCCACAGCAGCAATGGAGTCATTATCTTTAAGATTGATCAATTTTACGCCTTGTGTAGCTCGTCCCATGACCCTTAGATCCTCCACTCCCATTCGTATGGCAATCCCAGATTTATTGATAATCATCAAGTCATCGGAGTCGGTTACACTTTTAATTGCAACCAAATTCCCTGTTTTTTCAGTAATGGAAATCGTTTTGACTCCCTTACCACCTCTATTTGTTATGCGATAATCGTCAATATTCGAACGTTTCCCAAACCCATTCTCTGAGACTACCAAAACATCATCCTCAAAATTGTGTACTGATACCATCCCGATTACTTCATCGTTGTCGTGGGCCAAGGTAATGCCCCTAACCCCAGAAGCGTTCCTTCCCATAGGCCTGGTTTTACTTTCTTCAAATCGAATTGCTTTTCCTGATTTCAGTCCAAGAAAAATTTGGCTTGTTCCCGTGGTCAGCTTAGCTTCTAAAAGCTCATCATCTTCACGAATGGTAATTGCATTGATACCATTCTGCCTTGGTCGGGAATATTGCTCGAGTGATGTTTTTTTTACCACTCCTTTTTTGGTGGCCATAATGACATAATGACTATTGACATAATCCTCATCCTTCAAGTCACGGGTACAGATAAAAGCCTTGACCTTATCTTCTTGCGCTATGCTGATGAGATTTTGGATGGCCCTGCCCTTTGAGGTTTTACTCCCTTCAGGAATTTCATAGACCCGCATCCAAAAGCACTTGCCCTTTAGGGTGAAAAAGAGCATGTATTGATGGTTGGTACCTACAAACAGGTGCTCTAAAAAGTCTTCATTCCTGGTCGAAGAGGCCTTTTGCCCAACTCCTCCACGATTCTGTATTTTATATTCCGTGAGCGGGGTTCTCTTGATGTAGCCTGCGTGCGAAATGGTAATGACCACCTGCTCATCAGGAATCATATCTTCGATACTCAAGTCTCCACCTGCAAAATTGATCTCAGATCTTCGGTCATCGCCGTATTTTTCCTTGACCACTAAAAGTTCTTCCTTGATAATTTGCATTCTTCGCTCTTTCTTCGCAAGAATGTCTTTTAAATCTTCTATGGTCTTGATAAGCTCGTCATATTCTTCACGCAATTTATCTTGCTCAAGACCGGTCAACTGACGCAAACGCATTTCTACAATGGCCTTGGCTTGAACCTCGGTCAACTTAAAGCGGGCCATTAAATTGGTTCGTGCTTCCTCTACATTGGAAGAACCCCTGATAATGGATATGACCTCATCAATATTATCTGAGGCGATGATAAGCCCTTCCAATATATGGGCCCTGTCTTCAGCTTTTTTCAACTCGAACGTGGTGCGCCTGACCACAACCTCATGTCGATGTTCCACAAAATAGTGAATGATCTCCTTCAAGTTCAATAACTGGGGCCTACCGTTGACCAGCGCAATATTGTTGACACTGAACGAAGATTGTAATGCGGTGTACTTGTATAAGGTGTTCAGTACGATATTGGGAATGGCATCCCTTTTCAATATATACACAATACGCATCCCTTTTCGGTCAGACTCATCCCTTATGGCCGAGATACCTTCAATCTTCTTCTCATTGATCAAATCGGCAGTTTTCTTGATCATGTCTGCCTTATTGACCTGAAAAGGAATCTCTGTCACTACAATGCACTCACGACCTTGAACTTCTTCAAAGGTAGATTTAGCACGAATGACAATACGGCCACGCCCGGTATGAAAAGCCTCTTTCACACCGTCATACCCATAAATGATACCACCCGTGGGAAAATCAGGAGCCTTTATGAATGTGATCAGTTCATCGATTTCAATGGCACTGTTGTCTATGTAAGCGACAGTACCGTCAACCACTTCAGATAAGTTATGTGGAGGCATGTTGGTAGCCATACCCACCGCTATGCCAGATGCGCCGTTGACAAGCAAGTTCGGGATGCGTGTGGGCAATACTGTGGGCTCTTCGAGCGAATCATCAAAATTCAACTGATGGTCGACAGTATCTTTCTCTATATCAGCCAACATTTCATCGGCTATCTTTCGCATTCGGGCTTCAGTATACCGCATGGCAGCCGGACTGTCGCCATCAACAGAGCCAAAGTTTCCCTGGCCATCGATAAGCATATACCGCAAACTCCATTCCTGGGCCATTCTGACCATGGTATCATACACAGAAGCATCACCGTGTGGATGGTATTTACCTAAAACCTCCCCGACAATCCGAGCAGATTTTTTATGCGAACTATTGGAACGAACACCCAATTCGTGCATGCCAAACAGTACTCTTCTGTGTACTGGTTTGAGTCCATCCCTGACATCTGGCAGCGCACGTGACACAATGACCGACATTGAGTAATCAATGTAGGCAGATTTCATCTCATCTTCAATGTTGATCGATATCAATTTTTCTCCTTCAGCCATCCTAAAATCTTATCGTTTTTGAGGTTAAAATATCATGCCAATATACGTAAAATCACACCTTTCAAAACAATTTCAGTTGACTTTATTAAAAATTTTATCAACACAGAATGACCTCTTGCAAAACCAAAAACCAAAAAGTTAAATTTTTAAAAAAAATGCTTTTTTTTCGGCATTTATACCTTGTTTGTCGAATATGGGTACAGTATTTGACCTCGGTAACGTTACTTTTATTAATTTTAATTGCTGAAAAGAAATTTTATGGATGATAATTTCTCACCAAGGGTAAAGGATGTTATTGCGTACAGCAAAGAGGAAGCGCTCAGACTGGGCCATGACTTCATAGGTACAGAACATCTTATGTTGGGTCTTTTAAGGGATGGAAATGGCAAGGCAATCAATATTTTGGATGCTTTGGATGTAGACCTAGACCACCTTAGGAGGAAAGTTGAAATATTAAGCCCCGCCAATCCAAGTACCGGCAGTGTACAAAAAGACAAAAAAAACCTGCATTTGACAAGACAGGCAGAACGTGCCCTCAAGACCACTTTTCTAGAAGCGAAATTGTTCCAGAGTTCATCAATCAACACGGCACATCTGCTCTTGTGCATATTGCGCAACGAAAATGACCCCACGACCAAATTGCTGCACAAGCTGAAAGTCGATTACGACAATGTCAAAGAACAATTCAAGTCAATGATCACCAGTGATGATGATTATCTTGACACTCCGAGGTCAGAATCGTTTCCAAGTGATCCCGATGATGCCGGAGATTCCAAGGAAAGCTCCTTTGGATCGACCAGTACCCAAAAAGGAAGTAAAAAATCAAAAACACCTGTTCTTGATAACTTTGGAAGGGATCTCACAAAATTGGCTGAAGAAAATAAATTGGATCCTGTTGTTGGTAGGGAAAAGGAAATTGAGAGAGTTTCCCAAATACTGAGCAGAAGAAAAAAAAACAATCCGTTGTTGATCGGAGAGCCCGGAGTGGGCAAAAGTGCCATTGCCGAAGGACTGGCCTTACGGATAATCACTAAGAAAGTCTCGAGAATACTGTACAACAAACGTGTCGTTACCCTTGACCTGGCCTCATTGGTAGCAGGTACGAAATATCGTGGACAATTTGAGGAGCGCATGAAAGCCGTGATGAACGAGCTCGAAAAAAATGACGACATCATCCTTTTTATCGATGAAATACATACCATAGTAGGCGCGGGTGGGGCTACCGGTAGCCTAGATGCCTCAAACATGTTCAAACCTGCACTTGCTAGGGGAGAAATTCAATGTATCGGTGCCACAACCTTAGATGAATACAGACAGTACATTGAAAAAGATGGGGCTTTGGAACGAAGGTTTCAAAAGGTCATGGTAGAACCTACTACCGTTGAAGAAACCATAGAAATCTTGATGAACATTAAAGGAAAATACGAAGACCACCATAATGTCAACTACACTGATGATGCCATCTTAGCCTGTGTCAAACTCACCAATAGGTATATGACCGATCGGTTTCTGCCAGACAAGGCCATAGACGCTCTTGATGAGGCAGGTTCTAGAGTGCACATTGTCAACATGGATGTACCCAAACAGATATTAGAGCTCGAAAGTAAGCTTGATGATGTCAGGGAACTAAAGAACAGCGTAGTCAAAAAACAAAAATACGAAGAAGCTGCCAGGTTGCGTGACGATGAAAAAAGATTGGAAAAAGATCTTGCCACAGCACAAGAAAAATGGGAAGAAGAAAGCAAATTACATAGAGAAACCGTTTCAGAAAGCAACGTTGCCGATGTGGTCTCGATGATGAGCGGTATTCCTGTGAACAGAATAGCACAGACCGAAAGCAATAAATTGGCAGAACTCCCTCAATTGATCAAAGACCATGTCATTGGTCAAGACGAGGCTGTTGCAAAAGTGGCCAAAGCCATCCAAAGAAACAGAGCTGGCCTCAAAGACCCCAATAAGCCCATTGGCTCATTTATCTTTTTAGGTCAAACAGGAGTGGGCAAAACACAACTGGCCAAAATTTTGGCAAAAGAGCTTTTTGACTCCGAAGACGCCTTAATACGTATCGATATGAGCGAGTACATGGAAAAATTCGCCATCTCTAGATTGGTTGGGGCGCCTCCAGGCTATGTAGGCTATGAAGAAGGTGGGCAGTTAACAGAGAAAGTGCGTCGCAAGCCATACTCTGTGATTCTTTTGGACGAG
Source organism: Bacteroidota bacterium (assembly GCA_039184335.1). Taxonomy (GTDB): domain Bacteria; phylum Bacteroidota; class Bacteroidia; order Flavobacteriales; family Flavobacteriaceae; genus JBCDBD01. Next base: position 10,200 of record JBCDBD010000045.1, on the reverse strand, counting down.
GTAGAAAAAGCGCATCCCGATGTGTTCAATATGCTCCTGCAAGTTCTTGATGATGGCTATTTGACCGATAGCCTAGGCCGTAAAATCGATTTTAGAAACACGATTATCATCATGACCTCAAATATCGGCGCACGTCAATTAAAAGACTTTGGCCAAGGGGTCGGTTTTGGAACTGCGGCCAAAAAAGCACAGGCCGATAGCCACCAAAAAAGTGTGATAGAAAATGCATTGAAGAAAGCCTTTGCTCCAGAATTTTTAAACAGAATCGATGATGTCATCGTATTCAATCCCCTTGAGCGGGAAGACATCCATAAAATTATTGACATCGAATTGGAAAAACTGTTCAAAAGAATCAAGGATATAGGGTACGACCTAAGACTTTCTGACAAAGCTAAAGACTATATCGCCGAAAAAGGTTTTGACAAGCAATATGGTGCCAGGCCATTAAAAAGGGCCATTCAAAAATATATTGAAGACGCACTTGCTGAAGAAATTGTCAATTCGACCTTAGAGGAAGGAGATGGTATATATATGGAATTGGATGAGCAAAAAGAGGAGCTCACCATAAAAATTGAAAAACCAGAAAAATCTTCAAAAACTTAGTTTTCAATTACCTTAAAAAATCATAGTAAAAAATCCCTGTACAGGGATTTTTTTTTGGCCTATATAATTGAATTATTTCAATTTACGTGGTAAAGCAAGCATTATAAACGATATATAAGCTGTTAATCTATATTTTTTTTCATTAGTGAACTACCCTTTTACTTTCGTACCGGACACTATAAATTCAAGGGGGAATGAAAATTGGTTTTACCAAAAAAGCCATCGTGGTAAAAGAATATCAACTCGATATCGGTACCGTTCAAGTCTACAGTAATTACATGGTTGCAACATTTGATGAAGGAGCTACGGTAACTCTTGAAAGAGCCTATCAAATTATTGGTATATCAGAAATACATTTTAGGGAAAAACCTTTTGGTTATATCAGTTTTCGTAAAAATTCATATGCTATTGACCCTATCATTTACACCTATCTCAGAGGATTGGAAAACTTAAAGGCCCTTGCGATCGTGTCTAAGAAAAAAATAGATATGCATAATTTCAAAATCGAAAAACTCTTCTACAAAAAGCATATGGAGTTTTTTATTGAATTTGAAAATGCTTTGGCCTGGGTGAAAAAAAGATTGAAATCAAAAAAAAGAAAGTAGCACTGATTCATTCCCCTTCTTTTTCAATCTTTTCACTTTCCAACAATTCAACAAAAGCCTTGCCAACAAAAGTAATGATACCAGAAGCGGTCAATGCTTCAAAGCTGTTATTGATCACTGCCAAATCACCTGCCAGACCATGAAGAAAAACCCCTAACACCGATGCTTCCAAAGGTGTATAGGATTGAGAGATCAAGCCCGTTATCATTCCGGCCAGTACATCACCACTTCCTGCAGTTGCCATACCTGGGTTTCCGGTTGAATTGACATATCCCTTGTCTTTATAAACCGTTATTGTATGAGCACCTTTGATAACTACGATACAGTCATACTTCTCAGAGAAACACCTCACTTTTTCCAGCTTCTCAAAATCGGTTTGCCACGTACCTATCAATCGTTCCAACTCTTTAGGGTGAGGGGTCAGAACGGTTAAGCTCGGCATTCTTTTCAAAAGACTTTTCTTTTTTGAAAGTATGTTCAATCCGTCCGCATCGATGACCAAGGGGCTGCCATTGTTGTTATCTAAAAAACCATGAAATGCATCGACAGAGGTTTTACTTGTTCCCATCCCCATCCCTATACCAATGGCCGTGGGTTCAAACGGATATCTAATCTTTGAAATTTGCCTTTCATCAGCAGTCGTCAATACCATGACTTCAGGAACCGCAGTTTGCAAAGGGATCATACCACATTCTGGAACAAAGGCTGTAACCAATCCCCCTCCTACAGTTAAACATGCCTTCGATGCCAGATGTATGGCCCCAATCTTTCCATAGCTTCCACCAACGATCAAAGAATGCCCATAAGAACCTTTGTGTGCAAACTTGGTTCGGGGCCTGTACATTGAACTTGCATACGTTTTGTCAACAAGTTCAAAATCAGTTTCTGTGCGACCTAGATATTCCGCATCCAATCCGATATCCAATACTTCCCAAGAATCTAGGTAAACGGCCGTTTGCGGCAGAAAAAAAACGATTTTAGGGACTTGAATACTCAAAACATGATTGGCAAAAATGACATCCGTGTATTTTTCGGGTACACGATCCATGAACAATCCAGAGGGGATGTCTACTGCCAAAACAAAAGCTTCAGCCTTATTGATATGGGCAATTAAGGAGGTTACCCAACCCGAAGGCGCCCGATTCAGGCCAATTCCAAAGATGGCATCAACCACGATATCTTTCTTATCAATTACAGGCAGGCCATTTGCTGCTGTAATAAAATCAGGCCATACTTTGCAATCCTTCAAACGTTCTAAATTCAATAAAAAGTCTTTTGAACGTTTCTCGCTGTAGTTTACCACATAGACCGAGATTGAATAACCACCCTTGTGCAAAAGTCGGGCCAATGCGATACCGTCGCCTCCGTTGTTGCCAATACCACAAAAGAGATGTATTTTCACCTGGGCGCCTTGAAGTCGGGCATGCATCCATTCAAAAATTTTCATAGCGGCCCTTTCCATCAATACATCACTTGTGATTTGCTGTTTTTTTATTGTGAATTTATCAGCTTTATAGGTCTGTTCGGTTGTGAAAATCTTCATTTATCAAAAGATGATGAACCTTATTCGTTTTTCTATAAAAATTTAAGGAATCATTTGCTAAGGCAAACAAAAATACTACTTTTAGCACTTGAAAAGTGTGCATGCAGTTTAAACTATCGGACATACAGCCCTTAATGACGATTCCAACTCCATCTACCATCGTTACTGGTATGATTACCCCATTGGGGTAGTACATGATATATTCTTCGGTCCGATCTTCAACTTTTTACATATATTGCAAAATCCTTCAAAATGAACGTTTTAAAATTTGGTGGCACTTCTGTCGCCAATGCCCACAACATACGACTTGTAAAGAATATCATAGAAAATGCGCCACAAGAAAAAATGATTGTGGTCGTATCTGCTTTTGGTGGTATCACCGATATGCTCTTACAGGCCCTTCAACTGGCAGCAGTCGAAGACCCTAGCTTTTCAGCAACTTTGGAATCTGTTGAAGAAAAACACATTTCAACCATTAAGAAGCTATTTCCGGCAGGGAAGCAACCTAGTGTACTCAGTGCCATCAAAAGTGAACTGAACAATTTGGAAACTTTGCTCGAAGGCACATACTTGATCGGTGAGATTACACCCAAACTTTCCGATAAGGTGGTCGGCTATGGCGAACTGTTGTCAGCTTACATAATCAACTCATTTTTTAATGTTGAAGGGCTGGATACAGCGCATAAAAATGCACAGGAACTCATCATAACCGATGAATTTTTTGGAAAGGCCAATGTTGACTTTGAGATTACCAATGCCAAGATCAATACCTATTTCAATACAGCATCGCAAAGGATCACCATAGTGCCAGGTTTTGTCGCATCGTCGCCTTTAGGTAACTCCACTACATTGGGAAGAGGTGGTTCTGATTACACGGCCGCCATTATAGCAGCTGCAACGGATGCTGAAATCCTTAATATTTGGACTGATGTCAGTGGCATGTACACAGCCAATCCAAAGTTGGTAAAACAAGCAAAATATGTTCCCCATATTTCGTATGAAGAGGCTATGGAACTTTCACACTTTGGCGCTAAAGTACTCTATCCGCCTACCATACAGCCCGTACTTCACAAACAGATTCCCATAGTTATAAAGAACACTTTTTCCCCTGAAGATCCAGGTACATTGATTACCCAGAATCAAAACGGAAAAGGAAAGACGGTACGCGGCATCAGTCATATAGAAAACATCTCCCTTATTTCCCTTGAAGGACCTGGAATGGTAGGTACCCCGGGAATCTCAAAACGTTTTTTCGAAACACTCGCACAAGAAGAGATCAGTATCGTTCTGATAACCCAAGCATCATCAGAACATTCGATATGTATCGGTATCGCTGACCAAGACGCCGCTTACGCGGTTAAAAAAATCAATGCCGCTTTCGAGTTTGAAATAACCACCAATAAAATACAACCTGTATACTTAGAAAAAGATTTGGCAATCGTGGCCTTGGTAGGAGACAATATGAAAAGCCATCAAGGACTGAGCGGCAAAATGTTCAGCACCTTGGGCAGAAACAATGTGAACATAAGGGCCATTGCACAAGGGGCTTCTGAAAGAAACATCTCGGCTGTCATAAAAAAAGAAGATGTCAAAAAAGCCTTGAATGCCCTGCATGAGGAATTTTTCGAAGAAAACATCAAGCAATTGAACCTGTACGTCATGGGGGTCGGAAACGTAGGTTCAAAATTTTTGAAACAGATATTACAGCAAAAAAAGTATTTAAAAGAAGAACTACAGCTCAATATCAGGGTCATCGGAATTTCAAACTCAAGAACCATGATTTTTGACGAGAGTGGTATTCCCTTGGACAAGTGGGAACAACTTTTGGCCAATGGTGAAAAAACAGCACACACTGTTTTCTTCGAAAAAATCAAACAGTTGAACTATAGAAACAGCATTTTCGTTGATAATACGGCAAGTAAGGAGGTATCGATGCATTATGCCGATTACCTGAAGAACAATATTGCCATAGTTACCTGCAACAAAATTGCCTGTTCATCAGAATATAGCTATTACCGAGAATTAAAACAGCTCTCAAAACAATACAATGCCCCTTTTCTATTTGAAACCAATGTCGGTGCAGGGCTACCCATCATTGATACCTTAAAGCACTTGATCGCCTCAGGTGACCGTGTGCTGAAAATTCAGGCAGTGCTCTCAGGAAGCTTAAATTTTGTGTTCAACACCTTTAATGATACCACCACGTTCCACGATGTCGTTAAACAGGCTCAAGAAGAAGGGTACACCGAACCCGATCCAAGAATAGATCTAAGCGGTATCGATGTAATGCGAAAGATATTGATATTGGCTAGGGAAAGTGGTCATCAATTGGATATTGAACAAATAGAAAATGATGCTTTCTTACCTAAAGAAAGTCTTGATGCGGCAGACAACGATGCTTTTTTCGAGTCGTTGAAAACATATGAAGATGAATTTCAGCAATTATACGAAAGGGTGACAAAAAATAAGAGCAAACTCAAATATGTTGCCGAGTTTGAAAATGAAAAGGCCAAGGTTGGACTGCAACACATCGCTGAAGGACATGATTTTTATAATTTGGAAGGCAGTGATAACATTGTGCTTTTTTATACAGAACGATATCCAAACCTACCAATGATCATTAAGGGTGCAGGAGCTGGTGCTGAGGTTACTGCCTCAGGTATTTTCGCAGATATCATTCGAATCGGAAATTTTTAACCAATGGAAGAAATCAAGATTTTTTGTCCCGCTACCATTGCCAATGTCTCTTGTGGATTTGATGTATTGGGTCTGGCGCTCAACGCCATTGGTGATGAAATGACCGTAAGAAAAAAGGGTTCCAATGGTATTGCAATCACTAAGGTATTGGGGCAACAACTGCCTTTGGAGACCCATAAAAATGTGGCTGGTGTTGCCGCAATGGCACTCCTGCAAGAAATCGACCATAAAATTGGTTTCGAAATCGAAATCCATAAAAAAATAAAGCCTGGTAGTGGAATAGGTAGTAGTGCTGCCAGTTCGGCCGGTGCTGTTTGGGCCATCAACCAATTGTTGGGCAATCCGTTTTCAAAACGTGAGCTGGTATATTTTGCCATGCAAGGTGAAAAATTGGCCAGCAATGTACCACATGCCGATAACGTTGCCCCTGCCATTTATGGTGGTTTTACCCTGATCAGGAGTTACGACCCACTTGATATTGTTCCCATACATACACCAAAGGCACTATTTGCCACGGTCATACATCCACAAATAGAAATCAAGACTTCAGAATCGCGAAAAATACTCAAGGCCAACATTCCATTGGAAAAGGGCATTCGGCAATGGGGCAATCTAGGAGGATTGATTTCTGGACTGTACACCGAAGATTTTGAGCTCATAAGCAGGTCTCTCGAAGACCATATCGTTGAACCCATACGCTCTATTTTGATACCAGGCTTCAATGACATCAAAAATGAAGCGATAAAAGCTGGTGCACTGGGCTGTGGTATCTCAGGCTCAGGCCCTTCAATTTTTGCCTTGAGCAAGGGCAAAGAAAACGCTAACCGCGTTGCCAATGCGATGAAAGACATTTACAAAACCATAGGTGTCGATTTCGATTTACATGTGTCTAAAGTCAACCTAAACGGAATTCAAAAAATCAGCTGATCCCGTGAATTTTTATAGCTTAAACAACAAAAAGTCAAAAGTATCGTTCAAAGAGGCCGTGATTACTGGCATTGCCCCAGATAAGGGGCTCTATTTTCCTGAAAGAATAGATGCACTGCCCAAATCGTTCTTTGATACCATAACAAGTTTGACAGCCCATCAAATTGCTTTTCGTGCCATTGAACAATTCGTCAAAGCCGATATTCCAGAACACCAACTGAATGAAATCTTGGCTAATGTCCTTGATTTTGATTTCCCCATGGTATCCATTGAAGAAGATCTGGCTACTTTAGAGCTTTTTCATGGGCCGACCATGGCCTTTAAAGATGTAGGAGCCCGTTTTATGGCCAACTGCTTGGGTTATTTTTCAAAAGGAGATGATACCGAGATAACCGTCTTGGTAGCCACCTCTGGTGATACCGGCGGTGCTGTGGCCAACGGATTTCTTGGAGTAAAGGGTGTCAATGTCATTATTCTCTACCCCAGTGGCAAGGTCAGCGAAATACAGGAAAAACAATTGACGACCTTAGGACAAAATATAACAGCAATGGAGGTTGAAGGTACTTTTGACGATTGTCAACGTATGGTCAAAAAGGCTTTTTTAGATGCTGACATTACCAAAGACCGACAATTGACTTCTGCAAACAGTATCAATGTGGCCCGATGGCTACCACAATTATTTTATTTTTTATTTGCATATCGTGATATCAAGGCCAAACAAAAGGAAATCGTGTTTGCCGTACCCTCAGGAAACTTTGGCAATGTCTGTGCTGGCATGGTAGCCCAAAAATTGGGAATGCCCATAAAACACTTTATTGCAGCAACAAACAAAAACGATGTAGTGCCCCATTATATGCAGCGAGGCACATACCTACCTAAACCCTCGATTTCGACTATTTCCAACGCAATGGATGTAGGTGACCCCAGTAACTTTGTAAGAATACGCCATCTGTACCATGACAATTTTTCATTGCTCAAAGAAAATTTATCTTCGTATGCCTTCACAGATGAAGAAACCAAAACAGCCATGCAGCAAATTCACAAAAACTCAGGCTATATCACAGATCCCCATGGAGCAGTTGGCTATTTGGGTATCAAGAAGTACCAAGAAAAACACCAAAAAACCTATGGTGTGTTTTTAGAAACGGCACACCCCGTAAAATTTTTGGACGTTGTGGAAGACACTTTGGGCATATCACCAAAAATTCCTTCGCAGATTCAAAAAGTGATGGATAAATCAAAATCATCGATTCCAATCGCATCATATGGGGAGTTGAAGTCATATCTGCTTAAAAATTAAAACATCCAAAAAAATCAATTAACAGTTCTTTGTTCAAAAGATTACCCTTCAACCCCTACCCTACATCAATATTTCGATAAATTTACTTCAGTAAATTGTCGCACATGAAAAACACGGCATTGACCCAAACACATATCGATTTGGGGGCAAAAATGGTCGAATTTGCAGGCTACTGCATGCCTGTGTCCTATGAAGGTGTCAATGTAGAACATGAAACCGTACGCAAAACCGTAGGGGTATTCGATGTTTCACATATGGGCGAATTTTTGATTGAGGGGCCAAAGGCATTGGAACTCATCCAAAAAGTGAGTTCAAATGATGCATCAAAACTTACCATAGGCAAGGCCCAATATAGTTGTTTGCCAAATCAAACAGGAGGTATCATAGATGATTTGATTATTTATCGAATAAAGGAAGAAAGCTATCTTTTAGTGGTCAATGCGGCCAATATTGATAAAGACTGGAACCACATCACGGGCTATAACGCAGAAATAGGTGCCTTGATGCAAAATATTTCTGAAGAATATTCCTTACTTGCCATACAGGGGCCAAAGGCTGTTGAAGCAATGCAATCACTGTCATCGATAGATCTTGCTTCCATCAAGTTCTATAATTTTGTGGTAGGCGATTTTGCAGGTATTTCACAGGTTATCATCTCAGCAACAGGCTATACAGGATCCGGCGGTTTCGAAATCTACTGTAAGAATGCCGAAGTAGTACAGGTATGGCAACGTGTTCTGAAAGCAGGCGAAAATTTCGGCATCAAACCCATTGGTCTAGCCGCACGCGATACCTTGCGATTGGAAATGGGCTACTGTCTCTATGGAAATGACATCGATGATACTACCTCGCCCATTTCAGCAGGATTGGGATGGGTAACCAAATTCACCAAAGATTTTGTTAACGCTGAGGCCTTGGCCAAAGAAAAGCGGGAAGGAACCAAAAAGAAATTGGTGGCGTTTCAAATAGATGGCAAAGGAATTCCCAGAAAGGGATATGCCATCTTAAATGACACAGATGAAGAAATCGGAACGGTAACCTCTGGCACCATGTCACCTTCACTGGGAATTGGTATCGGTCTGGGCTATGTTTTAAGTGAATACACCGAATTGGCCACTGAAATAAAGATAAAAATCAGAAAAAAAGAAATACCGGCTTCGGTCGTAAAACTTCCTTTTTACAAAGGTTAAAAGTGTAAAAGATAGGTTGAAACGTCAGAAAGGAAAGAAAATACTCATTTTGGGGGCCAGTGGTTTCATTGGCAATGCCATTTACAAAGAGCTATGTAATTACTTTGATACTTATGGCACTTACTGTTCAAATGCAATATATGAGTACAACAAAAGGTTTTACCGTTACGACTTAAATGAGGATGATATTTTCAGGATACTTGACAAAGTAAAGCCTGATTACATCATATCCGCATTACGTGGCAATTTTGCGGCCCAGATTCAAGCACACCTGCATCTGGTAGAATATCTGGCTAAAAATGAGGTCAAACTGTTTTTTCTTTCATCTTCCAATGTATTCGACGCTTACAGCAAATACCCTTCTTACGAATACGACAAGACTTTGTCTGAAAGCATCTACGGGCGTTTAAAAATACGCATTGAAAATATGCTTTTGCGAATGCACGAAGATAAAGTTGGTATTTTGAGGGTACCTATGGTTTTTGGGAACACTTCACCAAGAATTAAAGAAATAAAGCAATTACTGAATAACAGCGAACCTATTGAAGTATTTCCAAACCTGATCATCAATGTGACCAACGATGATAGGTTGTCACAACAAATCCATTATCTGATCAATCGAAACAAATCAGGCATCTTTCATCTGGGCAGTTCTGACCTGATACTGCACGAAGAGTTCATAAAAGAAATCGTAAAAAGAATAGGAAATTGCCATCCTATTCTAAAGCGGGTCTACACAACAAATGAAGACCGCTATCTGGCCGTTTTGCCCAAAGATAAAATGTTGCCTAAAAGCCTTCGGATAAGCTATCAAGAAATCATTGAACACCATCTGATGGTAGAATGAATTGTGTAAATTTATGGGATGATACAAAAACTGACAGAAAGTGAGATCGCCAAAAACCTGGAACAACTCGAAGGCTGGTCTTATCAAAACGGATTCATCACCAAATCATATCGGTTCAAAGACTTCAAGGATGCTTTCTCAATAATGGCCCGTATTGCCTTTGAATGTGAGGCAAACAACCATCACCCGAACTGGGAAAATGTGTACAATTCATTGACAGTTCGGTTGAATACCCACGATGTGGATGGCATTACCGAAAATGACTTCAATCTTGCCAAAGCCATAGAAGAAATTACAAAGACTGCTTAAGAACAAGGTTCTTTTGTTAAATTTGTTCTTGCCTACATTTAGAGGTGATTTAAACTTTTTTTGGATCGAAAGTTAGGGTTGCAGAGATTTGTGTTGCGAAACATAAGTCAAACCCAAACAACCCTTTATGTACTTTGTACTTGATAAAGATATGATAGAAAAAGAGATTGTGGCCTATT
>JBCDBD010000044.1:0-21895 GCA_039184335.1 Bacteroidota bacterium | reverse complement strand
CCCGACTCGGCATCGCCCCGGAAGCGCAGGTGATCTGTTCGATCGCTCGCCTGTCCCCACAGAAAGGCCACACGGTCCTGCTCGAAGCGTTTGCCCAACTCTGTGAACGTCGGGCTGACCTGGTCCTGCTGCTGGTCGGCGAAGGCCCGATGCGGAACGCGATCGAAGACCAGGCGCACGCGCTGGGGGTTCGGGGGCGGGTCGTCCTGGCCGGGTTCCAGCCGGACGTGATCCCGTACCTGTCGTTGTCCGACGTCAGCGTGGTGGCTTCGGAGTTCGGCGAGTCGTTCCCAGCGACCGGGCTGGAGTCGTTCCTCACGCAGACCCCACTGGTCATCACCGACCTGCCGGGCTACCGCGGGTTCTACACCCCGGACAACGCCGTCGTAGTCCCGCCGAGCGAGCCCGGGGCGATCACGGAGGCTTGCTGGTCACTGCTGAACGACACCAACCTTGTCAACAAACTCGTCACTGGCGGCCAAACCAGCGTCCGCGATTTGGACATCGAACAAGTCGCGGCCCGGTACACGGCGGTGTACGACGCGGTCTTGAACCGAACCACCCCCGCGCTCAAGCCGACGAGGGCAACACAAGCGCCGGCCCGACACGCGGACGGCGGGCTGTCCTGGGATGCGCCCGTGTCAGCCGACGAAGGGGCTGGGGTGCAGCCGGTCGAGCGTTCGTGTGAATCTCCTTTATCAATGGCACAAGTTCACGTTTTGCTTCATATAGCATATAACGCATGAGTTCTGATAGGGTGATGACCGCTTCTGGGGCATCGTTTGACTTGTTTCGAACCAAAGAGTAAATGCTGTTCAGTGAGTTGAACAAAAAGTGTGGGTTCAACTGTGCCCTTAAAAACTGCAGTTCGGTTTCTTGTCGCTGTACTTCTTTTTTGCTGGTCACCTTTTCTCTCTTATAGTAATATTTGGTCAGGCCCAACAATCCACCCAATAAAAAGAAAGCTAACGAGACCATAGTGGTCATCATATATGATAAGGCTTTAAAAGGTGGCATTTCGGCCATTTTTTTCAACTCTACCATGTTGTTATTGAAGGGTTGGGCAGGAATAAAATAATTCATCAAGAAAATGAATAGGACCAAAGTAAGAATCGAAAGAGAGATGTACTGTACAATTTTTCGTTTGACCAAAAGCTGTGGCACCAGTATCAAATAGTTGACATATACCAAAATGGGATTTAATAAAATTCTGGGAAACAAGAAACTGGGCACCCTGCCAAATTCTTTAAAGGTCACGGCTAAAGGGAAAGAAATTAAACAGACCCAGACAATGATATGTATCCAAACCTCTTTAACTTGAAATGTTTTTTTCAAAGGATTTTTTTTATCTGTAGGTAGAAGATACTTATTTTTTATAGGTAATTCGATTTTCATCAAGTTCTTGTTTACTTATTGAAGGAATATCGCCGTTGTCAAGTTTCTGTACCATTAAATCGCCTATGGTTCTTGCATCTACTTCAGATGCAAATTTTTGTTTGCCGCTGATGCCCGGTATCCAGGTCTGTTTGATATACAAATGGTCATCGAGATATATTTCGTATGACCATGTATCTTGGCCTTCTTGCAAGACCTTTAGCCCATATAGATGGCGTTTTATGGTCTCTGGCCTCGAGTTGTCAGAAGAAGGGTTCAGTATGTTTACTGAAATGCCTGCCATTACGATGATCAAAACAATTGCAATGACTATTGCGGTCTTACTTTTCATGGCAAGCAATCCCAGTTACGTTTGATTTCAACTGCTACCATGGCTCAATCATCTTCATCTTCCTCTTCAAGTGGAAAGAACTCCCTATTGTCATCAAGATATAGGGTACCGCTTCTTCCCAATGCCAAAAATGCCCTGTTCCCATTGCAAAAGGCAATGGCATCTTCCCGTGCAACTCCCTCCAACGACGTTTTCTCTTCCCAAAGGTCAGTTGCAGGATTGTACTCCCAAACATTTCTAAGTGTACCGGCACCCCCACTCCCTGTTGCAAAGTAGCCTCTATCACCAATAGTAAACCCTACAGCATTGCTTCTGATGATCGTATAGTCATCATCATCATCAATATCTAAAAGTGATGACCAAGTTTCCGTTGTGGTATCAAAGACCCAAAAATCTGTTTGGCCTAACCCGTTTGAAGTACCGGTGCCAAGGTACACTGAATTGCCAATGGTAAAGGTTGCGGCATCCCTTCTCTTGTTTCCACCGAAACCTACCAGTTCCTCCCAAGTGTCACTGGATGGATTGTATCTCCAAAAGTCCTTCAAATCATTATCACCATCAAATCCGGTGCCGACATACCCATTGCTTTCAGAGTTGAAGGCCACTGCCCCACGCCTAACCCTACCGTTGGCAAAATCTGCTATTTGGGTCCATTGGTTAGAAGCGGTATTGTAACGATAAAAATCGCTGACTTCGTTATCGCCGTCAAATCCGGTACCCACATACCCGTTGCCATTAACAGTAAAGGCCACCGCAGAACTTCTTGCAACCCCAGGAAAATTGGCCAGTTGTGACCAAAAGTTTCCATCCATGTCATAGACCCAGAAATCACCTAGGTAATCATCACCATCATAGCCTGTGCCCATATAGCCTAAATTATTTATCGTAAAGGCCGCTGCACTACTTCGGGGAGTGCCATCTAGAACGGAACGTTCTACCCAATTGCCCAGGTTTTCATCATCTTCATCATTGGAACACGAAGTGCCCCACAACAAGCTTATTAGCGCTAAAAGTATTAGGCTTCTCTCTGATAAAGGTTTAAAAACGTTATAGTTCGCTTTCATTTGCATTTTTATTTAAGTTAAATTTTAATCCTATATTGAAATAAATCGAGCTCTCCGGTTCAAAGTCATACAGCAGCCTATCATTGTTGTCTACTATTTCAAAGTTGTTTACCGCAGCATATCCTAATCTGATGACCGTAGTGAAGTTCGGCTGTATCCTGTAATCGTGCTCCAATCCGAAATCCAATCCGTTGTACTGCAACTTTGAATCGGCAATCGTTCTATTGTCAAAAGTGACCGTTGACGATATGTTACTATATGACCCTGAAAAGAGTGCCTTTGCCTTGATAGCATGTCTTTCATTGATGTTAGTGGTTATGCCACTTCGGGGAATGCCCAAATAATACATCCATTTTTCATTGATCTTTCTGGTGAACGTGGCTATGGGGAAAAACAGTGGTTCACCAAATGCAGTTCCGTGGGCAATCCCAAAAGCGATGGTGGAATGCCCCATATGATGCCCCCATTTTTTTGATATTGCCAGTGAGGCATTCAGAATGAGGTCTTCATGGGTCACTGCATTCCCAAAATCTGAAGCCAGGGTTGGTGCGATGCCCATGGCAAATGACCAGGACCCAGTCACTTTTTTTTCAAAAGCGATGGATGCTTCAAGTATATGGGTCTCTTCGTAAGACGCCTCGTCAAGTAAGGTTGGCTGGTCAAAAAATGAAAATTGATTGTTACTGTATGAAAGGCCAAATTCTAGATTTCCGTTCAGCAAAGTGGTAAAAATGTTGGCATTGATGGTGTATGTTCTTGCCTCGACATCGTTGATGTCGGGTATAATACGATATTCGAACATGGCCACGTCTTCCTTGGGGTGTATTTGTCCGTAAAAGGGGAAACAAAAAAACGGCATGGTCAAGATGACAATTACTTTTCTCAATAGTAGCATTTTGTCAAAACTATGGGCACCTATGTGATGGCAAGAAAAAAAATAGACAGGAGCATGTATTGTATATACCAAACCAGAATATTTGGCTATAAAAAGCAGTACCCCCAATAGGTCGTTAAAAAATCTTGTTTGGTATATACAATACAGGTGTCGGTATAAAATCCTTCCTAGACCTTTTTCCCTGCACTTATTTTGGCGCTCAAATAGCTTTCGATGAAAAAGTTTCTAGGCGTGGTCATGTTGTTTTTTACAGTTTTGGCCTGTTCTGTCGACAATTCTGATATTCCAACACTTGAAGTGGGCCGAGATTTTGCAGACTCTGATGTCAGGGTCATTACCATTGACACGTTTACCGTAGAACTTTCAACCATTAAGTTTGATAGTATTATTACTTCTGATACCCGAAGAATGTTGATTGGGCAGTATGAAGATGAATTTTTTGGCACCGTTAGGGCAAGCAGTTTTTTTGAGCTCACCGCTTCAGGTAATTATGAATTGGATAATGAAGCAGAGCTCGATAGCGTTGCCCTTATTTTAGGCTATGACAACTACTATTACAGCGATACCACACAAGTTTCACAGTACAATCTACACTTGTTGCAAGATGAGGTGAGAACTAGGGACGATGCTTTTTACAACACAAGCAGTCTACCGTTTGACACAGCCCCATTGACTTCAATTGCCTTTGAGCCTGAACCCATAGATGAAGACTCACTTTACATTGCCTTGCCCATGTCTTTTGGGCAGCGCCTTTTTGATTTGATCCAAGACAATGATATCAACGATGATGATGAACTACGGGAAGAATTTAAAGGGTTGACCGTACAACCGGATAGTGAAGACAATGCTAGTGTCATTGGTTTTTCCTTGGATGCCAATAGAACATATCTACGACTTTTTTATGGAGTGCCAAGTGAATTTGGCAACAGTGAAGAAACCTTTGATTTTACGATAAACCAACTCACAAACGAACCAAAAATATTCAATAATGTTAGCAGTGATGTTTCAGGTATGGTTTTGGATACGCTTGTAGATCAAGAAATAAACTTATCCTCAAAGGCAAGTGGTGACCTTAGTTATATACAGGCAGGTGTAGGCTATGCCACGAGAATTCAGATTCCGACCATTAAAGACTTGTATGATATACCTGGTACAGGCACACTTTTGAGCGCCACACTACAGGTAAAGGCGCCATCCAGTTCATTTGATGACCTTCTTCCAATACGTGATTCTTTGCAGATTGCCATAATCAACCAAAACAACGTAATCACAGAACAGGTTTTTTTTGGTGAATTGCCTGCCTATGGAACGATCAACCAAAATGAAGAAGAGTTTAAAGAGGTGCTCTATGAAATACCGGTGGGCATTTATGTTGATAGGGAACTCAATGAAGAAAACATTGTGGACGATGCTTTTGTGATTTTTCCGAGAGACTTTAACCAAACAGTGGACCGTATTGTACTTGAAGGCGAAAACAGTGATGATTTTGAGGCGACATTGGTTTTGACATATGCGATTTATGATGAAGATGATGATTAAAGAAAAGGGCTGTTTTTTCATACTGTTCCTTGCCTTTATGTCGAGCTTTGCGCAAACGAGCAACAACTTGACGGGCTCTCCCTATTCTCTTTTTGGGTTAGGGGTCAATACGAATTCAAGCATTGGTAAGAACAGTGCTTTAGGACGGGGTGGCTATGCATTCAATGACGATGATTTTATCAATAACCTTAATCCCGCTTCCTATGGAACCGAAGAACGGAACAGTTTTATCTTTGATTTTGGCTTTTTGGCTGAGGTGAGTGGTGTAAACAGTACCGATTCTGATGAGAATCGGGTAGCAGGTAATTTTTCAAGTTTGGCCATAGCCTCAAATATTGACAACAAATCTTCATTCGGGTTATCGGTGACCCCCTTTACCGATGTGGGATATTCCCTTATTGGGATCCAGAGTAATATCGAGGGCTCATTCGAAGAGTTCACCAGCAACATATTTGGTTCTGGGGCCCTGAATGACTTACGGTTGAGCTATGGAAGAACAATCGCTAAGAACTTTCGGCTCGGGGGCAATATTTCTTATCTGTTCGGTACCATAGATGAAACAGAGCAAGTTGCTGCCGGACTCAGTTCTCTGACCATAGAAGAATCAAATCGATATCGTGGATTGAGATTTGGGGTAGGATTTCAATACGACTATAAAGAGATACTTCAATTGGGTGTAAGCACCAATTTACCTACATCGCTATCTGGTAGAAGAGATAGGGTTGTGGAACGAACACTTGATTTTATCCCTTCTGAAGTTGAAAGTGAGAGCGACATCAGGTTAGATGATTTTGAATTGCCGTTAGAACTAAATTCAGGATTGGTGCTAAGGCCTTGGAACAATCTATGGATCAATATAGACCATAGTGTTAGGCTATGGCAACAAACTGGCCAAAGTGACAATGTGGGGGATTTTGTGGATCAAAATGTATTTTCTTTAGGAGGTGAGTATTACGTCAACAAGAATGGATTCAAGTATTGGGAACAGATTCAGTTTAGGGCCGGACTGTACTACGATACGGGCTACTTGAAGGTGAATGATGAAAGAATAAACAGTTATGGTATTACAGCGGGGTTGGGAATTCCATTGGGATTGCGTTCAAAGTCAATGTTGAACATTTCTTTTGCCAATACGACCCGAGGAGCAACCCAAGGGGTTTTGGTCGAGGAAAATATAAATTCGATAAATGTCAACCTTACTTTAAAGGATTTCTGGTTTATCAAAAGAAAGATCAATTAGACAATTATGGGTATAAACAGCTAAATTTTATAGCTATTTTAAGAGATGGGCCTTTATCGTGAAAATAGGCATATCGGTCTATATTATTGTCATGGCGGTCTATTTTTTTAGGGGAACCCCAAAGCCATAAATACTTTTGCTAAAAACAAACATATGAAAAAAGCCATACTTTTAATTGCCATATGCTTTTCCTTTAAAATGTATGCCCAAATCCTGGGAGGTAATCCTGGAGAAACACAACCAATTGCAATAGAATATGGATACATGCCCGACTTAGATGGTACAGAGATCAGCAATTATCGCATCAACTTGAACACGGTCATACCCGCAGGTAAAAATATTGTAGGTGTTGGACTCGGGTATCAATATTATGATTTTGTTTTTGATGAAACCACCAATGTTATTGATTTGGGCACTTATGAGAATATACATGTGGTTCGTGCCAATGTTTCTTTGATCAGGCCCTTGAAAAATTCATGGGGGCTATTGGTTTCTGCCGGTACTTCGCTGATGTCAAATCTAGGAGATGGGGTCTCTTCTGAAGATTTTGTGTTCAACACCTTGGGTGCTGTCACCAAAAGGTGGGGGAATTTTGAACGAAATTCCACATTGATGCTGGGTATATTGTATGGTGCGCAGTTAGGAGAGCCAACAATTTTACCTGCAATATCGTTTCAACAAAAACTCAATGCCCATTGGAGCTATTCTTTAGGCCTGCCGACAACTGGAGTCAATTATACCATTAATGAAAAGCACCAATTGTCTACATCTTTGAGACCCGAAGGACTTTTTGCCAATAACTCCAATGAAGTTGCGGTAGATGGCAATAGGTTGCTTACCAATACCAAACTACAATATAATGGCTTGAATGCAGAACTGTCGTATCGGTTGAAGTTCACTAAAAATTTGGCATTGACTGCAAAAACAGGCCTCATGGCTATCACCACACTAAAGGTGCTTGATGATGATAATGAAGAAATTTATGATTTAGACCCAGGGAGTGGTGCTTATTTTAGGGTAGGCTTGCAACTGGTTTTAAATCGAAGGACACCATAAAAATATCAATTATTCGAATCAGTTATGAAAACAAAGAGCATTTATACATTTATAGCAATGGTAGTGATGATGTCAACACTACAGTCAGTGACAGCACAACAAATGAATGTGCAAGAAATGGCAGCTTATCAGACCAAGACCATGACCGAACAATTGGGCTTGAGTGAGGCGCAACAAGGGCAGGTTGCACCGTTGAACTTGCACTATTCAGAAAAACAAGCTGAGTTAATGGCTAGCGAAGGTTCGATGTTCAGCAAAATTGGTGATATGAAAAAAATTGGCAAAGAGAAAAACGCAGCACTTGAAGAGATATTGACCAAAGAACAGATGGAACACTATGTTGATGATGTTGAACCGATGATTCGAAAAGAGATGCGAAAACGAATGAAAACATAACTATGAAGCGAATCTACAGTATTGCTCTAGGTATTGGTATTCTCGTGATGGGGCTATTTTTATTTTTTTTATTGGGCAACAAAGAAGACGCAAGTGAAAAAACAACTATGGAAAATCGTAAGAGACCCCATATTTCGGTTGCCCATGTCAATCTACAGTCCCGGTCTTATGTAGTGACCGCAACAGGTACTTTGGCTGCGAAAGAAAAGATAGAACTGTATAGTGAAGTACAAGGGGTGCTGTTGCTGACTGGCACCCCCTTCAAAGAAGGGAATCGATTCGCCAAAGGCCAAACCATACTTCGTGTTGACAATAGTGAATACTTGGCCCAATTGCAATCAAGCAAGAGTAATTTGGTAAGTGAGATTGCCGCAATGTTGGCCGATATGGAAATTGAATTTCCAGAAGCGGCGAAAAAGTGGGAGCAATACCTCAGGGATTTTGATGTCAACGAGCGCTTACAGCCACTACCTGGATTTTCATCTGATGCTGAAAAATTTTTTGTGACCGGTAGAAATATCACCAAAACCTATTTTGATACCAAGAACCAACAAGAACGGCTTGCCAAATACAATATCAATGCCCCTTTTAGTGGAACGGTCACTGAAGCCAATGTCAATCCGGGAACGTTGGTGCGCAGTGGTCAGAAACTAGGGGAATTTATTGATACTTCTGTGTATGAACTGCGCTTATCAATTCCAGCCACTGAAAACCAATATCTTGATTTGGGAAAGCAAGTCAGCCTAAGACCGTTGGAAAGTACCGTAACATTTCAAGGCGAGATCAGCCGTATCAACCCTAAAATCAATCAACAGACACAAACAATAGAAGTGTTTGTAGAGGTCAGTGATGCACGGCTCAAAGACGGACAATATTTAACTGCTCAGGTATTTGGCGAAGACGTGCCTGATGTACTTAAGATTGCAAATAGCCTAATATTGGAAAATGATCATGTTTACATCATCAAAGACAGTACGTTACAATTGCAAAAAGTGGTGCCCTTTAACTACGTGGGCGACAGTGTTGTCGTAAAAGGGCTGAAAGACGGCATGCTTATCGTAGATGAAATTATTGCGAATGCCTATCCAGGGCTGAAAGTAACCTATTGAGATAAGCATATGAGAAAGTTTATAGGTTACTTTATTAAATATCCCGTTGCGGTCAATATTTTTATCATTGGTTTTCTCATCTTTGGATACTTAGGGTATAAGAAGCTCAATTCTTCCTTTTTTCCATTATCTGACCCAAGTAGAATCACAATATCTGTTTCTTACCCAGGTGCTTCTCCCCAAGAAGTTGAAGAGGGGGTGGTCGAAAAAATCGAACGCAATCTAAAAGGTGTCGAAGGGGTAGATCGTATAACCTCAACCTCAGAAGAGAATTTGGGTGCCGTGACCGTTGAGGTTTTAAGTGACTTCGATATCAATTTGGTTCTGGATGAGATAAAGAATGCAGTCGATAAGATTTCATCATTTCCTGATAGTGCAGAGCCTGCGGTTATCGAAACCGTTAAGCCTACACGAGAGGCAATTACCTTTGTAGTGACCGGTGAAGATGTGCCTTTGGGCATGTTGAAGAAAACCGCACAGGATGTGGAGGACGATCTATTGCGTATTGATGGAATTTCGCAAATCGAACTTTCTGGATTTCCTGACGAAGAGATTGAAATAGCGGTAAGTGAAGAAACCCTGCGAAGTTACGCGCTTACCTTCGATGAAGTTTCCCAAGCCGTGGCCAGTGCCAACATCTTGATTACCGGGGGATCGATAAAGACCACTAACGAAGAATTTTTGATAAGGGCCAGTAACAAGGCCTACTATGCCGAAAATTTAGGAGATGTGGTAGTAAAGTCCAGTATTGAAGGCGGTAAGGTCCATTTACGTGATATTGCCACCATACGAAATACCTTCAGTGAAACAACCGATAGAATTACCCTAAATGGCCAGCAAGCCGTAAATATTGGTGTAACAAATACAAACTCAGAAGATTTAATCGGTAGTGTAGAAAAAATACGGGACTATATCGAAGATTTCAATGCTAGCCATGATAACCTGCAATTGGAGATAACGATTGATACTTCAGAAATTGTTAAAGATCGTATTGCTTTACTACTTGAAAATGCCCTTGTCGGAATGTTGCTCGTGCTTTTGCTGCTCTCTTTCTTTTTAAGGCCTGGAGTTGCCTTTTGGGTCGCCTTCGGACTTCCAATTTCCTTTTTCGGAATGTTCATTCTCTTGCCAGAATTTGGTGTGACCCTAAACATGCTCTCCCTTTTTGGGATGATTTTGGTCATTGGCATTTTGGTCGATGATGGCATCGTAATCGCTGAAAACATCTACGCACGTCATGAAAAAGGTGAGTCTGCGATCAAAGCCGCTGCTAATGGCACTTTAGATGTTTTGATACCCATACTATCTGCCATAGCTACTACCATTCTGGCGTTTTCGGTATTCTTCTTTTTAGATGGCCAGATTGGTGAATTCTTTAGTGATATTGCAGTTGTGGTTACCTTGACATTGGCCGTATCACTGATTGAGGCACTGCTCATTTTGCCAGCTCACTTGGCGCACTCCAAAGATTTGGGGGGTAAGGGCAAAACATACAAGTTCAACGAATGGGGAGACCAGTTTATGAACTATCTTAAGAATAAGATATATTCCCCTGCCTTTCGTTTCACCTTGAAAAATAAGTTTGTATCATTTTGTGTCATTCTGTTTCTCTTCATCTTGACTTTAGGGGCTTTTGCAGGCGGTATCATCAAGCTCTCCTTTTTCCCCAGCAATGCCAGTGACCAGATTACCATCACGCTGAATACCCCTGAAGGTACAAATGAAAATGTGACCGATTCCCTAGCGACCTATGTAGAGCACAAGATTTGGGAAGTGAATGAAGATTTGGGAAAAAATGAATTGGGCGAAGATCATATTCTCACCACGGTAAAGCAGATAGGTCCTGGTAGCTCAGCTTCAAATATCGTAGTTAACCTATCCCCTAGTGAAACGAGGGCCATGGGATCTCCAGAAATTGCCAACCGAATTCGAGAAGCTGCGGGAGAGCTTAGTGGTGTTGAAAAGTTGAGCTATAATGCTGGGGTCAATGTAGGTGGAATGCCCATATCGGTATCATTACAGGGAAAGGACTTTGATTATATCAACAAGGCAAAAGAGTTGGTATATGATGAATTGGGAAAAAACCCTGATGTGAAAGATATTACCGACTCCAGTCCTGAAGGAATCAAGGAAATACGGTTGCAACTCAAAGAAAATGCCACCCTTTTGGGGCTCACCTTGAACGATGTGATGGCTCAGGTCAGAAATGCATTTTTTGGTAAAGAGGTGCAGCGTGTGCAACGGGGGCAAGATGAGGTTAAAATATGGGTGCGGTATGATAAACACGATCGCTCAAGCATTGATAATATCAACACCATTCAGATTGCTACGCAAGAAGGAAGAATTCCCCTATCACAAATAGCTACCTATACTATTGAAAGGGGTGAGGTGGCCATCAATCACTTAGATGGTATACGTGAGATTACCGTTGAGGCCGATTTGGCCAATCCCAAGGCAAGTTCCACTACGGTCATGAACGACCTTACGACCCGAGTGGCCGATATGGTGGGTGAGCGGTACCCTGGGGTGGTGATCAGTGCAGAAGGACAAAACCGTGAGGTGAATAAAATTTCAGCATCGGCATCAACGGTATTGCCGGCAGCTATTTTTTTGATTTATGTCACTATAGTCTTTGCTTTTCGCTCTTACAGCCAGCCTTTTATCTTGCTTGCCATTGTTCCGTTTTGCCTCATTGGGGTTGCCTGGGGGCATTGGCTGCATGGTTTTTCGATGAGCGTATTATCATATTTGGGAATAATTGGACTTATCGGCATTGTGGTCAATGATGGCCTTGTGTTTACGGGCAAGTTCAATAACTTTCTCAAAGAAGGATTAAAGTTTGATGAAGCATTGTATGAAACAGGTCGTGCACGGTTTAGGGCCATATTTTTGACATCGATCACAACTATTGCCGGATTGGCTCCGTTGATGCTCGAACGGAGTCTTCAAGCCCAATTTTTAAAGCCCATGGCAATATCTATTTCCTATGGCATTGCCATAGCGACCTTTCTTACTCTTTTCTTGTTGCCTATTTTTCTTTCCATGTCAAATAGTGTTAAAGTTATTGCGAAACAATTGGTTACCGGTAAAAAACCCGAACGGGAAGAAGTTGAACGGGCAATCAAAGAACTTAAAGTAGACCATGTTGAAATATAATTTGCTGTTTTTCATTTCATTTTTTGCGTCCACGGTCGTGGCACAAGAATTATTGACGATGGACAAAGCCATTGCCATTGCCATTGAAAACAATTATGACCTCCGCATTGCCAAGAACGATATAGAAATAGCCAGGGTAGAGGCCAGTGCTTCAAACAATAACTACCTGCCAACAGTAAGCGCAAGTGGTGGGGTAAGCTATTCAGATGAGACGCAGAATGTAACCTTTTCTGATGGGTCATTGACCTCAATAGACGGAGCGGTGACCGAATCGTACAATGCTTCGGTAACCGCTGAATATTTACTTTTTGATGGTTTGGTACGTAAGTATACCCAAGATAGCAATGAAGAAAACTTGAATTTGGCACAGTTGCAAGAACGTCAGCAAATTGAGAATACGGTAATTGATATTTATGCGAGTTTCTTCAATGTCGCCTACCAAAAGCAAGTGGTCGAGAACCTTAAGCTAAATATTGAAAATTCAACAGACCGGTTATTGCGCGCCCAGAAACAGCTGAAATATGGTCAGGGCACTACCTTGGATGAGCTTAATGCACAAGTGGATCTCAACAATGACAGTATTTCATACATAGAGGCATTTCGTGATCTTAAGAACCTAAAGCGTACCCTCAATCTAAGCTTGGGAAGAATGATTACTGCCGAATTTGAAATTGACACGACTGTTGCTTTTGCGGCAACATTAAAAGAGCAGGCAATGGTTGAGATGGCTCAGCAAAACAATATTGAGATTGTCTTGTCGAAGCAAAACATTTTGTTGAGCGAATTGAACATCAAGATCAATAGGGCCCAATTTTTGCCCAAAATCAGTGGATCTGGTTCGTACAATTGGAATGAGAACCAAAATCCCCCAACATCCTTTGCTTTAGAAAATGAATCTTATGGGGTCAATCTTGGATTGAACTTGACATGGAATATTTTTGATGGTGGAAATTCGACACGGGTCAAGACTGCCAAGATCACCAAACAAAATCGAGAGATTGAGCTTGCAAGGGTTAAAGACCAACTGCTGACCAATGTTTTGAACGCTTACGAAACCTATACCATTGCTCAAAAAACACTAAGGTCTGAAGGCAAAAATGTAAAGACCAATGAGTTGAACTTTGGGCGCACGCAAAAACAATATTCATTGGGGCAAGTAACCTCATTGGATTTTAGGGAGGCACAGATCAACTTGTTCAATGCACGCAACAATTATGTACGTGCAAAATATGATCTGAAGATTGCTGAAATCGACCTGTTACAGTTGAGCGGCACCCTTTTGAATTGAACAACCACAGCATCATACTGCTTTGATGACATAAGTAACGATTCCCCAAATCAGCAGGTGGTCTTCACCAGTAACTTTTATCGGTTGGTAAGATTCGTTTTCAGGCATGAGGTAAAGGGCATCTTTTTCAATGAGAAGACGTTTTACGGTAAATTCCCCACCAATAAAACATACCGCGATTTTTCCATTTTCAGCTTCAAGGCTCCTGTCAATAATCAAAAGGTCACCGTCATTCAGGCCTGCATTGATCATTGATTGGCCGCTGACGCGGGCATAAAAGGTAGCATCTTCATTTTTGACCAATGTTTTATCCAAGCTTATCCGGGTTTGTTTAAAATCCTCTGCAGGAGAAGGAAAACCCGCAGAAACATTACCTGAAATTGGAATGGAGGTAGGGCTTGAAGTGTCTGGACCAAAGAATTCCAATGGCTTTTCTTGGGCTCTTTTCTTTGGCTTCATTTTACTGTAATAATTTCATCAATATCAGTGGTGTACCTTGGTGAAAGATGCTCTTGGCGCATTTTCCAAGTGCGCTCCAGATCTTGGTTGCCGATTTTAATCTTGTAATCGCCCAATTTGTTGTTCATTGCATCCATGGTTTTCATTAAGGCTGTGTGTTTGGGGTTTTCTCTCTGAAATAAGTCTAATTGGCGCGCATTGGTAGGTACCAGTCCGCAGACAATGACCCCGGCCCTCTTGTATCGAATACCTGGTTTAAAAATTTGTTCAGCTGCCCTCACGGCATGATTGGTAATGGTCAATGTTGAATCAGAGGGGTAGGGTAATGTAACGAGCGTACTGCTTCTGTCTTGGGGAGTGTTTTTTTTGTGCCTATCGCTGCGTATGAATACCATGATGATGTTGCAACTGCTTTTCTGGGTGCGTAGCTTCTCGGCACAACTGCCTGCAAAGGTAGAGATGCGTTCGCGTATGTTCTCCAGATCAGAAAAAGTACGTTCAAAACTGCGGGTAGTGGCTATGACTTTTTTGTCACGGGTATCATCGTCCAGGTCCAAGGTAGGTTTTCCTTCTAAATCTTTTTTTAGCCTTAGGCCGATAATGGCCATTTGTTTTTTGACCCATTCGTCTGAAAGTTGGGTGAAGTCATAAGCAGTGCGTACTTTTTTGGTTTGCAAACGTTTCAAATTGCCCTGTCCAATGCCCCAAACACTTTCAATTTTGGCCCATCGTAATGCCTTTAAGCGTTCTTCTTCTGATGCTATGACAAAGACCCCTCCTGTTCTCGGACGAAACTTTTTGGCAATTTTATTGGCGATTTTCGATAATGCCTTGGTTGGTGCAATACCTATGCTTATGGGAATGCCCGTGCATTTTTGCACTTTGTGCTGGATCTTACGCCCATAGGCATGAAAATCATAGTTGTGGAACCCTTCGAATTTTAAAAAGGCCTCATCAATACTGTATACTTCCATATCTGGGGTAAAAGTCCCCAAGATGTTCATTACCCGGCTGCTCATATCACCGTATAACGGATAGTTTGATGAGAATATTTTTATGCCATGTTCTTGGCAGAACCGCTGATATTTGAATGCAGGGGCAGCCATGGGAAGTCCTAGCTTTTTGGCTTCATCACTTCGAGAGATGAAGCACCCGTCATTATTCGAAAGAATGGCTATGGGCACGTTGTGGTACTGCGGTTGAAAGGCCCGCTCACAGGAAGCATAGAAGTTATTGCAATCGACCAACGCAAACATGTGCTAAAATAATTGATTTTAGATTCTTGTAGCAGCTTCCTTGACCAAAAATGATATGTTTGCATGTGTCGGTCAATTTTATACCGTGGCTGCTGCTAAAAATACGATTCAATGTCAAGTGGGTTTAAACGAAATATTTCCCTTACCGGTCCGCAAACATGCGCTGATAATGCTCAGATAAAACAACCTATGGCCTATGCAGGTGGACCTTTTGCCGTACAAGAGGCGTTGAGGCATACGTTTAAGGAAATGGGGGTGGTCAATGCCCTTAAGGGTCTTTTGAAGATGAATCAAAAAAATGGATTTGACTGTCCAAGCTGTGCTTGGCCAGACCCTGAAAAACCTTCAACGGCTGCCGAGTATTGCGAGAATGGTGCCAAAGCACTGGCCGATGAAGCTACCCAAAAAAGTATAGGCACTGATTTTTTTAGCCGCTATTCTGTTGAAGAACTTTCTCTCTTTTCCGATTATGAGTTGAATACCTGCGGAAGGTTGACGGCACCAATGGTATTACATGCCGAAAGCAAGCATTATGAGCCCATAGGCTGGCAAGAGGCATATCAGCTAATCGCCAGTGAGCTTCATCAACTTGAATCACCTGATGGTGCTATTTTCTATACCTCGGGACGTTCAAGCAATGAGGCCGCATTTTTGTACGGTATGTTTGCAAGGGCACTTGGTACAAACAATATGCCCGATTGTTCAAATATGTGCCATGAAAGCAGCGGTGTGGCATTGGGCGAGACACTGGGCATCGGTAAGGGCTCTGTGAAATTAGAGGATTTTTATCAGGCCGAAGTCGTTATGGTAGTAGGGCAAAACCCAGGCACCAATCATCCTAGAATGTTGTCTGCTCTGGAAAAATGCAAGGCGAATGGTGGAAAAGTCATCAGTATCAATCCTTTGAAAGAGGCTGGCCTTATTCACTTTAAAAACCCCCAAAAGGCAAAAGGCTGGGTAGGTAGCGGAACGTCTTTGGCCGATATTCACTTGCAGGTAAATATCAATCAAGATATTGCATTGGTGAAACTGATGCTCAAAAAATTAATACAGTGCGATGCAGAAGACCACCCAGGTATTTTTGACCATGACTTTATACACAGGTATACCGATGGGTATCACGATTTGGTGGCTGATTTGGCCACATATGATGAAAAAGAGCTCTTGAACCGATGTGGCGTTGATGAAAAGTCAATTGATACTACGGTGCAACTATTGGCACAAAGATCAAAGATCATTGTATGTTGGGCCATGGGGTTGACACAGCATAAGAACGGGGTTGAAAATATTCGTGAGTTTGTCAACCTCTTGCTCTTAAAGGGGGCGATTGGTAAACCTAATGCAGGCACCTGTCCTGTACGGGGGCACAGCAATGTGCAAGGAGACCGAAGTGTGGGAATCCACCATTATGTAGACACAGAACTCAATAAGAAGATTGAAACCCATTTTGGTTTTAAGCCCCCAGAGAAGCCGGGCTACGATACAGTCAAGTCGATAAAGGCGATGTACGAGGGCAAAGCGAAGGTTTTTGTGTGCTTGGGGGGCAATTTTCTCATGGCTGCCTCTGACACACACTATACCGCAGAAGCGATACAAAAATGTGCCCTGACCGTTCAGATCAGCACCAAATTGAACCGTTCGCATTTGGTCACTGGAAAAAAGGCGCTGATCTTACCTACGTTGGGCCGGTCAGAAAAAGACCAAAAAAATGATTTGGAACGGTTTGTCACCACAGAGAACAGTATGGGCAAAGTACGATGGTCAAAGGGCCTGTTGCGACCCATAAATGGAAATGTGAAAAGCGAGCCTGAAATCATTGCCCAAATCGCGGATACCTATTTCAAGGGAGCGCATTCGGTGCCTTGGAAAGCATTTGGTAATGATTATTCATTGGTTCGACAATACATCGATAAGATTGCCAAAGGTTTTGAAAACACTGAACAACAATCAAAAAGAGCAGGGTACTACCTGCCCAACAATGCACGGGAACGTGATTTCAGTAAATTGCCCAATGGCAAGGCACGGTTAACCCTGAATACCCTGCCAGACCATGGCTTAAAAACAGATGAACTGCTGTTGATGACCATTCGTTCACATGACCAGTTCAATACTACAATCTATGGACTTCATGACCGCTACCGTGGTATTTATAATGAGCGAAGGGTGCTGTTCATTAACAAGAAAGACATGGGGCAGAGAGGGTTGTGCAAAGGGGATGTGGTCAATATTACGAGCAGTTACGATGCCGTAATGCGAAAAGCAGCATGTTTTTTAGTAGTTCCCTACGATATTCCCAAAGGTAATGTGGCTGCATACTTTCCAGAAACCAATGTATTGGTGCCCCATAACCATTATGCCCATAAGAGCCAAACCCCTATCAGCAAATCGATTAAAGTGCGTGTTGAAAAAATGAATTGAAAAACTAAGTTTTATTTAAAGGCAGCATGCCCGGTAATATCAGCACCCGTAATCAATAAATGAATATCATGTGTGCCTTCATAGGTAATGACACTTTCTAAGTTCATCATGTGGCGCATGATACTGTATTCTCCGGTAATGCCCATGCCACCCAGTACCTGACGGGCCTCTCTGGCAATTTTGATGGCAATTTCGACATTGTTGCGTTTGGCCAAGGATATCTGGGCTGTAGTGGCCCGACCTTCATTTTTTAACTGCCCCAAGCGAAAAGCCAGTAATTGTGCCTTGGTGATTTCGGTAACCATCTCCGCCAGCTTTTTTTGCTGTAATTGGGTGGCGGCAATCGGTTTTTCAAATTGAATGCGTTCCTTGGCATAGCGCAAGGCAGTATCGTAGCAATCCATGGCAGCACCGATGGCACCCCAAGCGATGCCATAACGTGCAGAGTCTAAACAACCTAAAGGTGCCCCCAGACCACTTTTGCCGGGCAATAGGTTTTCTTTGGGTACTTTGACATTGTCAAAGATCAACTCTCCAGTGGCTGAAGCACGTAATGACCATTTATTGTGGGTCTCAGGGGTGGAGAAACCTTCCATACCACGTTCCACGATCAAGCCATGAATGCGTCCCTCCTCATTTTTGGCCCATACCATGGCAACATCGGCAAAGGGAGCATTTGAAATCCAAAGTTTGGCCCCATTCAATACAAAATGGTCACCCATATCCTTGTATTTGGTCTCCATGCCACCCGGATTGGAGCCATGGTTGGGCTCTGTCAATCCAAAACAGCCCATCCACTCACCAGTAGCCAATTTGGGGAGGTATTTTTTTCGCTGTGCTTCGTT
Organism: Bacteroidota bacterium; assembly: GCA_039184335.1. Lineage (GTDB taxonomy): Bacteria > Bacteroidota > Bacteroidia > Flavobacteriales > Flavobacteriaceae > JBCDBD01. Next base: position 3,448 of record JBCDBD010000044.1, on the reverse strand, counting down.
GCCGTAGGCAAAAATGGGATACATGACCAGCGATGATTGTACTGAGGCTGTAGAGCGAACCCCACTGTCGCCCCGTTCAATTTCTTGCATGATGAGTCCGTAACTGATCTGGTCAAGTCCTGCACCACCATATTCTTCAGGAATGTAAGGTCCGAAGGCCCCGATTCCTGCCAAACCGCTAATGATCTGCTCTGGGAATTCCGCTTTTTGGGCATACGCTTCGATGATGGGCGAAACATCTCGTTTGACCCATTGTCGGGCGGCATCACGTACCAAAAGGTGTTCCTCAGAAAGCAGGTCATCGAGGTGATAATAATCAGGGGCTTCAAACAGATCAGGCTTCATTCAAAATGAATTTTGACCAAAGGTAGCAATGAAATATAACATTTCAAGGCTGAGGTGTTACATTTTCAAGTAGAATGGTCGGGTAAGTGCAATGTAGTCTTCGGTGTATACATGCCTTTCCAGAGCTATGGTCAAGGTCGTAGGCTGTACCTCTGTCTTTAAAAATGAAAACTCTAGAAGGCTTCGCTTGATTGTAGCATGTTCACTGCCCTTAACGCGGGTCATCCGATTCACGAACAACCCATTTTGGGCCGCTATGGCACTAAAAGTGGTTTCTTCGGTGAATGGAACGATGGTAGAAAACACCCCCTGTTTAGAAAGCAGTTTCGAAACTCCGTACAACAACTTATCAAATGGCAAGAACTGGTGCTGCCTTGCCTTGTCCCTAGAACTGTTGCCACTTGAGACTCCTTCACCGTAAAAGGGGGGATTGGAGACCACCAGATCATAAGGCTCGTCCATTTCGGCTACAAACTCCTGAAAACTGGCATGGTAACAGAAAAGTCTGTCTGGCCATGGTGACGCCTCAAGATTAGTGACACACTGTTCGTAGGCATCGTTGTCCAATTCTACGGCATCAATAGTTTCAGCGGAGGAACGCTGTGCCAACTGCAGGGCAATTACGCCTGTGCCCGCTCCGATATCCAATATGCTGTTAGGATTGCTTTCGATTGAGGCCCATGCCCCCAATAATACACCATCAGTACCTACTTTCATGGCGCAACGGTCTTGATAGACAGTAAATTGTTTGAACTTAAAGGGCTTGCTCATAAATTGGTGCTATGTGTATGTACAGTGGCAAAACCATGGTATCATTACAATGCAAGTAAGGTTTAGCCATGATTTAGCGATTTCAATGCCGGGTTATCCTAAATACAAATCCACCAAACCTTCCGGAGTCTTTACATAGATGGTCTTTGAGGTGCGGTCTACTTTTTGTATGATGTCATCGTTAATGGGAATCAACAACGCTTTTCCATCTTTCTTGGCCTCGAAAAGTACTTGTGACGCCGCATCGTTTATTGATTCAATGGTTCCGATCGGGCCATGAACATCATCGACGAGCTGAAAACCGATGACTTCATGGTAATAAAATCTATTACCGGTCAACGGGGGTAGCATGGCCAATGGCAAATACAGTGCTGAACCCATGATTCTATCGGCTGCAACTTCATCTTTTACCCCCTCAAAATCAATACGCAATAGTGTTGATTTGTGCAATCGACACTGGTCAATAAAAAAAGGAACCAGATTGTTTCCCAATGAAACAAAAACTGATTCCATGTTTTCGTAGATTTCAGGCTCGTCTGTGTCCAATTTGACCAGTACCTCGCCTTTGAAGCTGTATTTTGAAACGATTCTGCCCAAGTAGAAACAATCTTCCTTGCGCATCATCACCTTTATTCTTCTTCCTTGGATACCTCTGCAGCAACTGGGGCAGCCTCTTCTGTCGTGGAGGCTTCCACAGTGGTTTCTTCGGCAGCTTCTGTTGTTTCTGTCTCTTCCGCAGGGGCTTCCTCTACCTCTGGTTGTGCCGCTGCCACACGTTTTTCATTGATTTCCTTTTCAGCTTCCAATGCCTTGGCCTTGGCCTCTTCCTTGGCTTTGCTCAATCCGTCCTTTTTGGATTGGATGCCTTTTTCCTTCTCTTCCAACCAGGCCTTGAATTTTTCCTCTACCTGTTCCTCGGTCAATGCCCCTTTTCGGACACCGCCCCAAAGATGGTGTTTCAACAAAGCGCCTTTATAAGATAAAATTGCTCGGGCCGTATCGGTTGGCTGTGCACCATTTTGCAGCCATTTTACTGAACCATCGACATCTAGGTTGATGGTAGCAGGATTGGTATTGGGATTGTAGGTGCCCAGTTTTTCCAAAAATTTACCATCTCTTTTAGCACGGGAATCTGCGGCAACGATCCAATAGAAAGGTTTTCCTTTTTTACCATGGCGTTGCAATCTAATTTTTACTGGCATATCACATTAATTTGTAGGGTGCCCGACCCTGATTATTAATTCGTTTAAAAACACTGCTTTAGTGTAAAGCGGATGCAAAAATACACTAAATACTGAATACTACAATGATTTTGAAATAGTTTTTGATTGCCATCTGTGAAAGCAGCCTTTCACTGCGATTCTTTACGGTTTTGACTTTTATGTTATCCGATAGGTACTGTACCACCACCAGTACACTGGTTTTATAGGTTCAAAACTTATTTTGTGTGGTCTAATCATTTTTCTTGTTTTGAAAAACCCCATATTTCCTATATTGTGTTCTGATGATGCGTGTGCGAAATTTCCCATTCTATAAGCAGCTGGACCAAATGGATTGCGGCCCTACCTGCTTACGGATGATTTCAAAGTATTTTGGTCGGTCATATCCTGTGGATTTTCTTAGGGGAAAGTCCAGCATTACCCGAGAGGGGGTGTCAATGGGCGGTATTGCTGAAGCAGCCGAAACCATAGGCTTTCACACCTTGCCGGTAAGTGTAACGTTACAGACCTTGGTCGATGAAGTTCCGCTACCTTGTATAGCATACTGGCGGCAAAGGCATTTTGTGGTGGTCTATGAAATTGTGGGCAATAAAGTGTATGTAGCGGATCCTGCCCATGGCCTTGTGGATTATTCAAAAAAGGAATTTATTGAGGCTTGGATAGGTAAAGGGGCTGATGGGGATCCTGAGGGCTATTTATTGCTTTTCGAGACGACCCCACGATTTTATGAATATGGACAGGAGGAGACGAAAAAATATGGGTTTAAATTTCTTGCTTTATATTTTAAGCCCTACACCAGGTTCATTTTCCAGCTTTTTTTGGGATTGCTCATTGGCAGTATACTACAGCTTATATTTCCATTTTTAACACAATCCATTGTGGATTACGGCATCAATTATCAGAATATCGGTTTCATCTATTTGATTTTGATTGCCCAATTGACATTGTTTGTGTCCCAGACCACGGTTGAGGTCATACGTAGTTGGATTTTATTGCATGTCACCAGTCGTATCAATATCAACCTCATTTCAGATTTTCTGATGAAACTTATGCGTTTGCCCATTGCTTTTTTTGACTCTAAAAACACTGGGGACATCATCCAACGGATTTAT
>JBCDBD010000043.1:0-21944 GCA_039184335.1 Bacteroidota bacterium | reverse complement strand
TGAAAAGGGTAACTGGATTCTTGAGTGATATTAAAAAAGAATTTCATTCTTTTGAGAAAACTATGGATTTCAAATCCATAGTGGTTTATTTGATACTTTCTTTAAAACTTAAATAAACGTATTCTTCATATATTTTCAAACAATAAGTTTCACCAATAAAAGATTAAATTAAAGATTTTGCCTTTTAATGATAAAATTCTTCATTTAAGCATATATGATGTGCTTTCCTAAAATAGTGAATACCTAGATTGATTGAAACAAGGTCTAATTTCGTTTAGTGGTTTGATTGAAACACTTGTTAGTTATGTGTTCCACTTATTCAATTCTGATTCACGCTCTTCGCATATATACATATCTTTCAATTGTGATCTTGATATTTTGTTGATGGCATCAAGAGGTTTATAGCTGCAATGGATTTTAATGCAATCTGAAATTTGATGCCACTTTATTTCAGAAAGTTTGAATAGATAAGCGTCTGTTTTTTCAAAGCTGGCTTGCTCAACCATAAAACATCCGGTAACAAGAATTTGATTAAGTATGACATTCTATCATTAACGTGAGTTCGATTTAAAAAGAGATGTGATTTAGGGTAAATACCTGAAAATATGGCAATTGTCATTTCGAGTGCAGTCGAGAAACTTTAAAATGACAACTTTTTATTAGGTCTCGACTGCGCACGACCTGACGCTGAAACATAAATTGCTGAAAACCAATATTAAAGCCATATTCTTATGTCGAACTCATGTTATCATTAGGTAAAAATATTGTTCATCCCAGAGTATTGAAACTGGATAAACACATTTTGATTATTGCCCATTGGCTTTGTATAACTGTAATCTGATATTATTTTCGAACTATCCATGAATTTGATGAATGGCAAATCCCCAAAAAACCAAACATACTAGGCCCAGCCTATTGACAAAACGCTTTCTTAATTTTGAAAACACAGAAATAGCTTTTGGTTTAAAGTCTAATGTAGACTTAAAGAAAGCTGCGTTTTTGTTCAAAACAATTGGCAACAAACAGTTGGTCAAACTTTTTAAGCACATGTTGCGTATTTTTTTGTTTCTCAAAATACCTATTGATTCAGTTTTGAGAAACATTGCCTTTTATCATTTTTCAGGTGGTGAAAATATCAGGGACTGTAAAAAAACCATTAGTGACCTTTATCATAACGGAAGTGTCTTTTCAATTTTGTCTTATTCGGTGGAAAAAAAATCGGATGGGAAAAATTTTGATGAAACCCTTAAGGCAGCTATTGCCATGATAGCCTGTTCAAACCACTCACCATTCATTCCATTTATTGTGATCAAGCCTTCCAGCTTGGGTTGTTGTAACATATATCAGAAAATAGCTGGCCATAGTACATTGAATGACAAGGAAAATAAGGAATGGCTTAAAATTCAGTATCGTTTTGATACCATCTGCACCGAAGCAGATAAGACAGATCGTGTTCGGATCATGGTGGATGCTGAGGAATCTTGGATACAAAATGGTGTTGATGTACTCGTAAAGGAAATGATGCGAAGATACAATACCGAAAGGGTAGTGATTTTCAATACGGTACAAATGTACCGTTGGGATCGATTGCAGTATTTACGATCACTACGGCTTATGGCAAAAGAAGAGAACTTTAAAGTTGGTGTAAAACTCGTTAGGGGCTCTTATATGGAAAAGGAGCGTTCAAGGGCAAAGGCAAAAGGATATCAAAGCCCTATTTGTATAACTAAAGAGCGAACCGATGCCAATTTCAACGCTGCATTGCGTTATTGTATCCATTATATAGGAACATTTGAACTGTTCTCTGGAACACATAACGAGAAAAGTGTCAAACTGATGATAGATCTAATGGATGAATACCAGATAGCGGATAACGATTTGAGAATCTGGTTCGGTCAGTTACTTGGTATGGGGGATCACATCAGCTTTAACTTAGCTGCCAATGGTTTTAACGTTGCCAAATGTGTCCCTTATGGCCCTGTTAAAGAAGTAATCCCTTATTTACTTCGCAGGGCCAACGAGAATGTTTCGATGAAATCCCAAATATCTAGAGAATTACGACTCATTCTTGCCGAAATAAAAAGAAGAAAAACTGATTTTGCCAGTTCAGTACCGGTAAAGGTCTATGGCGAAATCGGTAATGAAAATAATTTTCTTGACTGACGGCTTGCACCAAGTTCTAAGATGGTCATGGTCATTTGATATAGCAATATGTGCAAAGCCCTAAAATAGTAATGGTAACAGTATGTAATTTTTGACAAATGCTTTAATACTTATTGGTAAGAGGCTTTATCATACGTATCAGTCAAGTCAATAATTGTCATTTCATAAGTAATGCCAAAACTATTCAAATATAGTTTCGCTTAAAATATCAGAATTCCACTATCCAATATGCCATTTCTTCTTAGCTTTTCAAATGATGGTCTCAAGGCCATACTGAAACGTATATGCAGTTGTGGCTGATGTTGCTATACGACAATACAACCTTTAGCATTTTACCAAGCCTCTATCTGTTGGCCTTACCGATCACTTATTGGTTTATGGTTCCATCAGCAAACTTTAACCCACCACTTATTACAAAGCACTTCAACTTCTATAGTGTTGCCTGATACATTTATAAGACTTTAAATAATTGGTAATGTTGACTTTGACCCTAAATCAGTATAGGATAGCGACATTGCTGGGAAAATAATTTCAGATGGAAAACAGGAATATTTGCGAACTTTTTTTGGAAAATTATGAGATGCTCAAGGAATATTCATTCAAGATTTGCAAACAAAGACAAATGTCTCAAGATATTACGCAGGAAGTCTTTCTCTCGATACATTCTAGATACAGTAAAGATGACAACCAAATTCAAAATAAATTGGGATTTCTTTACCAAGCTATTAAGTTCAGTACCTATACGGAATTGAAGAAAAATAACGGAAAACATGAACTATCTGATAGGGAATTTTCTGTTGATCCCTTACGAAATGATTTTCTTTTAGAAGACCTGATTAGAAACTCCATCACCGAAATACCTCCACAGCGTAGAAAAGTATTTTATTTGAGAAGAATTTTGAATTTTAAAATAAAGGAAATCGCAGTGATGATGAATATCAAACCAAAAACTGTTGAAAATCATGTGACGATTGCCATCAGAACCTTGAAGAAAGAATACGGACATTATATAAATGCGGTGTCGTAGAAAACAACTCAATAGACGGTTTTCCAATCCATGACAACCTTCATGGCTTAAACCTAAAATATACACGGTTCTTATATGAGGTAATAATAGAAACATTTCATTGTACAGTAAGAAGTAAGAAAGTAGTAGCTATTGGTTTGGTAGCTTCAAACAATTTTTTCAATCAAATTATCCTTAGTATATCATTGAACTTTTAAATTCTTACCATTCGATTTTCAACTTCTTGGTACACATTATTTGCAATAACCCTCCCATAGCCAAATTCAGATAATCTTACGGTAAAAATAATCCGGAAGATGGGTTGCCCAGCAGTCCCTTTATGATGGCTTGGCAACTTTTGATTCATGGCAATCGGTCATTTTTGAACGCAGTTTCTTGGTCAAAGAAAAAATATACTTTGCTATAGAAAATTTGTATGTTGTCGTCATAAAGTGGTTTTAGACGAAAATTTAAAATTTCTATATATTTTTGGACGAATATTTATCATATTAACATCCGATATTATAAAATGATACGTATATAAAATCCTACCTTACCGTTATCCAATTTCGGCATCTGGTATTGGAATAGGGGCAAAAAACAAATCATGAACCATAATAGGTCCATCTAGGTGGCAAATACAAAATGAAATAAAAGCAAAAATATTCTTTTGCACTAAGGTAAATTTAACCTTCGTTCCCCATGCAAAAAAAAATATCCATTCTGTTGTTTATAATTTGTTGTTTTGTCAGCCCCACAGCGAAAGCATCTACAGCCAATAGTACCAGCCAAGAATTTAAGAGCAGTGCCATTTTCGAAGGGCAACAACCGCTTCAAGTGCAAAATTTTCAGGATGGGATTTCAACTGACTCCATTTTTCACCATTATATAAACGCCCTTAATTCGGCTAAGGACTTTCAAAGTTTTAACCGCATATTTGTTGACAGGACCATAAAAGGAATGGAATCCTGTTTTGAGAACAGCGAGCATTTCCATTTTTTTGAATTCGATACTTCAAAGATTCCTCCAATCCAACATAACGGCCATAATATCGAACAGCGAATAACCACCAATTTCCTTTGGGCCAGATTCTATCTTTTTGAACAAGCTGAAGAACGCGCACTTTCCCATTTGAGAGAAGCACTGGCTTTGAGCAGAAAGATGAAAAATAGCTGTTTTATTGGCACATGCTACAATTTGTTTTCCCAGATATATATTGGGAAGGGTGACCCAGGGAAAGGGGTGAAATATGCGCTAGATGCAATTTCATTGTTTCGGAGCGCCAATAATTCTTTTAATTTAGCACTTACCAGAAATAGACTCGCTAACATTTATATAAAATTGTTAGAGTACGATAAGGCCATTTCTGTTCTAGAGACCAATTTAGCGAACAAAGACGAATGGGGCAATGATGAAAAGGTACTGCTAGAACTTACTTCAAGTATGGGGATGGTTTATTTTTTAAAAAAAGAATATAGCCATTCCTTATCTTATCAAAAGCAGCTATTAAAGTTGATCCAGCAATATGATATGGGGCCATATCCTGAGATTGTTGCCTACAGAAATATGGGTTTGACATATGCAGAAATGAATGGTGTTCAATCTTTCTCAAATCAGAACAAGCTTAATTCGGAAATTGCCGATATGGCACAAAAAAATCCACTATTTGTTACTGCCATGTACTTGCATATGGTAGATAACTACCAAAAAATTAACGGCTTTGGCCAGATATATGACCTCGCTAAGAAAAATAAGGGGCCTGCCTTATCAATTTCTTTGGACCACAATTGGACCAACACCAATTTTGAAATGGTTCAAAAAGGTATTGAAAATGGGAAGGTCTCTTCAAAAATACATGCGATGCGCGAAGATAGTCTTGTCATGCCCGAAGGAAAGGCGTATGGGGGTGAAACTGAAATACCTCCGTATTTACATCAGGCAGCAACCCTTCAGCCTTATTTGTTGGTATTGGTTTTTGGGCTTTGCGTAGTAGCCCTAATTGCATATTTGGCATTCAACAAAAACAGAAGACTTCGATTATTGTTGACCAAGAAGAATGCCATCATCAGTCAACAGCGCAATGAAATTGCAAGTTCATTGGACATCGAAAAGAATCTGAACAATAGTTTAAACAAAGCCAATGCTTCACTTGAGCAATTTTTTTCCATAATAGCACATGACCTTAGGGCGCCGTTCAACGTTATGATCAGTTATACCGATATTCTAACGGATAATTTTGACTCTCTGACAAAACCAAAAATCAAGGCCTATTTGAGTACTGTACAGAAAACAGCATATAATAACTACCAATTGACCCAAAACTTATTGTCTTGGGCCATAAGCCAAAAAGGTGGAATGAAGGTAAACAGACAAAAATTGAATATATATGAGGTAATTGACAACTCAATCAATATACATAAAGTTGTTGCAGAAGAAAAAAGGGTTCGTTTGACAAACCTATGCTTGAGTTCGTTGACAGGAAATTTAGACAAAAATATCGTTTCATCAGTTTTATCAAATTTGGTGAACAATGCATTAAAATTTACGCCTGAAAATGGAGAAGTGACCATAAACGCTAAAAAGATACGGTCAAACATTGTATTCAAAATTGAAGACAGTGGTTTGGGAATGTCAAAGGCAGCTCTTAGAAATCTCTTTAAGTTAAATAAGATTACCTCCAGTAAGGGGACAGCTAATGAATCAGGTACTGGTTTAGGTCTTATTTTGTGTAAAGAACTGATTACTAAGCATAAAGGAAAAATCAAGGTCAAAAGTAAGATTGGTAAAGGAACCACTGTTTTGGCCCTGCTATGAGAACAGATTCACTTTTGGTAGACTTGATGAAATTATTATTTAAATGATACTATGGATGAGTTCAAAGCTATTATCATAGAAGATGATAAAGACCATGTAGCTGTATTACAGCTATTTTTAATGAAATACTGTCAAGAGGTAAAGGTGGTGGCTTCAGCAAACACTTTCGAAGGAGCAAAGCAAGTTTTACGGGAGATAAAGCCTGATATCATTTTTCTTGATATGAACATTAACGGTGAAAATGCCTTTAGGATACTAGAAAAACTGACCTACCTACATGAGACAGAGGTTATTATCATCAGCTCGCATGGAGAATATGCGTTAGAAGCTTTTGAACACCTTGTCACTGATTATATATTGAAGCCTTTAAAGCCCGAAAGTTTAATAATTGCCTTGAAAAAGGCAAAACGAAATATTGAGTTAAGGGCGTTGGCCTCAAAAAAGAATGGGACGAAAGAAAAAAATGTGCCCTTAAGCTTGCTGGCTATTCCTTCAATGGAATCTGTTGAGATAATTCGTGTTGATGATATTGTGTACTTAGAGTCGGACGGAAGATATACGGTTTTTCACCTTAAAAGCAATGCTTCAAAAATGGCAAGCAAAAACTTAGGGGAGTATGAAAAATTATTGGACAGCAATAATTTCTTTCGTATTCACCATTCTATATTGGTCAATATGGATTTTGCTGTGAATATCCATAAAAAGGATGGCAACTATTTAAAAATGAACACGCAAAAATACCTGCCCATTTCAAAGCGACGGGTGAATTCATTATACCGTTTTCTAAACCTGAAAGAATGATACACAAATCAAATTCTGTAGGCCATAGGCTGAAATCATAGCGATAGCATACCTATTTGGAGATATTTCATTTATTCCATTATATGCCCATCTAACCGCTTTACCTCGGCGTTTGTTACTAAGGCCTCCTTATTAACCCTACTAATACTTTATTTTGAATACTGTAATACGGCCGTATTCATCTACGTAATGGTGGTGGATAGGAAGAAAGTGCCAAAAAGGTAAAACATGAAAATAAAAGTACTTGATGGTTTTAGGGGCTATGCAGCCCTAATGGTACTTCTATTTCATCTGCCCCAAATCTCCGATACCGTATTCGGTCGTTCAATTTTTTTGATAATCCATAATTTTAGATTCAACTATTTAGGGGTAGACCTTTTTTTTGTTCTGAGTGGCTTTCTCATCACCCGTATTCTTTTAAGGGAAAAAAAGGAAGGGAGTTTCTCTTTTAAACTCTTTTATCTAAAAAGGGCCTTGCGAATTTTTCCCATTTATTACCTGACCCTGTTGGTTTGCGGAATATTCTTTTCGTGGAAAGGTCTGGGCTATATCGCGGTTTATGGTGCCAACTATTACTTTGCCTTTGACGCAGCCCTGCACCCCTTGGCAAATACATGGTCTTTATCTGTAGAAGAACACTATTATCTTTTTTGGCCATTGGTGTTGTATTTTTTTCAATATGAACAGGTAAAAAGATATCTTTTTCCTGGGGTCATTTTAATTGCCGTTAGTTCAGCTATGTTGACATATGTCCATTTTGATGACATCATTTTTTCACGCTTGTTATATCGTGGCAGCCAGTTTAGAATCCTTTCGTTGAGTATGGGTTCGCTACTCGCATTCAATGAGCAAAAATTGTCGATGTTGAACAAGAAGAAGGTTACTGATTATTTACTTTTTGCAGGATTGTTTTTCTGTGTTGGTGCAATTTTCATCAATGAAGAGCTCATGGGCGATGCACCATGGGTAGCTGTTGTAAAGCTATTCTTTTTCCCAATATATTCGACCTCACTTTTTGTACTGGTGCTGCTACAGGAAAAAAGAGGAAATCTATTGGATTATCTATTCAGCAATGGGCTGATGCGGTATTTGGGTAAAATAAGCTACGGGTTATATCTGTACCACTATCCTATCCTTTTTTGGTGGGGTATGACCAAAACCCAATTAAATGATCAGCCTATTGGTCTGGTAGAATGTATTTTACCTCTTATGACCATTTTTTTGGTGACCTTGGCTTCCTATCATTTTATAGAAAGGCCACTTCTTGTATACAAGACAAAACTTGCATTGAAAAGAAAGGCCAAGTTATATAAACTTTGAGGGATTCTATTTTCCAGTTACAGGAATCGTTCCATTGTCCATATGTCCCTTTTTGAAAAAATGGAATACAGAAATACTACGATTGTCAAAATACCCATCACATTTTACATAACGATATGTACTTTCTGCTTGTACACAAAACCTGCAATACAATTTTAAGTCTTTAATGGTACATGCCAATTTTTCAGACAGACTTGAAAGTCTGCGATAGTGGTCTTAAAACTGCAAAATATATGTTAATATACAAGAGCACTTATTAATTTATATTCCCACCTATGTAATTCTTGTACACCACTTATTACTCTACACTCCTTTTTTGCATAGTCTTCAAGTACATTTAACATAAGTTAAGGTAGAAAATGGCCTTGGCTGTAAAAGAATAAAAACACTCTGGTTCATTTGACCAGCATATGGTTTTGAATATGTCTAACAAAGAATCACAATAAGTAGATGAAGAACGAAAAATATTCAGTTGATATACTCCTTATCTTGGTTTTTTTAGCCTGTTTTATAGTGTTGGCCTCAGCAACTTACATTGACTATTATGATTTTTTATCAGACAAATCCCTTACCAATGAAAGTTTGACCAATATAGCACTCAAGTTGGTCGGCATATATCCATTTCATGAAAGTCCGGTCTTGTTAAGATTGTCCTGTGCGGTACTGACCGCTTTCGCATGCCTGGGATTTAGTGTAAAGAAAAAGCCTGAAGATGATAACCGGGGAACCTACTATTTAGGTATGGTTGCACTTTTTTTGGGTATTTTCACCTTGGTTCCAGTATTTGAAGTGCACCTTTATGCGAATGTAGTAGTATCATTGGTATCGTTCATTGGTTTTGTTTGGGCCTTTTTAAAACTTCGAAAGCATTTTAAATATTTCGGTCACAAAGACGAGTTCAACGAAAAAAACCAAAATTTCAGACAAGGAAAAGAAGTCAAAACAAACCCATACTCGGTAAATTTCAAGACGGACAAGGGTACGATAAATGTCGTTAATCCCTTTAGGGCCACCATGGTGTTGGGAACACCCGGATCTGGAAAGTCGTATTCGGTCATAGAAGAATACATTCGGCAGCATATAAAAAAGCAATTCACCATGATGGTGTATGACTTCAAGTTTCCTTCACTGGCCAAGGAAACCTATGCATTCTTTGAATATTACAAGGAACACTATAAAATAGAACCAAAGTTTACGGTGGTCTCATTGGACAATCTTGAACAATCCAACTTTATCAATCCACTAAGTCCAAATTTGATTCGAAAAGCGGCAGATGCCATTGAAGCTTCCCAAACCGTACTCTATAATCTTAATAAGGAATGGATCACCAAGAAAGACTTCTTTTCACAATCAGCGATTTCCTATTTTGCTTGCTGTATCTATTTCTTGAAGATATACGAAGATGGTAAGTATTGTACCTTGCCCCATGCCATCACCTTGGCTTCTTGCCCTGATGAGGATGTGTTCAAGATTTTTCAGAACTATCCTGAGCTGAAGTTCTTTATGACCCCTTTTGCAGATGCACTGGCCAAACAGGCATTCGAGCAGTTGGCAGGTCAAACGGCTTCTGCACGCATACCGTTGTCGCAGTTAGCTACCAAAGAATTGTTCTGGGTTATGGGCAATAATGTATTTACTGATAGAAATGTCACTTTAGATATCAATAATCCAGAGGCCCCGGTCATTTTTATACTGGCAAATTCCCCTTCGACACAAACGACAAATTCTCCCGCTTTAGGATTGATATCGACACAACTGCTAAAAGAAATCAACAAACAGGGGAAACAACCCTGTTCGGTAATAATCGATGAGTTGCCCACCATGTATTTTATGGGCCTTGACAACCTAATTGCAACAGCGAGGTCCAATAAGATTTCTACGACCATAGGCATGCAGGATCTGGAGCAATTGAAAAGGGACTATGGCGATAAGATTGCTGAAACGATTTTCAACATTGTCGGAAATATCTTCAGTGGTTCGGTGCGTAGCGGAACGGCTACCAAATTACAGGAGATTTTTGGCAAAAAGAAACAGAAATTAAAAAATGTCTCTGTTGATACCAACTCTACGTCGTATACCATCAATGAGAGTTTGGAATTTGTAATTCCCGTTTCGACCATATCGCAATTATCACAGGGGGAGTTTGTCGGGGTCGTTGCCGATAACTTTGGGGAAGAAATTGAGCGTAAGATCTTTAGGGGTAAAATCAAGGTTGACCAGCGTATCGACCAGGTCAAGAAACCCATTCCTACGATAATACCAGAAACAACCTTAAAGGACTTGGTCGATGGCAACTTTAAGCGCATCATAGATGAAATAGACATTCTGGTCACCTATGAGTTAAATGCTATTGCTGAAAGAACCAAAACGCAGCAAGTACCTGCTGTAGGCCCAACAAAGACTGAACCGGAATTAGTCACTAATACAGAGAAAAATGAAGCCTAGAACAGCAAAAGTTTTTATAGGTGCAATGGTGGTTTTGGCAGTGCAATGTGTGTTGGCACAACCAACCCGTGAAGACACTTTGAGGTACAATGATCATTTGCCCAACTATTTTCCATTGAACCGGAAAAATTTTGTTCGGGTTTCTTCCGGGTATGGGTATAGGCTACATCCAGTACATGGTAAAGTAAAGAAGCATAAGGGTATTGATCTAGTGGCTAAAAAAGGAAGTGCGGTCCATGCCTCAGCAAGCGGCAGCGTTAAGGAAGTCGGTTTCGATAAAGGGTATGGAAACTATGTGTTGCTAAAACACCAAGGCATGACCAAGACCCTTTATGGCCATCTATTGTATTTTTTCGTAAAAAAAGGAGATAAGGTTGCCAAGGGACAGTTAATAGGAGCAGTTGGTGATTCAGGTTGGGTCACTGGCCCCCATCTACATTATGAGATATGGATACATAACAAGCGCATAGACCCCATGTTCTTTTGGAACAGTACCGTGATCAAGAACAGCATAGGCAATAGTATAGTTACGAAATAAGATGGATAAGAATAAAAAGATCATAGCAATTTCAATTTTTGTTGTTTTCATGGTACTCATCGGGGTGTATGTAAAAATGGCCTTGTTCGCTTCCGATGAGGAGGAAACCACTGAAGATGAGAAAATTTCATTGTCAACCCCAAAAGTGGATGAAGGACAAATAGAGAGTATTACCAAAAAAGAGAGTTACGATAGGGAAGTGCATACCAAATTCGACCCAAAAAATGAACTCATAGAAAGAGATGAATATCAAGAAGATACTGCAGAGGGCTACAACTTCAACCCTTTTAAAAGGCAAGAACGAAGAGAAGTGGCAAGTGGTTCAGCACAACAGTTTGGTGCCAATGAACAACAAAAGGCAGAAGAAGAGTTGATGCTGTTGATGAAAATGCAGGAAGAAATGGATGCCGTGGCGCAAGAGAAGGTCAACACTACCTATGGCCCACCATCACCTGCTCCCGCTAGGCCTGCCAAGGTCAGTAATGCGCTTGAAGAAGAACCTGAACCAGCACCGCCCACACTGAAAGATCGATGGCAAGAAAGTAATGAAAACAAAAGTAATTTTAATGGGCTTGGTGGCTTTTCACCTGAAATAGATGGTTTTCCATTGGTTCCTGCTGAAACCGTTGACCAACGCCTATTGATAGCAGGAAGCACTGTGGCGATCAGGTTAAAACAATCGATATACCTACCAGAACAAGATATTCGAATTCCTAAAGGGGCCCTGTTATATGGCAAGGCATCCTTTTCAGCAGATAATCGGATGCAGATTGACATCGAGAGCTACAAGACTAATGAAAAGTTACATTCCGTAACCCTTGCCATCTATGATTTTGATGGTAGGGAAGGGATACACCTGGGCAATAACAATTGGCCTAAAATACCTTCAAAAGTATCGAAAGAAGTGTACAGGTTTGTAAAACAGCGAAATAACCAGAACAGTACGTTCGGGGGGCAAGACAATGAAGTGGAACCAGATGAGATAAGAAGGGTGGCACTTCTGGCCACCATTAATGAAGTGACCCAAGAACTGTTCGATAGAAAACGTGTCTTGATGCCGCGAAAATACCATCTATGGATTCATGTAGCCACTAAAAATGATGTAAAATGAAAAGCACAACGATAAGCAAGGTGTTGCCTATTTATGCTGTAGAGAACGATTTGTTGGTCTCTAAGAAAGGTGATTTGAGCCTCGTCTATAAGTTAAGTTTACCGCAAATATACTCTTTGGACGTTGATGCAATACATGCCATCAATGAAATCTTTGATAAGGTAATTCGTTCGCTTCCAGAAGATACCATTGTGCAGAAGCAAGATTACTTTTTTGTCGACAAATTGACTGAGGCCATCGCGGAGCCTGATAGCATTTTGTCTAGAAGTGACAACCAATTTTTCTATGAGAAACCCACACTGAAACATGAATGCTATCTCATCATCACAAAGAACTCCAAGAATGTGGTATCGCTATATGCCAAACCCAAAATGTATGAAAACTATATTGCAGAATTTGAAATATTTGTAAAGGCCACAGAGGCTAGCATCTCTTTTTTGACCAAAGAGCAGTATTTTGAAGTACAACGGTTGAACAATGAAGAGATCATAGCGTTGTTGGGCACCTATTTTTCATTGGAAAAAGAGGGCGATACCATGCTAAAAGATATTTTCTTGGATCAAAAATTGCAGGTCGGCAATAAGTATGCCGAACTTTTCGCCCTTACTTCAAACCTACAGTTGCCCATAGCGATCGATACTACCATACGCAATAGCGATTTTTCTACCCCCAAGACCGATTTTCAAATTCCATTTATTCAACCCATTACCGTAGGTCTTGATTGCAATCACATTTATAACCAAGTCATCTATATTGAAAAGTCAGAAAAGATTTTTGGGCAGCTCAAATCAAAGCTGAACAAATTTAAGAGCTTGGCGGTAATCTCTCCAGAGAACAAGCTTACCTACGATAACATCAAAGACTTGGTAGAAGACGTACTGAAAAAAGAGTTGAAGTTCATAAAACAGCACTACAGTGTGCTCATATGGAACGATACGGAAAAGGGTCTTGAAAAAGACAGGAGTGCCCTAAAGAATGCCTTCAGGGATCTGGGCATGATACCCTATGAAGTGCGTTATGCGTTAGAAGATCTCTTTATGAACAGTTGTCCTGGAGCCTCAGTATTTATTCCTGAAGATTTTCGCTTTATGGGAGTTTCAGAACAAAGTGCGGCATTGATCAATTTTGAAAGCTATTACGAGGGCAACAAGAACGGTATTCTTTTCTGTGATCGCAAAAATGGTTCGCCGATACGATTGGATCTTTGGGATGAACCAGTGAAAAGGGGCCTTATTGTAAATCGGAACAGGCTTATTTTTGGCCCTTCAGGTACGGGCAAGTCTTTTTTGATCAACCATATCGCAAGCCAATATTTCGAGCAAGGGCACCATATTGTGATGATTGATATCGGAAATTCATATAAGAAACTATGTCAATTGTGCAATGGACAATATTTTACCTACGATGTTGGTGAGCCCCTGCAGTTCAATCCTTTCTACCTTGGCAATAAAGAACAGGTGACTGTAGACAAAAAGGTATTTATTATTTCATTGATCATTTTTTTATGGAAAGGGGACAGTGCATACACCCGTGAGGAAAAACAAATTTTATCCATGTATGTAGATGCGTATTATGAAAAGCTGAAAAGGGATGAAAGTGTCTTTCCCTGTATGTCGACCTTTTTCGAGTACGTCTGTGAAACCACGGTACTGAAAGAAGAGGCTGTCTATTTTGACAAGCTGAGTTTTAAACTTTCGCTTCAAGATTTTCATGATGGCAAATACGCAGAAATTCTAAACTCGAAAAATCCGATTAACCTG
Source organism: Bacteroidota bacterium (assembly GCA_039184335.1). Classification (GTDB taxonomy): domain Bacteria; phylum Bacteroidota; class Bacteroidia; order Flavobacteriales; family Flavobacteriaceae; genus JBCDBD01. Next base: position 7,986 of record JBCDBD010000043.1, on the reverse strand, counting down.
GTAGAAGAACGGTTCATTGTTTTTGAAATGGACAACATCAAAGACCACCCTGTCCTGTTTCCCTTGGTCACCATGCTCTGTATCGATGTGGTAATGGGTAAAATACGTCAAGCACCAAGTGTCAAAAAATCAATTTTTATAGACGAATGCTGGAAACCCATCTCAAAGGGAGAAATGGCAGAATTCATCAAATACCTCTATAAAACGGTACGTAAATTTTATGGTGAAGTGGCCATAGCTACCCAAGATGTCGAAGACATCTTAGATACTGCGGCCGGTCCAGCGATGATCAACAATACCGATACGATGATTCTTTTGTCACACAAGAAAAAGATGGCCTCTAAAGACAAGTTTGCCAAGTACCTGTCCTTTAGCGAGAGTGATTTAGAAAAATTGTTCTCTACCGACAAGCGCGAGGTATATATCAAGGTGGGCAATGTGTCCAATGTATATAAAGTCAGTGTCTCTCCCGAGCGATATGCTTGCTATTCCTCAAATGCCGATGAGAACAAGCTCATTTTTGATGTGTACCGTAAAACCGGAAATATGGAATTGGCCTTGAACGAATTTGTAGAACAGAACAATTAAGATAAAAATGATGAAAATGAAAACCCCTATAGTGATACTGCTATTGACTTTGACTGGCCAGTTTGCCAGTGGACAACGTCATATGAAAGAGATACGGCCCAGTGAGATCTTATATGTATCTGATATCAAGACAACACACCTGATCTTTGACGAATCGATTACCTATGTCGATTTGGGATCGCCATATTTCATTGCCGATACCGTGCAGACCTTGGTAAAACTTAGACATATCGGTGAAGATGTTGCGAAGCCCATAAGTCAAGAGACAAACCTTACCGTAATAACCGAAGATGGGGCATACCACTCCATACCTATTCGGTACAACAGAGATACCCGGCAATTGACCTATAGGGTGAACAGGGGGGGCGAATATATCAAAAAGACCCAACAGGGCCTTGAGGCCATAGAACTACGGCAAGAAGAGATCAAACGCTTTGCAGACCGTTTAAAATATGTGGCTTCCAATATAGAAGTGCACAGTAAACGAGAAGACTTTGGCATGAGTGTGACAGGTATTTTTTACGAGAGCAACTTTATCGCCTTAAGGTTGAACCTGGTCAACGGTTCGGCCATTGACCTGGATATTGACCATATCTTGTTCCGGTTAAAGCTAAAGCCTAAGGTAAGCTCAGAATACATTTATCAAGAACGGATTCTTAAACCAGTGCATGTTGTAGGCAATATCACGAAGCTCGAAGGCTATAACAGCAAGAGTGCGCTGTTGATATTTGACAAGTTCACCCCCAACAAAAACGAACGGCTCAGCATTGATGTGTTGGAAAAAGATGGAGGTAGGTCTTCACAGATCATCATCCCCAGAAAAAAATTGATCAACCCACAAGCACTATGACCATGAAAAGGCAATTGTTGTATGTGATGCTGCTGTTCATTACTCCGCTTACCGCACAGATATTGGACACTCCTCCTGTGATTCCAAGTCCAGAGGACTTGACACCCAGACCCGGTGATTATCTCGATCCCGCAATTATAGTGCCTGTGTATACCGAAGCTTGGGCAACGGCTGCAGCATTGGAAGCTTACCAGCATACGAATACAGAAGTGCTTAAAATGGCGGGGGTAAACGCAATCGAGTATCTGTCAAGAGAATGGCTGCCCAGTTATGCCAACCCAATCCTGTCACTCAATTATACAGATTTATGTGACCATTTTTATGTGCCTTTTTCTTCTGAAAGAATAAAATGCCAGACCAAAAGGGCCTATTTGATCGAAGCAGCCCGAATTGCGAACGAACTGGTAAACTGGCCGACCAGTGAACGGGTAAACAACGGGGTTATTGACCAGATTGGCGTAAAGTACACCAATATCATCAACACCATAACCTATGAGCTCGAACTTATGGAGATAGAAAGGGACAAAAGAAGTTTGGCCCGTATGATTCTTGATTAGTACAAATTAGTTGGTTCACAGGCCGTATATAGCGATTCGTGTGTTTGGCGGTTTTAGATGAAATGAAAGTTGATCAACATGGTATATAAAAAATAAAATGATGAAAAACAGTATAACAAAAAATATGGCAAGTATACATTGGGTACTACTTTTTAGCAGTGTCGTTTTGCTATGCGATTTTGGATTCGCCCAAGGACCCGGCCATACCTACTATAACTATGACCGTGAGACGGTCAGACAACGGCAAAGAATGAAAAATAAAGTACGTCCCCAGATTATTGAAAACGCAGCGATTTTACATATGGTCAATGAAACCGAAAAAGATTTGGAAGATCTCTTAGATCTCAATTATACCGCCAATGCCTATGATAGAAACAGTGAGTTTATCGTGGGGTCTACCTTGAAAGCCAGCATGGCGGTAGCGACCAGAATGGTTGCCGACTGGGGGGGGGGTACTGGGGTTCCCTATTTTCCAAAAAGTAAACAAGATTATCTGTGGAACGTTTCATCAAATACCATCAGTCTGTTATGGTTACAATATATGGATGCCAATCAAATACGTACTGCCGACCGACAACAGATATACCGAATACGAAGGCAAATACTGAAGGCTTTCTCTGAAGATGAAAAAAGAAGCAGGGAACTGTTGTTGTTAACAGCGGCAGTGCTCGCGGCAGAGAATGCAGACAATATGCTTTTGCAATTACAAAATTTTGAAATCATAGAATAAAATGAAAAGCAGGTTTTTATACATTTTATGGATCATAAGTGTCCCTGTGGTCGCACAGGTTCCTGGCACCAATTATAATTCAGCATCGAAATCAACTGCTATGGGGGCAGATATGGTCGTATTGACTCAAGTTATTGAGCCAGAGATAAGGCGCAGTATCAATGGTTTTAACAAGTATTACGACAACCGTCTTCTTTATTATGCAGAAACCTTGATAGATGCGGGCAGTGTGCTCAATGAAATCGATAACGTACGGCAGCGGATATTTCTACTCAATGTTGAAAACAGTTCCCTATCCTTTTTTTACCCATTCAAAAAACAGGACAATAAAAGGAAGATAGATGCCATTCTATATGCCGTTAACGGTTTGAGATCACGATTGTTGGGTTTACCGTGGTCGGTCAACACGATCTATGGCGAACGTATGAACCTGAACCAAGATACTGAGATTGCCCTTGAGAGCCTGGAAAGGCAATTGGATGCCATTGAATCTGATATTGATAAGAGCAAATTGATACGACAACTGTTTCCACTGTAAAAATGAGGGTCATGTTTAAAAAACGTAAAAAAAATACAAATATACTGCTATACTTAGGTGTTTTGTTGTGTCTTTTCTCGGCACAGGGCCAATCTAGCAGTGGCCTCCATTTTTTTCCAGATGCATTTGGTAGGGAAGCCTATAAGCTGATAAAGAAGGACCATGATGACATGGCTACCTTGAATGCCGTGCATTTTGCAACTTCCACTGTGCTCTATGGCCTAAAGGATGAAGAACGGGATCGAATGTACATCAACCAGACCTCAATCGACAATATCAAGCCTGATGTACTCTATTTTGTGAATACCACGACCCGCGACTTTTTTAATTCGAAATACCCAATTGTAAGCCCTTATACCATATATAATGCAAATATGTTCAAAAACATCAGCATTCAATTGCGGTTCAGCAAAAAACTGTCCGATGAGTTATTGAACATTCGTGACTATTTGGGCGAGAAACGGGTAGCTACCAACAAAGAATTGTACCTCTCAGAAGGGGAGCGCATGTTGTTAACGCTTATCGCCTTGGAAAATGTAATTAACCTAAGCTTAGAAAATGTTGCGTATTAAACCAATAATGACCGTACTCTTTGCCTTGCTGTTGCCCATAGTTGTTTCTGCACAAAAGATACGGGACAAAAAATTGCAAAAGGAGAATAAAAGGTTGATTGCGGAAACCAAAGCAATGATGGCCTCTAAAACCTACTTTATGCCCGAGGCTTATGATAAGTTACGAGATCGTGAAAAGAAGTATGATGAAAAAATAGGATTCACGGCGAATGTAGGTACCTCACCGGTACTTGTGGGGGTATTGACCGAGGTCAGTGCGACCAAGTCATTGATTACCCAATTGAAAAATAAAGTTACCACTTTAGAGGCGATACCACCGTTCATACATTTTGGTCTAAAGCAGATCAAAGATGATCTGGATAGAGAAGAAGATTATCTGCAATTGGTAGAAGATGATCTGGAACCTTTAGATATTATTTTGGCCGCCAAAAGTGGTGGTGTGGGATATACCTATTCATTTTGGTTAAAACTTTTTCTGCGTACCAAACGCATTAGGTCTAATCTGCAAGAAATTCAATATCGACTTGATAACCTTAACATGTTCACCAAAGTAATACACTAAAAGATTATGTTAGATTTAACTCCATTTTGGGATAGTTTGGTAGGTGCCAGTGGTGGCGGACAAATGCACGATTTAGTGGATTTTTTGATTGATCCGATTTCAAGATTTGCAGGGGTGTTGCTCATACTGTATATCGGCTATAAAGTCATGCTGTATATGTCAGATATCGACTCAAAGCTGGATCCCTTTGTCATTATCAAGCCAGTACTGATCTTAGGTGCCATTACACTGTACCAGCCTTTGGTCACGTTACTGATCATGGTGCCGATGGAGACCGTTGACTGGGCAGTTGGTGACAGTATTGCGAGATTGTTTGGTGCCCCGCAATCATCCCAAGCAGCTTTGGAAAACTGGCTCCGTAATTCATTTGAGACTTTGTATACAGATGACATGACCTATGTGTACCCAGGTACACCATCTATTCCTGGGGTATATGACATTGTTGCCATCAACCCATTTTTAGAGATTATTCATTTGCTGATCATCATCGCCGCCAATACGGTAGGGTTCTACATATTGGTCAGACAGGTGATATTGGCCAGTATGTATTATGTGATGGGGGTATTGGCGGTACCTTTTTCATTGATAGCCAGTAACCAAAGTGTTCTGGGCAGTTGGTTTTTCGGTTTTATCTCCATCATGCTTTGGAAACCCCTTTTAAATGTCATGAAGACCATTGTCATCTTACTCGACGCGGAGACGTTTGGATTTTCCAGTGCCTTGGTGGCCATTGCCCTTCAGGTGGTCATGGTGTTGACCATTCTGCAGATTCCAAAGTTTGCCAATGTATTGGTCAGCAAGGGCAGTGAACTGGGCTCCGGCATTGGAGATACGATAACACAACGTTTAACGGGAGGGCGATAAGAAAATATACGAGTACGATAAATAATGATTGATTATGGAATATAAATGTCCGAAAGTCTTAGAGAAATCACCCCAGGTCATGGGGTTCAGCCTGGCCAAGGTAGGGGTCATTTTAGTAAGCATCCTAGGGTTTCTGTTTACCATGATGAACCACTTTTTCCTTTCATTGATCTTTCCGGTCAGTGCTGGTGCATTTTTCTATGTCACCAATAAGTTTCCGGGGAAGGGCGAGCTGGCCCAATTTTTAAAATACAAAGCGGGCAACCAATGTATCAAGTGTAACCAACAACTCAAATGTATTGTGCGGACCGCTTTTTTCGAAATAGAAGAATAGATAAGAATAACACCTTTAAATTTTAGAACAATGAAAACAATTAAAACAATGAAAACTATGAAAACAATGAAAAAGAATTTTCAACAGGACCATGTGTCAAATTCCCATGTCCTTTTTGGCAAGAGCAATTACAAGACCATCATTTTTAGTATGATGATGCTCTTGGTTTCTTCACCGATTTTTGCAGTTGATGCCCAAATCACCACTTGGGGAGATATCGTTAAGACAAGCTTGGATGCTGCCGTTGCCGTTTTTGCCGTGGTAGGGGGCTTTTTGATCTTTATCCAGTACATGCAGGGTAACGAACAGGCACAAAAGAACTTGATCCGTTTTGTTATCGGTTTAGGGGTTTTCGGATTGGCCGAACTGATACTTGTAGTATTTATTCCATAAGGTACATGCCTTTTGGCAGTTTAGAATGTATAGGGTTGTCACCAAGACTGGAAACAGGTGTTTTTGGTCTTGGTCTTACCCTTGTCAACAGGTATGCCAGGTATTATGATAGTGTGTAATCTTTGAAAGGGATGCACAAGACACAGTAGTTTATATCTAAAAGAACACGATGATGAATTTAAATTCTTTAAAAGACATTCCCACTAGTTTTTCGTTGGCAAAGAAAGCCATTGTCATGTGCATAGCAGTCTCTACGGTTGTTTGCTTGGGCTCACTCTCATGGGCCTTTTATGTGACGACGAACTTTGCTGAAACGGCATATATCTTGACCGATAATGGTCAAATGGCGTTGGCTAAAGGCATCTCAACAGCAGATGTCGAAGCCTTTCGAGAGCCCGAAATCAAAAATCATATCAATATGTTCCACCATCTTTTTTGGGATTTTGACCAGTATAGTTTAGAACATAATATGGATCGTGCCCTACACTTGATCGGCAATTCAGGAAAAGAACTCTACCTGACCTTAAAGGCCAAGGGGCATTTTTCAAAGATCAAGACGCAGAACTTGGTACAGACCTTAACGATAGATTCGTTGAAACTGAATACCACGATGAGTCCTGCTAAAGCGGCGGTCTATGGCAAACTAAAGATTAAAAGAACCGATCAGTACAAAGAAAAGACCGATCAGTTCACAGCTTTTTTTGACCTGCATACCGTTTTGCGTACCGATGAAAATCCGCACGGACTCTTAATTGAAAACTACGATGTACAAACCACTCCGATTATTGAATAATGGCCATGGTGACGCAATTACAGCACAGACCGCTTGATCAGCGGATGGAAGAACAACTGATTTGGGAGGGTTCCCCTTCACAATGGACCAACTTTACGTTCTATGTTTTATGTGTGCTGTTGACCGTTGTTTTTGGTTTGGGCATTCTGATGGCCTTATGGAAGTATTACGACACCAAAATGAACCATATAGAGCTTACCGACCAGCGTATTATTGAGCACAAAGGCATTTTTTCAAAGACCACAAATGAGATAGAACTGTATCGTGTAAAGGATATCAAGCACCTACAGCCTTTTTGGTTGCGCATTCTGGGGCTTTCAAATATTTTTTTAGACAGTACCGACCATTCCAACCCAGAGCTGTTGATCAAGGGGATCACCAATGGTAAGGATATCAAAGAGAAGTTGCGATTGGCCATCGATATACGTCGTGATATTAAAGGGGTACGTGAGGTTGATATTTAAAAAACAAAGGCATGGAGAGGAGTACAGTGACCAATATTCAGAAAAGCCTTCACAAAATCAAGCTTGTGGTAAAGTTTGCGCTATTGCTATTGCTGAAGGCATTGGCACAGCCAAAAACAAGCCATCGAACCCACCTTGTCAAAGACAGCCAAAACGCAAAGGTGGGCCATTCACGACAGCTTCTCTTGCTCCTATACAGATTGGTCAAAAACAGTCTTCAAAAAACCGTGAAATCAGGTAAGCCATTACAGGTAAGAAAAAAAAGAACTTTTAAGACCAGGGCCCGAATACAACAAGATTTTAAAGAATGGTATAACGCACTGAAAGAAGAGTTTAAGGCATATGCCGATCCCGTGGATATTGACAAATCAACCAAAAGGGTAGACCAGGGGCTATTGCAGCATGACCACTCGGCGCATAGTACCGATATAAACATGTAAAAAATGAGGATTATCATGGAAAATATTGTAAAAAAATTAGTCAGTGACCATCGCGATTTCAACCAGTACTTGAGACACCGTCAGAAAAAGGTATTGAAATTTTACGACCGTAGCACAACGCTCAGAAAAAAGAACCCAAATAATTAAAAGACAAAAAAGATGCCAGCAAATTCACCACAATCACATCCAGGGCAAACGCAGCCACAAACTCCCCAAACTCCACCACCAGCCCAAAGACGAGCGACTCCGGCCCAAAGACGAGCGACTGAGGCCCAAAGACGAGCGACTCCGGCCCAAAGAC
>JBCDBD010000042.1:0-22471 GCA_039184335.1 Bacteroidota bacterium | reverse complement strand
GAACACCACAAGGGGTGTCCCAATTCTGAAAAGGGTAACTGGATTCTTGAGTGATATTAAAAAAGAATTTCATTCTTTTGAGAAAACTATGGATTTCAAATCCATAGTGGTTTATTTTTCAGGTATGGTTTTCTGTCCTTGAAGCTATATGCTATCAAAGCGGCAAAAATGTTGTTGAAATAGTTTGCAACACTCCTGTGTCTTGAATGTTCCACTTGACAAATGTTCTTGGGTTGGTCGAAGATGTTCTCTATGACTGCCCGTTTTCTCAGATCGTATGCGTCTGCCATTGGTGTCAACAGTTTTGTTTTCATGTTCTTTCTCAGCTTTGTGACCAGGTGTACCCCATTGGAAAAGAGTTCAGTAAAAAGTTCTTTTGAAACGTACCCCTTATCACCAAAAAGCTTCCCGAAGAGTTTTTTGACAAATGCCCTGAAGTATAGTGGCCTTCTGTCATCCACATTGCCCTTGGTAATCATAAAGTCTATCATGCCGCCCTGGTCATTGGCGATGATGTGCAGTTTGAATCCATAGAACCAACCAAGGGAACACTGTCCCCTTTTGGCCATGTCCTTGAAGACCTTGTGTTGGTTGACCCGTTTTTTTGTCGCAGACCCTGAGCGGGGTGGAATCGACAAAACTGATGCCAGTGCAGTTGGCCAACCCACAGGTCTTTAGGTATATGGCCATTGGCATAAAGCTTTCCCTTTTGAGCTCGACCATTCAGTTATAGGACACCAAATCGGGAAAGTACCCCCTAAGGTGCTTGCACACATGGCCGGTATAGAAATCCTTGAAGTTGCGGTAACTTGAGAAATGGAAGAGTACCTGAATGGCCACTACCTTGGAGGAGCTCATTTTGGAACATCTAATACATTTTTGCCATTGGGGCAGAAGGCTTTTTTGCCAAAAGGGAACAAATTCAAGGCAAAATCATCTAGGGAACAGAATATTTGGGTTGTCTTATTCGAAGAAATCCTGAGTGGAATAATTTTTAGTGAATTGGAAATCAGTACTTTATTTTAAAAAATATTCCAGTTTTTTATTGCCCTTAAACCAAGTTTCTTACGTCGAACTCACGTTATTGTACATAAAAGCAGTTGTGCTTGCAATTAAATCTGGAAATCATAAACAATATTCATAAATACTAATGTGAACCGATCATTCCCATAATCAGAGTAGAAACTAAATCATTCAAGCCATCCAAACTATTAGATTCAAAAAGGGTTTATTTCAAAGGGAGGTGGTTTAAAAGTTCAGAAATAATAAGGTTTTGTGCGAATAAATACGATGTAGTCCATCCGCAGGGGCTAATCATAAAATTTGTGCTAAGGAAGGGACCACACCCTTGACCCAGGATATGATAGAATGGGCTGGCAAAGTGTTTTTAATGGAGCAAAAACATATGGATATAATTAAGAAACTCGAGTTATTTAGTTAATCTTGTTGACCCTAATGAACATTACACTCGTATGGATCATGGAGGCCACTATGATCAAATAAAGCTATTGGAAGTAATGAACAAAAAATGCTATTTTTAGTACTCTAATTAACAGACACTTATTAATTCTATGGTGCAAATCTGTAATATCTAATAAAGCCAAATAGAAGTGAAATTAGCTTTGAAAGAAAGCAGAAAAGACGGTCTTAAAGGTAGAACTACACCTCATGAAACAGTCATGAAAAGGATTAGAAACAAAGGAAGTCTCTGTTCAAATTTTTAGAAGGATTCAAGGTTGTTCCCAGGCCATTTTCAAGGCTTTAAAGCCTTCTGAATCGTAGTTTTCGAGATCTTGTTTGTTGAATGGGAAATAATCATTTTGTCCGAATAAAGCTTCCGTAAGTTCAGCGAAATATTCTCCTTCACTGGTTAGTGCGTAAGCTTCGTAAGCGGTAGAGTAATTCCCATTTCCCAAATCGTAGCTGACGTTTTTATAGAGTTCAGAACTAATGGCATTTTGATAGGCTTCGGTTATTGCTGCTCTCTTTTCGCTATTGGCAGACATAGCATGATGATAACCGTGCGCAAGTTCATGCAATACCAAAAAGGGTTGATTCTTGTTCGTCCAATTAATAAAATTTTGAATATTGGATATTTCAATTGCCTCTGTTTTCTCCAAAATGTAGCCATTTTGAGCCAACCAGTATTCCGATGGGTGAAATACTGCTGCGCCATTTGATGTTTTCCAATCGACAAAAATATTAACAGTTTTGAGCTGGTTCAGAATAGTGTTGCTCAAATCAAGTTCAGTTACTTCAATCAATTTTCTTTCCAATAAATCCAATGCTTCTTGGGTAAGTGCATCATCATTTTCAAAGGCTTTGTCTTCAACAAAAATATTGAAACCAACCAAATCATAATTCGTATACCCCTCAACTTGTAAAAGTTTCTGGCTTTCTTGTTCAAGATTTGATGTACTCTCCTCACGGGAATTCGTTATTTCTTCCTCAGTAGAACACGAGATGGCAGTAAAGACCAGAATGGGAAATAGATTAAGAAGTTTCATTGGGATACGATTTGATCAATATTTAAGTTGCCCATAAATCTTATCATTCCATTTGTCCTAGCTTCAAACGAAATATGAGACAAGAAATTACATATCCACAACAATTGAAAGGGAAAAAACCCTACTTGCAACAATGATTATTGGTGTTTAAAATTAATACGGTTATTGCTATTTGTTCCAATCTAGGGATGTCAAATTCCTATTCTATAAGAGACTGAAGCTCAAGTTCGGTCAGAATATCCCGTTCTACCCTTTTCCATTTCGCTTTCCAATGGTAAAAAGGGTCTTGGTTCAACCAATTAGTAGCAAAAGCAATCCGCATAATTTTTTTAAAGTTGACCACGTATTTGGTGATGGTGTTTTGGTTACCAATATTTTGGGTTTTTAAAAAGTGGTGGAAACGGCTGATAAACTTTAGATCTACTTCCCTTAAGAAAATATCTTTCAGCTTATACTCTTTCAGGACAAAAGATGCTAAATGGTTTCTTGTTCGTACGTGCCTTCTGTAAGCCCCATACGAATACTCTAGGTCCAGTAATTGTTCTATCTGAATATTATTCGTCATAAACCTCAATAAGGGCTCTAGTCACACTTTTTTTATTTAAAAGCTCATTCTTTACAGTTTCAGCTGTGTAAGGCTTTTTTTCCACCACTAATTTTGAATGAATATTGTAGGCTTTTGATTCTAGTTCAACGATATAATGATTCAGGCTTTTACTTTTAATACCTGAACCTTTGACTCTACCTTTAATCGAACACCATTTTTCGGGCTTTACTTTGCGCTGAATACTGAATTCAGATCGCTTAGCATTGACTGTTATCCTTAGAAATAGGTCTGCTTCACCTTGCTGGTTTAATCTGCTCTTGCGGATGTAGCATAAAACGGAGAAAGAATTTGTTTCCATAACTGTGATTTTACTGATTTTTAAAATGTTAAATTTTATTTGTAAGAACTTGATAATCAGAAATTTTAACAGTTTCGCGGTGCGCACTTTTTTGAATTCGCAAAGTGTGCACCGAATTGCGCACCGCGAAAAGTGGCATTATTTGATATCAAATGAAATCAGGAAAAATAAAAAAGTCTGTAAATCAAAGATTTACAGACTTTTTGAATGATTATGGACTCTTAAAAGTGACCTGACTGGGGCTCGAACCCAGGACCCTCTCCTTAAAAGGGAGATGCTCTACCAACTGAGCTATCAGGTCTCCGTAGCTTTTGCTCTTTAGCGGGTGCAAATATAACATCAATTATCTATTTAACAAGATGAAATAATGATAAATTTGTTTTTTATAACCTTTATGAATTATATATAATGAAAATAGCTTTGGTTGGGTACATGGCAAGTGGGAAATCTTCGGTGGGGCAAGTACTTTCACAAAAGTTGGACCATGGGTTTATTGACTTGGACAATGCTATTGAAGAAAATGTTGGATGCTCCATTTCAAAAATCTTTCATCAAAAGGGAGAGCTGTTTTTCCGAAAAAAAGAAAGTGAGGTGCTAATTTCGATTTTGCGTGAAAAACCGAGTTTTGTGCTGTCTACCGGAGGGGGTACACCTTGTTATGGCAACAATATGGAAACCATGCTTGAAAGTGCCGACCAAGTATTTTATCTCAGGCTTTCAATACCTGTTTTGGTGAAACGCTTGCGTACTGAAAAGGAAAAAAGGCCTTTAATCCAATCGATTGCAGAAGAAGATTTACAAGAGTTTGTCAGAAAGCATTTATTCGAAAGAAGCCCCTTTTACTTTAAGGCAGACCATGATATTTTTTGTGATGGAAAAACGGTCAATGAAATTGTCCAAGACATCCAAGCCAAACTACTCTAAATAAACGGCATCATCCTTCGTCTTGAATTCAACCCTGATGTGCTCGTTTAGCGACGTAGACAGTGAAATGCCCTTATAATCTGCTTTTACGGGGTATTTTTTATGGTTTCTGTTGACAAGAACCGCTGTCTTCAATTGCTTCAAAGGGGTTTTTAAAAAATGGTGTACACCGTAAATCAATGTGGTTCCAGAATTTAGCACATCATCTATCAAGACTATTGATTTGTTCTTGTAATCGTCTTGGGCCAAAGAAGTGGTCACGCCACTTTTTAAAGGGTCGTCTTTGTACATACTTACCTTGCATAAGGTGATTTCTGCATCGGTGATTTTCTTCAACACACTGCTGATCTTCTTCGCAAAGCTCAGTCCACCACCTTCAATACCAGCTATAATGATTTCTGGTTCCTCGGTATTGGCTTCGTATATTTGATAAGCGATTCTCTTAATTTTGTGCTGAATCTTTTCGTGCGATAGGATCCTGTTCATTTTTTTATGGTATTGTTCAAAGATAACAGGGTTTTATGGAGTTTCATCTAAATAGTCGTCAATATCCCTACGGTCTTTTTTAGTGGGTCTTCCCAGTCCTTTTTGCCGGTAATGGTCTTTGGCAAATTTTAAAAGTTCGTTATGTGCGAAGGCTTCTTTCGGGGTAGTATCTTTTCGATACATGTCCACCATTTTTGCGCCGACCCTACTTTGTGGAATATCAAGTACGGTCAATTGATAATCAATTTGGTTTTTTCTCAGGTTGATCTTATCCATTGCATATACTTCCCTTGAAGGTTTGACCACAGCCTCATTGACCTTTACCTGCCCTTTTTTGCAGGCTATGGTAGCCAAGTTTCTGGTTTTAAAGTATCGGGTACTCCAAAGGTACTTGTCAATACGCATGGGCAACACAAATCTTTGCTAAGATGGTCAACAAAAATAGGGGAAAATTGTATCTTGCGCGACTGAATGATAAAAGTTGCTATATGATTCGAACGATTTTTTTGGTGTTTTTTGCTGTGCTATTTTTTTCTTGTGGCAGTGATGACAACTTAAATGTTGAAGTTGTACCTCCTCTGTTGTTAGGTGATGTGGCAATAGAGGATGATGCAGAGATAAGGGAATTTTTACAGACCCATTTTTACAACTATGAAGAATTTCAAAGCCCCCCCGCCGGTTTTGATTTCAAGATCAAGATTGATACCATATCAGGAGAGAATCAAGATAAAACACCCCTGATTGACCAAGTTTCGTCTGCTGTGATCAATGTTTCCTCTTCTGAATTTAATCTGAGGGAAGAAGAAGAAGACATACCGCATACCTATTACTACCTTTCGGCACGTGATGGAATCAATGAAAATCCGACAGTGGCCGACTCTGTGTTTGTTCGCTATGAAGGTACATTATTGGACGGTACCGCATTTGATGCCGCGCTGAACAATCCAGTATGGTTTGATTTGGCCCGTATTCAAGGCCCTTTACAAGGTTTTAGGGGATTTGCTGAAGGGGTTCCCAATTTCAAACCAGGTGGCGCAACAACAGGTAACCCAGATGGAACGGTCTCCGTAGAAGAGTATGGTGTCGGATGGATGATATTCCCTTCAGGTTTGGGATCGTTCAATTCACCAACAGGCTCAATTCCTGCATACAGTCCACTTATCTTTGCGGTAGATTTGTATACGATCAATACTACCGATCATGATAATGATGGCATACCCTCGATATTGGAAGATATAGATGGGAACGGGTTTCTTTATGACGATAATACAGATGAGGAAGACGAGCTTGAGGCAGGATTTTTACCTGCAGTGAATTTCTTGGATATTGATGATGATGAGGATGGTACCAATACACGGGATGAAATCATCATTGATGGAGATGGCAACATCACCTTTCCCGATACAGATGGCGATGGTGTGCCCGATTACTTAGATAAAGACAATAGTTGATTATTGCTGTCAAAATGGGCCAATAACCATAAGTAGCACTAGATGACCTAGTTTTTACGATTGTTGAATTTAAGTGAAGCACTAAAAATCAGTTGTGAAGGCCTAGAATCGACCCTTCCTGAGATATCTGCAATATTATCCCCTATGATGTTGGCTTCATTTTCAGAGAACCCCCTTTCATAGCGTACATCTAGACCAAGTCGCCCCAGATTGACACCGACGCCAACGTTCAGCCCCACGGTAAGGTCATTTTCAACGTCTTCGATTTCAAATTCATCCAAGTCGTTGCTCAAGGTATATTGAAAAGCCGGCCCAATAAAAAAATGCATGGGCCCAATGACCTTGATACCGAATAAAACGGGTAAATCCAATTTTGAAACATCGTAATCATTTGAGCTTCCCGCAATATCATAGGTGCTTTTGGTTCTGGTATATACCAGTTCGGGGCGTACATAAATTTTGGGTAAATCCAATTTTCCGAAGATGCCGATATGGTATCCGGTCTTTCCTTCAGCGCCTTCAGTGATATTCTGTCCTGCATCCCCTATGGAACTGACGAGGTCACCATTTTCATTGTAACTGAGACCGGCTTTGATGCCAAAACCTGATCCACTTTGTGCGATGGCGGCTGTACTGAATAGAAAAATCACAGCCAGTAGAAGTATTCTTTTCATAGATGTGTTTCGTTTAGAATGTTGAAAATAAGGTTTACCCTGTATTATTTTCTTTTCAACACTCTTAAAACGGCTGCTTCTATGGCTTTATTGTTCAACCCATACTTGTCCATTAGTTGTTCAGGGGTACCGCTTTCACCAAAGGTGTCGTGTGTGGCCACGAATTCTTGTGGTGCTGGACGGTGCCCGGTCAAGGTTCTAGCAACGCTTTCGCCCAAACCACCCAAATAATTATGCTCTTCTGCAGTTACGACGCATCCTGTTTTCTTTACAGAGTCTAGAATGGCTTCTTCATCAAGGGGCTTTATGGTATGTATGTTGATGACTTCGGTAGAAATGCCCTGGTTTTCCAAGTTTTCGGCCGCTAAGAGCGATTGCCATACCAAATGGCCAGTGGCTATAATGGTCACATCTGTACCCTCATTCAGCAAAAGCGCTTTTCCGATGTCAAATTTTTGGTCCACCGGTGTAAAATTGGGCACTTTCGGTCTTCCAAAACGAAGGTAAACAGGACCCGGATGTTCCGCGATGGCTATGGTTGCCGCTTTGGTCTGATTGAAATCACATGGATTAATAACGGTCATGCCCGGTAACATTTTCATCATCCCAATGTCCTCTAAAATTTGATGGGTAGCACCATCTTCCCCCAATGTCAGCCCAGCATGGGAGGCACATATTTTGACATTTTTTCCTGAATAGGCGATGGACTGTCGTATTTGATCGTAGACCCTGCCCGTGGCAAAATTGGCAAAAGTGGAGGCAAATGGAATCTTTCCTCCAATGGTAAGCCCTGCAGCCATGCCCATCATGTTGGCTTCGGCAATGCCTACTTGAAAGAACCGATCAGGATTCTCCTTGATAAACGTATCTATCTTTAGTGAACCGACCAAATCGGCGCAAAGTGCCACCACATTAGCATTGGTACGGCCCAACTCGGTCATACCGGCACCATAGCCACTTCGGGTATCTTGTTTTCCTTGGTCTGTGTATGTTGTCATTTTGTTTTTTCCTTAAGAATTAATAGTCCCCTAGCGTTTCTGGATTTTGTGCCAATGCGGTTTTCAATTGCTCATCATTGGGGGCTTTGCCGTGCCAGGCATGGGTATGCATCATGAAATCGACTCCGTTGCCCATTTCTGTGGTCATCACTATACATATGGGTTTGCCCTTTCCTGTTCTTGATTTGGCTTCATTTAAACCAGCAATGACCTGGTTCAGGTCGTTGCCGTTCTCTATTTCCAAAACATCCCAGCCAAAGACTCGAAATTTTTCAGCTACATCACCTAAAGGGAGCACATCTTCGGTGGCACCATCTATTTGCTGTCCATTTCGGTCTACAGTAGCAATCAGATTGTCCACTTGATTGCCGGCAGCATACATAATTGCTTCCCAGTTCTGCCCCTCTTGAAGCTCTCCATCACCGTGCAAACTATATACCAAGTAGGAATCGCCATTCAGTTTTTTTGCTTGGGCAGCACCTATGGCTACAGACATGCCCTGCCCTAAAGAGCCTGAGGCAACCCGTACACCAGGAAGCCCTTCATGTGTGGTCGGATGCCCCTGCAAACGGGAATCGATAAGTCTAAAAGTATTCAGTTCTTCAAGAGAAAAGTACCCCCTACGAGCGAGTACACTGTAAAAGACAGGGGAGATATGGCCATTCGATAAAAAGAAGATGTCTTCTCCCTTGCCATCCATATCAAATCCATCTTTTAACTCCATGACTTCATTGTACAGGGCCACAAAAAATTCAGTACAACCCAAAGAGCCTCCAGGGTGTCCTGAATTTACGCGGTGTACCATTCTTAAAATATCTCTGCGGACCTGTACGACCAGATCCTGCAGTTCTTGAATACGTGCCATCCGTTTAAGTTTAAGATATTGTCAAAAGTAACTGCATTATAGTTGGTATACAAGCTACCGCTTTAGATTATTTGGCCAAAGCATTTAGACGTATCATAACTTTATTTTTTTGTTAAGTATATTGTGAAAGCGAGTTGGTTATATTTGCGGCTTTAATCATTGGGTTGAAATTCACATTAGCACATAAGGATGTCCATACCAAGGCTAGGGCAGGGGCAATAACTACAGATCATGGTACTATAGCGACCCCAATTTTTATGCCAGTGGGTACGGTAGCCACGGTGAAAGGAGTACACCAACGTGAATTGCGGAACGATATCGACCCAGATATCATTTTGGGCAACACCTATCATCTTTACCTCAGGCCCAGTACAACCATATTGCAACAGGCAGGCGGCCTGCACAAATTTATGGGCTGGGACCGTAATATCTTGACCGATAGCGGTGGATATCAAGTTTACTCCCTTTCAGACAATCGTAAGATCAACGAAGAAGGTGTTAATTTTAAATCGCATATTGACGGGTCACACCACTTTTTTACCCCTGAACGGGTTATGGAAATACAGCGTGTGATAGGCGCCGATATTATCATGGCCTTTGATGAGTGTACTCCATACCCCTGTGACCACGGCTATGCAGAACGTTCGATGCACTTGACCCATCGCTGGTTGGACAGATGTGTTGCGCACCTTGAAAAAATTCCTTTACAATATGGGTATTCCCAAGCATTTTTTCCCATAGTACAGGGATCGACATATAAAGACCTGCGAAAACAATCTGCGGAATATATTGCTTCAATAGCGGCAGCGGGTAATGCCATTGGTGGACTTTCGGTCGGGGAACCGGCCGAAGAGATGTACGAAATGTCAGAATTGGTCTGTAACATACTTCCTGAAAGCAAACCCAGGTACTTGATGGGAGTGGGCACCCCCATCAACATTTTAGAAAATATTGCACTTGGCATTGATATGTTTGACTGTGTGATGCCCACCCGAAATGCTAGAAATGGAATGTTGTTCACCGCGCACGGCACCATTAACATTAAGAACAAAAAATGGGAGTCTGATTTTTCACCATTAGATGAGATGGGGATCACCTTTGTTGATACCGAATACTCAAAAGCCTATTTGAGACACTTATTTGCTGCCAATGAATATTTGGGCAAACAAATAGCGACCATACATAATCTGGGATTCTATATGTGGTTGGTCAAAAAGGCAAGAGCACGTATTTTAGCAGGTGATTTTTATGAGTGGAAGCACCAAATGGTCAAACAAATGGATAAAAGACTGTGATGTTGAGCATTCTTGATAAATACATTCTAAAGCGCTATTTGTTCACTTTTTTGGGGATGATTCTATTGTTTGTGCCTATTGGTATCATGGCCAATTTGGCCGAGAAGATAGGTAAGATTATTGATAATGAGGCCCCTTTGGGCGAAGTCATCGTATTTTATGGGAATTTCACGTTGGTCATTGGGTATTTGCTCATCCCTATTTTTCTTTTTCTTTCCATTATTTTTTTTACCTCAAAATTGGCTAGTAATACAGAGATAGTGGCTATTTTGAGCTCTGGTGTTTCGTATTGGCGTTTTTTAAGGCCCTATTTGATTGGGGCCACTTTAGTGGCATTGCTGATTTTTTTGATGGGTATGTTCATAGTACCGTACGCCAGTATGGGGTACAATGAGTTTGAGTATACGTATTTTAAAAAAGGCAAAAACCTAAGGCAGACGACCAATATTTTCAATCAGTTGAATGAGAATGACTACATCTATGTGAGCAGCTTTGATCCAGTACGTCAAATAGGTTATAATTTTACCTATGAACATTTTACTGAAGATGAAAAATTGGATTATAAGATTTCTGCATCCAACATTCGATGGGTGCCCAAAGATAGCATGTACCGGCTTACATCATACTCAAAACGTAAGATCAGACCGGGTAAGGAAATTGTTGAAAACAAGCGAAGGTTAGATACCTTGTTCAGCTTTCAAATTGATGATTTGACCCCAGTTTCCTATGTGGCCGATACCAAGAACCTTTTCGAGTTGAATGCATTTATCGAAGACCAGAAACGCAAAGGGGCATCAAATATCAACACCTATGTCTTGGTAAAATATAAAAGATGGGCCTTGCCATTAGCAGCTTTTGTACTCACTATTACCGCTGTAGCCGTATCATCGGTAAGGCGAAGGGGGGGCATGGGCATCAACTTGGCATTTGGTATTGGAATCGCCTTTATCTTTATTTTTTTCGATAAGGTATTTGGCACCTTGGCAGAACAATCTGGTTTTTCACCCTTATTGGCGGTCATCATTCCAAATTTGATTTTTGGATCTCTCGGCATATACCTGCTTCAAAAAGCAAAGCGATAGTACCTTACATTTTACATCAAAACGGAGCTTTATGAATGCAGTATGTAGTAAAGTTTTATATTTGTGCCCACGATAAAAAGTACCCCAATTTTAGTGATATGGAATATTTAGATTTTGAACTTCCCATCAAAGAACTTGAAGAACAGCTTCAAAAATGCATGGTCATTGGGGAAGAAAGCGAAGTGGATGTCACAGAAACCTGTCTACAGATTGAAAAAAAACTGGCTGAAACGCGAAAAGACATCTATAAGAACCTTTCTGCGTGGCAACGGGTGCAATTATCAAGGCACCCGAATCGTCCCTACACCTTAGACTATATCAATGCGATTTGCGGTGATACATTTTTAGAGCTTCATGGCGATAGAAATGTGAAAGATGATAAGGCAATGATTGGCGGTCTGGGAAAGATAGGGGACCAGAGCTACATGTTCATTGGGCAGCAAAAAGGCTATAACACAAAGACAAGACAGTACCGAAATTTCGGTATGGCCAATCCTGAAGGGTATCGAAAGGCCTTACGGTTGATGCGTTCTGCCGAAAAATTTGGGCTACCTGTGGTCAGTTTTATTGATACCCCGGGTGCATACCCAGGGATTGAGGCTGAAGAGCGCGGTCAAGGTGAAGCCATAGCACGGAATATTTTGGAAATGACAAGGCTCAAAGTGCCCATTATCGTTGTGATAATCGGCGAAGGCGCGTCAGGGGGTGCCCTGGGTATTGGAGTGGGTGACAAGGTCTTAATGCTCGAAAACACTTGGTATTCTGTGATTTCGCCAGAATCCTGTTCATCTATTCTATGGCGTAGTTGGGAGTATAAGGAGCAAGCCGCTGAAGCACTTAAGTTAACTGCCACCGATATGAAAAAGCTGAAACTGATCGACGAAATTGTTCGTGAACCTTTAGGGGGGGCACATAGCAATCGTGAAAAGACCTTTGATACGGTGAAAACCAAAATCGCCGGGCATTACGAGGAACTGAAAAAGTTATCACCAAAAGATTTGGTGAAAAATCGGATGGAAAAATATGCCAATATGGGTGTATATGACGGATGAACCTGATATTTCTGTTTTTAGAAAATTTATCAACGTCATACTTTTCTGATTTTTTGGTTTATTAACAGCTTTTCTTAGTTATCAACAGTACTTTTGTTGAACACCTGTGGAAATCACGGGAGTGAAAATTAAAGTTAACTTAAGGTTAATTCCATACTTTCGCATTCATGGAGAAACCCAGCCCGATTGTAGGCCGCAGAGTGGACAAATCAACCCTAATCAATTTGGAACGAGGTAAAATACCACCTCAATCTGTTGATTTAGAAGAGGTTGTGCTTGGTGCAATGATGATTGACAAAAAAGGTGTCGATGAGGTCATTGACATTTTGCACCCTGATGTTTTTTACAAAGAAACACATCGTTATGTGTATGAGGCTATCTTCAAATTGTTCGAATCCTCTGAACCAGTGGATTTATTAACCGTTTCTGCGCAATTGAAGAAAGAGGGGCGGTTAGAAGCGGTCGGAGGGGATTTTTATTTGATAAAATTGACCCAAAAAGTGGCCTCATCGGCCCATATCGAGTTCCATGCACGAATTATTCTACAGAAATATATTCAGCGTACCCTGATTAAAATATCAAATGAGATCATAGAGGATGCCTACAGTGATTCTGCCGATGTCTTTGACTTATTGGATACTGCCGAGGCAAAACTCTATGAGGTGACCCAAGGCAATCTGAAACGATCTGCAGAGACTGCACAGAACTTGGTGATCCAAGCCAAGAAACGCATTGAAGAAATAGCAAATAAAGAAGGGCTGAGTGGCATACCCTCAGGTTTTGACAAGGTTGATAAGCTTACATCAGGTTGGCAACCCAGTGATTTGATCATTATAGCAGCACGTCCTGGTATGGGCAAAACAGCACTGGTACTCTCAATGGCCCGTAATATTGCGGTCAATTCTGAAATACCTGTGGCCTTTTTTTCACTTGAAATGTCTTCGGTACAGCTGATTACCCGTCTGATCTCTTCTGAAACAGGACTTTCTTCAGAGAAGTTGCGTACAGGCCGATTGGAAAAACATGAGTGGGAACAGTTGAATGTCAAGGTCAAGGCATTGGAAAGTGCACCACTCTTTATTGATGATACCCCATCATTATCGATATTCGACCTTAGGGCGAAGGCACGACGATTGGCATCACAACACCAGATAAAACTGATCATTATCGATTACTTACAGTTGATGACATCAGGTGCCAGCCAAAAAGGGGGAAATCGTGAACAAGAAATATCAACCATTTCAAGAAACCTCAAGGCCTTGGCCAAAGAATTGAACGTGCCTGTGATTGCGCTGTCACAGTTATCACGTGCCGTTGAAACACGTGGGGGCAGCAAGCGCCCCATACTGTCTGACTTACGCGAGTCAGGTGCCATAGAGCAAGATGCTGACATCGTTTCTTTTATTTATCGCCCTGAATACTATAAAATTGACGAATGGGACGATGAAGAGCGTACCCCTACACAAGGTCAGGCAGAATTCATTGTGGCCAAACACCGAAATGGGGGATTGGATAATGTTAGGTTAAAGTTTATTGGTGCTCTGGGTAAATTTGATAATTTAGATGACTTTGATCTGCCATTTGAATTTCAATCAAAGATGAATGCAGCTGATGAAAATCCATTTTTGACCAAAGACTTACCGAATGCCGATGAAGCTTTTGGTAGCACCATGAATAACAGCGATGATTCTGAAGAGCATAACGATATTCCTTTCTAAATTACAATGGTCGCTAACACATGTTAGAAGCGCTCTCTTAACTTTATTTTTTTGCCTGATATTTTCTTTTTCAATTTCTGCCTCGGTCATCTTGGTTCCTATGGATGCAGAGAGCCAAGAAAACCATTTAAAGGCATACGGCATCACTTATTGGGTGTTGACCAAGCAACAGAAGGTGCAATGGTTGCTCAACTATCGCGGCGGTGCTTTCCTTTTGCCTGATGGAGATTCCATTCGTAAAGAATGTCAGATTCGGGGTGTTTCGTTTGAGGTATTGTCTGATGTGCAGGCTGAAGCTATTTTAGATGAAATCAGTAGTCCGTCTCAAAACCAAGATGCCGTGATTTTGGAAAAGGCCCCGAAAATAGCAGTGTATTCCCCAAAAGACAACCAGCCATGGGACGATGCGGTCACTATGGTGCTCACCTATGCCGAAATTCCGTATGTGACCATATATGATGAGGAGGTTTTAGAGGATAAATTGGCACTGTACGATTGGTTGCACCTGCACCATGAAGATTTTACAGGGCAATTCGGTAAGTTTTATGGTGCCTATCGTGCAGCACCTTGGTACATTGAAGGAAAGCGATTGGCTGAAGAACGTGCAGCGAAATTGGGCTATGACAAAGTTTCTGATCAAAAGGGGGCGGTCGCTGAGAAGATTCGCAGATATGTCATTGGGGGCGGTTTTATGTTTGCGATGTGCTCGGCAACAGATAGTTTTGATATTGCCCTAGCTGCTAGTGGGGTCGATATTTGTGAGCCCATGTTCGATGGTGACCCATCAGATGCGAATTATCAAGGAAAGTTGGACTTTTCACGAACTTTTGCCTTCAACAACTTTATCTTGGAGCGAAACCCACTTCGTTACGAGTTTTCATCCATTGACATGACTGCAAAACGAAAGGTACCCCGTGAATCGGATTATTTTTCGCTGATGGAGTTCTCGGCCAAATGGGATCCTGTACCGACCATGCTTACCCAAAACCATACTACTTTGGTCAAGGGCTTTATGGGCCAAACGACCTCATTCACCCGAAACCAAATAAAACCTACGGTAATGGTATTGGGCGAGTGCCGCCTTAATGGAGAGGCCCGTTATGTACATGGGATCAAAGGGAAAGGCTTCTTTACTTTTTATGGAGGGCACGATCCAGAAGATTATCAGCATCGGGTGGGCGATCCCAAAACAGAACTCGAATTGCACCCCACCTCCCCGGGGTATCGTTTGATATTGAACAACGTGTTATTTCCAGCAGCGAGGAAGAAGAAGCAAAAAACCTGAGCACCAAAAAGCCTTTATTATTTCTTGGTTTTGTATAACTCAATGAACTTTTGGTCCAGTTCAACTGAATCTTGATACTTTTTTCGGAGTAAGCTCAAGTCATTTTTAAGGGTTTCTACGATGTCCCGATACGCTTCCTCATGGTAAACATTTCTGAGTTCATTGGGATCTTTAATGCGATCATAGAGTTCCCATTCATCAACATCATGATAAAAATGGGCCAGTTTAAACTCCTCCGTTACAATACCATAATGCCTTTTGACCATATGTACTGCTGGATATTCGTAATAGTGGTAATACACGGCATTCCTATCCCATTGATCTGTTTTACCCAAAAGCAAGGGCATAAGACTTTCACCCTGCATATGGTCGGGAGCCTTAATTTGAGCGGCTTCCAAAAGCGTTTGTGCAAAATCGAGATTTTGGACCATTGAGGTCTCTACGGTACCGGCATTTATGTGATTGGGCCAGCGGGCCATAAGGGGTGTTTTAAAAGACTCGTTGTAAATAAATCGCTTATCGAACCATCCATGTTCCCCTAAAAAGAATCCTTGGTCCGAGGTGTAAATAACAATGGTATTCTCCGCTAGTCCAGTTTCATCCAAATAGTCCAAAAGACGACCTACGTTATCATCGACCGAGGAAATGCAGCCTAGATAATCTTGCATGTAGCGCTGATATTTCCATTGCATTTTTTCCTTTTCGGACATCATGGGCCATTTTTCCTCAAATTCCGTATTAATGGCATCCAAAATAGGGCGGTATTGGGCTTTTTGCTCATCTGTAGCCCTGCGATAAGGGCCATAGAATCCATTGGGGTACTCAATAACCTTAGGTTGCACCTTTTCTCCCATTTTTTTAATGGTCTCAGGCCTTACTTTACTATCGTGATTGTACATCATGTGATGCAGTAAATTCATTTCAGCAGTTTTCGCCGCCGTTCCCCGGTTTTCATATTGGTCAAAAAGGGTCTTGGGTTCTGGAAACGTCTTTTTATGGAATTCGGCGAATTTATCTGGACGAGGCCACCAGGGACGATGGGGTGCCTTATGAAGGTACATCATCATGAAAGGTTCATCTTTTCCACCTTCCCTTTTCAACCAATCAATGGTAAGGTCTGTAATTATATCCGTTACATAGCCTTCAATTCTTGTGGTGTCTCCAGTAGTTGTAATAAAATCTGGATTGATGTAATTGCCTTGTCCAGGTAATATTTTAAACTCATCTACTCCCTTGGGGCTATTTCCGAAATGTAGTTTTCCGAACATGGCAGTTTTGTATCCATGGTCTTGAAACAGTTGGGGAAAAGTCACTTGGGTAGTATCAAAAGGAAAATGGTTATCGATTTTACCATTGATATGGGTATGCGTTCCGGTAAGGATGGTTGCCCTTGACGGCGCACATATTGAATTGGTGACACAGGCATTGGTAAACAACATTCCTTCCTTGGCCAAACGATCAATATTGGGGGTTTTGATGAGTTGGCTACCATAGGCACTAATGGCCTGGTAGGCATGATCATCAGACATGATAAAAATAATGTTGGGGGGAGCAGAATTTAATGCTGATTTTTTTTTGCCAAATTCTGTTGAAGATTGAACAAAGAGCAAAAGGGTTGCCATTAATGGAATAAGTCTCATCGCATGCTGTTTGATTGGTTTTTTAGTATAGAAAACCCGATATTTGAATTTCCAGTTGTCTTATCTACAAAAAGTTTTCTATCTGGATTTGAACCGTCGCAAGTGTTCTTACTGCATAAATAAGATCCCCCTGCTAGACGAATTTCACCGCTTTTGTTTTCAGTAATTGTGATGTCCCATACATTACCAACGATATTTACCTGTTCTGCCAATTGCAATCCATGCGAACTGATATTGATTTTTCTTGTATCCTGTTGTACAAGCTTCCAATATTCTTTATAGTTAGGCAATCTTGAATTTGACCATTTGCAATAAGCTATGGCATCATTATAGCTCACTTGGGTTACTGGTGATCCATCTTTAGCAGACGTTTTTCCAAAAGGATTTTGCCAAGTAGCATCATTCAGCATTTCATAGTTCAAAATATCTTGCTGCACAAAAGACCAACCGAACTTTTCCGCGTCCGTCACATAATTTGTTTGGTCTACAAATTGCCGAAACTCTTTGACGGTTACCGGATGTAGTGTTTCTTTCTGGATACAACCACAAAAAGTAAATCCTAAAAAGGCTGACGAAATCGTTAACTTGAGTGTATTGTGCATCTTTACCATTGTAAGGTAAAAAAAATAGGCTAAAACTGAATTTTTCAGACAGTTAGACCTCCCCCATGAGTTGGGAATATGAATTTAGCAATTGCTCAAGAATTAACTCAACCCCAAATGCATCATTGCTGGTAGTTTCATGTTTGGCAACTGCTTTTACATTTGGGTGCGCATTGGCCATAGCAAAACTATTTTCTGTAAGGGCCAGCATTTCAAGATCATTATTGTAATCACCAAATACCAAGAGTTCATGAGGGGCGATATGGAACTCTTTCATCACTGTTTTGAGCGCATTGCCCTTGTCAGCTTCCACATGGTTCAGATCGACCCAGTGAAGCCCTGAGACCTTTACCTTGACTTCATTCTCGAGATGGGCCACTTGCGGATAGATGTACGCTTCAGCATTGGTGGCATGGTAAACAGCTATTTTGACAATTTCGTTCGATACCGATCTATAGTCATCAACCACTTCGAAGGCAGAGTAGTATTCTTTGAGCTGATTCAAAAACCGCACTGATTTTCCATCAAAATATGATTTGTATTTTCCGCACAACATGGCATGGGCCCCGTCTATTTTGTCTACAATATGGAGCAGTTCGTTTTTGATGTTCAGATCTAAGGCAGTGGAGGACAGTTCTTTGTCCTGATTCCTCACCAAAGCCCCATTTTCAGCGATGAAGATGACATCATCTTTAATGGTATCCAGTTTGTTGACCATACTGTGGTATTGGCGCCCACTTGCCGCTACGAAAAGAATCCCTTTTTTTTTAAGTTTCTCAAAAATGGAAAAGAACCGGTCGCTCACCTCATGGTTTGAATTCAGTAATGTGCCGTCCATATCAGAGACCACCATTTTAATTTTCGAAAAATCCATTCATTTGAATTTGAAGTTGCAAAGGTAACCGTAAACCATGGATTGGTGTAAAGTTTATATTAATTTCGGCAGTATGAAATTTTACCAATCAGAAATAGCATTAAAACGCCATAGTAGAGGTTTTCATTTGATCACAGATACCGTTTTGGCGGCTATTCCTGAAATTAGTAAAATTGAAATGGGTATGCTCCAGGTTTTTATCAAACATACTTCAGCGAGTTTGACCATCAACGAAAATGCAGACCCGACCGTAAGGGTTGATTTCGAAAGCCATTTGAACATCATGGTACCTGAGAATGCCCCATACTATGTACACAATTACGAAGGACCCGATGATATGCCCGCACACGTCAAAGCCTCATTGATGGGGTCATCGGTTCAAGTGCCGTTGACCAACGGAAGATTGAACCTGGGCGTTTGGCAAGGAATCTATCTTTGCGAACATCGGAACCATGCCCCAAGTCGTAAATTGGTACTCACCGCATTTGGAAACTAAAAATCCCGCTCTCAAGAGCGGGATTTTAAATAAGCGGGGTAAGTTTATGTTTAAATTGTTACTTCACTTTTTCAACGATGGCCTTAAAGGCATCGGGGTGGTTCATGGCCAAATCTGCCAGAACTTTCCGGTTGAGTGCTATACCATTGGCTTTTACTTTGCCCATGAATTGTGAATACGACATTCCGTACATTCGGGCACCGGCATTGATACGTGTAATCCAAAGTGCACGGAAATTTCTTTTTTTGTTTCTTCTGTCACGGTAGGCATATTGCATTGCTTTTTCTACCGCATTCTTGGCTACTGTCCAGACATTTTTACGTCTTCCGAAGTAACCTTTGGCTTGCTTCATCACTTTTTTTCTTCTAGCTCTTGAAGCAACTGAATTTACTGATCTTGGCATAATGTTTCATTTTTTTGTAGCAGGCGTCCTTTTGTTTAAGGAACTTTTGGAGCCTGACTCCAGGGTTAATAGTAATGTACCGGTTAAATAAACAATTATTTTAAACGTAATTGTTCTTTAATGCTGTTGACATCAGACTCATGTACCAATGTAGAGTGTGTCAACTTGAGCTTACGCTTTTTGGATTTTTTGGTCAAAATGTGACTCTTGAAAGCGTGCTTTCGTTTGATTTTACCAGAACCGGTTAGCTTAAACCGCTTTTTGGCACTGGATTTGGTTTTCATCTTGGGCATTTTTCCTATTTAAATTTATCTCCGCTTATTTTTTACTTGTCTTAGGGGCAATGAACATGGTCATTCGCTTTCCCTCTAATTTTGGCATTTGCTCTACTTTGCCTAACTCTTCCAATTCTTGGGCCAATTTCAATAAGAGGATCTCTCCCTGGTCTTTGTAGACGATAGATCGACCCTTGAAAAAGACATATGCCTTTAATTTGGCCCCATCCTTCAGAAATTTCTCTGCATGTCTCTTTTTAAATTCATAATCATGGTCGTCGGTCTGTGGGCCAAAACGTATTTCCTTTACGATAACTTTGGTCGCTTTGGCCTTCATGGCCTTTTCACGTTTTTTTTGCTCGTAAAGAAATTTTTTGTAATCAATAATCTTGCATACGGGCGGATTGGCTTTTGGCGATATTTCAACCAAATCCAACTCCAGTTCCTGGGCTTTTGCCAAAGCTTTTCTAATGGGATAAACACCCATTTCTACATTGTCGCCCACAAGTCTGACTTCTGGGGCAGTAATCTTATCATTGATATTGTGGGGATTTTTATTCTCCCTCCTTGGTTGGGGCCTAAACCTTCTTCGTATTGCTATGACGTATATTTTTAGTTAAACTTAAATTTTTAGAACGACTTTAAGGTACTACTTATTTCTTTTGAAACCAAGTTGGCAAACTCGCTAATAGTAATGCTTCCAAGGTCTTTTCCACCATGTCTTCGAACGGCAATGCTATCACTTTCCTCTTCGTGTTCCCCAACGATGAGCATGAAAGGTATTTTTTTTAGCTCAGCCTCACGAATTTTTTTTCCTACAGTCTCGTTCCTCCTATCAATGAGCGCGCGAATTTCGTGATTTTCCAGCGAATTCAAAACTTTTTCTGCATATTTTTCATGTTTCTCGCTGACAGGCAGTACGATAGCCTGTTGTGGAATGAGCCAAAGTGGAAAATTTCCGCCAGTATGTTCGAGCAAAAGGGCAACAAATCGCTCTAAGCTCCCGAAAGGAGCACGATGTATCATGATAGGTCGGTGCAACTCGTTGTCTTTGCCCTTGTAGGTAAGGTCAAATCGTATGGGTAGGTTATAATCGACTTGAATGGTGCCTAATTGCCAATTTCTACCTAAGGCATCCTTTACCATAAAGTCCAACTTTGGGCCATAAAAGGCAGCTTCACCCGATTCAATGACATAGTCAAGCCCTTTCTCTTCGGCCGCATTGATAATGGCTTGCTCCGCCTTTTCCCAGTTCGCAACATCCCCAATATATTTTTCCGGCTTCTCTAAATCTCGAACAGATACCTGGGCGGTAAAATTTTCAAATCCTAAAGAACCTAAAACATAAAGTGAAAGATCGATCACATTTTTAAACTCGTCATTGAGTTGGTCAGGGGTACAAAAAATGTGGGCATCATCTTGGGTGAAACCTCGAACCCTTGTAAGTCCATGCAGTTCACCACTTTGTTCGTATCGGTATACTGTGCCAAATTCAGCATAACGCTTAGGTAGGTCTCGGTAACTGTAAGGGGTGCTGTTGAAAATTTCACAATGATGGGGACAGTTCATGGGCTTGAGTAAAAACTCTTCATCTTCTTTTGGTGTATGAATGGGCTGAAAACTATCTTCACCATATTTTTCATAATGTCCAGAAGTGACATATAGCTCTTTCTGCCCGATATGTGGCGTGACGACCATTTCATATCCAGCTTTTTTCTGGGCCCTCTTCAAGAACTGTTCCAATCGTTCCCTGAGGGCGGCACCCTTGGGAAGCCATAGCGGCAGTCCTTGGCCCACTTTCTGTGAAAATGTAAATAGTTCGAGTTCTTTGCCCAATTTTCGGTGGTCTCTTTTCTTGGCCTCTTCCAAAAGGTCAAGATATGCCGTTAGTTCTTTCTGCTTCGGAAAAGAGATGCCGTACACCCTTGTCAATTGTTTGTTGTTCTCATCGCCACGCCAATAAGCACCGGCTACACTCAATATCTTGATAGCTTTCACGATACCTGTATGGGGAATATGCCCGCCACGGCATAAATCGGTAAAGGTACTGTGGTCGCAAAAAGTAATTTCACCATCTTTTAGGTTTCCAATAAGTTCTATTTTAAACTCATTGTGCTGCTTTTCATAGAAATCAAGGGCATCTTTCTTTGAAACTTCACGCATTTTAAAATCGTGTTTCCCCCTCGCGATTTCCAGTGCTTTTTTCTCTATGACCGGAAAATCTTTTTCAGATATGGAATGTTCCCCAAAATCCACATCATAATAGAAACCGTTTTCGATAGCTGGACCAATGGTCAGTTTTATATCGGGGTAAAGTTCTTCCAAGGCTTGTGCCATAATATGTGATGTGGAATGCCAAAAAGCTTTTTTGCCCTCATCATCGTTCCAGGTGAACAAGGTAAGCGTGCCACTATCTTTCAATGGCGTTGTTATTTCAACGGTGATTTCATTAAAACGTGCCGATATGATATTTCTGGCCAGGCCTTCGCTAATGCTTTTAGCGATATCCAATGGGGTGCTCCCTTTTGAAACTGTTTTTATGGCACCATCAGGCAAAGTGATTTCAATCATTTATTCTAGTCGTTGATTCAAAGGTGGGCAAAGATACTATCTTGTATTGATGCCTACAAGATACTTGGCATGCAAACTTGGTTTGCTATCCTGTGTATTCGAGGCAGATAGTGAAGGCGCATAGTTTTAAAGGCTTTTTTTGTTTTGTAAACATTTGGTTATCAAAATGTTGATTTTTTTTTGATTTTTTTCATAAAAATTGTTTGGTGTTGTCATTTGAACCTTTCTATATTTGCACCCGCTTTGGAATTGATCGGTGTTGTTTTCGCCTGTCTTTCCGGGCAATTTTCGGGTGTTTCGGCGCCCGTTGGAATAAGTTCATTGGACATATTGTTAATGACAGCGTAAAATAGAGAAGAACCTTTTTG